>JAKFEY010000019.1:0-27439 GCA_036675475.1 Vicinamibacterales bacterium
ATCCGGCCGCCGTGCACGAAGCCGCCGTGTAACCAATAACTATTTTTCGTCCGTCGCTCTGCGCCCGCCCGACACGCGCTCGACCTGCGCGCCCAGCGACGCCAGCTTGTCCACCACCGACGCGTAGCCGCGCTCCACAGTTTCGACCGGCGTGATGATGCTCTCGCCTTCCGCGCACAGGGCGGCGGCGATCAGCGCCATCCCGGACCGGATGTCGCGGCTGTCGAGGCGCCGGCCCTTGAGCCGCGTCGGGCCCGTCACGATGATGCGGTGCGGATCGCACAGGAACAGGTTCGCGCGCATGGAGCTGAGCTGCTCGAGCGCAAACAGGCGCAGCTCGTACATCCAGTCGTGAATCAGCGTCTTGCCGTCGGCCTGCGTCGCGAGCACCGCGACCAGTGACACGTAGTCGCTCGGGAAGCTTGGCCACAGGCCCGTGGTGATGCGCGGCGTGGCGACGAGGGCCGACGGCTTGACGTGGAAGCGATCGTCGTCGAGATCGAACTGCATCCCCATCTGGCGCAGCACGACCGCCATCGGCTCCATGTCCTCGAAGCGCGCGCCACTGACCTCGAGCTCGCCGCCGGTGACCGCGGCGCACACGCCCCAGCTGCCGGCCTCGAGGTAGTCGCCTGACAGGCGGTGCTTCGTGCCCTTCAGCGTCTTCGGCGGATCCAGTTTCAGCGTGGATGTGCCGATGCCCTCGATGCCCACGCCCATGCCCTCGAGAAAGCGGCACAACTCGACGACGTGCGGCTCGGTGGCGACATGCCGCATCTCGACCGGCCCGGTCGCGCAGGCCGCGGCCATCAGCGCGGTTTCGGTGCCGGTGACCGAGGCCTCGAGCAGATAGAACGACGAGGGGCGGAGGCCGTCGGGCGCTTCGAGCGCGTGGCCGGGCGCGTCGATGATGCGGCCGCCCATTTCGACGAGCGCCTGGACGTGCGTGGAGATGGTGCGGCGCGCCGGGAAGTCGCCGCCGGGCGGCGCGATGGCGGCCTTGCCGAGGCGGCCGAGCAGCGGCCCGAGCAGCAGCACCGAGCCGCGCAGCTTGCCGACCAGCTCGGGCGACGGCTGATGTGACGTCAGCTTCGGCGCGCGGATGCGCAGCGTCGGCGTGCCGACGCCCTCGACCTCGGCCCCGACGCTCTCGAGCAGCCGGCACATCTCCTCGACGTCGCGGATGCGCGGCACGTTATCGAGCTCGCACCAGTCTTCACTCAACAGGCACGCGGCGATGAGCGGCAGCGCCGCGTTCTTGCTGCCTTCGACCATGATGCGGCCTTCGATGCGCCGGCCGCCCTCAATGTGCAGATCCGCCATTAAAACTCCCCGAGGTAAACGATCTCTTCGCGCAGCGCGACGCCGAAGCGTTCGCGCACCGCCTGCTTGCAGCGCCCGATGAGCGCGTGAATGTCGGCGGCGCGCGCGCCGCCTTCGTTGACGATGAAATTCGCGTGGGTGTCGGACACCTTCGCGGCGCCGAGCCGGCTGCCCTTGAGGCCCGCGCGATCGACGAGCGCGCCGGCCGACGGCGGAATGCCGTCGGGGACCGCGTCGCGCGCCGGATCCGGATTCTGGAAGATGCAGCCCGCGCTGGGCGTCTCGAGCGGCTGCGTCTTCTTGCGGTGCGCGAGCGAGGCTTTCGCCACGGCGCGCAGCGCGTCGGGATCGCCGGCGCCGGCATGGAACTCGGCCCACAGCAGCACTTCGCGCGTGCGCTGCAGGCGGCTCGTGTCGTACGCGAACTCCATCTCCAAGGCCGGCAGCGTGCGGGCCTCGCCGTCCGGCGACAGCACGCGCACGGCCGCGACGAGATCGCCGATGTTGCGCCCGCCGAAATGCGCGTTGCCGTAGATGGCGCCGCCCACCGTGCCCGGCGTGCCCGCCCACGCCTCGAGGCCCGCGATGCCGCGGCCAATCGTCCAGCGCACGAGGCCGTTGATGGTGAGGCCCGCGTCGGCGCGCACGCGATCGGGCGAGGGCTGGCTCACCTCCATCGGGCGTACGCGAATCACGAGGCCGCGCACGCCGGCGTCCGACACCAGCACGTTCGAACCGCCGCCGAGAATCGTGATCGGCTGCCCGGCGTCGCGGCCGATCGTCAACGCGCCGCGCACCTCGTCTTCGGTGCGCGCGTCGATCAGCCAGTCCGCGTCGCCTCCCACCTTGAATGTGGTGAGCGGCGCCAGCGGCGCGGCGCGCCGCACGCGATCGCCGAAGAGCGCGGTGAGCTGACGATCCACGTCCATCGAGAACGCGCTCACGCGGGCGCCGGCGGCAGCCGCGCGATCGTCGCGGCCAGCGCCTCCCCCGCCTCGTCGGGCGTGACGCGACAAAACGTCACGGTGTCGCCGGGCGCCAGCTGGCCGGCGCGCGGCAAATCGGCGGTGATCACCGACGCGGCACGCGCGTAGCCACCGCTGGTGGCGCGATCGGCCATCAGCAGCACGCACGTGCCTGACGGCGTCACCTGCACGGTGCCCATCGTCACGCCCGACGACAGCTGGTCCCCCGGCGCTGCCAGCGCGGGGCCGTCGAGGCGATAGCCCATACGGTCGGATTGCGGACTGATCGTGAAGACGGCGTCCCAGAAGGCCGCCGGCGCGCCTTCGGGGCCTTCGATCGCGCGCAGCATCGCAGGCGCCCGCAGCACGTCGGGCGCCGCGCCCGAAAGGTGTGGCACGTCGATGGCGGAGGCCGCCTCCGCGCGCTGTCGCGCGGTCGCCCCGAGCGGCAGCACATCGTCACGCTGGAGCGCGCGCCCGTCATGGCCGCCGAGCGCCGCCTTGACGTGCGTGGCCCGGCTGCCCATGACCGGCGGGACGGCGACACCACCGGCAAACGCGACATAGGCCCGCGCGCCGGCCGTGCGTTCCCCGAACGCCAGACGGTCCCCGGCTTCGATCAGGAACGCCTGATTCATGGCCACGGATCTGCCGGACGCGTGTCCAGACCGGCTTCCGGTGAGTGTGAGGGCGAAGTTGGCTCCAACCACGGCGGCTATCGTCGTGCGGCTCAATTCAAGTTCGGGGCCAATGAGGGTGACCTCGAGCGTCGCGGCATCCGGGCCATTCCCGGCGAGCCGATTGGCCGCCTCGTGGCACCACCAGTCCATCGGCCCGCCCACCGGCACGCCCAGATGCTGCGCGCCGTACCGGCCTCCGTCCTGCACCGTGGTGAGCATGCCCGGCCGAACGACGGTGATGCCCATCAGCCGCGCTCCGGCACGAACCGCACGCGATCGCCAGGCTCGAGCAGCGACCGGCCCGCCGCCGCGTCGAACATGCTGACCGTGGTGCGGCCGATGACCTGCCAGCCGCCGGGCGATGTCCGCGGATAGACGCCGGTCTGCCGGCCGGCGATGCCAACCGACCCCGCCGGCACCGCCTGCCGCGGCGTCGATCGCCGCGGCGCGGCAATGGAGGGATCGACCTGCCCGAGATACGCAAAGCCCGGAAGGAAGCCGAGCATGTAGACGCGATACAGCGCGGCGGCATGACGCGCGATCACCTCCGGTGCGCTGACGCCCGCAAACGCCGCGACATCGTCGAGATCCGGCCCCGCCTCGCCCCCGTAGCGGACAGGGATCTCGTGCACCCGAAATTGTTCCCGGTTGAATATCCCCGGTTCAGAATCTGACCGGGGATATTCAACCGGGAAGAATTTCGGGATTGTCGACGCGCGCGCGCGCAGCTCGTCGAGCACCTGCTCGACGCGCGTCGCGCGCGGGTCGAGGTGCACCACCACCGAGGCGATGGCCGGCACGATGTCGCGCACGGCGCCCCGCAGGGGCGCCGCGCGCAGGTCCGCGGCCAGCGCGAGCGCGCGATCGTTGGCGGCCTCCGACAGCGCAGTGTCGAACGTCACCACCACCGCCGCGTCGCCGAGCGCGTCGACCCGCGGCGCGTCCATCACGCCGCGCGACGGCCCAGCGCGCTCAGCAGCTTGTTGTGGAAGTCGTCGAACCCGCCGTTCGACATGCCGATGACGATGTCGCCGTCGCGCGCATCGCGCGCGATGCGCGCGACGATGTCGTCGACCGACGGGATGTGATCGGCGCTGACGCCCTGCGCCTGCAGATCGGCGACCAGCTTCTCGGCCGACAGGCGCTCGGCGTCGGGAAGGTTGGAGCGAAACACCGCCGCGAGAATCACGCGGTGCACAGGTTCCGCGGCAAAGGCCTTCGCGAAATCGTCCTGGAACACGCGGCGGCAGGACGTAGCCGACCGCGGCTCGAACACCGCCCAGATGCGCCGGTCCGGAAACGCGGAGCGCACGCCGCGCAGTGTTTCGGCGATCGCGGTGGGATGATGCGCGAAGTCGTCATACACGGCCACGCCGGCGGCCGTGCCGCGCAGCTGCATCCGCCGTTTGACGCCCTTGAACTGCCGCAACGCCTCCTTCGCCGAGGCGGGCGACATGCCTTCGGCGTCGGCCACCGCCAGCGCAGCCAGCGCGTTGCGCACGTTGAACTCGCCGAACATCGGCAGCTCGATCTGCGCGTACGGCTCGCCGCGGCGGCGCACCGAAAAACGCATGCCGCCGGCCGTCGACACGATTTCATGCGCCTGCCACGTGGCGCCGGCGGCGAGGCCGAACGTCTCGACCGTCGCGCGCGCGCCCTCGGCAAGCGCCATCGCTTCCGCACTGTCGGCGCCGAGGAGCAGCAGCCCGCGCCGCGGCACCAGATTCACGAAGCGCCTGAACGCCAGGCGCAGCGAGTCCATGTCGGGATAGATGTCGGCATGGTCGTATTCGAGGTTGCCGACGATCGCCACGTCGGGCAGATACTTCAGGAACTTCGCCGTCTTGTCGAAGAACGCGCTGTCGTACTCGTCGCCCTCGATGACGAACGCGCGCCCCTGGCCGAGGCGATAGCTCGAGTTGAAGTTGCCGGTAATCCCGCCCACCAGCACGCTCGGATCCAGCCCGCCCGCCGTCAGCGTCCACCCGACCAGCGACGTCGTCGTCGTCTTGCCGTGCGTGCCGGCGACCACGATCGAGCGCGCGCCCCAGAGGAAGTTGTCGCGGATGGCCTCAGGCAGCGAGCAGAAGCGGATCTTGCGATCGAGGACTTCCTCGAGCTCGGCGTTGCCGCGCGAGATGGCGTTGCCGATGACGACGAGGTCGATGTCGGCGGTGACGTGCGATGCGTCGTATCCCTCGAGCAGGGTGATGCCCTCGCCGCGGAGGAAGTCGCTCATCGGCGGATAGACGTGCTGATCGGAGCCGCGCACGTCGACGCCGCGCGCGCGCAGCATTGCCGCCAGGGTGGCCATCGCCGTGCCGCAGATGCCGATGAGATGAACGTGCCGCATGATCTATTCGTCCCCGGTGGCGGGCTCCATGATGGTGAGCGAGCCGCCGTCGCGCGTGTCGACCGCGGCCTGCACGCCGAACGGCAGCGTCCACGTCGGCGCCGGCCCGTGGCCCGACGGGAACCCTGCGAGAATCGGGCCGTCGAAATCCGCGAAGAAGCCGGCCACCACGTCGCAGGCCGTGAGCGCGGCGCGCCCCGAAGCGAGGTCGGCAGGCTCGTCGCACGCCGTCATGGCGCCGAGCACGACGCCCGCGACGCGCTCGAGCACGCCCGCCAGCTTCAGCTGCATGAGCATGCGCCGCAGCTTGTAGGGCCGCTCGTTGACGTCTTCGATGAAGAGAATCGCCGGCCCATCGAGCCGGATGCCGTAGGGCGTGCCGAGGCCCGCGGTCAGCTGCGTGAGGGTGCCGCCGATCAGCATGCCCTCCGCGCGGCCGGCCTTGAGCACCGAGAGCCCACCAGGCTTGAGCTCGCCCATCGGCGCGCCTTCCCACATCGCCATCTTGAGCGACGTGACGTCGTAGCCTGCGGCGCCGCGCGACAGCCGGTATTCGAGCATCGGCCCGTGAAACGCCACGAGGCCCGCGTGGCACACCGAGAAGATGAGCAGCGACGTGATGTCGCTGTAGCCGCAGATGATTGTCCGGGATGCGGCGAGCTCGGCGGCGTCAAGGAACGGCAGAATCTCGACGCTGCCGTAGCCGCCGCGCACGGTGAAAATCGCACGCACCGACGGGTTGCGGAGCGCCTCGAGAAACGCGCGCGCGCGCAACGCGGGCGGGCCCGACACCATCGGCTCGCGCGTGAAGATGCTGTCGTCCCAGATGGGGTCGAGTCCGAGGCGGCGCAGTTCCGCGACGCCCCCGTCAAATTCGGTGCGATCGAAGGGGCTGGCCGGCGACACGAGGGCGACCGTGTCGCCGGGGCGAAGAGCGCGAGGGCGCACCATCGACCGGATCAGCGGAACGCCGCCATCTCCTCGGCCACCGCCTGGTGCTCGGCGCAGCCGAGGACCTCGCCGAGCCGGGAGGCGTCAGGCTCGCGGCGCGAGAGGAACCTCGCCTTGACGCGCTGCTGCCGCTGGAGAGCATCCTCCACGCGCGACAGTGGCAACTCGCGCGATTCGACGGCGTGAATGACAGCCTCGAGCGCGCGCGCCTGCTCGTCGGGCTTCGGGTCGCACAGCAGCACGGCGTCGCAACCGGCGGTCAGCGCGGCCACCATCGATTCTTCCGGCGCCCACGTGGCGCTGATGGCCTTCATGGCCAGGTCGTCGCTGATGACGATGCCCTGATAGCCGAGGCGCTTCTTGAGGATCGCGTCGACGAGCCGCGGCGACAGCGTGGCGGGGCGATCGGCGTCGTAGGCCGGCACCAGCACGTGCGCGGTCATGATGCACGCGACGTTCTCTTCGACCGCGGCGCGGAACGGCACGAGCTCGACGGCCTCGAAGCGATCGGTGCCGTGCTCGAGCACCGGCAGCTCGAGATGCGAGTCGGTGCTGGTGTCGCCGTGTCCCGGAAAGTGCTTGCCGCAGGCGGCGACGCCTTCCGCCTGCAGGGCGCGGATCACCACGCGGGCAAAGCGCGCGACGTCTTCCGCTTTCTCGGCAAACGCGCGATCCCCGATGACGGGGTTCTTCGCGTTGGTGTGGATGTCGAGCACCGGCGCGTAGTCGAGATTCACGCCCACGGCGCGCAGCTCGCGCGCCAGGGCCGTGGCGAAGCGGCGCGCCAGCGCCTCGTCGCCGCTGCGGCCGAGCGTGTTCATGGGCGGCCATTCGGTGAAGGGCCGCTTCAGCCGCGCGACGCGTCCGCCCTCCTGATCCACGCTGATCCAGAGCGGCGTCTCGCGCGCGAGGCCATGCGACGAGCGCGACATCTCCGCCACCTGCTCGGGCGAGTCCACATTGCGGGCGAAATAGATCACGCCGCCGAGATCGAACGCGCGGGCGAGCGCCCGCGTTTCCACCGGCACGTCCGTGCCGTCGAAGCCCACAATCGCGAGCTGGCCCACCGTTCGTCTGAGATCGCGCAGCGACATCCTGCCGTCATTCTATAATCAGTCGTGCGAATCGACAGCTCGGCGCCCACCCGCATCGATCTTGCGGGCGGCACGCTCGACATCTGGCCTCTGTATCTCTTCCACGACAACGCGCAGACGCTCAACGCCGCCATTTCGCTGCGGGCGCACTGCTCCATCCGCAGCCGCGAGGACGGGCGCGTGCGGCTCCTGTCGGAAGACACCGGCGCCGAGTTCGAAACCGACGGCTGGCAGTCGCTCGACGGCGGCGGCCCGCTGCCGCTGCTGGCGCGGCTCGTGCGCTACTTCCACGTGAGCGGCGTCGATCTGATCACGAAGTCCGAGTCGCCCTTCGGCGCGGGCATCGCGGGATCGTCGGCGCTGAACGTCGCCGTCGCCGGCGCGCTGGCCGCGTGGACCGAGCGCGAGATTCCCGGCGAGACGCTGCTCGGCATTGCCATGAACGTCGAGGCGCAGGTGATCAACGTGCCGACCGGCGCGCAGGACTACCGGCCGGCGTATTACGGCGGCGTGTCGTCGGTGAAGCTGTCAATCGACGGCGTGCGGCGGGTGCCGCTCGATATCGATCTCGACGAGCTGCAGTCGCGCCTCGTGCTCGTCTACACGAAGGCCTCGCGCAACTCCGGCATCAACAACTGGGATGTCATGAAGCGCCACATCGACGGCGACGCGGACGTCTTCGAGCGGTTCGCGCACATCCGCGACATCGCCGTCGACATGCGCGAAGCGCTGGCGGCGAGCGACTGGACCGAAGTCGGCCGGCAGCTGCGGCTGGAGTGGGAGAACCGCAAGCGCCTCGCGCCCGGCGTCACCACACCCGACATCGATCGCATGATCGACGCTGCGGCCGCGGCCGGCGCCACGGGCGCGAAAGTCTGCGGCGCGGGCGGCGGCGGCTGCCTCTTCTGCTTCGCCGAACCGGCGGATGTGCCTGCAGTCCGCAAGGCGCTCGCCTCGTCGGGGGCCGATCTCCTCGACTTCCATCTCGAAGCGCAGGGACTCCGAATCGCCAGAAGCTAGTTCACTGGAAAGTGGAAAATGGAAAATGGAAATAGCATTGGCGATTGCGCGCAATCTTCAATTTTCAATCTCTCCCTGCTATTTCCATTTTCCACTTTCCAATTTCCAGTAGTTTTGGCGTGATGGATAATCTCCACGTCGCGCACCTGTTGTCCGAAGCGGCCGATCTGATGGAGCTCGGGCAGGAGAATCCGTTCAAGGTCCGCGCGTATCGGAACGCGGCGCAGCTCGTCGCGGCCCTGCCCGCGGCGATTGCGTCCATGACGCCGGAGGCGCGGCGGGCGCTGCCGGGCGTTGGCAAGGATCTGGCCGCGCGGCTCGACGAGATTCTCACGACCGGCAGCATGCGCGTGCTCGAGGAGCTGCGCGCGAAAAATCCCGTCAGCCTGCTCGACATCAAGCGGCTGCCCGGCATCGGACCCCGGACGCTGATCATGCTCTGGCAGGACATGGGCATCGCGAGCCCCGCCGACCTCGAAGCCGCGATCCGAGACGGCCGCCTGCGCGCGGTCCGCGGCTTCGGCCCGAAGAAGGAAGCCGCGCTGCTCCAGGCGCTCGCCGCCCGCCACACCATCGTCGCCCGCCATCTGCTGCCCGACTGCTGCGAACGCGGCGAAGCGCTGTGCGCGTGGCTCTCCGAACAGGTGCCGGGCGCGCGCGTCTCGATTGCCGGCGGCATCCGGCGCGGCGTGGAAACCTGCACGGGCATCGATGTGGTCGCGGCCGGCGATGCCAGGCAGCGCGCGACGATCGGTGAGGCCTTCAAGACCTACTCGCTCGTCGAAACCACCGAGGCCACCGATGACGGCCTCGAGGCGCGCCTGTGGGGCGGCATGGCGGCCCGCCTCGTGCTCGCCGAACCACAGCACTACGGCCTCGCCCTGCTCTGGCAGACCGGAAGCGACGAGCACCTCCAGGCGCTGGCGGCGCGCGCGAAGGGAGAGGGCGTCACCCTGACGGCTGCGTCACTCGCGCGCGGACGCAGGCCGCTCGACGCGTCAGACGAGGAAGCCGTCTACGCCGCGCTCGGCCTCGCCTGGATTCCTCCGGAGCTGCGTGACGGCTTCGACGAGATCGACCTCGCCGCGCGCGGTCCACTCTCACGCCTGCTGGAGCTCGGCGATCTGCGCGGCGACCTGCACATGCACACGACGGCCAGCGACGGCAAAGTCGACATCGACGCCATGGCCGCCGCCGCGCGCGACGCCGGCCTCGAGTACATCGCCATCACCGATCACAGCAGCGCGCTGCCCATGGTCAACGGCCTCGACAACACGCGCGCGCTCGAGCACGCCGCCGCCGTCCGCGCCGTCAACCGCCGCGTGAAGGGCATCCGCGTGCTCGCCGGCATCGAGTGCGACATTCTCGCCGACGGCCGCATGGATCTCGCCGATGAGGTGCTCGAGGCGCTCGACGTCGTGATCGGCTCGCCGCACGCGGCGCTGACGCAGAACCGCGCCGACAGCACCGCGCGCCTCCTGCGTGCCATCGACAATCCGTGGGTGGACATCATCGGCCATCCCACCGGCCGCAAGCTGCTGCGCCGCGACGGGCTCGATCTCGACATCGACGCCGTGCTCGATCGCGCGCAGAAGGCCGGCGTGGCCATGGAAATCAATTCGCAGGTCGATCGGCTCGATCTCAAGCCGGAGTTCGCGCGGAAGGCGCGCGATCGGGGCATCCCCCTGGTCGTGGACTCCGACGCGCACTCGCCGCGCGGCCTCGCGCTCAAGCGCTGGGGCGTGATCATGGCGCGCCGCGCCGGCCTCTCCCCCGATCACGTGCTGAACGCTCAGCCGTTCGACGCGTTCCGCAAGTCGCTGCGCAGAAACCGAAATTAAGACCCGTCCCCATTTATACTGGCCGGGCATGTCCGACGCGCTCGACGAGATCCGCCGCCTCTATTTCGAGACGAGCAAGAGCAGCATCCTGAACGACTTCGACAAGGCGATCGACCTGTTGAAGTCGATCGAGTCGCAGGACGAGCGGCAGAAGGCCACGGTGTTCATGGCCGGGTTGGCGGAGATGCGCAAGGAGTGGGGCGTGAAGGGCGCCGGCGACAAGAAGCGCGCGCGCGGCGGCGCCAACCGGCCGTCGCGGCGGAAGCCGGGCTAGCCGCCCTTCTGCGCCTTGATCAGATACTTCCGCACCGCCAGCCGGATCGGCTCGGGCACGTTGCGGTCGCTTGAAATCTGCTTCATGTCGCGCTCGTTGAGCCGCTGCACGAACTGCAGGGCCACGCCGGTCGGCGTTTTCGGGTTGCGCGCCAGGCCCAGCGCCACGCCGTAATTGCGCGTCCACACGCGGTTGGACCCGATAATCCGCAGCACTTCCTCCGCCACCGTGGTCATCTTCGAGAAGGCCTCGATCTCCGACTCGGTGACCTTCGGGCTGCTGAGCACCGCCGACGCCACCAGCTTGTTGGGATCGCGCACGAGCGTGGCGCGCTGCTCGCGCGTGCCGCGCATCGCGAGCTTCAACCGCTCGAGCACGGTCATCAGCGACAGCAGCTTCCTGGTCCCTTCCTCACCCTCGCCTTCCGCAACGGCCAGCGGATCGGCCTCGGGCATCGCATCAGGCTCGGTATCAATCAGCGGCGCGTCGGGGTCGGCCGTGCCGCCCGGCTGCGGCGTCCAGTTGTCGCGGCTGGAAAAATACTGGCGCATCGCGTCGGGCACATCAGGGCGCGCGATGAAGGCGGCCAGCGTCGGCGCGGGAATGCGGTTGATGGTGTCGGCGGCGGCCTGACGGACGCGCGCGTCGGGATCTTCCGACAGCACCATCAGCAGCGCGAGCTGCTCGTGCGCGCGCGGCGCCAGCGCGCCCCGCGCGGCATGCAGCCGAATCTCCACATCGGTGTCGCCATGCCGGAACATGTCGACGAGCGGCGATCGAATGCCCGGATCGAGCACAGCTACTGGATGAACTCTTTGAAATTGCCGCGCGTGATGCGGAGCGTTTCGACCACGCCGCGCTCGCCGATCGGCCTCGACGGGCGCCCGTTGATCGTGAACTGCATCGCGCCTGCGTCGCCGACGGTCAGCACCGCGCCCTCGCGGATCTCGTGGGTCTCGCGCTCGCCCGCCGCGAGCACCCGAGACAGCTTGACCTCACCGTCGACGGTGAGCGACACCCAGCATTCCGCCGTCGGCGCCAGCACGAGGCGCATCGTCTGTCCCGGCTCGAGATCCGGAATGGGACCGGTGGGGGGCGCCGCTGCCGCGGGATCGGCGGCGGCCTGCGGCTGCTGGGCCGCCTGCTGCGGCTGCTCGGCGTTGGCCAGCGTCGCCGGCGGCGCCGCGGACGGCGCCGCGCGGTTCATGGCGCTGAACGCGCCCCAGATCACCAGCACGCCGATGAGGATGACCACGGCCGTCCAGGTGCCGAGACCGAACATGCGCGAGGGGCGCCACGACTGCCTGAAGTCGAGCGCCGGATCCGGGCGCTCCGGCATCAGCGGCGTGTCTTCCTCGGCGATGGCCGGCGGCGGCTCGAACGACTCGCCCGCTTCCTTCAGGAAGTCGGCGACGGTTTGATCGGGATCGAGGCCGACTTCTTCCGCGTAGGCGCGCACGAACGATCGGCTGAAGATGCCGCCGGGCAGCCGCTTGAAGTCGTTTTTCTCGAGCGACTCGAGCGCGCCCATCGAAATCTTCGTGGCGTTCGCGATGTGCCGCAGTGAGATGCCCTTGCGTTCACGGGCTGATCTTAAGGTTCCGCCGAAGTCGCCCATGGGGAGGTCTGCGCTCACTCTAGTGAACGCTCTCGAAGCCTGTCAACGTATTCCGTCGGGATACGGCCAAGAAACAGCCCGATCGCCGCCACGCCGGCGGCCCCGGCGGCGCGCGCCTCGGCCGCGTTTTCCAGCGTGATGCCGCCGATGGCGACCACCGGAAGGGCGGAAGCGCGTGCCAGAGTGCGCAATCCGCCGATCCCGAGAGGAGAACGGCCGGGCTTGGAGACCGTTTCGAACACCGTCCCCGCGACGAGCCAGTCGAGCGAGGGATCGCCGCCCGCGCGCGCGGCCCCCTCGACGTCGTGCACCGCGCGGCTCAGCGTCATCGGCGGAGGCAGGATCGCGCGGACACGCGCGGGCTCCGGGCCGGAGCCCTTCAGATGCACGCCCGCGGCACCCGCCGCGATTGCCACATCAGCGCGCTCGGTGACGATGACGCGGCCGAGGGCGGCGACGGCGCGCACGAGCGCGAGCAGCGCGCCACCCTCGAGATCGGGCTCGCGTATCTGCACGGCGTCGACGCCGGCGGCAAACGCGTCGCGCGCCTGCCGCTCGAGTGCGGTGACGCGATCGGAGAGGGAGCCGCCTGGAAGCAGGCGGCGGCTGTCGGTGACGAGCAGGACGCGCGGGGGCCGCCGGGACTGACGTCCCGGCCTACCGGATCTGCCCATCGGCGTCCGCCTCGCGCTCGCGCCGCTCGCGGCCCATGAGGAATGCGCCCAGCTCCCCCAGCCCCGCCAGCATCGTCAGCGCGCCGACAAGCGACACCGCCATGCGCGTGAGACGCGCGTCGGCAATCGCGGCGAGCGCAGGCGTGGCGTGCAGCCACCCGTTGCGATCCCAGAACGGCAGCCACGGTCCGACGAGCAGGATGAGCCCGGCTTCGAGGAAGTATGCGACCAGCAGCAGATGGCTGAACGTCCGGATATCAGCCTCCGATTTCCGCGCGCGCGAGCCGCTCGACGCGCGCGGCCACGCCCCGATAGTCTCCGGCGTCCGCGTTGAGTTCCATGAAGATGGCCAGGGCGCGCATCGACTCGCCGTGCCGCTCGAGCGCCTCGCCGAGCTCATACAGAAGCGCATGGCCGGCATCGCGGTCGGGCGCGGGCACTTCGGTGGCGCGCTCCAACCATTCTATGGCGTCCGCGACCCGTCCCTCGCCGATGAGCAGCCGCCCAAGCGCCGCGGCTGCCCGGAATCGGAACGGCGCGGAGGCCGCCGCCTCGGCATAGAGGCGCTCGGCATCGGCCACCTGGCGCAGCGCCGCCGCGAGCTCCGCCTCTTCGAACGCCGCCTCGGCGCGCTGCTGCTCGTCCGCGCGATTGCGTTCCCGGACGTCGTCGAAGACGCTCTCGAGCGAGGCCGCCGGGGCGGCCCCAGGCTCCGGGTTGTCGAGATCGTCGAGCGACTTGGTGAGATCGATCTCCGGATCCACGCCAGGGGGAGGCGCGGCCGGCGCATCCTGCGCGGCCTCCTCAGCCAGCAGGCGCGCGATCAGTTCATCCTCGGATTCACCGGCCTCGACGGACTCGCTCGGCTGCCCGTACACGTAGACGTCGAACTCGGGAATATCCTCGACCAGCGCCGCTTCCTTTTCCTTGTGCCCTGCGACCTCTTCCCTCGCGTCCCCTTTCCCCTTTCCCCTTTCCCCTTCCTCCTCCGCAAAAGGGTCTGCGAGGTCCTGTCGGATGCGGGCCGCGGCCTCGACGTTGCCGCTCGCGGCGTAGGCGTCGGCGAGCGCGGCCTGCGCATCGTGCACCAGGTCATCGAGGCCGCCTTCGAGGCAGAGCTCCACGAGGCGCAGGGCGCCGGGCACGTGCGCGGGCGCGCACGCGAGAAACGCGCGCATCACGCTCACCGCCTGCGCGTGGTCCTCGACGACCAGCGCGGCGTCGGCCAGGGACTCGGCCACCACGTAGCCGGCGTCGGGCACCCGCGGGGCGACCTGGCGCATGAACGCCATCACGTCGTCTATCGGCGGCCCGAGATCCAGGGCCGCGCGCAGATCCTGGCGCCCGTCGTCGAGGCGGCCGGTCTCGAACTCGGCGCGCGCCAGCGCCAGCAGCATCGCGGGGTCTCCCGCGGCCGCGTCGCGCGTGAGATAGACCTCGGCCTCCTCGGCCTGATCCATGTCGTTGAGAAGTCCGATTAACTGCCGGCGGGTGACGCGATCGCCGGGCACCAGATGCACGGCCTCGCGCAGCACGTCGACGGCCTCCTGCGGCCGCTGGCTCTCGAGCATCTCGATCGCCAGGTTGCGCAGGCTCGACGAGGCGCGATCGGTCTCGCCGCGCGCCGCGAAGATGCGCGCCGCCTGCATGCGCGCGTCGGCATTCTCGGTGTCGGCCTCCGCCAACTCGATCAGCACATCGTCGGCGCCCGTGCTGTCGCCGCGCGCGCGGCGGCGTCCTTCGACGGTCGAGAGAAACGTGCGCGCGTCGGCCAGCAGGCCCTGCTTCGCGGCCAGCTGGCCGAGCCGCATCAGCGCCTGCTCATCGTCAGGCCGGATCTTGAGAATCTTTTTGAACAGCGCGGACGCCTTCGGGTAGAACCCCTCCGCGAAGAAATGGTCGGCAATCCGCGCGTACTGCGCGATGGCACTGTCGATCTGCCCGACGCGCGCGTACAGGTCGCCGAGCGTGTTGGCGGTGTTGACGTCGCGCGGATTCTGCTCGACCACGCGCACGTACTCGGCGATGGCGGCATCGAGCTTGTTCGCCTTGAGCGCCTTCTCGGCGTTGCGGAGCGCGTCGTCCCGGTTGAACGCCATCAATCGAACAGCTGTCTCTGTTTGTGAAACGACTTGCGATGAATCGCGGAATAGCCGTGCGCCTTCACGGCCGCCAGGTGCTCCTGCGTCGCGTAGCCTTTGTGCCTGTCGAGACCGTAGACCGGATACTGCTCGTGCAGCAGCGTCATCAATCGATCGCGCGTGACTTTCGCCAGGATCGACGCCGCGGCGATGGCCGTGCAGCGGGCGTCGCCGTGCACGACCGCGCGCTGCGCCATCGGCAAATCGGGAATCCTGAAGGCGTCGACCAGAACGAAGTCGGGCAGTGGCGCCATGCCCATGACCGCGCGGTTCATCGCGGCCAGCGACGCGTGATGGATGTTGAGGCGATCGATTTCCTCGGGCTCGACGATCGACACCGACCACGCCACGGCGGCCTTGACGATGCGCGCGAACAGGCGCTCGCGCTCACTCGCCGTCACCGTCTTCGAGTCGGCAATCCGGGGAACGTACTTGCGGGGATCGAGAGCGACGGCGCCGGCGACGACGGGGCCGGCCAGGCAGCCGCGCCCCACTTCGTCGACGCCGGCGACGCACGTGTATCCCTCGCGCCGGACGGCGTTCTCAATCGTGCGGAACGCGCGAACCCGTACCAACGAGGCGCCTCGAAAAGGAAGCTACGCCGTGACGGTGCGCTTCTGTTCCTTCATGCGCGCGGCCTTGCCCTTGAGATCGCGCAGGAAGTAGAGCTTCGAGCGGCGGACCTTCGCGCTGCGGACGACGTCGATCTTGTCGATGATCGGCGAGTGCAGCGGGAAGATGCGCTCCACACCCTGGCCGAACGAGACCTTGCGGACGGTGAACGTCGCGCGCGATCCGCCGCGGTGCAGGCCGATGACGATGCCCTCGAAGATCTGGATGCGTTCCTTGTCGCCTTCGCGCACCTTCACGTGCACGCGCACCGTCTCGCCCGAGCGCGGCACCGCGCGGTCGGTCACTTCCCGCTGTTCGATCGTTTCCATCAGATTCATGACGTTGTGTCCTCTAACTCTCTTCGCAACTCGTCGAGCACCGCCCGGTCGGCGGGCTCGAGCCCATCGGCGCGCTCGAGCAGGTCGGGCCTGCGCGCGAGCGTGCGGCGCAGCCGTTCGCGCCGCCGCCATTTCTCGATCTCGGCATGATGCCCTGACGTGAGCACCGCCGGCACCGCGCGCCCCTCGAACTCCGCAGGACGCGTGTAGTGCGGGTGGTCGAGCACGCCGGCCGCGAAGGAATCCTCCGCCACCGACTGCTGATCCCCGACCACGCCGGGCACCAGCCTCACCACCGCGTCGATGAACACGAGCGCGGGCAGCTCGCCGCCCGTCAGCACGTAATCACCGATCGAAATCTCGTCGGTCACGAGCGCGTCGACCACGCGCTCGTCGACCCCTTCGTAGCGGCCGCTGATCACGATCAGCCGCGCCATGCCGCTGAAGCGCGCGGCCTCCGCGTGGGTCAGCGCGCGCCCCTGCGGCGTCATCAGCACCACCGCGTCGGCCTTGCCGCGCTCGGCCTCGATGGCGGCCACCGCGCGAAACAGCGGCTCGGGCTTCAGCACCATCCCCGGCCCGCCGCCAAACGGCACATCGTCGACCGTGCGGTGGCGATCCGTCGTGTAGTCGCGCAGGTCGCGCACCGTGATGTCCACGACCTCTCGGTCCACGGCGCGCCCGATGATGCCCTCGTCGAGCGCGTGCCGCACCATCGCCGGGAAGATCGTGACAACGTCAACCTGCATGGTCATCGTCGTCCGGCACTTCCCGCTTCCGCCAGTCGCCGCTTCGATTCGCTTCGAGCAGGCCCTCGGGCGGGTCGATCACAATCTCTTTCGCCGCTACGTTCACGTCGCAGAACTCGGCGACCAGCGGTACCAGCGTTTCGCCGCCGTGCCCGTCGATCACCAGGATGCTGCGTTCGGCCGGCCCCGCAATTGCCGTGACCGTGCCGACGTCCTGGCCGTCCTTCGTGCGCACCGTGCTGCCGAGCAGCTGATGGTGATACCAGGCGTTGCCGGGCAGCGCGCCGAGGGCGCTTTCGGGCACCCGCAGCTCGAGCCCGCGCAGCGTCTCGGCATCGTCCATCGACGCCATCGCGTCGAACCTGACGATGGGCCGCCCGGCGTGCATCCGGGACACCGCCACGGTCATTGGCGACACCGTGCCGCCGCGCTGCGCAAACACCGTGGCGCCTTCCGCAAAGCGCTCTTCCGGGAAATCGGTCGACGGGTCGATGACGACTTCGCCGCGAATGCCGTGCGGCCGCGCGATGCGGCCGACCAGGACCATGTCGTCCCAGCCGCCGGCATCCCCGGCCACGTTACTCACGGAAAGCACGTGACATGACGTGGGAGGGGGATCGCTCCGAATACCACATCATGTCAAGTGCTTTCCGTCTAATCCCTGAACTCGACGGTGACCCGCCGGTCTTCGAGGTCGCCCGCCGCGGCGGCCACCGTGCGCACGGCCGCGGCCGTGCGGCCCTGGCGGCCGATGATGCGTCCCAGTTCGCCCTGCGCCATGAAGACCTCCACCACGGTCTGCCCGCGGTGCTCGGCCTCGGTGACGCGGACGTCATCGGGACGCCCGGCCAGCGCGCGAGCCATCACCTCGACGACCTCGCGCGCGCGGCTCATGCCTGGGCGCCTTCGGCGGCCGGCGTGTCGGCGGCCGGAGCGTCCGGCGCGCGGCTGATGAGCGTGCGCACCGTGTCCGACGGGCGCGCGCCCTTCGAAATCCAGTACGCGATGCGCTCGCGATTGAGCGTCAGCGTCTCGGGGTTCGTGCGCGGGTTGTAAGTGCCCAGCACCTCGTTGAACGCGCCGTCGCGCGGCGACGTGTGCTCGGTCACGACCAGACGGAAAAACGGGCGCTTCTTCGAACCGACACGCCGCATGCGAATAACAAGCATCTAACTCTCCAACTCTTAACTCACCAACTCTTAACTCACCAACTATCGGCCTAACTGTCTCAAGAGCTTCTGTGGATTCATGCCCTTGAGTTTCTTCGCCGAGCCGCCCTGCATGAGGCCGCCCATCGATTTCAGCATCTTGCGCATCTGCACGAACTGTTTCAGCAGGTTGTTCACCTCCTGCACCGTCGTGCCGCTGCCCTTCGCGATGCGCTTGCGGCGCTGGCCGTTGATCACCTGGTGATTGCGCCGCTCTGTCGGCGTCATCGAGTTGATGATCGCCTCGACGCGGTTCACCTGGCCTTCGTCGACCTGCTCCTTCGACTTCTGCAGCTCCTTCAGCTGTCCGAAGCCCGGAAGCATGCCCAGAATCTGCTCGAGCGGCCCCATCTTGCGGATGGCGCGGAGCTGATCCCGAAAATCCTCGAGCGTGAACTCGTCACGCCGAATCTTCTGCTCGAGCGCGGCGGCCTCGTCCTCGGAGTAGGCCTGCTCGGCCTTCTCGATGAGCGAGAGCACGTCGCCCATCCCCAGCACGCGCGACACCACGCGGTCGGGATGAAACGGCTCGAGATCCTGCAGCCGCTCGCCGCTGCCCGCAAACGCGATGGGCACGCCGACAACCGACACCACCGACAGCGCCGCGCCGCCGCGCGCGTCGCCGTCCATCTTGGTCAGCACGACGCCGGTGACGCCAATCCGCCGGTTGAACTCACCGGCCGACTTGATCGCGTCCTGCCCCGTCATCGCGTCGGCGACGAACAACTGGTCCACCGGCTCGACCGCCGCCTTGATGGCGTCGAGCTCGCCCATCAGGTCGTCGTCGATGTGCAGGCGGCCCGCCGTGTCGACGATGACGACGTCGAAGCCCTTGCCGCGCGCGGCCTGCAGCGCGCCCGCGGCGCGCGCCACCGGATCCATCTCGCCGGCCGGGTCGTGCACCGGCACGTCAATCTGCTTCGCGAGCACCGACAGCTGCTGGATGGCAGCCGGGCGGCGCACGTCGGTCGACACCAGAATCGGGTGCCGGCCCTGCGACTTCAGCAGCCGCGACAACTTCGCCGCCGTCGTCGTCTTGCCCGAGCCCTGAAGGCCGAGCAGCATCACCACGCGCGGCGTCTTTGCCGACGGCGGCAGCCCGCCTTCGGTGGTGCCGAAGAGCGCCAGCATCTCGTCGCGCACGATGCGGACGACCTGCTGGTCGGGCGAGAGGCTCGCCAGCACTTCACTGTCGACCGCGCGATCGCGCACGCGATCGATGAACGCCTTGACGACGCGGAAGTTGACGTCGGCTTCGAGCAGCGCCAGCCGGATTTCCCGGAGGGCGAGTTCGACGCCTTCCTCGGTCAGGCGCCCCTGGCCGCGAAGCGACGCAAAGACGTCCTGAAGCCGGTTGCTCAGCGACTCAAACATGTCGCGCTGGTTCCCCTAACCGGTTCAAACGCAAACAGTTATTGTAGGTGAACCCCGGCAGGACTGTCCAGCGGTTAGACCCCGGACAGCTTATGGCCCAGCTTGTCTTTCTTGGTCTTGAGATAGCGCTCGGTGTGCTCCTGCGCGGGAATTTCGAGCGGCAGCGTCTCGGCCACGGCGAGGCCGTATCCCTCTAACCCCACGAATTTGCGGGGGTTATTCGTCAGCAGGCGCATGGTGCGGACGCCGAGGTCGCGCAGAATCTGCGCGCCGATGCCGTAATCGCGCTGGTCGGCCTTGAAGCCAAGGCGCTCGTTCGCCTCGACCGTGTCGAACCCCTGGTCCTGCAGCTCGTACGCGCGGATCTTGTTGGCGAGACCGATGCCCCGCCCTTCCTGGTTGAGATACAGCAGGACGCCGCGCCCTTCCTTGGCGATCTGTTCGAGCGCGCCATCCAGCTGGGGACCGCAGTCGCAGCGCATCGAGTGGAAGACGTCGCCGGTGAGGCACTTCGAGTGCACGCGCACCATCACGCGCTCGCCGTCGCCGATCTCGCCGCGCACGAGCGCCACGTGCGTCTCGCCGTCGATCACGCTTTCATACGCGGCCACCGTGAAGGGGCCGTGCTCGGTGGGCAGCGACGCCGTGGCGACGCGGCGCACCAGGCCCTCGGTGCGCATGCGATAGCGAATCAGGTCCTTGATGGTGACGAGCAGCAGCTTGTGCCGCTTCGCGAACTTCAGCAGATCGGGCACGCGCGCCATCGACCCGTCGCGGTTCATGATTTCGCAGATGACGCCGGCCGGATAGAGGCCGGCAATGCGCGCGAGGTCGACGGCCGCCTCGGTCTGGCCCGCGCGCACGAGCACGCCGCCCGGCTTCGAGCGCAGCGGGAACATGTGGCCGGGGCGCGCGAGATCCGCCGGCTGCGTCTTGGGATCGATCGCCGCGAGCACGGTGGCCGCGCGATCCGACGCCGAGATGCCCGTGCTGGTGGAATGCTTCGCTTCGATCGAGACCGTGAAGGCGGTTTCGAACCGCGCGGTGTTCTGCGGCACCATCAGCGGCAGATCGAGCTGCTCGAGCCGCTCGGCCGTCATCGGCATGCAGATCAGGCCGCGGCCGTGCGTGGCCATGAAGTTGATCACGTCGGGCGTGACCTTCTCGGCCGCAATCGTCAGGTCGCCTTCATTCTCGCGGTCCTCATCGTCGACGACGATGACCATGCGGCCGTTGCGGATGTCCTCGATCGCGGCCTCGATGGGCGCGAAGGGACCGGTCGCGGCGCCCTTAGCGAGCTTGATCGACTGCCGTGACGACATACTTTCCAATTATGTCGCATTCGACGTTGACGCGGTCGCCGGGCCTGAGCAGCCCGAGCGTGGTGTGGGCAAGCGTGTGCGGCACGATCTGGAAGCCGGCGTGCGACTCGTGGAGGCGGGCGATCGTGAGCGAAATGCCGTCGACCGCCAGCGAGCCTTTCTCGACCAGGTAGCGCGACAGCGCCGGCGGGACGTCGACGACGAGCCAGTGATGATCGCCCTCGCGCGTGAAGGTGGTGATCTCGCCGACGCCGTCGACGTGGCCCTGCACGATGTGGCCGCCGAAGCGGCCGTTGGCGGGCATCGACCGCTCGAGATTCACGCGCGCGCCCGCGGTGAGGTGCCCGATCGTCGTTACCGCGAGGGTAGCGGGTGAGACATCGGCGAAGAAGCGGCGCGCGTCGGGCGCCACCGCGGTCAGGCACACGCCGTTGACGGCAATGCTTTCGCCGGGCGCGAGCTCGCGCCCCAGGCGTGTGCCGATGCCGAGCCGCAGCGCGCCATCGGCGCGATCGGCGCTCAGCACTTCCCCGACGTCTTCAATCAGCCCGGTAAACATCAGCCTCCAGCAGCGTATCAGCCCCTGCGCGCGTCTCTATTGGAATCGCCAGTCGTCCTTCGAGCGCGAGCAGCCGAGGTTCCGCCACACCGGAACCGAGCGTGCGCGGCACGACGATCGTCTGCACGCGGTCGACCAGGTCGGCGGCGGCAAACGCGTCCTGCAGCGCGGGACCGCCTTCGACGAGCAGCGACGTGATGTCGCGCGCCGCCAGCTCGGTGAGGGCCGCGTGCAGATCGCGCCGCGGGAGCGCGAGCACTTCCACGCCGCGATCGCGCAGAGCCCGCACGAGCGACGCGCGCGCGGCCACGGCTTCGGCCGTCGCGAGGATCAGCACGGGGCCGGCGTCGAGCGTGGCATAGAGCCGGCGCTCGGCCGGCGCGCGCAGGTGCCAGTCGAACACCACGCGCGTGAGCGGCCGTTCGCGGAACGCGCCGCGCGGCGTGAGCAGCGGGTCGTCGGCGATCAGGGTGCCGGCGCCCACGGCAATGGCGTCGATCTCGGCGCGCTGGCGGTGCATCAGCGCATCCATCGGCGCGCCGGTCAGCTTCACGCGCGCGCCGGGCCGGCCGACGAAGCCATCGGCCGTCCGCGCGATCTTCAGGGTGACGTGCGGGCGCCGCTTCGTGATCCACGTCAGGAAGGGCGCGTTCATCCGCGCGGCGTCATCCGCGAGCACGCCCAGATCCACGGTGACGCCCTGCGCGCGCAGCAGCGCGATGCCTTCGCCGCGCACGTGCGGATTGGGGTCGGCCATCGCAATCACCGCGCGCGCGATGCCGGCAGCGGCCACCTGCGGCGCGCACGGCGGCGTGCGGCCGTGGTGCGCGCAGGGCTCCAGCGTGCAGTACAGCGTCGCGCCGCGCGCGAGCGATCCCGCGCCGGCCAGCGCGTGGACTTCGGCATGCGGCCCGCCCGCCTGCAAATGCGCGCCCTGCCCCACAACCACCCCGCCGGGCGACACGATGACGGCGCCGACAATGGGATTGGGACTGGTGCGGCCGCGGCCGCGTTCGGCGGCAAACAGCGCGCGCCGCATGAAGTCGCGATCGGCGTCCTCTACCACTTCTCTTCGAAGAGCGCGTTGACGTAGTCGGCCGCATCGAACGGAATCAGATCGTCGATGCCCTCGCCGACGCCGACGAAACGAATCGGCAGCTTCAGATCGTGCGCGATGGCCACGGCGACGCCGCCCTTCGCCGTGCCGTCGAGTTTTGTCAGCACAATGCCGGTGACCCCGGCGGCCTGCATGAACTCGCGCGCCTGCACGATGCCGTTCTGGCCGACGGTGGCGTCGAGCACCAGCAGCACTTCATGCGGCGCGCCCGGCACTTCGCGCGCGGCCACGCGGCGGATCTTGTCGAGCTCCGCCATCAGGTTCGCGCGCGTGTGCAGGCGGCCCGCCGTGTCGACGAGCAGCACCGCGCGATTGCGCGACGTCGCCGCGACACACGCGTCGTAGACCACCGCCGCCGGATCCGATCCGGACTTCGCGCGGATGAAATCCACGCCGGCCCGCGTCGCCCAGACTTCCAGTTGCTCCACCGCGGCCGCGCGGAACGTGTCGGCCGCGCAAATGATCGGGGCCTGTCCCTGCCTTTCGAACAGCGCGGCCAGCTTCCCCACCGTCGTCGTCTTGCCGGTGCCGTTGACGCCCACGATGAGGATCACGTGCGGCCGCGAGACGATCGCGGGCTGCGGGCCGGCGCCCGCGAGCACGCGCGCGATCTCGGCCTTCACCTTGTCGCGCAGCAGCGCGCCACTGCGATCCGCTTTCACCGCGGTGACGATGGCCTCGGACGCGGCGACGCCGATGTCGGCGCCAATCAGCAGCTCTTCGAGCGCGTCGAGCGTGTCGACGTCAACCGGACGCGATCGCTTCTCGGGCGCATCCGCGACGCCGGCGATCTCCTCGAAGGCGTCCTTGAACTGCTGCCGGGTTTTCGTGAGGCCTGACTTGATGCGGTCGAAAAAACTCATCGATCGTTCTCGTGACGCTGCCGGCGCTCCATCAGCTCGGCCAGCGCTTCGGCCGGCGTGCGCCGTCCGGCCATGACGTCGGCCATCTGACACGCGATCGGCAGCTCGACGCCGTGTTTCGCGCCGAGCGCCAGCGCCGCGCTCGTCGTGCGCACGCCTTCGGCCACCATCTTCATGTGCCCCACCACATCGTCGATCTTCCGGCCCTTGCCGAGCTCGATGCCGACGTGGCGGTTGCGGCTGAGCGCGCCGGTGCAGGTGAGCACGAGATCGCCAAGGCCGCTGAGGCCCGCAAGCGTTTCGCGGCGGCCGCCGGCCGCCACCGACAATCGCGAAATCTCCGCGAGCCCACGCGTAATCAACCCGGCAAGCGCGTTGTGGCCGAGGCCCGTGCCTTCGACGACACCGGCCGCAATCGCGATGACGTTCTTGAGCGCGCCGCCCATCTCCACGCCAATCACATCGTCGCTGCCATACAGGCGCATGTGTCGGCCGCGGAACTCTTCCTGCACCGCCTGCACGGCCGCGCCGTCTGTCGAGGCGGCGACGATGGCGGTGGGCTGCTGGCGGGCGACTTCGAGCGCGAACGTCGGGCCCGAGAGCGCGACGACGGGATGGCCCGGTAATTCCTCGGCCAGCACCTCGGTCATGCGGCAGAGGCGGCCTTCCTCGATCCCTTTGGTAGTGCTGATCGCGATCGCGCCTGGCGCAAGATGCGGCCGCGCGGACGCCGCGACGGCGCGCAGGCCGTGCGACGGCACGGCGAAGACGATGAAGCGCGCGCCGGCGGCGGCGGCGAGCGCGGTCGTGGGCTCGAGACCATCCGGCAGCTCGACGCCGGGCAGATAGGTCGCATTCACGCGCGATGCGCGCATACCGGCGACGAGCTCAGGATCGCGGCCCCATAGCTGGACGCGGTGGCCGGCATTGGCAAGGTGCACGGCGAGCGCCGTGCCCCAGCTGCCGGCGCCATAGACAACGGAGGTCACACGGGCGCTCATGCTTTCTGTCCGATGCGGCGTTCGGTGCCGGAGGCCAGCCGCGCGATGTTGGCGCGATGGCGGAAAAGGATCAGCGCGGCGACACCGGCCGCCGACACGGTCACGGGAAGTTCGCTGTCGAGCACGATCGTGGCGGGCGCGAGCAGCGCCGTGGCGATGACCGAGCCGAACGAGATGTAGCCCGACGCCCAGACGCCAATCGCGAACACGGCGACGCACACCGCCGTGGCCACCGGGGCAAGCATGCTGAACGCGCCGCACGCCACCGCCACGCCCTTGCCGCCGTGCAGCCGCAGCCAGAAGGGATAGACGTGGCCGACGATCGCGGCCGCGGCCGCGGCCGATTGAATGCCGATGTCGGCGCCGAGCGCCGCGGCCAGCGCGACGGCGGCGGTTCCCTTCGCCACGTCGAGCAGCAGCACGGCCACGGCAACGGCGGCGCGCGTGGTGCGCAGCACGTTGGCCGTGCCCACGTTGCGGCTGCCCACCGTGCGCACGTCGATGCCGGCCGCGAGACGCGGCACGAGGAACGCGAACGGGATCGCGCCGATGAAATAGGCGAGCGCCACGATCAGCCAGTCGGCAATCATCAGACTGATCTTAATGCGGCACGCGCCTCGGCGGTGTATTCGGGGCCCGCGGGCAGGGTTTTGCTGCTGAACAGCGTGACCGCGTCGACGTCGAACGACACGCCCGGCCAGGCGGCGCCGGCGATCGACCGGGATAATTCAACCGGGTTGAATTTCGCGCGGTCGCGCGCGCGCGCCAGGGTCAAATGCGGCGCGAACGGCCGGGTCTCCGGCTCCCAGCGGCAGATCGGCGCGAGGCGCGCGTCGACCTCGTCGCGGAGCGCCCGCAGCAGGTCGACACCATTCCCGACGCTGACGTGCAGCATGCGCGGGCGGCCGCGCTCCGGAAAGGTCCCGAGGCCGCCGAGCGAAATGCTCGCGCGCGGCGTGGCCAGCGGCTCGCGCATCGCCTCGATCACGCGCGGCGCCACATCGCCGGCCAGATTGCCGAGAAACCGCAGCGTCAGATGCAGGTTGCCGTCCGCCACCCAGCGGAAGGCTTCGTCCATGTCGCCCGCGCGAAGGGTGCGGCGCAGTTCGGCGAGCGCGGCGGCGATCCGCGAGCGCGCTTCCTCGGGCAGATCGACGGCTGCGAAAAGACGGACGCTCACAGATCGAGGATGAGGCGGCGCACGGCGTCGAGCGCGGCCTGTGCCGACTGCGCGCGCACCAGCGCGCGATCGCCGATGAACCGAAACGTGCGGACGCGCTCGCGATCGAGGCCCGTCGCGGCCACGACGACGGTGCCCACCGGTTTGGCATCCGACCCGCCGGCGGGGCCGGCAATGCCGGTGATGGCCACGGCCACGTCGGCGCGCAGGTGAAGACGCGCGCCATCAGCCATCGCGCGCGCCACCGGCTCACTCACGGCGCCGTGCGCGCGAAGGAGATCCTCGGGCACGCCGAGCGCCGACATCTTCACCGCGTTGTCGTAGGCGACGATGCCGCCGCGGAAGTAGGCGGAGCTGCCGGCGACGTCGGTCATTGTTGCGGCCACGATGCCGCCGGTGCAGGATTCGGCGGTCGCCATCCACAGGCCGCGCGCGCCGAGCAGCGCGCCGAGTGCTTCTTCGGGGTTGAGGCCATCGCGCGTAAAGCAGGCGGGCGCGAGCGCGGCTTCGAGCTCGCCGGCAAGCGCGTCGACCGCGCGCTGCCCGGCGGCGGTGTCGGCCGTGCGGCACTGCAGGTGCAGCTCGACGAGTCCGGGCGCGGCCAGAATCGTGGTCTCGATGGGCGGATCGTGCTGCTCGTACGGCAGATAGATGGGCGCCGCAATCTCGTCGACCGCGGACTCGGCGCGCAGGCTGATCTTGAGCACGCGCCGCACGAGCGGCGTGCCGGCACTGCGCGGGGCCAGCGTCGACTCCACCAACGCGTCGAACATCGGCACGAGTTCGCGCGAGGGGCCCGGCAGCGCGGCAATCGTCGCGTCAGCACGCTCGAGCAGCAGGCCGGGCGCGCTGCCGAGCGGGTTGGCCAGCGGCCGCGCGCCTTCGGGCACCATGGCCTGGCGCCTGTTGATCTCAGGCATCGCGATGCCGCGCGCGGCGAACCGCGCCTGAAGCGCCGCGACGAGCGCGGGATCTTCGACGAGCGCCACGCCGGCGAACGCGGCTATCGCGTCGCGCGTGAGGTCGTCCGCGGTCGGGCCGAGCCCTCCGCTGATGATCACCAGGTCCGCGCGCGCAGCGGCGTCGGCAATCGCGCGCGTGATGTCGGCAATCGAGTCGCGCGCGACGGCTTTATAGAGCAGCCGGATGCCGGCCGCATCGAGGCGCGAGGTGATCGCCAGCGAGTTGGTGTCGGTGCGGAACGGCGTGAGCAGCTCGGAGCCGACGGCGATGACGGCCGCCGTGGACAGCGGCCGCGGTAGTGAATCGTAGGTGGTGCTCACGCCGTGAGCCATGCCGGCCCGTACCAGACAGTGAGCCACATGATCAGGTTGCCGTAGACGGCGGCCATCGCGTCATCGGCCATCACGCCCACGCCGCCGTGCAGCGCTTCCATCTGCCGCGCGGGCCACGGCTTGACGATGTCGAGCACGCGAAACACGAGGAAGGCGAACACCGCGCCCGCCAAAGTCACCGGCACGAACATCAGGGTGACGAGCATGCCGAGCACTTCATCGATCACGACGGGGCCCGGATCGATGCCGCCGAAGAACCGCTCCGCGACGTTGCCGGCCCACGCGCCAGTCGCGAAGATGGCGACAATCGCCACCGGCTCGATCCACGGCACCCCCGTCGCGCGCAGCAGGAAGAACAGCGCGAGGCCGGCCGCCGATCCAAACGTGCCGGGCGCCACCGGCGCATAGCCGATGTAGCCCACGGTGGCGATGAAGACGGCCGCGCGCGTCATGCGCAGACGACGCGGGTTTCGGCGAGCCGATCGTGCAGCGCGCGATGGTCGCGGCCGATCAGCGCCGGCAGGAAGCCGAGCCCCACCGGCAGCAGCGAGGCGAAATATCCCGCCGTGCGCAGCACCGCGCGCCCGAACGTCACGCGATCGTGAATGACATCGGCGGGCGACGTGCCCACGACGCGGATGCCCGCGGCCATCTTGCCGATGGTCTGTCCGGTGGCGGCGGTGAACATGACGGCATAGCCACCGTTGATGAGCAGCAGGAACGCGCCGAGCGGCACGATCGGGATCGCGAAGAACGCCGCGGCCTCGAGGCCCGCGACGCGGAGCGTGAAATAGATGACCGCGGCGTCGATCGCGCCGATGAGGGCGAGATCGAGCAGCGCCGCGAGCAGGCGGCGGCCCGCGGGCGCCGCGACGCGCGGATCGGCG
>JAKFEY010000070.1:0-27056 GCA_036675475.1 Vicinamibacterales bacterium
CTCGGGCGTGCCGACGGCCGCGAGCGCGTCGGCCGCATGCGCGCGCACCGCACGCGCGCGCCGCGGCGACCACCACTGCGACGCGTCGAGCAGTGCCGCGAGCGCGTCGACGGCCTCGCGCGTGACCGGCGCGCCGAGCATGCCGATCTGACTGATCGCGCGAATGGCGGCCTCCGACATGCGCCGCTCGCGCCACCTGCGCGCGAGCAGGGCGAGCAGGGGGCTGACGCGCACGTCGCGCACCAGGCCGAGCTCGTCGAGGAGCGCGCGCTGCGTCTCGCCCGGCACCGTTTCAAGGGTGCGCAGGATGCGCTCGTGCGCCTGCGGATCCTCGACGATGGCCAGCGCGCGCAGCGCTTCGCGGCGTACGCGCAGGTCGCTGTCGCCGAGGAGGCGCTCGAGCACGTCGATGCCGGCGGCGCCGCCGAAGTCGCGCAGCAGGCCCGCGGCGTTGCGCCGCGTTTCGGGATTGTCCGACGCGAGCAGGGCGCGCACCGCCTGCTCGCCGGCGTCGCCGAAGCCGGCCAGGACGGAGCGCAACCGCTCGCGCGTGGCCGGGTCGGCCTCGCGCGCGAGCGCGCTGGCCAGGGCCGGTGCGATGGCGGGACCGAGCCGCACGAGCAGCGCCGTGATGCGGTCGATGTCTTCGGGCGCCGCGCGGCGCACCAGCGGCATCAGATCGCGCACGATCGTGCCGCCGCGCAGGCGCGCGAGCGCCGCCTCGGCCGACGCGCCGCGCGCGCCGCCGGCCTCGCGCGCCACTTCGAGCGCGGCCTCGAGATCGAGCGCGGGCTCGATGAAGCCCACGCGCACGAGCTCCTCGAGGCGCGTGGCGGCCTGCTGCGCGATCACGGCGAACTGGTCCGGATCCTGATCGATGCCGAGCAGGTCGGTGAGCACCTGCAGGTCGAGGCCGCGCAAGGCGCCGTCGCTGACCGTCGACAGCCACGAATCGAGCCGCTCGGGCGGATCGGGCCGCGCCGTCTCGAGATCCTCGGCCCGGCCGCGCGCCGACGTCAGCTCGCGCGCGTAGGCGCTGCCCACAAACCGGCTGTCGTCGTACGACACGACGAGATGGTCGAGCTCCTGGCGCAGGCGCGGCACTTCCGCGGGCGGCGCGCCGGCCGCCGGCAGCATCTCTTCGGCCAGCGACGCGATGCGCCGGCGATCGTCGGCGGGCACGAGCGCCTCGAACGCTTCGCGCAGCCGCGCGGTCGCCGAGCCCTCGGTGGCCAGCGCCGTCGCGACGAAGCGCGCCTTGCCATCGGCATCGAGGTGGTCGATGACGGCCTCCGCGCCGCGCGAGTCGCCGCCGCCGAGGCCGCCGGGGCCGCCGGCCTCGGCATCGGCCGCCGCGCGGGCGGCGACGAGGCCGCACATGCCCTCGGCGCTCAACTGCTCGGTGAGCTGCGCGAGCCGCCGCAACGCGGCCTCCACGCGGCTGTCGTCGGCCTGCCCCGCGCGCTCGAGCACCAGCGCGCCGAGCCGCGCGATCGCGCGGCCGGCCGCCTCGTCGCGATCTTCGTCGACGGGCCGCGTGGCGCCGCGATCCTCGACCGCGGCGATGATCGCCTCGAGATCGTCGATCGTGATGGCCGCGAGCGCGCCCTCGTTGGCGGCCCGGATCAGCCGCGACAGGCTGCCGCCGTGTCCCTCGCGCAGCAGCGCGGCATAGTCGATGGCGTGCAGCTCGATGCTCGGGCCGCCCGCCGTCTTCCAGAGCAGCGCGAGGCCGCCGTCGCGCCGGTTGTCCTCGGCGTTGCGGCCCACGAGTCCGAGCAGCGTCTGCCACGACTCGCGATCGGCGTTGGCGTGCAGCGTGATGCCGCCGATCTGCTGCGCGTGCAGCAGCGACGCGAGCTCGCGCACCGCCGAGTCGTCGCGGTCGGGCGCCAGCCCGCCGGCGCGCAGGCCCGACGGCATGATGTCGATGGCCAGGCCGGCGTCGCCTGCCGCGCGCCGCGCCACCTCGGTCAGCCGCGACACCGCCTCGTCCACGGCGCGATGGCCCGCGGGGTACAGCGACACCGCGCGCGCCGCCGCGCGGCACGCGCGCGCGAAGTCGATCAGGCGCTGCGACAGGTCTGGCGGAAGCGCGCGCTCTGCCATCGCTAGAGATAGGTCAGCGGATCGATCGTGACCGTGTCGGGATCGACGGCCTCGACCACGGCGTGCGCGTCGCGCTCCCAGGTGTTGACGAGCACCTGGTTCTCGCACAGCTCGCCCGCGCGATCGAGCAGCACCTTCACCTGCGGGCGGAACGGATCGGAGGGGTGCTCCTTGACGACCACGCCCACTTCTTCGGTGTCGAGCCGCACGAGCGTGCCGATGGGATAGAGCCCGACGAGATTCACGAAGCGCCGCAGCAGCGTCGCGTCGTAGGCCGGGCTCTCCTGCTGCAGCATGATCGAGCGGATGCGCTCGCTCGGCAGCCCCTCGCGGTACACGCGGTTGCTGCGCAGCGCGTCGAAGACGTCGGCAATGGTCACGACCATCGTGCAGACGTTGAGCTTCCGCGAGCCCACGTTCTCGGGATAGCCGCTGAAGTCCTTCTTCAGGTGATGCTCGAAGGCCACGATCGAGGCGAGCGCGGGCATGCCCGGCGTGCGGCGCAGGATGTGCGCGCCGTCGACGACATGCTTCTTCATGATCGTGAACTCCTCGGACGTCAGCCGATCCGGCTTGTTCAGCACTTCGAGCGGCGTGTGCACCTTGCCGATGTCGTGCATCAGGGCCGCGAGCCCGAACTCGCGCAGCAGCGCGCCCTCGATGTTGAGCGAGCGCGCCTGCGCCATGGCCAGCACCGACACGTTCACCATGTGCGTGAACGTGTAGTTGTCATAGCGCTTGAGCGCGGTCAGCGCCATCAGCGACGTGCGATCCTGCTGAATCAGTTTCGCGAGGCTGTCGATGATCTTGCGCGCGGCGTCGGGGTTCGGCTGATCGCCGGCCTGCGCGGTGTCCCAGATCGCCTGCGCCGTCTGCACGGCATCGGTGTAGACGCGCCGCGCCGCGGCCACGCCGGTCGACACCGGCTCGTCGGCCTCGACGTTCAGCTTGCCGATCGCGATGCGCGCCACGCCGCGCGCCGCGAGCCGATCGGTGAACGTGTCGGCATCGCCGCGCGTCCCGAGCTCGGCGGCCAGCGCCGCGAGCTCGGCCCGCGTGACGCCGCGCTGCAGCGTGATCTTCTCGACGCCGCGCTCCTTCAGGAGGCGCGCGAGGCCCACGTTCGACGCGCTGCCCGCGAGCGGCGCGCCGTCGGCGACGAAGTCGTCGCCGACCAGGCCAATCGCCACCGGCGCCGAGACAGCAAGCATCGACGTCGTCAGCTCGGTGAGCGCATCGAGGCTGCGCGAGACGATGCTGTGCGACGGCGAGTAGAGCGCCTGGGCGCGAATGGTCGCCGCCAGGCGGCGCAGCAGCTCTTCGGCCTGCCGCTTATCCGCCATGCGCGCCTCCCGCCACCGCCAGGCGCACGATCTTCTTGAGCACGCGATCCCCCGTGGCCGCCGCCTGGGCCACCGCCTTTTGCGCGTCTTCCGCCGGCATCCGCAGCAGCATCTGCACGCCGGCCGCCTTCACCTGCCGCAGCTTGCGCCGTCCGCGCCACCCCTTGCGGCGAATCATGCGGTCGACGGCCGGCACCGCTTTCGGATCGTTGAGGATGCCGATCGCCTTGAACGTGTCGAGCACGACCATGAAATCCTCGCCGGCCGGATCGCTCGAGTCCAGCACGCCGGTCAGCACCGGCACGACGCGCGGATCGCGCTCGGCCACCAGCGCCGAGACGATGGCGTCGCGCACCGGCCCCTGCGCGGCGCGCAGGACGGTCTGCACGGCGCGCGCGGCGGACGGATCGGCGATCGACGACAGCGCGCGCACCGCTTCGCGCGCGACGTCGGCGTCGCGGCCGCGCAGCAGCGGCTGCAGCAGCGGCACGCCCTCGGGCGACCCGATGCGGCCGAGCACGCGCGCCGCCATCAGCCGGCCCATCGTGCTCTCGCCCGACACGAGCGGCGCCAGCCGCGGCACCGCGCCGGCGCCGAGGCGCACGATGATGCCGGCCGCGGTCTCGCGGGCGCGCGGCGAGTCGGCCATGAGCGTCTGCCGCAGCGCCTCGACGCTGGCCGGGCCAATGCCGATCGCGATGTCGCTGAGCGACGCGGCCGCGCGGTCGTCGAGCTCGCCGGCCAGCACGCACGCGTCACTCAGCGCCGCCGACCCGCCCACATCGTCGAGCGCCTTGCGGCAGGCCTCGCCGCCGCGCCGGGCCAGCGCCGTGATGACGGTGGCGGCGTTCGGAAAGTCGCCGGCCATCAGCAGATCTTCGGCGAGCGCGCCGAGGTCGGCCGCGAGCGACTCCAGGGCTTTCGGATCGGTTTCGAGCTGCAGCAGATCGACGAGCAGCAGCGCCGACAGCGTGCGCACCGACTCTTCGCCGAGGCTCTCCATCCACTCGTCCCACTCGGGCGGCTTCTCGGTGGCCATCCTGGCCGCGCGCTCGCCCGCGCCGTCGAGCGACGCGCGATACCCGGCCGAGACGAACGGCGCGTCGTTGTAGGCGAGCAGCAGCTCCTCGACCGAGATCCACAGCGAGTCGAACTCGGGCCGCTTGCCGAAGTCGGTGTCGTGGAGCAGCGATCGCGTCATCGTGAGGATGCGCCGCTTGCCCTCCTCGTCGGGCGCAATCGTGTCGAAGACTTCCGCGAGGCGCGGCGACGTGGATCCGCCGAGCGCCAGGGCGGTCGCCAGCAGCTGCGCCACCTGAATCTCGTCGAAGGCCAGCGCCGCCTCGTCGCCCGTCCTCTGGTCGGCGATGTTCTGGCGCAGCATTTCGACCACGACGTGCGACGGCAGCGTCGCCGTGGCGCTCGAGATGTTGCGCATGACCTCGGCGCGCCGCTCGGGCGCCAGCACCGACACCAGCCCGTTCAGGTGCCGCCACGCGGCCAGCACCGCCGCCGCCTGGCTCGTCACCATCGGCGCGCCGTCGGGCGTCGTCTTGATGGCCGTGATGTCGGAGGCGAATTCCTCCATCGCGCCAGGATCGCTGGCGATCGCGAGCAGCCGCTGTTCAGCGGCCTCGTCGAGCGTGGCCTGGCGCACGGTGGCGAGCCTGACGAGCGTGCGCCACAGATCATCCTTGCGATCGATGGGCTTCTCGGGCTCGCTCATCATCGACTTGTAGTCGATGGCCTCGATCTCGACGCCCGCGTGGCCCAGCGCGAGCCACGCCACGGCCACGCCGCCGCGCGCCCGCACCGCGTCGACGTCCTCGGCCAGCAGCTGCAGGAGCGCGTGCAGCGCGTCGCCCGCCGGCTGGCCCATGAACGAAATGCGCAGCAGATCGCGCTGGTGCAGGTACGCGGCCGCCTCGTTCACGATGCCGGGCTCGCCGGTCTGCGCGATGGGTTCGCCGTCGATCAGCAGCGTGTCGGGCGCGATGCCCAGTGTGAGAAAGGCGCCGGACGTCGCCTGGCCGACGACCATCGACAGGCGATCGACGGCCGAGCGGGCGGCAGGATGCTCGGGCGAGTAGAGAGCGGCCGCGCGCGACGCGCCCACCAGCGCGCGCGCCACCGCGGCGGCGCGCTGCGCAAGTTCCGGCGACACACTTCCCGGCCCGGCCATTGAGTGAAAGTATAGTAGCGGGCAGGCTTTAGCCTGCCCGTCGCAGCAGGGCCGGCCTGCCCACCCTTATGCGCGCCGTCGACGTCATCCGGAAGAAGCGCGACAACCTGCCGCTCGACGACGCCGAAATCCGCAGCTTCATCGGCGGCGTCACCGACGGCACGTGGTCCGACTATCAGGCCACGGCGCTGCTGATGGCCATCTACATCCGCGGCATGGACGGCCGCGAAACGGCCACGCTCACCGACGCCATGGTCCACTCCGGCGTGCGGCTGGATCTCTCGGAGTTCGACGGCGTCCCCGTGGACAAGCACAGCACCGGCGGCGTCGGCGACAAGACGTCCATCGTCATTGCCCCCGTCGCGGCGGCATGCGGCGCCATCGTGCCGATGATGTCGGGGCGCGGCCTCGGCCACACCGGCGGCACGCTCGACAAGCTCGAATCGATTGCGGGCTTTCGCACGCAGCTCACCATCGGCGAGATGAAGGACGTCCTGCGGCGCACCGGGTGCGCGCTGATCGGGCAGACGGCCGACGTGGCCCCGGCCGATCGCAAGCTCTATGCGCTGCGCGACGTCACCGGCACCGTCGAAAGCCTGCCGCTCATCTGCAGCTCGATCATGTGCAAGAAGCTCGCGGAAGGGGTGGGCGGCCTGGTGCTCGACGTCAAGACCGGCCGCGGCGCGTTCCTGCGCGATCCGGAGCGCGCGCGGACACTCGCGACGGCGATGGTCGACACGGGCCGGCGCGCCGGCGTTCGCACCGAAGCGCTGCTGACGGCCATGGACACGCCGCTGGGCATGGCGGTGGGGAACGCGCTCGAGATCATCGAGTGCATCGACGTGCTGAAGGGCGGCGGGCCACCTGATCTTACCGCGCTCTGCGAGCTGCTGGCCGCGCGCATGCTGGTGCTGGCCGGTGTCGAGACGCACGAAGACGCCGCGCGCCGCCGCGTGCGCCGGTCGCTCGACGACGGGAGCGCGCTCGAGCGATTCCGGATGATCATCGAGGCCCAGGGCGGCGACGCGCGCGTGCTCGACGACTACGGCCGGCTGCCGGCGGCGGCCCACCGCGAGGTGCTGACCGCGCCGCGCGACGGCTTTGTCACCGCCATTCATGCCGATCTCATCGGCCACGCGTCGGTGACGCTCGGGGCCGGCCGCGCCCGCGTCGACTCGGTCATCGATCCGGGCGTGGGCTTCCTGCTGCGGCGCCGGCCGGGCGACCCTGTCAAAACCGGCGATGCGGTGCTCGAAGTTCACTACAATGACGTCGCCCGGCTGACCGGCGCGGTGGCGCTGGCACGCGAGGCGATCGAGATCGGCGACGTGCCGCCGGCTGAAGCTCCGCTCGTGCTCGATCGTCTTGCGGCTGCGGTCTGAGGACACATCTTTAATGGCTGATATGGTTGAACCCGGCTTCGCGCCGGCGCCGGGACCCGCTGCGCCCCGTACCGACGGCATGCTGCGCCTGGGCGCGGCCGCGCTGGCCATCGGCATTGCCGTCTTCGTCTACGTCTTCCAGAACTACCTGAGCCTGAACGTCCGCGCCGGGTTCGGCATCGTCGCCTTCATCGCGGTGGTGGCGGCGTTTTCGTCGAACCTGCGCGCGGTGAGCTGGCGCACGGTCGGCTTCGGCATGGCCATCCAGTTCGGCCTCGCGCTGCTGATCCTCGAGCTCGAGTTCAGCGGCTGGAAGCCGGGCTACGTGTTCTTCTCGAAGATCGGCAACGGGGTGAAGCAGTTCCTCGAGTTCACGAACGCCGGCTCCACGTTCGTGTTCGGGGGCCTGGCCGATCCGGCCGTGATGTCGCCGGTGTTCCCGGGCGGGTTCGTCTTCGCCTTCGTGGCGCTGCCGACGGTCATCTTCGTCTCGTCGTTCTTCACCGTTCTCTATTACTTCGGCGTGCTGCAGTTCATCGTCAGGATTTTCGCGAAGGCGATGATGTATCTGATGCGCACGAGCGGCGCCGAAACGCTGTCGGCCGCGGCCAACGTGTTCATGGGCCAGACCGAGGCGCCGATCATCGTCAAGCCGTACGTGCCGCGCATGACGCGGTCGGAGCTGCTGGCCATGATGGTGGGCGGCATGGCAACGATCTCGGGCGGCGTCATGGCGGTGTACATCGCGCTCGGGGCCGATCCCGTGGCGATTCTCACCACGAGCGTGATGGCCGCGCCGTGCGGCCTGTATCTCTCGAAGCTGCTGCTGCCGGAAACGGAAGTGCCCGAGACGCTGGGCGACGCGAAGACCATCATCGAGAAGCAGCACGTCAACGTCGTCGACGCGGCGGCCGCGGGCGCGTCGGACGGGCTGATGCTCGCGCTGAACATCGCCGCGATGCTGATCGCGTTTCTCGCGTTCATCGCGATGTTCGACTACATCCTCGGCTGGATCCGGCCGGGGCTGTCGTTGCCGGTCGTGTTTGCATGGGTGCTGTCGCCAGTGGCGCTGCTGATGGGCGTGCCGAATCAGGATCTCGGCGCGATGGGCGACCTGCTCGGCACCAAGCTCGTGGCGAACGAGTTCGTGGCCTACGTCAAGCTCACATCCGAATACCGCGGCGTGGTCAGCGACCGGTCGTACGTGCTCGCCACCTATGCGCTGACCGGGTTTGCGAACTTCGCGTCGATCGGCATCCAGCTCGGCGGCATCGGCGCGATGGCGCCCGGCCGGCGCGGCGATCTGGCGCGGCTCGGCATGAAGGCGCTGCTGGCCGGCTTCCTGGCGACGATGATCAACGCGTGCATCGCCGCGATGCTGCTCGCATGACCGCACTCGGCTTCCCCGAGATCGACGCGGCGGCCGCCTGGATTCGCGAGCGGGCTGACGGACGATCGCCCGACATCGCGATCGTACTCGGCTCCGGGCTCGGCGGCTTCTTCGATCGCCTGACCGATGCCTTCAGCGTCGAGTACGCGGATGTCCCTGGCTGGCCGGCGACGGCAGTGGCTGGTCATGCGGGCCGCCTCGGGATCGGGCGCCTGGCCGGGAAGACGGTCGCGGTGCTCAGCGGGCGCGTGCACCTGTACGAAGGCCACGAAATGGATCGCGTCGTGTTCGCGACGCGCGTGATGGCGCGGCTCGGCGTGAAGGCGCTGATCCTGACCAACGCCGCCGGCGGCATCAACGCGGCGTTCGGGAAGGGCGCGCTGATGGTGATCGACGATCACATCAACTTCCTCGGGCGCAATCCGCTGACCGGGCCCAACGACGATCGCTTCGGCGTGCGGTTCCCGGACATGACCGAGGTGTACTCGACCCGCCTGCGCGGCATTGCCGATGCGGCCTCGAAGGCGTGCGGGGTGGCGGTGCGGCACGGCGTCTACATCGCCGTGCCCGGCCCGAGCTACGAGACGCCCGCGGAAATCCGCGCGTTTCGCACGCTGGGCGCCGACGCCGTCGGCATGTCCACGGTGCCGGAGGCGATTGCCGCGCGGCACATGGGACTCGAAGTGCTGGGCATCTCGTGCATCACGAACATGGCCGCCGGCATGCTGCCCGAGACGCTGAGTCACGAGGAAGTCTTCGAGATTGCGAACCGCGTGAATTATGCCTTCACGTCGCTGCTGGAGGGCATCATTGAACGCGCTTGATCCGGCGCTCGAATCGCCCCTGGTCGATGCCGCGCGCGACGCGCAGACGCGCGCCATCGCCCCCTACTCGCGCTTTCACGTCGGCGCGGCGCTGCTGCTGGCGAGCGGCGAAGTCATCACCGGCTGCAACGTCGAGAACGCGACGTATGGCCTGACGATGTGCGCCGAGCGCGTGGCGCTGGTCAAGGCGCTGTCGGAAGGCCATCGCACGTTTCGCGCGCTGGCCGTCTCGGCCGACGCCGCGCTGCCGACGCCGCCCTGCGGCGCCTGCCGCCAGCTGCTCTGGGAATACTGCGGCGACATTGCCGTGATCATGGCGAACCCGCGCGAGGTCACCATGCGCACGTCGCTGGCCGTGCTGCTGCCCGAGCCGTTCGGGCCCGAAAATCTGAAATAATTTCCTCAATGCTGCCTACCATCGCCTGGGAAGACGACGCGGTCGTGATGATCGACCAGCGCAAGCTTCCGGCGCAGGAAACCTACGTGCGCTGCAAGACCGCGCCGGAGGTGGCCTCCGCGATCAGGAAAATGATCATTCGCGGCGCGCCGGCCATTGGCGTGGCGGCGGCGATGGGCCTGGCACTCGGCATGAAGCGCAGCAGGCAGACGGGCACGAAGAATTACACCGCCGATTTCACGCGGCTCTGCCAGCTGATGGCCGAGACGCGCCCGACGGCCGTGAATCTGTTCTGGGCGATCGATCGCATGAAGCGATCGCTGTCGGAAGGCGTGCTGGCGGGTGAGTCCACCGATCAGCTGAGCGCGCGCCTCGAGCGCGAGGCGGCGGCGATTCACGACGATGACATCGCATGCTGCCGCGCGATCGGCCGGTACGGCGCCGAGGTGGTGCCGGCGGCGGCGCGCATCCTGACGCACTGCAATGCCGGCGCGCTGGCCACGGCCGGATACGGCACCGCGCTTGGCGTGATTCGCGCGGCCGTGGAGCAGGGCAAGCAGGTCAGCGTGTACGCCGATGAAACGCGGCCGTTCCTGCAGGGCGCGCGGCTCACGGCGTGGGAGCTCGTGCGCGACGGCATCGACACCACCGTGATTACCGAGGGCATGGCCGGCCCGTTGATGCGCGCGAAGGCAATCGACATGGTCGTGGTGGGCGCCGATCGCATCGCCGCCAACGGCGACGCCGCCAACAAGATCGGCACCTACACGGTCGCCGTGCTGGCGCACGAGCACGGCATCCCGTTCTATGTCGCGGCGCCGTGCGCCACGATCGATCTGGCGACGGCCGATGGCGACGGCATTCCCATCGAACAGCGCAGCACGAAAGAAATGACGCATCTCGGGCCGACCCAGCTCACGCCCGACGGCGCGAAGGTGCTGAACCCCGCGTTCGACGTCACGCCGCATCGCTATATTGCCGGCATCATCACCGAGCGCGGCATCCTTGCGCCGCCGTTTGGCGAAAGCCTGCGATGCGCATCCTAGGCATCGAGACCTCGTGCGACGAGACGGCCGCGGCCGTGGTCGCCACGACCGGCGACGCGGCGAAGCCGTGGACGATGCTTTCGAACGTCGTCGCGTCCCAGAACGACATCCATCGCGAGTTCGGCGGTGTCGTGCCCGAGATTGCGTCGCGCCAGCACGTGCGCGACATCTGCGGCGTCGTCGAAGCGGCGCTGGCGAACGCGAGTCTCGATCTCGGCGGCCTCGACGCCATCGCGGTGACGCGCGGGCCCGGCCTCGTGGGGTCGCTGCTGGTCGGCGTGTCGTTCGCCAAAGCCCTGAGCGCGGCCCGCGGCCTGCCGGTGGCCGGCGTGCATCACCTTGCGGGCCACATCGAGTCCATCTTTCTCGAGCACGGCGCCATCGAGCTGCCGGCAGTGGTGCTGGTGGTGTCGGGCGGGCACACCAGCCTCTATTTCCTTCCGCGCCCCGGCGAGTACGAACTGATCGGACGCACGCGCGACGATGCGGCGGGGGAGGCGTTCGACAAGGTGGCCAAGCTGGTCGGGCTCGGATATCCGGGAGGGCCCGCGATCGATCGCGCGGCGAAGAACGGCAACGACCAGGCCGTGAAGTTCACCACGCCGCGGATGACGCATCCCGATCGCAATGACCCGAAGGCCACGCTCGCCGCCGAGTTCAGCTTCAGCGGGTTGAAGACCGCGGTGGTGCGGCATCTCGAGAAGCGGGACGAAGGCGCCACCCTCACCGAACAGGAGAAGGCCGACTTCGCGGCGAGCTTTCAGCGCACCGTCGTCGAAACGCTGCTCAAGAACACGTTCGCGGTGGCCGAAGCCTACGGCGCGAAGAGCATCGGCATCGCGGGTGGCGTGTCGGCCAACAGCCGGCTCCGCGCCGACGCCGAGGCGCAGGGCCGCGCGGCCGGCATTCCGGTGTACATCCCGCGGCTTGCGCTCTCAACCGACAACGCCGCGATGATTGCGGCCGCCGGCCTCCGCATGCTCGAGCGCGGCGCGCCGTCAGCCGATTTCCACGCCGCGGCCGACCTGCCGATTTCATGACGGTGCACACCGACTATCTCCGGGCCGGTTGTCGGTTGCCGGTTGCTGGTTGCTGGGGTGAGTCGCGTGAGACAACGCTCACGCGGCTGTGTTGGGATGGCCGGTCTGGCGTTGTCCAGACCGGCTCGCACCGACTACCAACAACCAGTAACCGACAACCGATCATGGGCGTGGCGTGACGGATCCGTTCGACATCGTCCGCCGGCTGTATCGGGCCATCAACGATCGTGACCTCGAGGCGATTGCCGGCCTCTACGCGGCTGATGCCGTGGCCGAACAGGTGTTCGATGGCACGTTCGTGGTCGACGGGCGCGACGCCATCGTGGAGCGCTATCGCAAACTCTTCGCAGGCTGGCGCGGGCGGATCGAGCCGCACACGATCGGCGGCATTCAGACGGGCTGGGGATGGGCGCAGGCAGACTGGATTGAAAAAGGGGACGGGTCTAATTTTCGCATCGGGCACAGCCACTTCCTCGTCGAGGACGCGCGGATCCGGCGCCATCGCCGCGTCATCACCAGGGAAGGCGAGGGAGACGCCGCCCTCGCAGAAGTGCCGGCCAGCTCGCGCAGATATCCCACTCGACCCATTACAGGCATTGGTGCCGTGATTGTGATGAACGGCGGCGTGGTCCTTATTAAACGAAAGTACGAGCCCCTGGCCGGACACTGGAGCCTGCCGGGCGGCACGCTCGATCTCGGTGAGACGCTCGAGTCGGCCACCGCGCGCGAGGCCCTCGAGGAGACGGGGCTCGTCGTGGAGGTCGGGCCGCTCGTCGAGGTCTTCGATCGCATCCTGCTCGACGATGCGGGGAAGGTCCGATACCATTTCGTGCTCATTGACTATCTCTGCCGGCCGATTGGCGGCGAACTGCGCGCGGGGTCGGACGCCGACGATGTCGTCATCGCGACGCGCGGGGAGCTGGCACAGTACCGGCTGGCTGCGAAAGCCTTCGACGTGATTGAGAAAGCCTTTGCCATGACAGGTGTGAAGTGAACAGGGCCGATGCGTACGCGCTGATGACGGAATACGTGCAGGCCGAGAGTTTGCGCAAGCACATGCTCGGTGTCGAGGCGGCCGTGCGCGGCTACGCGCGTGAGTTCGGCGAGAACGAAGAGGAGTGGGGCATCGTCGCGCTGCTGCACGACTTCGATTACGAGAAGTGGCCGAGCCGCGAGGATCATCCGTACAAGGGCGTCGAGATCCTGAAAGCGAAGGGCTATCCCGAGTGGGTCACGCGCGCGATTCTGTCGCATGCCGACTACAGCGGCGTGCCGCGCGAGACGCGGCTCGAGAAAACCTTGTTTGCGTGCGACGAGATGTCGGGGTTCGTGACGGCGGCGGCGCTGGTGCGCCCGAGCAAGAGCGTGCTCGATCTGGAGGCGGCGTCGGTCATCAAGCGGATGAAGGACAAGGCCTTCGCGCGCGCCGTGCCGCGCGAGGACCTGCGCAAGGGCGCGGACGAGCTCGGCCTGCCGCTCGACGAGCACGTCGGCAACGTCATCCGGTTTCTTCGCGCCGAGGCGGACGCGCTGGGCCTGCGCGGAACGCTGTAAGGCGGCTGTCCGTATATGGAATCACCCATGCCTGAATCCACCAACGCGGTAACCCTGGAGCGGGTTACCGTCGAATACGGGAAGAACCGCGCGCTGCAGGATGTCAGCGCGGTGTTTCCGCGGGGAGCCGTGGGGCTGCTCGGCCCCAATGGCGCCGGCAAGAGCACGATGCTCAAGTCGCTGCTTGGCTTCATCACGCCCACCGGCGGCACCATGCAGGTGCTCGGGCTCGACGTGGCGTCGAAGCCCACTGAAATTCGCGCGCGGCTCGGCTACATGCCCGAGAACGACGCGCACATTCCCGGCATGAACGCCGTCAGCTTCGTGGCCTATTGCGCGCAGCTGGCCGGCCTGCCGAAGGCCGACGCCATGCAGCGGGCGCACGAGGTCCTCTATTACGTGGGCCTCGGCGAGGCGCGCTACCGCAACGTCGAGACCTACTCGACAGGCATGAAGCAGCGCATCAAGCTGGCGCAGGCGCTGGTGCACGATCCGCAGCTGATGTTTCTCGACGAGCCCACCAACGGCATGGATCCGAAGGGACGCGAAGAGATGCTCGAGCTCGTGCGCGACATCGCGCACAACAAGGGCATCAGCATCATCCTGTCATCGCACCTGCTGCCCGATGTCGAATACACCTGCGATCACGTCGTGGTGATGGACAAGGGCCGCATCGCCGCGCACGGATCGATTGAGGACTTGAAGGGACCGGCCGGGCGCGTCTACGAAGTGCGCATCAAGGGCCCGCTGCTGGACTTCATCGCGGCGCTCGAGGCGCAGGGCATCGAGTGCCACGAGACCGACGAGGACATCATGCGCGTGTTCGTGCCGGCCGGACATCCCGCCGGGGAGGCGAACCGCCTGTTCCAGCTGGCCACCGCGCAGGGCGTGCAGGTACGCCACCTGCGGCCCAGCCTGCCGACGCTCGAGGACGTCTTCGCGAAGGCGATAGGAGAGGCATGAGCCCGATTCACGATCAGACCTACCGCCACTACGAGGGGCATCGCGAGCCGCCGGGCAAGACCTGGTCGGTGATCGCGTGGGCGGGCATCCGCAACATGCTCACGAAGCGCGCGTTTCTGGGCCTGCTGATTTTCGCGTGGGTGCCGTTCGTGGTGCGCGCGGTGCAGTTCTATTTCGCCGCCAACTACCCGCAGTTTGCGCAGATCATCGCGCCGACGGCCGCCACGTTCCGCGACTTCGTGTCGCAGCAGGGGCTGTTCGCCTTCTTCATCACCATCTACGTGGGCGCGGGGCTGATTGCGAACGACCGCCGCGCCAACGCACTGCAGATTTACCTGTCGAAACCCATCAGCCGCACCGAGTACATCGTCGGCAAGCTGGCCACGCTGCTGTTCTTCCTGCTGGGCGTGACGCTGCTGCCGTGCGTGCTGCTTCTATTGCTGCAAGTGTCGTTTGCCGCCAACATCGACATCCTGCGCGCGCACACGTTCCTGCCCGCGTCGATCGTCCTGTCGACGCTGCTGATGTCGCTCGTGATGTCGTGCACCATGCTGGCGCTGTCGTCGCTGTCGAACAGCCCGCGCTATGTCGCCATCCTCTATACGGGCGCAATCTTCTTCACGAGCGCGATCTTCGGCTTTCTGACGGCCATCACCGGCGGCACGCGCATGGCGTGGATTGCGATTACGTCGAACGTCGGGCAGGTCACCGACGTGCTGTTCCGGCAGCCGCCCTCGTACGACTCGCCCTGGCAGATTTCGCTGATCGTGCTGCTGGCGCTGCTCGCGCTGTCGGTGTCGGTGCTCGAGCGCCGCGTCAAGGGCGTGGAGGTGGTGTCGTGAGCGCCGTGATCACATCCGAACATCTGTCGAAGTGGTACGGCCAGGTCATCGGCCTCAATGACGTCACCGTGTCGGTGCCTCCGGGCATCACCGGCCTGCTCGGGCCCAACGGCGCCGGCAAGTCGACGTTCATGAAACTCATCACCGGCCAGCTCAAGCCGAGCAAGGGCGACGTCAAGGTGCTGGGCGAGCCGATCTGGGGCAACCCGAAGCTGTACTTCCGCATCGGCTTCTGTCCCGAGCAGGACAGGTTTTACGAGCGGATGACGGGCCTCGAGTGGGTCACCGCGCTCGTGCGGCTCAATGGCTACGACGAGAAGGCCGCGGCCGCCGCGGCCGAGCAGGCGCTCGTCGCGGTCGATCTGATGGACGCCGCGAACAAGAAGATCGGCGCCTACAGCAAGGGCATGCGGCAGCGCGTGAAGCTGGCGCAGTCGATCGTGCACGACCCTGAGCTGATCATCCTCGACGAGCCGCTGAGCGGCATGGACCCGATCGGCCGGCGCAAGACGATCCGGATGATTCGCGACTGGGCGAAGCAGGGCAAGAGCATTCTCGTATCGAGCCACATCCTGCACGAGATCGAGTCGATGACGTCGAACATCCTGCTCATCAACAACGGCCGCATCCTCGCCGAAGGCAACGTGCACCAGATTCGCGAGCTCATCGACGAGCATCCGCACACGGTGCACATCCGCGCGGCCGATCCGCGCCGCCTGGCCCGCGAGTTCCTCACGCGCGACGATGTGCTGAGCATGCGGTTCGAGCCGGGCGCGGTGGTCGTCGAGACGTCGAAGCCCGACATGTTCTACTCACGGCTCACCGAAATCGCCGCGGCCGGCGACCACGGCCCGGTCGACGAGGTGACGTCGCCTGACGACAACCTGCAGGCGGTCTTCCAGTATCTGGTGAAGCAGTGACGACGAAATCTACGGGTTACGAGACAGAGCCCTCCGGCTCCCGGCCGGGCGCGTCCACCAAACCGCAGACGGCGCCCGGCTTTCTGTACGCCGCGCTGCGCGTGTTCGATTTGTCGCTCGGGCAGATGCTCTGGTCGCGCCGCACCATCTTCATGCTGCTCGTCGTGGGCGTGCCGGTCATCATGGCGCTCATCATCCGCTTCATCGACGCGATGTCGGGCAGCACCATGCAGGTCAACGGCGTGGTCATGGACGGCCCGGCGATCTTCGGCATGATGATCTGGATGTTCTTCCTGCGCTTCAGCGTGCCGGTGCTCAGCATCTTCTATGGCACGGCGCTCATCGCCGATGAAGTCGAGGACAAGACCATCACGTTCCTGTTCACGCGTCCCATTCCGCGCGGCGCGGTGCTCGTGGGCAAGTACCTGGCGTTTCTGATGAGCACGCTCATCGTCGTGCTGCCGTCGGTGATGATCGTGTGGCTGCTGATCGTGCCGATGCGCGGGTCGCTCGGCACCTCGTTCATCGACCTGGTCAAGGACCTGCTGATTCTCGCCACCGGCTTCGCGGTGTATGGCGCCTTCTTCGCGTGGGTGGGCGCGCGCTTCAAGCGGCCGCTGATGATTGCGCTGTTCTTTGTGTTCGCCTGGGAGAACGCCGCGATGCTGTTCCCGGGCTACATGCGCCGGTTCACCATCGCGCACTACCTGCAGGGCCTGGTGCCGCACGCCATGCCATCCGACTCGGCCGTGAGCCTGCTGCAGTCCGTGTTCCAGGAAATCCCGACCCTCGGCACCTCCATCGCCGGGCTGGCCATTATCTGGGCCGTATTCCTGTGGCTGGCGGCCCGGATCGTGGAGCGGAAGGAATACGTGCTGGAGCAGTGACGGGGGCCCGCCAGAGGCCAGGGGCCATAGGCCATAGGCCAGAGGCCTCAGCGGCCGGGCACAAAGGCCCGTCCGCTCAGAAAAAAGAAAGCCGAGCCGGCGTTGTCCGGCGAGGCTCTGGCCTCTGGCCTCTGGTCTCTGGCCTGCCCTGTGAACTCCCCCCGGGCCGGGTTCGTATAATCTCGATACATGCCGCGGCGCGGCGCGGGGCTCGGGGCCTCGCCGGAGGACACTGATGACGAAAAACACCCGCTATCTGGCTCTTGGCTCTACCGCAATCCTGGTGTTCGGCCTCTGCACCGGGCTCGTGGCCTATTACGGCGGCATCCCGTCGCTGACGGCGTCGCACGCCGGTCCGGCTGAGCTCGAGTTCGTGCCGGCCGATGCCAGCATCGTGGCCTTCGCCGACGTCCGCGACGTCATGAATTCCGAGCTGCGCCAGAAGCTGCGCCAGGTGCTTCCCGGCGACCAGCAGAAGCGCGAAGAGCTGCAGCGGCTCACCGGCATCGACATCGAGCGCGACATCGACCGCGTGGTCGCCGCCGTGGGCGTCGACGGCGAGCAGTCCACCGTCGCGTTCCTCAGCGGCCGGTTCAACCCCACGCAGATTGAAGCGCTCGCGCTTCAGCATGGCGGGCAGGTGGTCGAGTACGGCGGCAAGCGCCTCATTCGCGGCGTGAAGGAAGCCGGTGACGGCCGCCACGAGGTGGCGCCGGCGCTGGCGTTCATCGAGGGCAACGTCCTGGCGATTGGCGCCGAGCCGGCCGTGCGCAAGGCCATCGACGCGCGCGCGTCGGGCCAGAACATCACGGCCAACACCGAGCTCATGAAAATCATCGGCACGGTGTCGACCGGCAACAATGTCTGGGCCGTCGGCCGCATGGACAGCTTCGTCAACCGCATGCCGCAGGAGATTTCGAGCCGCATGCCGCCCATCGAATGGTTCGCGGCGACGGGCCGCGTCAACGGCGGCATCCACGCCAGCCTGCGCGCCGAAGCGCGCGACGACCAGGCCGCCGAAAACCTCCGCGACGTCGTCAAGGGCGGCCTCGCGCTGGTGAAGATGCAGAGCGGCGACCCGAAATTCGCGGCGCTCGCCAACAGCATCCGCCTCGAAGGCAGCGGCAAGACGGTGTCGGTGAGCTTCAGCATCCCGGCCGAGATGATCGACCTGCTCATCAAGTCGGGCCCGGCCGGTCTCATTCACGACTAACGGCCGCCGCGCAGACACGAAGAAGGGCAGCTCCCCCCGGGGCTGCCCTTCGCATTTAAGCTACACTGCGCGCGGTGTCAGAGCTGATCTTCTTCTACGGCACGCTGATGGCCGGCTTCGACCGCCGCCGCCGCGCCGGCATCGACGACAAGCTGGCGTATGTCGGCCGCGCGCACATCCGCGGCCATCTGTTCGATCTGGGCTTGTATCCGGCCGCCGTGCCGGCGCCGGACGGGCAGGTGTGGGGCGAGGTCTATCGCACCGCCGCGCCCGTGGAAGTGCTCGCGGCGCTCGACGACATCGAGGGCTTCCGCTCGGACGATCCCGACAAGAGCCTGTATTCGCGGCAGATGGCCCGCGTGATGCTGCCCGACGGCAGCGCGGACGAGGCGTGGGTCTACTTCTACAACGCGCCGCTCGGCCAGGCCCTGCGCATCGAATCGGGCGACTACCTCGCGCACGTCAGAGGGAAATAGGGACGGGTCTAATTTTCGCGGAGATGCGGCGCGAAAATTAGACCCGTCCCTATTTCCCTCTCGCCGTCTTCATCCCCTCGATATATTTCTCGATCGCGCGCTTGGCGTGGCCGGCCGGCTCGATGAACTCGACGCCGGTGCGATAGAGCACCTGATTGGTGTCGACGTCGCAGATGCGGCAGTGCACGACCCGTCCCTTGAGCACCACCGGCTTGTCGTCGAGCGGCAGCCGGAAGTCGTGCAGCGAGTCGAGCTGCAGCGGCGACCGCGTCTCGATCTGCATGCCGCCGACGCCGATTTCGGTGACGGTCATGGGCTGAAACACCATGACGCCCCCCATCAGCTCCCCCAGGACCGGAATCCGGTCCGCGTCGCGCCGTTCGTCTCGGGACATACGGGTGGCAACTATACAATACCGGGATGGCTTCCTCATCCTCGACGACATCCTCGACCGCCGTGACCACCTACATGAATTACATCGACGGCGCCTGGGTGCCGTCGGCCTCCGGCAAGACGTTCGAAAACCGTAATCCCGCCAACAGCGACGACCTGATCGGCCTCTTCCAGAAATCGACGGCCGGCGATGCGACGCGGGCGGTGGATGCGGCGGCGCGGGCGTACGAGGACTGGCGGCTGGTGCCGGCCCCGAAGCGCGGCGAAATCCTCTTCCGGGCGGCGCAGATCATCGCCGACCGCAAGGAGCAGTTTGCGCAGGACATGACCCGCGAGATGGGGAAGGTGCTGGCCGAAACGCGCGGCGACGTGCAGGAAGCGGTCGACATGAGCTTCTTCCTGGCGGGCGAGGGACGCCGGCTGCACGGCCAGACGGCGCCGTCGGAACTGCGCAACAAGTTTGCGATGTCCACGCGCGTCCCGCTCGGCGTCTGCGGCATCGTCACCCCCTGGAATTTCCCGATGGCCATCCCGTCGTGGAAGATCATTCCGGCGCTCGTGGCGGGCAACACCGTGGTGCTGAAACCGGCCTCGCTCACGCCGCTGTCGTCGCTGAACTTCGTGACCGCGCTCATCGACGCCGGCGTGCCGAAAGGCGTCGTGAACCTCGTGACCGGCGGCGGTGGCGACGTCGGCAACGCCATCGTCGAGGATCCGCGGGTGCGCGTGGTGTCATTTACGGGATCGACGGAAGTGGGCCGCGAGGTGTCGATGCGCGCGGCGCCGTCGTTCAAGAAGGTGCACCTCGAGATGGGCGGCAAGAACGTCATCATGATCATGGATGACGCGGATCTCGAGCTGGCCGTCGAAGGCTGCGTGTGGGGCGGGTTCGGCACGACCGGGCAGCGGTGCACGGCGGCGAGCCGCGTCGTGGTGCACGAGAAAGTGCACGATGCGTTTGTCGCCGAATTCGTGCGGCAGACGAAGCAGCTGCGGGTGGGCGACGGGCTCGACGAGACGATCCAGATGGGGCCCTCGGTCAACGAGGGGCAGCTCGGCACCGTCATGGACTACGTGAAGATCGGCCAGAAGGAAGGCGCGACGCTGGCGTGCGGCGGCAACCGCCTCACGACGGGCGCGCACGCCAGGGGCTTCTTCCACGAGCCGACGATTTTCACCAACGTGAAGCCCGGGATGCGGATTGCGCAGGAGGAAATCTTCGGGCCGGTCGTCTCGGTGATGAAGTGCGGGTCGCTCGAGGAAGCGATCGCCATCGGCAACGGCGTGATTTACGGATTGTCCGCCTCGATCTACACGCGCGACATCAACCGCGCCTTCACGGCCATGCGCGATCTCGACACGGGCATCTTCTATGTGAACGCGCCGACGATCGGGGCCGAGGTGCACCTGCCGTTCGGCGGCACGAAGGCCACGGGCAACGGCCACCGCGAGGCGGGCATCGCGGCCCTCGAGGTGTTCTCGGAGTGGAAGTCGATCTACGTCGACTTCAGCGCGAAGCTGCAGCGCGCGCAGATCGACACCGAGCAGCTCTGATTCCCGCATGCTGGTGATCCAGGCGGCTGGCGCGTACACCGCGGTCTATCTGCTGGCCACGTGGCTGGCGGGTGACACGCCGGCCGCTTTCTGGATTCGATCCGCCGGCCCGCTGCTGCCGGCGCTGGCCGCGATTGCGGTCATCGTCCTCCGCCGCGCCGACTGGCAGGGCGCGCAGTCGGTGTTCTGGACCGTCATTGCGGCGGGCCTGACCATCTGGAGCATCGGGCATGTCGGCTTCGTGCACGCCAACATGGCGCACGGCACGCTGCCCGACTGGCTCGACTGGCACACCACGTTCAGCCTGGTGGGCGGCGGCGCGGCGCCGCTGCTCGCCTTCCTCGCGCGGCCGCACCGCGGCCGGCGCCCTTTCGCCGTGCCGGCCATCACGCTCGACATCGCGTCGCTCGCGGTGCTGCTGCTGTTCGTCTACGCGTTCTTCGTACTCGCGCCGAATCTCGGCGCCTCCCCGCGCATTGCCGAGCAGTCGCTGCAGGTGGTCATCGTGGTGCAGCGCCTGCTGGTGCTCACCGTGGTGTCGCTGGCGCTGTTCAGCGCCCGCGGCGGCCCCTACGCGCGGGTGTTCGCGGGGCTGCTGATCGCGCTCACGGTCGGCGTGTTCTTCCGGACGGCCCTCAGCTGGCAGGTGTTGCGCAACGCCCTTCCGATCGCGGCGCTGCCGCAGGCCGTGCTCGATCTCGCCTGGATCGTGCCCTACTTCGGATGGACCTGGGCCGCGTATGTGGCCCCCGCGTCGTCCGATGTCGACGAGCCGGTCGTGGCCGAAGAGGTGCAGTGGTGGCCGAGCACACTCGCCGTCGCGGTCATTCCGGCGGTGGGCTACGGCGTGCGGCTCGCCCAGCCGCTGGGCGATCCCATCGACGGCTTCCGCGACCTGCTGACGGCCTTTGCGACGGTCGTGGGCGTCGTGCTGCTCTCGGCGCGGCTCGCGTCGCAGCGCGGCGAGGTGCGGCGCGCCGACGCGCGCGCGCGCCTGCTCGCGGCCGCGGTCGAGCAGACCGACAGCCTCGTGATGGTGGTGCGGCAGGACGGCGGCATCGAGCACGCGAACGCGGCGATGCTGCGGGCGCTCGGCGAGGATCGCGACTCGATGGCCGGGCGCGGGTTCGCGGATACGGTGGCGAACGCGGGCGACGGCTTCGGCGACGTCGTGGAAACGGCGGTGCGGCGCGACGGCAAATGGCGCGGCACGTTCAGCCGGCGGCGCCGCGACGGCACCACGTTTCCCGTGGCCGCCACGGTGGTGCCGCTGATTGACGGCGCCGGCAACGTCTCGCACTTCGTCGGCGTCGAGCGTGACATCACCGACGACTTGCGTGTGCGTGAAGAGCTCGTGCGGGCCGAGCGCCTGTCCGCGGTGGGCGAGCTGGTGGCCGGTGTGGCACACGAGATCAACAACCCGCTGCAGTCGATCGTGGGCTGCGCGGAAATTCTTGCCGACGGCGTGAAGGACCCGGAGCTGCAGCGCGACGTCGCGCTGATCCGCACCGAAGCGGGCCGCGCGCGCGAGATCGTGCGCAGCCTGCTGTCGTTCGTGCACCGCCGCCCGAGCGAGCGCGTGCCCACCGATCTCAACGAGATCATCCACGAAGCGATCTCGCTGCGCGGCTATCACCTCAAGCAGAAAGGCGTGGAGCTGGCCGAGGCGTGCGAGCCGGGGCTGCGCCGCGCGCTTGCGAATCCCGACGAGATTCGGCAGCTCGTGCTCAACCTGCTGCTCAATGCCGAACACGCGGTGATGGCCGCGCCGCCGCCGCATCGCATCACGCTGGCGTCGGGCCGGGCCTCGAGCGACGGGCGGACTGTATATGTCGAGGTTCGCGACACCGGACCCGGGGTGCCGGCGCACCTGCGGCACCGCATCTTCGAGCCGTTCTTCACGACCAAGGAAGTGGGCGAGGGCACCGGCCTGGGCCTGTCGATTTCCCACGGCATCGCCGCGGCGCACGGCGGACGCCTGGAGCTGCTGCGCGAGGGGCCGGGTGCGTGCTTCCGCCTGGTCCTGCCCGCCGTCGATGCGGCCATCCCGGCCCCGCCGCCGGGCGAACCTGCTGAGGCCGCGATGGAACGGCCCGCGCCGGCGCAGGGCCCGCAGCGCGCGCTCGTGGTCGACGATGAGGCGAGCGTGCGGGGGCTGGTGGCGCGCCTGCTCGAGCGGCGAGGCTATGTGGTGACGCAGGCCGAAGACGGCGAAGCCGCGCTGCGGCGGCTCACGAACGAGCGTTTCGATCTCGTGCTGTGCGACGTGCGCATGCCGCGCCTCGGCGGCCGCGTGCTGTTTACCGAAGTGCAGGCGCGCCATCCCGGCCTCGCGCGCGCCTTCGTCCTCATGACCGGCGACACGCTCAGCGCCGACGTGGCCGCCTTCGCCGCCGAGCACGGCGTGACGCTGCTCACGAAACCCTTCACGGCCGCGGAGCTCGATCGCATCCTCGAGCGGCTGTCTTAAAACAGGAAGGCCGGCCCCAAGGGCCGGCCTTCCTGTTCGTCTTTCGTCTTTAGAACTGAAAACGTGCGTAGAAGCGGACGCTGCGCGCGCCCTGGAACGACGTGCCCTTGCCGCTGCCGTAGCGCGGATCGGGATTGCCGACGCTCGGCGTCCTGGCGTTGATACCCGCCATGATCGCCCGGTAGTCGAAGCCCTGGAAGAACTCCGTGTCGCCTCCGGCGAACGCCAGGTTGCCCGTGAGGTAGGGTGACGTATCGAGCGCCGTCACGATGTCCTGATCGAACAGGTTGTTGACGTTCAGCTGCACGTTGAGCGCCATGGCGCGCGGCAGGCGGAACGTGTGGCTGAAGAGCAGGTTGGTCTGGTTGAAGAACGGCGTGCGTCCCAGATCGCCGTAGCCCTCAACCGGCACCGGCACCGACTTGTAGTTCATCGTCGTCGTGTGCAGCAGGCCGCTGTTGGCGCGGAAGTCCACGCCCACCGACGTGCCCCAGGGGGTCATGTACGTGCCGAGCGCCTTGAACTGCACGGGCAGGTCGGTGCCCATGCGGCCGTAGGTGGCGTTGCCCTTCGAGTCGTACGACATGAACAGGCCGTCGAACGCACGCGTGACGTTCGGCGAGTTGCGGCCGGTCTCGCTCTGGCCGTTCGACAGACCGGTGTAGTTGCCCCACAGGCGGCTGAACAGCAGGCTCGAGTTGAGCGACCAGTTGTTCGACAGGCGCCGATTGAAGGTGAAGTCGACCGCGTCGTACACGCGCTTCGCCTTCGGCGTGGGCGGCAGGTCGCGGCCGAGCGGATACTCGCCGATGCCTTCCCCCGGGTTGGCGATGTAGAAGATCTCGGCGCCGATCACCGGATCGAGCACGCCGACGTCTTCAATCGCCGTATTGAGCCACTTGTGCGTGTAGCGCACGCCGAGGCTCATGATGTTCGACAGCTCGTGCTCGAGACCGATCGTCGCTTCCTGCGCCTTCATGGGCTTCAGGTTCGGATCGACCAGCAGGTTGCTGATCTCGTTCGACACGTGACGGCGATCCAGGCGCTCGAGCAGGGTGCCCGGGCATCCAGTGGACCCGAACGTGTCGGCGCAGTCCAGCGTCGGCCAGTTGAAGGTGTCGAGCGTGTAGGTGTACTGGACCCAGTGGTCGGCGCCCCAGAGGCCGCGCGGCATGTCCAGCTTCTCGATGTCGTAGAACACGCCCCACGAGCCGTAGGCCTTCCAGCGGGCGTCGCCCTTGATGTCGTAGGCGAAGCCGAAGCGCGGCGCGATCTTCTCCGAGAAGCTGAACGACAGGCTGGGATTCTCGGGCCGGTACGACGGGATGTTCGTCTGGTCGGCGCGCACGCCGTAGTTGAACGTCAGGCGATCGCTGACGCTCCACTGATCCTGCAGGAACAGCCCGACGTTGTGCGACGTGACGTCACCCTCGGTATAGCTGCGCGAGGCCGTGTAGTAGCCGTACGTGCCGCGGACGGGCGGTCCGCCGGCGGCCGGCTGGAACGAGCGGTTCCAGTTGATCGAGATGTTCGCGAACTGCTGTCCCTCGTCCACGGTATTGTGCAGGCGCTCGTACTGCACACCCACTTTCAGCGAGTGCTGGCCCTTCCAGTGACGGAAGGTCGTCGCATCCAGGTTGAAGCTGAAGCGGTTGTTGGCGTCCACTTCGTTGAACGTGTTCACGGCGCTGTCGGCAAATCCGCTGGCCCGCCGGAACTCCTCGGGCACCGCGGTATAGGTCAGGTTCGAGTTCGCGAACGTCCGGCGCGTGCCCATGTTTGGCTCGCCGCCGTCGCTGAAGTCGTTGTCCTGATACCAGCCCGCGGTGACGTTGACGAACAGCTGATCGGTGGCCGTCCAGTCGAACTGGCCGCCGTAGCTGTCGGCCGCGCCAAACGTGCGGATGGTCGGCTGCGGATTGAAGTTGCGCGGGTTGGTGGTGCTGACGCCGCTGGCGGCGTCGAAGCCCGGCACCGACAGGCCCGGGTCGCTGCGGCCGTGGTTGCCGGTGAAGCGGCCACGCAGCCGGTTCGTCACCTGCGCCGTGATCGAGTACATGATCTGGTCGCTCTTGTCCTTGTCCTCGAACGTCTGGGTATCCGGCCAGTCGGGACTCTTGGTGGCCCAGGTCACCGTCCGCGTCTGCGTGGTGCGCGAAGGCGCCACCCCGCCGAAGAACCACAGCTTGTTCTGCAGGATCGGTCCGCTCAGCTGCGCGACCGGCTCGAACGTCGATGTCTCATGCACGCGCGGCGCGTAGATGTACTCGAGCGTCTCGTTGTCGATCGGGCTGATGTTCAGGCTCGGGCGCACCTTGCCCTGCAGGGTGCGGTTGAGCGTCGGGCCGCTGTAGTTGAGACCCAGCTCGCCGCGGAAGCGGTTCGTGCCGCTCTTCGAGATCGCGCTGATCACGCCGCCGGTCGCGGCGCGGTATTCCGCGCTGTAGCCCGATCGCTGCACCTGAATCTGGTCGACGAAGTCGACGATGACGCGCTTGCCGGACGCGCCGGTCTGCAGATTCGTGATGTCCATGCCGTCGACGACGTACCGGTTTTCGGTCGCCGTCGCGCCGTCGATCATGATGCCGCCGGCGCGCGACACGTCGTTGGTGCCGGGAATGCCGGTGATGGCGTCGAGGAAGTCGCGGCCTTTGGGAATCAGGTCGAGCGTTTCCGCCGTGATGGTGGTCGACACCGAGTTCTTCTTGACGTCGACGATGGGCGCTTCGGCCTTGACGTTGACCGTTTCACTGACGGTTCCCACCGTGAGCGTGAGGTCGGCCTTGAGCTGCTGGCCGATGGTCAGCAGCACGTCGGCGCGCTGGGCGGTGTTGAAGCCCTGCAGGGTGGCGACAACGGTGTAGGTGCCGACTGGAAGCGCGGGGAAGCGGTAGAAGCCGCGTTCATCCGTGGTCGTCGCGGCGGTGGCGCCGCTTCGGTTCTTGGCTTCGACCGTGACGCCCGGCAGCACGCCGCCTGACGCATCTTTGACGACTCCTTCGATGGAGCCGCGTGTTTCCTGCGCCAGGGCCGGTGTGGCCAGGGCCAGGGCGAGGATCGCTGGTAGTACCCGTCGCCTGAAATCAGTCATGCCTCATCCTCCAAAGACTGCCGATTCGAATAGGGATGGGCCTTTATAGGGTACGGGCGGCCAGTACACAAGGAGGATCGTGTCAGCCCTTCTTCCGCCTCGCGATTTCCTCCTTGAGTCCGGGGTTCACGGCAAAGCCCGCCTTCTCGGCCGCCGCGACGGCGCGTTCGGCCTCGGAAATGCGGTTGGTGACCAGATAAATGACGGCCAGATTGCTCCAGGCTTCGCCCGCGCGCGGGTCGGCCTCGAGGCAGGCCTTGTATTCCGCTTCCGCTTCGGTGAACTGCTCGGCGCGGAAGTGCGCGCTGCCGAGCGCCAGCGACAGAAACGCCGGCACCGTGGTGTCGAGCGTGGCGCCCAGCTCGCGGTCCATGTTCTGGCGGATGCGGCTCTGTTGATCCTGCAGCTGCCGCACGCGATTCTGCGACTGGGCGGTCTGGCGCCCGCGTTCGGTTTCGCGTATCAGCTCGTCGATCTGCCGCAGTTGATCCTGAAGGCGCTGCCGCCGCTCCTGCTGGTTGTTGTACTGGTCGCTGACCGCCCGCAGAAAGAGACTGCGTGACGCGCGATACGCCTGGATGGCGTCGACATAGCGCTTGAGCGCCATGTAGGTGCGCCCGAGGCCGTAGTGGGCGAGCTCGTAGTTCTCGTCGAACTCGATCGCCCGCCGGAACTCGCGCGCGGCCTCGTCCCACGCCTCGCCGCGATAGAGCTTCCAGCCGTTCTGATAATGCACGGCCGCGCGGGCGCGGTCGGCGCGGGTCTGCGGGGTGCCGGCGGCGGCGGGCGCGGCGGCAAGAGGGGCCAGAGTGATGATGACCGCGATGGCGATGGTGCGCATGATGTGCCTCCCAAAACACAAACGCCCCGCAGGCGCTGCCTGCGGGGCGTCAAGTCTAACGAAATGCAGCGCGCTGCTGCATGACGGGCACTAGAAGATGAACTTCACGCCCACGCGCGCGGAGATCGGCGCCTGGAAG
>JAKFEY010000099.1:0-96611 GCA_036675475.1 Vicinamibacterales bacterium
CGCAACGACGCCGACGGTGACGATCTGCTCTGTCTCCACCGGCGCCGGGCGAGGGGCGCACGCAACGGCCGCCAGACAGGCGGCCGCCAACACGACCCAGACGCGGATCCGTCCGGGCATGGGCGCCCTCTCGATGTGCGACATGCCTGCTTGTGTCCTTACTTCCGCGTCGTCTCGGGTGGCACGTCCATCACCCACGGGCAGACGTTGGCGGCGACACGCGATGTGGAGGCCTTGGCAATCACTGTAATTTTCATGATCAACTCCTGTGGGCTGTTAATCGCGCGTTACTTGCCGTTGTTCTCGGGCGGAACGTCCATGACCCACGGGCAGACGTTTGCGCCGATATTCTTTCCACCCTTGCTGACGACTTTGATGTTGAGCTTCATGACTGATGTCTCCTCTGTCTCTGGTTATGCGAACGGCGGTTAGCGGAGCTGATCGACGGGAACGTCGACGAGCCAGGGGCGGAGGATTCCAGCCTTCGGTTTGCCAGTGCCTTTTTTGTGCTTGGTCATGTGCATCTGTCCTTTGTTTGTGATCGAGTGGTGGTGCGTTGACATGGCGCGGGACCATCCCGCGCCAATCTGTTAGGAGGCCGCCTGCGCGGCCTTCATGGCCATGGCCTTGACGCCGGCCTCGAACAGGCCGATGTGGCAGTTGGGTTTCTGGATGTCGCCGAACTCGGCATGCGCGGCCGTCGTGCAGCCGCCGGCGCAGACGGGAATGAACGCGCAGTCGCCGCATTCCTTCCACGCGGCCAGCGCGTCGTACTTGCTCGCCGTCTCGGCCTGCACGACGTCGCGCACGCCGTGGATGTTGCCCACCGACTGCTGCCGCTCGCCCGCGAAGCCCGGACACGCATAGAGCGCGCCCTCGGGCCCGATGGTGTGCGCGTTGCGCTTGTGAATTTCGCACGGCCCCATGTGCACGCCGTCCATGGTGGGGAACCCGCGCTTCTGGGTTTCCTCCATGAGGTGAATCATCTGGTCGTCGACGAAATGACAGTTGTCGCAGACACTCGAGGCCTTGCCGCTGCCGATGCCCGAGCCGGCCGCCGTCATGCACGCGCCGCCGAGCGGCTTGCCGCTGTCGCCCACCGCCATGAGCGGAATGATGTTCTTCGGCGGCGACGGCTTGATGACCGGCTTGAACGCCACGCGGGAGATGCGCGGCGCGAATTCCTGCTCGGCAAGAAAATCCAGCAGCGCCGGATAACTGTCGACCGATGCCGCGTCGAAGTTGCCGCCAATGGAGATGCGCACCTTCGACGACACCTTCCGCACGTTCGCGATGATCTTGTCGAACGTGCCCTGGCCGCCGCGCAGCGGGCGCATGCGGTTGTGCGCCTCGCGATCGCCGTCGAGCGTGACCTTGATGCCATTCAGGCCATAGGGCGCGAGGCGATCGACGACCTCGTCAGTCAGCAGCAGCCCGTTCGTGATGACGTTGACGAGCATCTCGACGCCGCGCGCCTGCGTGACTTTCCACAGCTCCTCGGCCAGGAAATAGCACACCGGCAGGTTCAGCAGCGGCTCGCCGCCAAACAGCGTCAGCACGAAACGCGACGGCTTCACGGCGTCGAGACGCGTTTCGACCCACGCCACGAGCTCCGCGGCGCGCTCGAGCGACATCTTCGTCGCGTTCTTGTTGTAGTCGCCGTGGTCGCCCTGGATGCAGTAGTCGCACGCGAAGTTGCACTGCAGCGTCGTCAGCACGGTGATGCGCAGCTGGCTGGTGTCTTCGCGCACGTCGCGGAAAAATTGTTCGAGCTTCGCGCGCTCCGTTGTGCGATCGGGCACCAGAAACCCATGCTCGGCGAGCGACTCGAGCGCCTGCCGCTCGTCATCGCTCAGGCTGTCGGAGGGCCGCTCGGCCGCCTGCGCGAGCAGTGACGCCACGTCGGTGGAGACCATCAGCTGCGCATCGGTGAAGGTGTTCATCAGGAACACCTCGTCGCGGCCGGGCACCGGCACCTGCACGTTGAACATCGATGGCTGCATTACACAAACTCCTGAACACATCGGGACAGACCACGGCCTGACCCTGTCAAGCGCACACAGACACCTCGAGCATGCCCATGGCAGGCAGCGGAGGGGAACGGCACACGCGGGATGAATCGGCCCGGAACGGGCCGGCGGATTAACAGTGCAACCGGCGTTCCGGCTTCGGAACGCGCGCCGGCGGCACTGCGCAGAAGGGGGAGCACTCGCGCCATGCGGTCGCTAAAGTGATGAAAAGACGAGAGTACGTCGATCGGCCCGTGCAGCAATTCCGGGGGCTGGCGGGCCTCGGCCGACGCGCCACTATACGCCAGATCGGCCAACCAGCCGACCGTACGGCCAATGGATTAGCCGAACTGTAAACCCGTGTGAAAAACAGGCACGACCCTGTCTTAGACGTTCCGGAGGCGGCGGGCGAGCTCGCGAATCTCGAGGCGGCCCATCTTGTGTTTCAGCGTGCTGAGCGGCATGCCGAGATACCGGGCCGTCCCCGCCACGTTCCAGTCCGACCGCTCCAGCGCGCGCAGGATGAAGTTGCGCTCGAAGGTGTCGCAGGCCTGCTGGAACAGATCCGGGCTGCCGGTCGGCTGCGCGTCGAACTGCGCGAAGTGATACTCCAGCGGCAGGTCCTCGTCGCCAATCGTGTCCTTGTCGGACACCGCCACCAGCCGTTCGATCAGGTTCTCGAGCTCGCGGATGTTGCCCGGCCACCAGTACGACGCCAGCACGCGCAGCGTCGACGGCTCGATCGCCGAGACGTTCTTCCGGAACTTCGTGTTGCAGCGGCGGAGGAAGAACTTCGCGAGCTCGGGCAGATCCTCGATGCGCTCGCGCAGCGGCGGCATGCGGATCGGAATCACGTTGATGCGGTAGTACAGATCGTCGCGGAAGCGGCCCTCTTTGACCGCCTTCTCGAGGTCGACGTTCGTCGCGACGATCAGCCGGAAGTCGGTCTTGATCGGTTTGCTGCCGCCCACGCGCTCGATCTCGCCTTCCTGAATCGCGCGCAGCAGCTTCGCCTGCAGGTCGAGCCGCAGGTCGCCGATCTCGTCGAGAAACAACGTGCCGCCCGCGGCCAGCTCGAACTTGCCCAGCTGCTGGCGGTGCGCGCCCGTGAACGATCCGCGCTCGTGCCCGAACAGCGTGCTCTCGACGAGCTCGTGCGGAATCGCCGACATGTTCACGGCGATGAACGGCCCATCGGCGCGTCCCGACTCCTTGTGAATCAGCCGCGCGAGCAGCTCCTTGCCGGTGCCGCTCTCGCCCAGAATCAGCACCGTGGCCGACAGCTTCGCCACCTTGCCGACCAGATCGACGATGTCGCGCATCTGCAGGCTGGGGCCGATCAGGAAGTCGCGCTCGGTCTGCTCGGCAACCTGCGCCGAGAGCGCGATCACCTGGCGGCTCAGATCCTGCCGCTCGGCGGCGTTGTGCACGAGCGATCGCAGCGCGTCGTACTCGAAGTCCTTGTTGATGTAGTGATACGCGCCGTGCTTCATGGCCTGCACGGCCGTTTCGACTTCCGCAATGGCGGAAATCATGATGACTTCCACCATCGCGTAGTTCTCTTTGACGACCCGCAACACCTCGAAGCCCGAGATGCCCGGCAGCCGCACGTCGAGCAGCATCAGGTCGATGTCTTCGCGCCGCAGCACGCCCAGCGCCGTTTCGCCGCTCGCCGACGTGAGCACGCGATAGTCCTTCCGGAGGATTGCGGCGAGCGTGTCGCGCATCCCCTGGTCGTCGTCGACGATGAGCACGGTTTTCTGCTTGCGCATGGCTGCTGGGGCCAGTCCCCCTAAGGATACCTGACCTGCGATACCATCGCTTGTTGTGAGCACCTACGACGTGGTTGTCATCGGGGCCGGCACGGGCGGCTATGTCGCCGCCATCAGGGCGGCGCAGCTCGGCCTGAAAGTGGCGGTCGTGGAAAAGCAGCCGTCGCTCGGCGGCACGTGCCTGAACTGGGGCTGCATTCCCACCAAGGCGCTGCTCGAGCACGCGCATGCGCTGAAAGTGGCGCAGGACGCGGCCGAGTGGGGCATCGACATCGGCGGCGCCACGCCGTCCATCAGCATGCCGAAGGTGCATGCCCGCAAGGACAAGGTCGTCAAGGGCCTGACCAAGGGCATCGAGTTCCTGTTCAAGAAGAACAAGATCGACTGGATTCGCGGCACCGGCCGCCTGGCCGGCAAGGGCAAGGTCGACGTCCAGCCCTTCGACTCCGCGCAGGGCAAGGGCGCGCAGACCCTCAACGCCAAGCACGTGATCGTGGCGACCGGATCACAGCCGCGCAGCGTGCCCGGCATCGAGATCGATCGCAAGACGATCATCACGAGCGACGAGGCCATTCATCTGCCCGAGGTGCCGAAGCGGCTGGCCATCATGGGCAGCGGCGCGGTTGGCGTCGAGTTCGCGTCCATCTTCCGGCGCTTCGGCAGCGACGTCACCATCATCGAGCTGCTGTCGCGCCTCGTGCCGGTTGAAGACGAGGCCGTGTCGGCGGAGCTCGAGAAGGTGTTCAGGAAGCAGGGCATCAAGGTGATGACCGGCACGAAGGCGACCGGCGCGAAAGCGGGCGCCGGCGGCGTGACGCTGACGCTCGAGAAGGACGGCAAGGTGTCGACTCTCGAAGTCGACAAGCTGCTCGTCGCGACGGGCCGCGGCCCGGTGACGGCGGGACTCGGCGCCGAGGAAGCCGGCCTCAAGCTCGAACGCGGCTACGTCAAGGTGTCGCCCGACTATTCGACCGGCGTGCCCGGCGTGTGGGCGATCGGCGATGTCATCACCTTCGACCAGCCCGGACATCCGCAGCTGGCGCATCTCTCGTCGGCCGAAGGCATCGTGCTCGCCGAGCGCATCGTGGGCCAGTCGCCGCCGGCGATCAACTACGACCACGTGCCCGGCTGCACGTACTGCGATCCGGAGATCGGCAGCATCGGCCTCACCGAGCAGGAAGCGAAGAAGCGCGGCTTCGACGTCATCGTCGGCACGTTCCCGTTCGGCGTGCTCGGCCGCGCGAAGATCGCGGGCGAAACCGACGGCTTCGTGAAGATCGTGGCCGACAAGAAGTACGACGAGGTGCTCGGCGTGCACATGATCGGGCCGCGCGCCACCGAACTGGTGGCCGCCGCCGGCATCGCGCTGCGCACTGAGTGCACCGTCGAGGAAATCATCCGCACCATCCATGCGCATCCGACGATGTCGGAGGCCATGGGGGAAGCCGCGCACGCCGTCCACGGCGGCGCCATCCATTCCTGATCGGCGACTGCCGAACGAGCTGAAGAGATATGGCCAACGAAGTTCTCATGCCGCAAATGGGCGAGTCGATTGCCGAAGGCACGATCGTCCGCTGGATCAAGAAGGTGGGCGACGCCGTCGATCGCGACGAGCCGCTGTTCGAGATTTCCACCGACAAGGTGGACGCCGAAATTCCGTCGCCCTCGGCCGGCGTGGTGCTCGAGATCCGCGTCAAGGAAGGCGAGACTGTTCCCGTCAACAGTGTCGTGGCGGTGATTGGCGCGGCGGGGGAGAAGTCCTCCTCCGCAGCCCCGAGCGCTCCGGCTGCTACGGAGGACAAGCCGGCGGCTTCTCAGCCCACGGACACCAAACCCGCCGAAGCCACGGCCCCCGCAACCACTCAAGCCACGGCAGCCACCGCGCCCACGACCGTGGAGGAGCTGCGGCGCACGAAGTCGTCGCCGGTCGTCCGCAGGATTGCGGCGGAGAAGGGCATCGACATCACGACGCTGCAGGGCACCGGCATCAGCGGGCGGGTGACGAAGAAGGACATCCTTGGCGCGCCGGTCCCGACTGCCGCTCCGGCGGCTGCCGCGGCGTCCACGGGTAGCCCGGCGGGCAAGCCGGCCGCGCTCGGCACGCCCAGCATCCCGGCATTCGCGCCCGGCGAGAACGTGCGCGTCGAGAAGATGTCGGTGATGCGCAAGAAGATTGCCGAGCACATGGTCTACAGCATGGCCACGTCGCCGCACGTCTACAGCGTGTACGAGGTGGACTTCCACCGCATCTCGAAGCTGCGCGAGAAGCTCAAGGCCGAGTACGACGCCGCCGGCGCGAGGCTGACGTTCACGTCGTTCATCGCGGCGGCCACCGTGGACGCCATCCGGCAGTTCCCGTTCGTCAACGCGTCGATCGACGGCGACACCATCATCTATAAGCGCGACATCAACCTCGGCATCGCCGTCGCGCTCGACAACGGCCTGCTCGTGCCGGTGATCAGGAACGCCGACGAGCGCAACCTGCTGGGTATCAGCCGGTCGATTGCCGACCTCGCGGCGCGTGCGCGGTCGAAGAAGCTCAATCCCGAGGAAGTGCAGGGCGGCACGTTCACGATCACCAACCCGGGCATCTTCGGCGCGCTGTACGGACTGCCGGTCATCAACCAGCCGCAGGTGGCCATTCTCGGCGTCGGCAGCATCGACAAGCGCCCCGTCGTGATCGACGACGCGATTGCGGTGCATCCGGTGTGTCACCTCACGCTCGGCTACGATCACCGGCTGATTGACGGCGCCGAAGCCGGCAAGTTCCTCGCGTATCTCAAGGAGCGGCTCGAGAACTTCGAAGCCTAGGTTGCTGGCTGTTGGTTGCTGGTTGTTGGTGAACGCGTGGAGGTCAGGAGACTCGGCACGGTCGGCTATCAGGACGCGCTCGACCTCCAGGCCGATCTCGTCGAGCAGCGCCGGCGCGACGAGATCGGCGACGTGCTGCTGCTGCTCGAGCATCCGCCCGTCATCACCCTGGGCGTGAAGGCGCGCAACACGCGCACCAACATTCTCGCCACCGACGCGCAGCTGGCCGCCGAAGGCGTTGGTCTGTTTCAGTCGGGCCGCGGCGGCGACGTGACCTATCACGGTCCCGGGCAGCTGGTCGGCTATCCCATCTTCAACCTCAATCCCCACCGGCGCGACGTCCACAAGTACGTGCGCGACATCGAGCAGGCGCTCATCGACGCGGTGGCGGCGTTCGGGATCACCGCCGGGCGCGTGCCCGGTCTCACGGGGATCTGGGTGGACCAGAACAAGCTCGCGGCGATTGGCGTGCGCATCTCCCGCTGGATCACCAGCCACGGCTTCGCGCTGAACGTCGCCACCAACCTCTCCCATTTCGACCTCATCGTGCCCTGCGGCATCCAGGACCGCGGCGTCACCTCGATGGACCGCCTGCTGGGACGCGACGTGCCCATGGCCGAGGTCGAATCCGCAGTGGAACTCGCGTTCCGGAACGTCTTCCGGGAATAAAGCGGCGCCCCCACGTGTTCTCACTAGTGGAGGCCCTGAATGTTCAAATCGGAGCTCGATCAGGAGCTGATCGGGCGGCTGCAGCGGCGTGAGAAGGATGCGGCGGATCAGCTGGCGCGGATTTACGGGCCGATGATTCACCAGCTCGCGTTCCGCTACATGAAGAGCTGGGAAGACGCCGAGGAAGTGGCCCAGGACGTCATGATGAAGGTCGTGCGCCGCATCGAGGCGTTCCGCGGCGATTCCGCGCTCTCGTCGTGGATTTACCGGATCACGTTCAACACCGCCATGTCGCGGCTGCGCAACTCGAAATATTCGCGCCCGCTCGAAGTGCTGCAGGCCGATCTCACGAAGGATGCCTCCGCGCCCGAGCCGTTTGACGTGCCCGACTGGTCAGGGCTGGGCGACGACGCGGTGATGCGCGCGCAGCTGCGCGACGCGCTCGCGCAGGCGCTGACGGAGCTGCCCGACGTGTACCGCGTGCCGGTGGTGCTGCGCGACATCCAGGGCCTGAGCACGGAAGAAGCGAGTCAGGTGCTGAAGGTGAAGACGCAGACGCTGAAGTCGCGCCTGCACCGCGGCCGCATGATGCTGCGCGAGCGGCTCAGCGAGTTTTCCGACGGGCTGGTGCTGCACAGACAGGCGGCGTAGGCGGACCGCAGGCCTAAAGGCCTGCGCTACACGCGTTGTCGAATTCGACCTGTTCTCTTGACGAGAGGGCAGGTCGATTTACTTTAAGGATGCTGCCGCGCGTGAAGGTCACAGGGACTGCGGCGGCGAGGCCGCGGGGCAGCACGGTGCCGTCGCCGGTGACGGTGCAGGTGAACTCGCGGCGCGAGCCGTCGGCGAAGGCTTCGGCGACGCGGGCCGCGGCGGCGCCGAGCGCGGTGGGTCCTGGCGGCCACAGGCCTTTCGCGCGATCGGCAATCGCGACGCGCTGCGGCTGCGGAAGCACATGCTCGAGCGGCGAGCCATCAGCCACCGCGGCGCTCCATCCGATCACGATGCGTGAGGGCGGCCGGCCGTACGCATGCAGATGCACGCCGGTAGCCGATCGATCGCACGCGATCGCGGCAAGCGCGCGAAGCGCGCCCTCGAGCGCGATGGGCGCCGAGCCGGCCATGCGAGAGGCCGGCACCTTCAACTCGCGATGCGCCGCTTCGATCAGCCACAGCTGATTCGCGCCCGCGAACAGGATCGGCGCGACGCCAATCATCGGCAGCAGGCGCGCCAGCATCGAGAGCGCGGCGTCGCCTTCCCATTCCGCGCCGCCCATGCGATCGGCAATCACGACGACCGACGCACCCGCCGCGGCGTCGAGTGACGTGTGCCCGCTGAGCCTCGTGTCGTACCCGTCGACGGGCCCCGCCTGCCTGATGTCGAGCGCCTTGCCCTCCGCAACATTTCTGCCGGGCGGCGCTTCGGACGCGGGACCTTCCTCAATCATCCGGATATCGCGAAACCGCTCGCGCGAGGCCGCGCGTTGAGCGATCGCGCCGGCCGTGTCGCCGGCTCCGATGATGACGAGCATGGGAGGTCATATTCTATGGGGATGGATACGCACGCTCAACTGAAGGGCCGCACCGCGGTCGTGACCGGCGGCTCGAAAGGCATCGGGCTCGCCATTGCCGCGGCATTTGCCGGCGCCGGCGCGAATGTCGCCATTACGGGCCGCGACGAACAGGCCCTGGCCGCGGCCGAACAGACGATTCGCTCAGGCGGCGGCTCCGTCTTTGCCAGCCGCACGGACGTTCGCGAGCTGGCGGCCGTCGAGCAGCTCATGCAGGAAACGGCGGCTCGCTTCGGCGGCATCGACGTGCTCGTCAACAACGCGGGCGTCGGCGCGTTCGGGCCGATCGACGAAATGCGTGTCGAAGACTGGCACACCGTGATCGACACCAACCTCACGGGGGCCTTCTACTGTGCCCGCACCGCATTGCCCTACCTCCGCAAAAGCGCCCACGCCTACATCGTCAACATCAGCAGCCTGGCGGGGAAGAACTGGTTTGCGGGCGGCGCCGCGTACTGCGCGTCGAAGGCGGGGCTCAATGCGTTCAGCGAGGCGCTGATGCAGGACGTGCGGCAGCACGACATCCGCGTGTCGTACGTCATGCCCGGGTCGGTGAACACGGAGTTCAACTTCATGGGCGCCAAGCCTGCCGACTGGAAGCTGACCGGCGATGACATCGCGGAAGTCGTGCTCGGCCTTGTGACGAGTCACAAGCGCGCGCTGGCCAGCCGCGTCGAGATCAGGCCGTCGAAGCCGAAGTAGGCGCAATCTCCGACACGCGCGGCGCGAACAGCAGCCACGCGATGCCGGGCAGCCACATGACGCCGCCGATGATGAGCGCCATCACGCGCGGGTCGATGGCCAGCGCCTCCATGGCGGTGGCGGTGGCGAAGCTGATGCCGGCCTGCATCAGCGTGACGGCAAACAATTCCGCTGCGAACACGCGGCCGCGATAGCGGTCGGGCACCGACATCTGCAGCAGCACGCTGCTCGCCACCCACAGCAGCGATCCAAACACGTGCGCCGCGACGACGGTGGCGGCGGCGGACCAGATGTTCGGCGCAATCGCGAGCGTCGCGTAGGCGGTGCCCGCCGCGAAATAGGACGGCCCGATGGCGCGCCTGAGGCGCCGCGGATCGCGTCCGATCAGACGGTTGACGACCAGCGCGCCGCCTGCCGCGCCCACGCCGCGCGCGGCATACAGCACGCCGATGCCCGCGTCGGCGCTGCCTCCCACCGGAAAGATGCGCTCGCCGAACACCGTGAGCAGCAGCAGCGCGCCGCCGGCGATGGACCAGCCGCCTTTGACCAGCGCCACCGACCCGACGGCCGGGTGCGCGCGCATGTACGAGAGTCCCTCGAGCAGATCGCGGAAGCCGCCATGCGACTCGTGAGGCTGCCGCGCCGGCATGCGGATGCCCGCGATCAACGCCGCCGAGACGAAGAACGACAGCGAGTTGAGCAGGAACGCCGTGTCGCGCCCCGCGACCGCGGCCACGAGCCCGCCGAGCGACGCGCCAATCGCCAGCATCGCCGACCAGCTCGCCGTCGACAGCGCATTCGCGGTGACGAGATCGTCCTTGTCGACGACCATCGGGATGGTCGACGAGCGCGCGGGCTCGAAGAAGCCGCTTGCCGCCATCGAGACGCCGATGGCCGCGTAGGCGATCCAGACCGTCGACGGCGTGTCGGCGAGCAGCAATCCCAGCACGGCGAAGCCGCGCAGCAGATCCGCGCCCACCATGATCCGCTGCCGATCGTGGCGGTCCACGATCACGCCGGCCAGTGGGCCGACGATGGCGACGGGGAGGTACTGGACGACCATCATCGCCGCCACGGCGGTGGGTGATTGCGTCAGCTCGTACAGCAGCGCATAGACGGCGACCATGTTGAACCAGTCGCCGAGCTGGCTGACGAGCTGCCCGAACCAGAGCAGCCGGAAGTTGCGATTGCGCGCGACGAGACCGGGCCGTGACGAGGGCTTCAGATCGAAAAGTATAATCGCCGGTGATGCGCGAGAGTGCCGGGCCTTATCGTCTGCTGGAGCGAACCGGCGAAGATCGGATTGGCGAGACCTTTCGCGCGCGCGACACCGCACGCGGCCGCACCGCCATGGTGAGGCTCGTGCATCCGCACATCGCGGAAGATCATGCCAAGCGCGCGGCCCTCGTGGCCGACGCGCAGAAGGCCGCCGCCGTTTCGCATCCCGCCATCGCCGCTCTCTACGACATCGTTGACGAGGGACCGGATCTGGCGCTCGCGCACGAGCACGTGGAGGGACGCACGCTCGCGGCCACGCTCGGCGGCACGCCGCTCAACGCGCGGCTGGCGGTGGCCATCGCCATTCAGGTGGCCGACGGCCTGGCGGAGCTGCATGCGGGGGATCTCACGCACGGAGCCGTCGACGGCGAGCACATCGTGATCACGCCGCGCGGCCAGGCGAAGCTGCTCGATGCGGGGCTGACGCGGTGGCTGGCGATCGCGCCCGATCCCACTGACGACATCAGTGCCCTCGGCGCGCTGCTGTCGTCGATGACGGGCACCCACCTGCCGCGCGCGCAGTGGGCCGACGATCTGCGCGCGATCATCGAGCGCACGCGGCCGGATCATCCGCGGCGCTTTCAGGCGGCAGCCACGCTCGCGGCGGAGCTGCGCAGCGTGTCGGCCATGCTCGAAGCACGCGCCGATGCCGCGCCGCCCATGGCTGCGGCATCAGGCAAGTCGGTGGTGCTGTGGGCGCTGCTGGCGCTGGTGCTGCTCGCGCTCGGCGCGTGGTTTCTATTGGCCTAGGTCCCGCAGGCGTCCGGGGTCGACGTTGCCGCCTGAGAGGATGACCGCGACGCGCGTCCCTTGCAGGTCGAACGCCCCCGCCAGAAGCGCGGCCACACCCACGGCGCCGGCGCCTTCCACGGTCTGATCCTCGAAGCTCACGAGGCCGCGCATGGCCGTCGCGATCTGATCCTCAGTCACCGCACACACCGGCACGCCGAGATCGCGAATCAGGTCAAAGGTGATGCTGCCAGGTTCGGCGTTGCCGGCAAGGCCGTCCGCAAGCGTCGACGAGACTTCGACTTCGATCAGGCGTCCGGCAGCGAGCGCGCTCGTGAACACCGGCGATGCCGCAGCCTCGACGCCGCGCACGGATGGCGGCTCCGGCGTCGACGCGGCCGCCAGCGCGACACCGCTGATCAGGCCACCTCCGCCCACCGGCACAATCAGCGCGTCGAGGCCTGGCAGATCTTCGAGCACGTCAAGGCCGACGGTGCCCGCGCCTGCGATCACGTCAGGGTGGTTGTACGGCGAGATGTAAGGCAGATCATGCTCGCGCGCGAATGCGAGCGCCATCGTCTCGGCCTCGTCGTAGCTCGCGCACAGTTCGAGCCGCGCGCCATGCCGCCGAATCGGATCGAGCTTTGCGTGGGGTGCCGTCTTCGGCGTAAATACCGTGAGCTCGACACCCAGCTCGCGCGCCGCATACGCCATCGCGCGCCCGTGATTGCCTGCCGACGCCGTCACCGCGCGCGGTACATCCGCGAGCATCAGCGCGTTGAGGGCGCCGCGCGTCTTGAAGGAGCCCTCCAGCTGCTGATGCTCGAGTTTCAGCCAGACGTCCGCGCCCGATGCCTGCGACAGCCACGCGGATCGCGCCATCGGGGTTCTTACGACGCGTCCGCGAAGGCGCGCGGCGGCGGCGACGACGTCTGAGGAAAGCATGAGGTCAGAGCGCCAGCAGGTCGGGGAGGGCGTTGACGAACGCCGAGCGCGCCATCACTTCGATGGGGGCAGCTGCGCGCGCATCGCGGATGCGCTCGGCATGCACGTGCGAGACAAAGCCGACGATGCGAAGGGCAGGTTGCGCGGCCGCGATGGCGGCGACGGTCTCGATGGCCGCGGCGCCGTCGAGATCCACGATCGCCATGCGCGCGCCGGCCAGCGCCACGCCGGACGGCTCGCGCAAAAAGGAAACCGTCGCCCCGGTGTGCGAGGCGACGGCGCGAATCTTCGAGCGAAACAGCAGGTCGTCGACGAACGCGGCGATCACGAGCCGATTGTAACGCGCGCGGGCAGCGGCTCGGCCGCATACAGCTCCCGCGTGTGCCGCACGGCCGCGACGCCTGCCGTGATGAGCAGCCCCGCGGCGCCCATCCATGCGCCCACGTCGAACAGCTTCATGGTCTGGCCGAGCAGCGTGACGTCGGCGCCCCACAGCAGCTTGAGCGTGCCGGCCGCGAGCAGAATGCGCAGCTCGGTCGGGCCGATGCGCCAGAACGACATGTGAAAGCGGCCGAGCGCGTGCGTTGCGAGATAGACCTCGATCGACAGCAGGTAATAGGCCACGAGAAACGCGAGCATCGCGACCGCCGAACTGAAGCCGCCAAGCACGAGACCGCCGAGCAGCACCAGGATGCCCGCCGCATCGAGCACGTGATCGACATAGAAGCCGTAGCGGGGCCGCTCGTGCCTGCGCACGCGGGCCAGCGTGCCGTCGAGACTGTCGCCAAACCAGTTGAGCGCCAGGAACAGGACGACGAGCCCCAGCGCCGGCGGCCACCACGACGCCAGCCAGAAGCTTGCGCCGGCGCCTGCCATGGACAGGCCCGCCAGCGCCGTCAGGTGATCGGAATTGAACCGCGCGGGGATGCGCGAGGCCATCCGCACGAGCGCGCGCTTTTCAACGGCGGCCAGCAGGCTGTGATGCTCGCGAACGGCTGAAACGTAAGGTTGTGCCATGGAACTCCTCTTACCGGATCAATGCGAGAATCGGAGAAGAGATGGCTCAAGCGATGATTTTCGAGGCGGCGGCCGCGCCGCCCTTCATGAAAAACGGCTTCGTGCTCGGCTGCCCCGTCACCCGCGCCGCGGTGGTCATCGATCCGGGTGATGAGGTCGCCGATCTGATCGCCGCCGTCAAACAGCATGAGCTCAACGTCACGCACATTCTGCTGACCCATGCGCATCTGGATCACGTGACCGGCGTCAGGGCCGCGCGCGATGCTTTCAAGGCGCCCGTGTATCTGCATCGCGACGATCAGCAGATGTACGACGCGGTGGTGCAGCAGGGACAGATGTTCGGCTTGCACGTAGAGCAGCCGCCGCCCGTCGATCGCTACTACGAGGACGGCGCGACGCTGTCGTTTGGAAATTTCGCGATCGACGTGCTGCACACGCCCGGACACTGCCCGGGCGGCGTGTGCCTGGCGGTCAGCCCGTCGACACCTGCCGTTCGCATGCCGTCGGGCGAGGCGCACGAGCTGTTTGTCGGCGACACGCTGTTTTCAGGATCCATCGGCCGCACGGATCTTCCCGGATGCAATCACGACGCGCTGATGCGGTCGATCCACGACGTGTTGCTGGGATTCCCGGACGCGACGCCCGTGCACTCAGGGCACGGGCCGTCGACGACGATTGGGCAGGAGCGGCGAACGAACCCGTTCTTGACGCGCTAGACGTTGTCGTTACGCGACACGGTCAGAACAACCTGGCCAACACCCAGCTGATCGCCTGGTTGTGCGATCGCGCGCGTGATGCGCTTGCCGTTGATGTGTGTGCCGTTCGTGCTGTCCAGATCCTCGACGATCAGCTGACCTGACTTGTCGGCCGTGAGGCGACAGTGCACGCGCGACACGAGCGGCGCGTCCACGATGAAGTCCGCGCGCGTGGCGCGGCCCACCGTCTTGATCGATCCGTCGGACAACCGGAACGTCTTGCCTTCAGGCTTGTCGGCGAGGCCGTCGGCGCGCAGCACCCACATCACGTGATCCGCTCGTGCACGACCGCGCCGTCGCGCGTCACCAGCGTCTCCTTCGTGATCTCATCGTCGAGCTCGAGCCGGATGCGCGCGGGGCTTTCGTCACCCTTGTCGCGCCGCGCGAGGTGCAGCAGGAACGTGGTGATGTTGCGCGCGTACATCTGCGACGCGTCGTGCGGCACGGTGCCGGGCAGATTCGTGGGGCCGAGAATCGTCACGCCATGCGCGTCCACGGTCTCGTTCGCCTTCGTGAGCTCGCAGTTGCCGCCGCGTTCCGCGGCCAGATCGACGATGACCGAGCCGGCGGGCATCGCGGCCACCATGTCGGCGGTGATGAGCACGGGCGACTTGCGCCCGGGCACGGCGGCGGTGGTGACGACGATGTCGGAGCCGGAGACCCACTTCATCATCATGTCGCGCTGACGGCGATAGAACGCCTCGTCCTGCGCCACGGCGTAGCCGCCCTTGTCTTCGGCGCCTGTCGTTTCGAGCGGCAGCTCGGCGAACCGGGCGCCCAGGCTCATGACCTGTTCCCTGGCGGCGGGCCGCACGTCGTACGCCTCGACGCGCGCGCCGAGACGGCGGGCGGTGGCGATCGCCATGAGGCCGGCGACGCCGGCGCCGATGACGAACACGCGCGCGGGCGAGATCGTGCCGGCGGCGGTCGTGAGCATGGGGAACAGCCGCGGCGCGGCGACGGCGGCCTCGAGCACGGCTTTGTAGCCGGCGATGGTGGCCATCGACGACAGCGCGTCCATGCTCTGCGCGCGCGTGATGCGCGGCATCAGCTCCATCGAGAAGCTGGTCACGCCGCGTGACGCCATCTTCCGCGCGCCGTCGGCATTCGAGAGGGGATCGCTGAATCCGATGACCGTCTGGCCGGCGCGATAGGCGGCGAGGTCGGCCTCGCTGTCGGCGTTCGCGGCCGACGTCCGTACCTGCAGCACGACGTCGGCGGCGAAGGCGCCCGCGCGATCCGTCAGGCGCGCGCCCTGCTTTTCGTAGTCGGCGTCGGGAAATCCGGCCTCGCGCCCGGCGTCGCGTTCGACGGCGACGTCGAAGCCGGCTTTGCGGATGGACGCGACGACAGCGGGCACGATCGCGACGCGGCGCTCGCCGGGCGCGGTTTCCTTGGGAACTCCGACGGTTGCACTCATGACGCGCGAAGAGTCTATCGTAGACCGAGCGTCTGCTTCAGGAATGAGGCGATCGCGGCGGCCGATCCAGGCGCGAAACCGTCCCCCTCGATCGTGACGATGGTGGACGGCGCGACTTTCTTCCGCGCGTTCGCGAGCGCGAGCAGGGTGTCGGCGTGATGCGGCGCGACTTCGGCGTCGCCTGAGGCGCGCACGATGAGCAGCGGCTGTTTGACCTGCTTCATGACCGCCGCCGGATCGAACGTCAGGAAGCTGCGGAACCACGGCGTATCGACGGTCGCGCGCAGCTGCGGATCGACGCCTTCCCATCCGCGGCCCGTGAGCGCCGCATCCATCAGCCGCCGCTGCGTCGCGATGCGGGCGTCGCGCTCGGCCTGATCGAGCTGCATCCGGCCAAGCACGCTCTGCTGCTGCTCGAGAATCAGGTCGTATCCGCTGGTGCCGGGGCCGCCGAGCAGCACCGCGGCCTTCACTTTCTTCTCGCGCGACGCGGCAATCAACGCGATCGCGGCGCCCTCGTGGTGCCCCACGACGGCCAGGCGGTCCTTGTCGATGTCCTTGCGCTTCGACAGCCAGGTGATCGCCGCGCGGGCGTCATCGGCGTAGTCGTCGATGGTGGCCGCCTCGGGGCGTCCGCCGCTCTGGCCGACGCCGCGACGGTCGTACCGCAGCACGACGAAGCCCGCTTTCGCGAGCTCCCCCGCAAGACGGCCGAACGTGGGCACGCCCGCGATCGATTCGTCACGGTTGGGCGCGTTGGCGCCGCCGATGAGCACCACGGCCGGCGCCCTGGCTGCCGCTGGCGCAGGCCAGGTGATGGTGGCGGCCAGGTTGAAGCCGTTGGCCGGCACGAAGACATTCTCGTCGGTCGGGTTGCGGTAGATCTCGGCGCGCGCGGACACCGTGGCGAGATCGTCGCGCACCACGCTGAGGCCGGCGGCCGCAATCACCACGCGCGCGAGCCGGCCGCGCGCGTCCACGTCAACGGTGACCGGCAACTCGCGCCCCGGGTTCTGAATGGCGAGCTCGTACCGCTTGAGCGCCACCGTGCCGTCGGTGGTGGAAATCTTCTGCTCGCTGATCGAGCGGACGACCGCATCGATTTCCGCCTGCGGCACGACGAAAATCTTCAGCGCGGATCCGGCCGCAGCCGATCCAAGGCGCGCCGCCAGCACTTCGTACGCCGCGTAGAAGGCGTTGGGCAGCACGATGGTGCGCGGGGAAATCTGATGCGTCACCGAAGCGCGCTGGCCGTTCTGCAGATAGTCGGTCACGGCCGACGTCACGCCAAAGGTCGTCGTCGACGAAATGGGCTGCTCGCGCAGCAGCGCGTCAATCTTCAGCTCGCGCGGATGCCAGTCCGACGCGAGCGTCAGCTCGAAGGTGTTGATGACCAGCGGCGCGGGCGCGCGCTGGCTGCCGCTCGACGTCACGCGCCAGCCATTCGAGATTTTCGACACCGTCATCTCTTCGGTGCCGATTGGCGTGGACCCCGCGAAGATGGTGAACGAGGCCGGCCCTTCGGCAGGCGCCGGCAGCGTCTGGGCGCCGGCTGGCACGGCGGCCAGTAGGACACCAGCCAGGACGAGATTAAGATCGAGACGCATGGTTTCAGGATATCAGGAGGCCCGGGACGGGGCGGCGTTCGACGAGCGGACCGATCGCGGCCGCGTGCGCGTGACCGGCAGCGACGCGAAATCGTTCCTGCACTCGCTGCTCACCAACGACATCGAGTCGCTCACGCCGGGCACCGCGCGGTACGCGGCGCTGCTGACGCCGCAAGGCCGCATGATCACCGACATGACCGTCGTAGCGAGTGAGGTCGCGCTGCTCATGGCGGTACCTTCAGACTCCGCGGGGCCGCTCGCGGTTCGTCTCGACAAATCGATTTTTTCCGAGGCGGCAGAGGTCGAAGACGTGTCGGCCGCTACGTCGCACGTCAGCGTCACCGGACCCGGCGCGCGCGCCGTGCTTGACGCGTCGCTCGACGCCATTGGCGCCGCCGGCGATCCCTCCATCGTCACCTGGAAGAGCGATGAGCTCGGCTTGCCTGGCGCCGACGCGATTGTGCCCGCGCCGCTGGCCGCGGCCCTGCGCGCGGAACTCGAGAAGCGCGCCGCGCCGCTGGCGCCCGAGGCGCGCCGTGTGCTGCGCGTGGAAGCGGGCCGGCCGGAATTCGGGGTCGACATGACCACCGACACGATTCCGCTCGAAGCCAACCTGCTCGATCGCGCCATCAGCACCACGAAGGGGTGTTACGTCGGGCAGGAGGTGATCATCCGCGTGCTGCACCGCGGCGGCGGGCGTGTCGCCAAGCGGCTGGCGTCGCTGCGAATCGAAGGCGGGGAAGGGGCGGTGCCGCCGGCCGGCGCCCCCATCGCGTCGGGCGGCCGCGATGTGGGACGGGTGACGAGCGCCGTGTGGTCGCCGCACGCCGGCGCGATTGTCGCGCTCGGCTACCTGCACCGCGACGTCATCGACGATGACGACGCGCTCTTCGCGCTGCCCGACGGCCGCTCCGTCACCATCACTTCGTCCTGAGCTGCGCGATCAGCGCCGCGTCGGCGGCGGGAAACTCCAGCGTGTCGATGTCCGCGCGCGCGATCCATTGCATCTGCTGTCCCTGCTGCGGCGCGGGCTCGCCGTCGAGATCGCACGCGACGAAATGCAGCTCCACGGTCTTTTCGGGATAGACGTGCGTGGTCACGAGCATGGTCTCCCGCGGCACGACCCTCACGGCGAGCTCTTCGGCAATCTCCCGAATCAGGCACTCGCGTATGGATTCTCCCGCCTCGCACTTGCCTCCGGGGAATTCCCACAGCCCCTCGAGATGCGTGCCCTTCAGGCGCCGCGTCACGAGTACGGCGCCCGCGCGCTCGATTACGGCCGCGGCAACGACGATGGCCATGGGTAGGCGATGCACTGGCGCTTCATGGGACAGGTGCCGCAGAGCGGCTTGCGCGCCGTGCAGACCGTGGCGCCGAAATCCATCAGCGCCTGGTTGAAGTCATAGAAGTCGCGCTGCGGCAGCACCGTGCGCGAGATCGCCCACAGGTGCGTCTTCATGCGATGCGATTTCGGATCGCCCTCGCCGAGGAACACGCGATAGAGCACGCGCGCGACGTTCGTGTCGAGAATCGCGGCGCGCTTGCGGAAGCCGAAGCTGAGCACCGCGCCGAGCGTGTACTCGCCGATGCCCTTGAAGCCGCCGAGCGTTTCGGCGTCGCCGGGAAGCTCGCCGCCGTACGTGGCGACACTTTCGCGCGCGATGGCCTGCAGCCGCGTGGGCCGGATGTTGTAGCCGAGCGGACGCCAGGTGCGCCGCACGTCGGCTGGACGCGCGGCCGCGAGCGCCGTCAGCGTTGGATACTTGCCGAGCCACTCGTGATATTTCGGCAGCACGCGATCGACCTGCGTCTGCTGCAGCATGACTTCCGACACGAGCACGTGGTACGGGTCGCTGGTCTCGCGCCATGGCAGCGTGCGGCCATGGCGGCGGTACCAACTCAAAAGGGTGCGTCGGAAGCGTTGGCGGGCCGGGGGTGCCGGCAGGGCCGGAGCGGAGCGATTTACCATTTACAATCTACGGGCGTTGAAGATTTATACACGAACCGGCGATCTCGGCGAGACCTCCCTGTTCGACGGCACCCGCGTGTCGAAGGCGGATGCGCGCGTCGACACCTATGGCGACGTCGACGAGTTGCAGGCCTGGCTCGGCTTTGCGCGCGCCGCCGGCACCCCCGAACGCCTGAGCGTGATGCTCGAGCAGATTCAGCGCGACCTGTTCGCGCTCGGCGCGCAGCTGGCCGATCCCGAGCACCGCATCGCCGCGCGCGTCACGAAAGCCACGCTCGCGGACGAGGACGTCACTCGTCTCGAGACCTGGATCGACGCGCTCGAGGCCCAGCTGCCGCCGCTGCGCCACTTCATTCTCGCCGGCGGCGCGCCCGCGGGCGCCGCGCTGCACATCGCGCGCGCCGTGTGCCGCCGCGCCGAGCGGCGGATGGTGGCGCTCGCCGCCGATGCGCGGCTCATCACGTATATCAATCGCCTGTCCGATCTCCTGTTCGTGATGGCGCGATCGTCGAATCACGACGCCGGCGCGCCCGAGACCGAGTGGTGACACAAAATCCGTACGCCGCCTGCGAACGGATCGCGCGAGAGCATTACGAAAACTTTCCGGTGGCATCGCTGCTGATGCCGCGCCGCATGCGTCCCCACGTCGCCGCCGTGTACGCGTTCGCGCGGAAGGCCGACGACTTTGCCGACGAAGGAGAGCTCGCGCCCGCCGAGCGTCACGCGCTGCTGAGCGGGTGGGCGCACCGGCTGCGCGTGAGCGCCGCAGGCTCCGTGGAATCGGACGGCTCGGACGATGCGGCGATCTTCGCGGCGCTCGAGCAAACGATCGCGGCCTGCAATCTGCCCCTCCGTCTGTTCACGGACCTGCTGAGCGCATTTCATCAGGACGTCGATGTTACCCGCTACGCGACCTGGTCCGATCTGCTCGACTACTGCCGGCGCTCCGCCAATCCCGTCGGGCGCCTGGTGCTTCGGATCAGCGGGCGCGACGAGGCCGCGCTCGACGCCTCGTCCGACGCGTTGTGCACCGCGCTGCAGCTGACGAACTTCTGGCAGGACCTCGAGCGCGACTGGAAAAAGGGACGGGTCTATTTACCGGCGGACCTGATGGCGGCGCACGGTGCGACCGAGGCGCACATCGCCGCCGGCGCGATGACCCCGCCGCTTCGGGCCGCGCTGGCCGACGCCGCGGCGCGAACCCGCGCCCTGTTCGAGTGGGGCCGCTACGTCTGCGAGCAGGTGCGCGGGCGGCTCGGGCTCGAGCTGCGCGCGACGTGGCTCGGCGGCGCGCGCATCCTCGACCGGCTGGAACGGGGCGGCTTCGACGTCTTCCAGGCGCGGCCGTCGCTCGGCGTCCGCGACGTGCTGCCGCTCTCGGCGCGGCTGGCGTGGTGGAGCGCGCGCGCGACGAGCCGGCGCGTGGCGCTGGAGCCGCCGCGCGGCGGGGAGCCAGGCGGGGTGCAGGGGGCCCCGCCGCGATCATGAGCGGGCGCGACACCAGCTTCTATTACTCGTTCCTGGTGCTGCCGCCCTCGCAGCGCCGCGCGATCATCGCGGTGTGGGACTTCTGCCGCGCCGTCGACGACGCGGTCGACCTAAATTCTTCCCGGTTGAATATCCCCGGTTCAGAAACGGACACATCCAACCGGGGATATTCAACCGGGAAGAATTTAGAGAATTTAGATCTCTGGCGCGAGGAGCTCGATCGCGCGTTCGGCCGGGGACCGGCGCCCGCGACGCCGCAGGGGCAGGCGCTCGCGCCGTGGGTGCGCACCTTCAAGCTCACGCGATGGCACTTCGACGCCGTCATCAGCGGCGTCGAGATGGACGTGCAGCCGCGGCGCTACGAGACGATCGGCGACCTGCGCGAGTATGCGGAGCGGGTCGCGTCAGCCGTCGGACTGATCTGCCTGGAGATTTTCGGCGTGCGGGATGGGTCGGCCGACGCCTACGCGCACGAGCTCGGCATCGCGCTGCAGCTGACGAACATCCTGCGCGACGTGCCCGCCGATCTCGAGGCGGGCCGCATCTATCTGGTCGCCGAGGACCAGCACGCCGCCGGATGCACGGACGACATGCTGCGCGCGTCGCTGGCCGGGCGCAGAATCGCTGACATCCCGGTCAAGGCGCTGCTCGAGCGCCACGCCGGGCGCGCGCGCCGGCAGTTCGCCCGCGTCGCCGAGTTGTTTCCGAAGCGGCACGCCCGCAAGCTCGTCGCCGCGGAAATCATGAACGCCGTGTACCGCCGCCTGCTCGACAAGATCGAGGCGCGCGGTCTCGACGTCTTTGCCGAGCGCATCACGGTGCCCCGCCCGGAGCGCGCGCGCGTGGCGCTCGGCGTCTACCTCGGCACGCTCGCGGGCATTCACCGCCCGAGGCGCTGATCCCTGATGCCCTCGGTGTGCGTCATCGGCGGCGGCTTTGCCGGCATCGCGGCGGCCGTTGCGCTGACGAAGGCGGGCGAGCAGGTCGTGCTCGTCGAGGCGCGCGGCCGTCTCGGCGGACGCGCGGCCACGCTCGTCGATCGCGTCACCGGCGAGCCGGTCGACAACGGCCAGCACGTGCTGTTCGGCTGCTATCACGCCACGCTCGCGCTGCTCGACGATCTCGGCCAGCGCGAGGCCGTGTTCGTGCAGCCCGCGCTGCAGGTGCCGTTTGTCGGCCCCGACGGCGCGCGGCACGACCTGCGCTGCGCCGATGTGCCCGCGCCGCTCAATCTTGCCGCCGGTCTCTGGCGCTGGACCGCGCTCGACATGCGCGATCGCCTGGCCGCCGCGCGTCTCGCCATCGCGCTTCGCGCCGGCCGCGCCGCGCCGCGCGACGATGAGACGGTCACGGCGTGGCTGACGCGCATGGGGCAGACGCGGCGGATTCGCGGATGGCTCTGGGAGCCGCTCGCGGTGGCCGCGCTGAACGAGTCGCCGGACGCGGCGGCCGCGTCGATGTTCGCGCCGGTCCTGCGCGAGTTGATCTCGGGCGGCCGCACATCGGCCAGCCTCGTGCTGCCGCGCGTGCCGCTCGGCGATCTCTATGCCGAGCCGGCGCGCCGCTACCTCGAAGCGCACGGCGGCAGCGTCCACCTCGGACGCCCCGCGCGCGTCACCCGCGACGGCCGGCACTTCGTCGTCCGCGCAGGCGCCGCGCGATGGACGGTGCCGTCGATCGTCGCCGCGGTGCCGTGGCACAACCTCGCGGCGCTGTTCGATGGCGCCGTGCCGCCGGAGCTGCGCGAGATTGGGGCGGCCGCCGCCGCGATGACGCCCGTGCCGATCGTCACCGTCAACCTCTGGTACGACCGCCCCGTGCTCGACACGCCGTTCGTCGGCCTGATCGGCCGTACCGCGCAGTGGGTGTTCGACCGCGGCGTGCTCGCCGGCGGCGGGGCGTCGCACGTGTCGGTCATCACCAGCGCGGCAAGCGGCCTGGCCGAGTGGGACGATGCGGCCATCATCGAGCGCATCACCGCCGACCTGCGCGCGTCGCTCAGGGCCGCCGCGGCGGCCACGGTGACGCGGGCCACGGTCATCCGCGAGAAGCAGGCGACCTTCTCGGTGCGGCCCTCCTCGCCGCCTCGGCCGGACGAGCGCACGCCCCTTCCCGGCTTTTTTCTCGCGGGCGACTGGCTCAGAACCGGATTGCCGGGGACAATAGAAGGTGCCGTGCGCAGCGGGAGACGCGCGGCATGTCTCGTACGGCAAGGCCCTTGACATGTCGTGGTATCCCGATCGCGCCATGCCACCACGGCATGTCAAGGGTCTTGCCGGTAATAAATGTGCGCTCCATCGTCATCCACTACAACGAGATAGCCCTCAAGGGGAAGAACCGTCCGTATTTCACGACGCGGCTCGTGCGCAATTTGCGCGCGGCGACGGCGGGGGCGGGCGTGGTGCAGGTGCGCGTGCTGAACGGCCGGTTCGAAATGGAGCTCGAGCCGTCGGCCGACATCGACGAGGTGCGGCGGCGGGTCGGCCGCGTGTTCGGCGTCGGCAATTACGCGCGCGCGGGACGCACCGGCGTTGACCTCGACGAGATCGGCCGCGCGATCATCGCGGATCTGGACGTGCGCGAGCCCGCGTCGTTCCGCATCGCCGCGCGGCGCGCCGACAAGCGGCACGCGATGACGTCGATGGACATCGAGCGCCGCATCGGCGCCATGGTGCAGGCGGCGACCGGATGGAAGGTCGATCTGAGTCGCCCTGAGCTCGTGATCCACGTCGAGATGCTCGGCGAGCAGACGCTCTATTCGTTCGGCAAGGAGCGAGGCGCCGGCGGCCTGCCCACCGGCGTGAGCGGGCGCGTCGCGTGCCTGCTGTCGGGCGGCATCGACTCGCCGGTGGCTGCGTGGCGCATGATGCGCCGCGGCTGCCGCGCCTACTTCATTCACTTTCACAGCTATCCCGTGCTGTCGCGCGCCTCGCAGGAGAAGGCTGTGGAGCTGACGCGGCTGCTCACCGAATGGCAGCTCGCCTCGCGGTTGTATCTCGTGCCGTTCGCCGACATCCAGCAGAAGGCGCTGATGACGGTGGACCCGGCGCTGCGCGTGGTGGTCTATCGGCGGCTGATGCTGCGGATTGCGGGGCAGATCGCGCGGCGCGTGCGCGCGCAGGCGCTCGTCACCGGCGAGGTGATCGGCCAGGTGGCCTCGCAGACGCTCGAGAACATGACGGTGATCGATGCCGCCTCGCCGCTGCCGGTGCTGCGGCCGCTGGTCGGGATGGACAAGGACGAGATTGTCGACGCCGCGAAAGCGCTCGGCAGCTTTCCCATTTCGATCATTCCCGATCAGGACTGCTGCACGCTGTTCACGCCGAAGCACCCCGCGACGCGCACGTCCATCGAGCAGATCGAAGCGGCCGAGCAGGCGCTCGATGGCGACGCCTTGATTCAGGCCGCAATCGCCGCGGCCGGCGTCCAGGACTTCAAGTTCCCGATGGTAAAATCCAGCGTATGAAGCTCACCCCCGGCAAGCTCACCGGCATGAAGGCGGTTTCCGATGCGCGCGGCGTGATTGCCGCCGCGGCGATGGACCAGCGCGGCTCCCTGCAGAAGGCCCTCGCGAAGGAAAAGGGCGGCGATGTTTCGGACGCGATGATGGAGGAGTTCAAGTCCATCGTCACCGAAGTGCTCACGCCGCATGCGACGGCGATTCTGCTCGACCCGGAGTGGGGCCTGCCGGCCTCGAAGCGGCGCGCGCCCAATGCGGGCCTGTTGCTCGCCTATGAGAAAACCGGCTACGACAAGACCGAGCCCGGGCGCCTGCCCGATCTGCTGGACGTGTGGTCGGTGCGGCGGCTGAAGGAAGCGGGCGCCGACTGCCTGAAGATCCTCCTGTACTACACGCCGTTCGATCCGAAGCCGATCAACGAGCTCAAGCACGCCTGGGTCGAGCGCATCGGCGACGAGTGCCGCGCCAACGACATTCCGTTCTTCCTCGAGTTCGTCGGCTATGAAGAAGGCGCCGACGAGAAGAGCATCGAGTACGCGAGGAAGAAGCCCGAGATCGTCACGAAGAGCATGCAGGAGTTTTCGAAGGACCGGTACGGCGTCGACGTGATGAAAGTCGAAGTGCCGGTCAACATGCAGTTTGTCGAAGGCGCGAAGTGCGGCACGGGACAGACGGCCTACACGCGCGCCGAGGCGATCAGATTCTTCCAGGAGTCGGCGAAGGTTGCCACCAAGCCGTTCATCTACCTGTCGGCCGGCGTGAGCAACGCGGAGTTCACCGAGACGCTTGCCCTCGCGGGTGAAGCGGGCACCAACTTCTCGGGTGTGCTGTGCGGGCGCGCGACGTGGAAGGACGGAATTCCGGTGTACGGCAAGCAGGGCGCGGCGGCATTCCGCGCCTGGCTCGAAGATCAGGGCGTGAAGAACATTCAGAACGTGAACGCAGCCCTGAAGGCGGCGAAGCCCTGGACTGACTTTTACAAGCCTGAAGCCTGAAGCCTGAAGCCTGAAGCCTGAAGCGCGCTAGTCGCGCTTCAGGATTTCCGTGCCGCTGACGTTGCCGAAGCAGGACGTGCCGCTGTAGGGCACGCGCACCTGATTGGTTTCGACGACGGCGGTGCCGCTGATCGAGATCGCGCACGACACGCCGGCTGACGTGGCCGTGGCGTTCACCTGGAAGGCGATGTTGTTGCCGGTCTGCGTGCCCTGCGCGGTGCCCACGACCTGCAGCGTGTTGTTCTGGCACGACGCGCTGAAATTGCCGCGCGCGCTGTTCGACGTTTTCTCGGTCACCGACCACGCGAAGTTCGTGCATGAATCGGGCGACGGGATCGAGTTGATGGACCGGTAGGTGCCGGCCAGGGTCGACACCGAGAGTTCCGGAGCCGTGACGCCGGTGAGCGAACCGGCATTCCGGCTGAGCTCGAAACAGCCGGCAGACACCGCCGCAACCGCCGCAAACACGGCCAGAGACACGTAGCGCTTCATAAAGGTATTTCTTCCTGCGGGAGCCTTACTGGGGGAACCGCAAGGATAACATAATCATTCGATGGCGATCCGCAAGGTCTCACGCATGGGGCATCCGGTACTGCGCGACACGGCGCGGCCGGTGTCGGCGTCCGACATCACCACGCCGGAATTCCAGCGGCTGATCGACGACATGATCGACACGATGGCCGAATATCAGGGCATCGGGCTGGCGGCCCCGCAGGTGTACGAGGGCGTCCGCATGTTCGTCGCCGGCAGCGATCCCGACCGGCCGCTTGGCGACATGCCTGACGGCCCGGGAATGCCGCTGGTCGCGCTCATCAATCCGGAGATCGTGCCCGCCGGCAAGGCGATCGAGCTCGACTGGGAAGGCTGTCTGAGCATTCCCGACATCCGCGGGCAGGTGCCGCGCCTGCGCGACATCATCGTGCGCGGCTACGACCGCCACGCGCGGCCGGTCGAGTTTCGCGCGTCAGGCTTTCCGGCGCGCGTCATCCAGCACGAAACCGATCATCTCGACGGCGTGCTGTTCTTCGATCGGATGAAGTCGTTCGAGACGCTTACCTTCCTCGAGGAATATCAGCGCTACTGGACGGAGCCTGACGAGGACGAAGAGTAAGCGCCTGCCACGCGGCCGCGCGCACCGCGGCCTCTGAAAACGCCATGGGCACATAGCGCCCTTCATGCCAGAGGGGCAGCAGGTCGTCGTAGTGCGCGCTCAGCGGATGGCCCGACTGTCCGAGCGGGATCACGAAGCGCGACGCGTCCCAGTTGCCCACGTCCACAACCTGCCGGTACGACGCAATCAGCGTCTGATCCCGAATCCGCATCGTGGGGTTCACCGTGAAGTTGTCGCCGCCGCGATGGAGCGCGCGGCCGAAGATCGGCCGCAGCCACGACACGGCGTCCATGGGCGCGTGCGCGAACCGCAGGACGTTGGCCTCGTCCCATCGCCACGCGCCCATCGAGTCGCCCTGTTCGTCTTCGAGTGACGCGACGGCGCGCGCCAGCGCGGCGCCAAGCACCGCGCCGCATCGCTGCTCGCCCGGCAGCTCCACATCGTCACACCACGCGCCCGCCCCTGCGCGCGCGAACCGGTGCATCGCGCGTGCAAGCGCAGCCGCCGACGCCTCGTAGTCGGCCATCAGGGGCGCGCCGAGCTCGTCGCTCAGGAGCGCGCGCGCCGCCTCGCCGTAGTAGCGCCTGAAGATGGCCGCTTCGGCGCTTCCGCCGCGCATGTCGCCGTCCCAGCGCTCGAGCATCGCCAGCGCCTCCGCCGAGCGCGCATCCGCGATGTCCACGCCGCGGAAGAGCAGCGGCGCGAGCGCGCGCGGCTGCAGCGATCGCACGTCCTGCTGCATCCGCGCCACGTCGTCCACCGACACGGCGGGTTCGGCATCGATCAGCTGGGTGATGCGATCGGCGCGATAGGACAGATCGAAGCTGGTGCTGAGCGGTGGCAGCGCGCCGCCGATGGCGTTGTTGGCGGTGACGATTGCCGCGGCGGGCGGATCGATGGCGGAGGCGGTCGCGTCCACGTGCCGGACGGACGTCCATGCGCCGGTTGCCTCGTTTCGCACCGGCACGGCGCCCGCCACGGCAAAACCGATCTCGCCGCCGGCATCGGCATAGACGAGGCTGAGGGCCGGCGCGTGGACGCGGGCGGCGGCGGCGCGCAGGTCAGCGCCGCTTTGCGCGAGATTCATCGCGAAGATCGCCGCGATGGTGCCGTCTTCGCGATCGAGGCCCGTCCACCTGAGCGCGAGCGCGCCGCGCTGGCCGACGACGTCGGAAATGATGGGGCCGTGTGCGGACACGCGAACGGTGAGCCGCTCGTCGGCCGCGCCCTTCACCTTGATGACTTCGTCAATCAGCTGCACCGGTTCGTCATGGCGCACCGCGAAGAGATCCTGCGCGTCGGCCATGGCGTTGGTGAAGCCCCAGGCGACGCGCGCGTTGTGGCCGATGACCACCGTGCAGGCGCCGGGGAATGTGGCGCCAATCACGTCGAGATCGCCGCCGGTGACGTGCGCGAGATACCAGGTTGCGGGCGCCTGCGCGGGAATGTGCGGATCGTTGGCCAGTATCGGGCGGCCCGTGGCGGTGCGGCTGCCGCCGAGCACCCACGCGTTGCTGCCGGCATCCGAGAACGGCGGCGCGACGCGCTCGAGCATGGCCGCGACGCTCGCGAGCGCATCGTCTGGAACCCGGCCGGTGACGGCTGGACCGCCGACGGGAAGGATGGTGCCGCCGTCGAACTCGCCGGGCAGGAGTTCCGCGGCGCGCGCGGATCCGACTTTGGCGGCAAGGCGCAGCCGCAGCAGATCCTCGCGCCAGTTCATCCCCTGCGCCCACGCCAGCAGCTTGATCGACGCCACGACATCGTCCGCGGTCCAGGCTTCGGGCGCGGTGCCGGTGAGCGTGTATTCGACCGGCAGGCGCCAGCCGGAGGTGTGGCCGAGGAAGGCGTTGATGCCGCGCACGTACGCGTCGATCCACGCGAGCGCCTCGGCGTCGAGCGACGCGCGCGCGTCTCGGGCCGCGCGCGCAAAGCCGACGGTGCGCATGAAGCGATCGGTCGGCAGCGCCTCCGGTCCCAGCGCCTCGGCCAGCCGGCCGCTCGCCGCCCGCCGCTGCAGATCCATCTGCCAGAGGCGGTCCTGCGCGTGCACGTAGCCGAGCCCGAAGATGGCATCGGCGCGCGAGCCGGCGCGGACGTGCGGGATCCCGTAGCGGTCGCGAAGAATCTCGATCGGCCCTGAGACGCCGGCGACGACCACCGTGCCGCTCACGTCAGGCAGCGGACGATGAAAACGCGCGAGTACGGCGGCGGCGGGGAGCAGCAGCGCGAGAATGCCGGCCGCGAGGAAGGTCCTTTTCATATAATCGTGAGGTGCCCGCCGCGCCTCCTGAGTTCACACCCGAAGAAGCCCGCGCGCTGGCGCCTTACTTTACCAATCTCGATCGTCCCGTCTTCGCGCTGATCAATCTGCCTGAAACGGTGAAGGGTGCGCTGTTCGCGCGCTACTCGCGATCGGCCAAGCCGCTGCGGCGGCTGTTTCTCGACGAATTTCTGGACAAGATCGGTGGGGCGGGCGCGCCGGCCGGGGCCGGCGACGTGGGCCTGAAGCGTGCCGAGCAGCTGTATCAGAAAGTCTTCAGCGACTACGGCGACGACTCGGTGGCGCAGCTCGGCGGCGTGCACGTGGCGGTCGAGAATGCCTCGAACATCCTGACGAAGCTGCTCGAGTGGGGCCGCCTGATGGCGTACCTCGAGCAGTCGACGCGCTACATTCCCTACACCGATCAGAGGAATGGCACGTGGCGCTATCACGTGCCCGCGGAGCTCGAGGGCCATCCGCTGCGCGCGCAGTATGTGGAGACGCTCGATCACGCCTTCGGCGTGTACGCCGAGTGGTTCGAGCGGATGCGTACCTACTTCGGCGTGCGCCATCCGCGCGCCGAGGGCGATTCGGAAGGCGTGTATCGCGCCGTGATTCGCGCGAAGGCGCTCGACACGCTGCGCGGGCTGCTGCCGGCCGCGACCGAGTCGAGCGTCGGCATCTATGCCACCGGCCAGGCGTACGAGGCGCTGCTGCTGCGCCTGCGCGCCTGCCCGCTGCGGGAAGCGCGTGATTGCGCCGCGCTGATGCTCGAGGAGCTGCGGAAGGTCATTCCCGCGTTTCTCACGCGCGTCGACGTGCCGGATCGCGGCGGCGCGTGGAGCGCGTATCTGGCGCGCGTGAAGGAAGACGCCGCCGACATGGCGGCGCAGGTGCTCGATGGCGAGGCGCCCGAGCCGCGGCCTGAAGTCACGCTGTCGGAATTCGATCCCGAGGGCGAGCTGAAAGTCGTGGCCGCGGCGCTGTACGCCGGCACCGACCTGCCCGACGACCAGCTGCTCAGCGTCGCGCGCCATCTGTCGGTCGATCAGCGCGCCGCGATTCTGGCGGCGTACGTCGGCGAGCGCCGCAACCGGCGGCACCGGCCCGGCCGCGCGTTCGAGCGCACGGCGTACCGCTTCGACGTGCTCACCGACTATGGCGCCTTCCGCGACCTCCAGCGCCACCGGCTGCTCACGCTCGAGTGGCAGGCGCTGTCGCCGCGTCATGGCTATTCGCTGCCCGAGGCGGTGGAAGAGGCGGGCGGCGGTGACGCGTTTCGCGAGGTCATGGAGCGCTCCGCCGCGCTCTGGCAGGCACTCTCCCAAGCCGGCCTGACCGACATCGCGCCGTACGCCGTCTCGATGGCCTATCGCGTGCGTTTCTACATGCACATGAACGCGCGCGAAGCCATGCACGTCATCGAGCTTCGCACGTCGCCGCAGGGGCACGCCGCCTACCGACGCGTGTGCCAGCAGATGCACCAGCTGATCGACACGCGCGCGGGCCATCACGGCATCGCGGCGGCCATGAAGCATGTCGATCATTCCGCCGTGGAGCTCGAGCGGCTCGAGTCGGAGCGCGCCCTGGAGCGCAAGCGCCTGAGCCGCACGTGAACCTGCTCTATACGCACCGCGTCGAAGTCCGCTTCGTCGACTGCGACCCGCTTGGCCACGTCAACAACGCCGTCTATCTGAGTTATCTCGAGCAGGCGCGGTTCGGCCTCTGGCGCCGGCTCTGGGGCTTCACCGGCGAGACGGCCATGACCGCGGCGCGGGGCGCCGGCCTGATTCTCGCGCGGGTCGAGTGCGACTATCGCCTGCCGGCGACCTATGGCGACACGCTCGACGTTCGGATCGGCCTCGCCGGCATGGGTCGCACCAGCTTTACGTACGACTATGAAGTGATCGACGCCGCCGGCGGCCGCACCATCGCCGAAGCGCGCACCGTGATCGTGCTCTACGACTACGCCACGGCCAAACCTGTTCCGCTCGATGATGCGCGGCGCGCGGACCTGTCGCGGAGTTTTGCGAATGATTGAAATCTTCGGGAAAGACTCGTGTCCCTACACGCAGGCGGCGGTCGAAGCCTACCGGCCGAAAGGCGGCGTCTACATCAACGTGGCGCGCGACGCCGCGCAGCTGGCACGCATGCTCGAGTTCAGCCAGGGCAAACGGCGCGTGCCGGTGATCGTTGAAGACGGCAAAGTCACCATCGGGTACGGCGGCACATGAGGCGTCTAGCTGGCGGCGCCGGTGGCGCCGCGTGGATTTGGTGATCTGGTGATCTGGTGATTTGGTGATCTGATGGTTCGTTCGATTGTGTTGCTCGCGCTGGCCAGCTTCATGCCCACTCTCGCGCCAGGCGGCTCTGCCGCGGCGCAGGAGTCGCGCGCGCATGCCATTGCGCGGCGCGTGCAGGATCGCGACACCGGGCGCGACAGCCGCGTCAGCATGCGCATGACGCTGGTCGATCGCCGCGGGCGCGAGCGGCAGCGCGCGCTCACCATCAAGGGCCTGCGCGGCGGTCCCGGCCGTCCCGTGCCGGGCGATCGCACGCTGCTGCACTTCACGCTGCCCAACGACATTCGCGGCACCGGCTTCCTCGTGTGGGAACATCCCGACGCCGATGACGAGCGGTTCCTCTATCTGCCGTCGCTCGGCCGCGTGCGCCGCATTGCCGGATCGGAAGCGCAGGAAAGCTTCGTCGGCTCCGACTTCACCTACGAAGACATCGGCGGCCGCGAGCTCGAGGACTACACCTACGCGCTGCTCGCCGACACCGACACCTGGACCGCGCCCGACGGCTCGCGCCATCCCGTGTGGCGGCTCGAGTCGACGAGCCGCAAGCGCGACGCGCGCTTCCCGCGCGTCGTGTCGCTCATCCGCAAGGACGTCGACATCGCGGTGCGCGCCGAGATCTACAACCGCCGCAACGAGCTGCAGAAAACCTTCGAGGCCAGGAAGATCGAGAAGGTCGACGGATACTGGACCGTCACCGCGATGTCGATGGCGGACGCGCTCGAGGGCACGCGCACCGAGTTGATCGTCGACAAGGCTGAGTACGACGTCGGCCTCAGCGCCGGCGATTTCAGCCGCGTCCAGCTCGAACGCGGCGGCAGATGAGCGGGGCCCCGCGGGAATGAGCGCAGCGCTCGCGCGGGTGCTCTGGAGGTTCCGGTACTTGCTGTCCGCGCTCGTGGTCGCGGGCGCGCTGATTCTTGCGCCGGCCGCCGCCCGCGTCACGATCGACAACGATCTCACGTCGTGGTTCTCGCCCGACGATCCCATCTATCAGCAGTACGAGCGCTTTCGCGACGAATTCGGCGGCACCCGCACGCTCATCGTCGCCATCAAGGCGCCCTCGAAGGACGCGCTCCTCAGCGCCGAGGGGTTCGCGTTCCTCGACAAAGTCAGCGGCGACATCGAGCGCGTCGACACCGTCGAGCGCGTCAACAGCCTCGCCACCGTGACCGTGCTGGACATCGTGAAGGAGGCGCAGGGAGCGGAGCGGGGCGCTGGGGCCCCGCGAGCGACCGAGCCAGGCGGGGTGCAGGGGTCCCCGCCGGAGATCCTGGAAGTCAGGCCGCTGATCGATGATGTGGCGTCGAAGGGCGCGGCCGCGGCCGGCGCGCGCGCGCTCGACGACGATCTGCTGCGCGGCGATCTGATCGCCGAGGACGGCACCGTCGCCGCCATCATCGTCAGCTTCGACGAAACGCGGATTGACGATGTGCGGGGCGGCGTCATCGATCGCATCCACGGCATCGTCGAGCCCGCGCTGCCGGCCGGCTTCGAGGCGTACTACAACGGCAGCCTCGAAATCAGCGAGACCTACAACCGCATCACGGTTGAGAACCAGACGAAATTCACGCCGCCCATCCTGCTGCTCACGATGACGGCCGTGTTCCTGATGTTCCGATCGTGGCGGCTGACGGCGCTCGCGCTGGCGGCAATTGGCGTGAGCGTGCTGTGGACCGTGGGCATCTACATCACGCTCGGCCTCAGCTTCAACGTGCTGGCGAGCATGATCGTGCCGCTCGTCATCGTGCTGGCGATTGCCGACGATGTGCACATCATCCAGCACTACGGCCATGCCGTGCGCGAGGGCATGACGCCGGAGCAGGCGTTCAAGAGCACCGTCACGCACATGACGGCGCCGCTCTTCGGCGCGAGCGCGACCACGGCGCTGGGCATGCTGTCGCTGGCCACCAGCAACGTCGTGGCGGTGCGCGCGTTCGGCATCGGCGCCGCGATCGGCGTGATGGTGGACTTCGCGATCTCGCTGGTGTTCGTGCCGACCGTGCTCGCCTGGATGTCGGCCGAGCGCACGGCGCCGCCGCAGGAGACGTGGTTCCTCGAGCCGTTGAGGCGCGTGTCGCGCTTTTCGACGACGCACGCCCGCTCGATCATGGCGGTGGCGGCCGTGCTCGCCACGCTGGCGCTCGTGGGCGTCACGCGGCTCGAAGTCGACACGAACCACATTGCGTTCTTCTCGCGGAACCATCCGCTCGGACGATCCGCCGCGGTGATCGATCAGAAGCTCGGCGGCGTGTACGGCTTCCAGATCATGCTGGAAGGGCCGCCCGGGTCGATGCAGCAGCCCGAAACGCTGCGCCGGATCGACCGGCTGGCCGATCGCATCGAGGCATTTCCCGAGGTGCGCAAAGTTACGTCGCTTGCCGATTACGTCAAGCGGATCAATCGCGAGCTCGAAGGCGGCGGCCCGGAGGCGGCGCGAATTCCCGCCGAAGCCGACCGCATCGCGCAGGAGCTGTTCGTGTTCACGCTGGCCGACGAGGGCCGGCACGAGCTCGAGCGCATCGTGTCGTCGGACGCCTCCGCCTCGCAGGTGTCGATCAAGCTGCAGGCGATGAGCTCGGACCTGCTGTGGGATTACGTCGCCGACGTCGAGCGCTTCGCCGCCGAGACGTTCCAGGGCACCGGTATCACGCCGACGGTCACCGGGTCTGGCAAGCTGTTCGCCCAGCTCGATCACTATCTCGTGATTTCGCAGATCAGCAGCTTCGCGACGGCGTTCGTCACGGTGTTTGCCGTGATCTTCATCGTGTTCCGTTCGGCGCGGTATGGACTGCTGGCCATCGTGCCCAACCTGTTCCCCGTGCTCGCCGTCTTCGGCGTCATGGGGTGGCTCGGCATTTCGCTCAACATCGCCACCGTCATGGTCGCCAGCGTCGCGCTGGGCGTAGTCGACGATGACACCATTCATTTCATCAGCCGCTTCCGGCGCGAGCGGCGGAGCGGCACGCCGATCCTGGCGGCCATCGAGCGCGCCACCGTCCACGAGGGCCGCGCGGCGCTGACCACCGCCATCATCAACAGCGCGGGCTTCGCGGTGCTGATGATGTCCGAGTACCGGCCCTCGGCGTGGTTCGGCGGCCTGCTCGCGCTGACGATGATCGTCGCGTTCCTTGCGGAAGTCTTCATCCTGCCGGCGACCATCGTGCTGCTCTCGCGGCTTTTCGGATCGGGAAATGCCGCGCGGCGTGCGGAGCGCGTGGCCGTACTCGTCCTTGTCGCCGCCGGCGCCTCCGCGATGGCCTCGCCCGCGTTTGCGCAGTCCGCGTCGATCTCGGGAAACGTGTCGGCCATCGTCGATCACCTGCCGAACGTGCCTGTTCCGGGAGCGGCGTCCGGCGCGCACGCCGTCACCGAGCTTCGCCTGCGCGCGATCGCCGACACCCAAATCGACACCCGCCCGTGGCTGCGGTTCCGGTTTGCGGGTGTCGCGGACGGCCTGGTTGCGGATCGCGGCGGCACGGTGCGCGATGCCGAAGTGGACGTGCTCGAGGCGTGGGCCGAGTTCAGGGGATCGCATTCGGATCTGCGCGCGGGTTTCGGCCGGATCGCCTGGGGACGGCTCGACGAGGTGCAGCCCACCGATGTCGTCAATCCCATCGACGTCTCGCGGTTCCTTCTCGAAGGGCGAAGCGAGGCCCGCATTGCGGTGCCGCTCGTCAGGGCGCGCGTGTTCAACGCCGATCGCTTCACGCTCGAGGGTGTGCTCGTGCCGGCGTTCAGGCACGGCCGCTTCGACCGCCTCGATGAGGCGTCCTCGCCATTCAACCTGCTCGCCGATACGTCGCCCGTCGACGCGACGCCGCCCGGGTTCTGCGGCCCGGTATTCCCCTGCGCGGACCACTGGTCATTCGAACGCCGGACAGTCGAGGGCGTTCAGGGCGGCGCGCGCGCCGGCATCACGACCGGACGGGTGGACTGGAGCGTGTCGGGATGGCGCGGCTTCCTGCCGTTCGCGCTGGTCGCCGGTGCCGATCCGCGTTCCGGCGCCGTCAACCTGGAGCATCGCCGCTTCACCATGCTCGGGGGCGACGTCGAAACCGTCGTGGGTCAGTGGGCGATACGCGGGGAAGCCGCGTTCTTTCCGGAGCGCCCGACGCAGGGCGAGCCGCCCGTCGGCATCTTCGAGAGCAACGCGCTCGAGGCCGGCGTCGGCGTCGATCGCCGCGCCGGCGACTTCACCCTTTCGGGAACCGTCCTTCTGCGGCGCGACCACGTGAAATACCGGGTCCCGCGCTTCCCCGGTCCGCGCGAGTCGTATCGGGACCTCATCGAGCCGCGCACGAATGTCAGCGTCGTCGGCGGCTTCAGCCGCACGTTCAATCGCGACCGCATCGAGACGCGCGTGTTCTCGCTCGTCAACCCGGGCGACCGCGCCGCGTTCGTGCGCGGCGTTCTGTCGTGGAAGCCGGCCGACGATGTGACGATCGAGTCGTCGATCGGGTGGTTTGCCGGTGAAGGCGACGATGTGATCACGCAGTTTGGCGATCGCGACTTCGGCTACGTCAGGCTGAAGTACTACTTCGGACGATGATTACGCTGCTGCCTGCGGGAAATCCGGGCGCCTTCACCGGGCCGGACGGCAACAACACGTGGCTCGTCGACGGCGCCGAGCCGCTGCTGGTGGATGCCGGGGTGGGCGAACGGTCGCATCTCGATGCGCTTGCCGCGGCGCTTGGCGGACGCGCCCTCGCGCGCGTGTTCCTGACCCACGCGCATCGCGATCACGCGGCCGGCGTGCCGCACCTGCGCGCGGCCTGGCCCGATGCGCGAATCATTGGCGGACCTGACGGCGACCCTGTGATCGACGGCGACTGGATTCCGGCCGGCGACGGGCGCGTGCAGGTGATCGCGACACCAGGCCACTCGTCCGATCACGCGTGTCTCTGGGATGCCGGCGCGCGTCTGCTGTTCGCGGGTGATCTGCTCGTCAGCGGCGGCACCGTGATGATCGCGGCCTCGTCGGGCGGCAGCCTGCGGCAGTATCTCGATTCGCTGGCGCGCGTGCGTGCCCTCGAGCCCGCGCGCGTCTATCCGGGGCATGGGCCCGTCATCGATGCGCCTTTGCAGCTGATCGATCAATATGTCGCGCACCGGATGGAGCGGGAGCGGCAGGTGATAGACGCGCTCGCGAACGGCGCCGCCACGCTCGACGCGCTCGTGACCGCCATCTATCCGTCGCTGGCCGACGCGTTGCGCGGCGCGGCCACGGAAACCGTGCTCGCGCACCTGCGCAAGCTCGAGGACGAGCAGCGCACGCTCGAGCAGGACGGCGCGTGGTCGCTGCGCTAGCTAGCCCGCGTCGCGGATGACGCGGCGCAGCTCGCCCAGGTACGCCGCGAAGCGACGGCGTCCTTCCGGCGTCAGCCGGCAGATCGTCCGCTGGCGGCCGTCGATCGTTTCCTTGGCAATCGCCACGACGCCGATCCGCTCGAGCACTTCGAGATGGCGCGCCAGGTTGCCGTCGGTGAGGCGGCACAGCGACTTGAGTTCGACGAAGCCCGCTTCGCGGCGCGCCGTCAGCGCCGTCATGAGCCCGAGCCGCGCCTTCTCGTGAAGCGCGCGGTCGAGCTTCGCGTAGTCGTAGCGTCCGCTGGTCTTGCCCATCGCCTTCGACTTTCCAGCACCGCGCCGCTGATGTCAACGCCAGGAACGCGGCCGGACGTGTTTCGCAACTCGCCGCGGGTTAGCCGCCAGCGCGCATCGCGGCGGCACCCGGCGCCGGCGCGGCGCGCACCGCGCCGAAGCACACGCGCCAGCGCTTTTGGCGCTGTCGAGCATTCCGTCGTGCCGGCGAGGCGAGTCGCGCCACAGAGCGGTCGCTCCGTCGTCTCTTTAACGCCGTCACGTCGGAACGCTCGACAGCGCCTCTGCGCAAGCGGAATCCGCGTTGGGCCCGGAACACGATACGATCACCGGATGGCATCGACCGCCTCATCCGGCGCCGGGCTGCTCATCGAACCTCGCGCGCTCGCCGCCGCCCTCGGCGTTACGCAGGGGCCGCAGCCGGTGCGCCCCTTCAGCGCGCCGCCGATCATCGTCGACACCCGGCCCGCCGAGAGCTTTGCGCAAGGGCATCTGCCCGGCGCCATTCACCTCGATCTCTGGGGCTTCAGCCTGATCGACACCGACGAGGCGCCGCGCCGAGCCTTCCTCTGGATGATTCACCACGTCATCGAGCAGCGCGGCATCAACGCCGACCGCCCCGTCGTCGTCTACGAGGACAACTCGGGCATGCGCGCCGCGCGCCTGTTCTGGTTTCTCGAGTACTTCGGGCACCCCGACGTGCGCGTGCTCGACGGCGGCTTCTCGGCGTGGCTCGATGCGCGGCTGCCGGTCTCGCGTGATGCCGTTGCGCCGAAGCCGGTGGAGTGGCCGGCAAAGCCCGTACTCGATCGCGCCGCGGGCTGGAAGGACGTGGCGCTGCGGCTCGAGACGCCGGAGGCCGTGATCCTCGACACGCGCAGCGACGATGAGTACTCGGGCCGCGTGGCGCGTGCTGCGCGCGGCGGCGCCATTCCCGGCGCGGTGCACGTGGAGTGGACGCGCAACCTGGCGCCGGACGGCACGCTCAAGACCGCGGACGACCTGCGCGCCATGTATGAAGGCGCGGGCGTCACGCCCGACAAGGAAGTGATCACGTACTGCCAGGGCGGCTACCGTGCCGCGCACGCCTACCTCGCGCTGCGCACGATCGGCTACCCGCACGTGCGCAACTACCTGGGATCCTGGAAAGAATGGGGGGATCGGGAAGATTTGCCGATTGAGAGCCTGTCATGAACAAAGTCATCGACTTCATTAATACGAACAGAGATCGCTACGTTCACGAGCTGAAGACGTACCTCGCCATCCCGAGCATCAGCGCGCTTCCGCAGCATAAGGACGATGTCCGCAAGGCGGCGCAGTGGACGGCGGAGGAGCTGACGCGCGTGGGCCTCGAGCATGTGCGGCTCGAGGAAACGCCGGGCCATCCGATCGTCTACGGCGAATGGCTGCACGCCGAAGGCGCGCCCACGATCCTCTTCTATGGCCACTACGACGTGCAGCCGGTCGACCCCGTCGACCTCTGGGAGTCGCCGCCGTTCGAGGCCACCATCCGCGACGGCGAGATTTACGCGCGCGGCGCGGCAGACGACAAGGGGCAGATCTTCATGCACTTCAAGGCCATCGAAGCGCACATGAAGCAGAACGGCAGGCTCCCGGTGAACATGAAGGTGCTGCTCGAGGGCGAAGAGGAAGTCGGCTCGGAGAATCTCGACGACTTCATTCGCGCGCACCGCGACCTGCTCAAAGCCGACGTCGTCGTCATCTCCGACTCGCCGATGTTCGACCGCGGCGTGCCGTCGATCTGCTACGGCCTTCGCGGTCTGGCGTACTTCCAGATCGACGTGCGCGGATCGGACAGCGATCTGCACAGCGGCTCGTTCGGCGGCGCCGTCGCGAATCCCGCCATCGTGCTCGCGCAGATCCTGGCGCAGATGAAGGACAAGGGCGGCCGCATCAAGATCGAGGGCTTTTACGACGATGTGGTGGAGCTGACCGAAGAGGAGCGGGCGGCGTGGAAGCAGCTGCCGTTCAACGAGAAGCAGTACCAGCGCGAGCTGGGCGCGCCGAAGCTGTTTGGCGAGAGCGGCTACTCGACGCTCGAGCGCATCTGGGCGCGGCCGACGTTCGAAGTGAACGGCCTGCTGTCAGGCTTCACCGGCGAAGGCGCCAAGACCGTGCTGCCGGCCGTCGCGATGGCGAAGGTCAGCATGCGCCTGGTGCCGAATCAGGATCCCGACAAGGTCGCCGCGCAGTTCGAGGCCTATGTGAAGAAGGTGGCGCCGAAGACCGTGGACGTGAAGGTGACGCGCATGCACGGCGGCCGCCCCTGGATGACCGACTACCACAACGACTACGTGCAGGCGGCGAGCCGCGCGATCGAAAAGGGATTCGGGCAGAAGCCGGTGTTCAACCGCGAGGGCGGATCGATTCCCGTGGTGTTCACCTTCCAGCAGGAGCTGGGGCTGCCGTCAGTGCTGTTTGGCGTGGGCCTTCCCGATGAGAATGCCCACGCCCCGAACGAGAAGCTCGATCTCGGAAACTTTCACAACGGCGTGATTGCGTCCGCGATCCTTTACGAAGAGATCGGCTCGCTGAAATCGTAAACCGTCGTCGTCCAGTACAGGAGAGAAGTGTCGTTGGCCAGCCATATCAGGATCTCAATCAATTCAGTTGACTGATCCTGCGACGGAGCGTAGAAGAGTACACCCCAGCGAGCCGCCTCGTCTTTCATGCCAACCGAGTGAGGTGCAGCATGCGCAGTCGACGTCGTTCGCTCGGAATTCCCTTCGGCATTTTCGGAGTCGTTGCCATCGCTATTCTGGTAGCGGTTTGGATCCTGCCCTCGAACGCTCGTGGAGCAACAAAGCATCGCCATCCAAAGGCTGAAATACTTCCGCGACACTATCAACGGACAAAGCAACCCCGAAGCGATTTCCGAGCCAGTTGCCTGGGGGCTACTCTTCAGAACGCTTCAGTCCCTATCTCAAGACCCGCAGCGCGCGATAGCGTATCAATCGTACTTGACCCTGATGAAGCTGGACCCCGCCGATCAGGATGGTCCCGGGCCTCGTGAGTCCGAGCAGGTTGCGTTTCGTCGCGTAGTCGATCGCTTCGCCACACAGGTCTCGCAGGTTGATCTTGAAGTCGCGCGGGTGAAGGCCGTGTGGCGCACCACTGGCCGTCGTCAAAGGGACCCGTTCGCGGAAAGACCTTGTTCTTCGCGGCTGCGCTCACAGTGTTGGTTGCGACGTCCGTAGAAGCACAACAGGCTACTTACACAGATCATTGGGTGGACGAAGTGAGCCTTGAAGATCCACCCGACAACTGGTCGACGCCCGAGTACAGCGTGGGCACTATTGACAGTTCCTATGATCCGTACGAGGAGTACCAAGTCGAACTCAAGATGTACGACGATGGCTCACTTGTGGAACGGGTCTGGTCCAGCTGGCATCCGACCTATGCGTCGGTGGTCGGCACTTCGTGGATAGTCCCTGACATTCTCCCTACGCCGATCGCAAACTGCGCAGAGGCCGACATTTGGATCCTGAAGCAGCTGCAGAACGTTACCGAGCGAATCGCTCGGACCAACAGCGAAACTCAATTTCAACGTGTCGAGAGCCGCTACGGGTATGTTGGGCCGCGTGGTGACGGGAAGCACGAGTACGTTCGTGATGAGTGCTACACCGTGTGTCACTCGGATAGGTATTGCCACAGTTCAGGCAACTATCTCTATATCCGGGGCCGCGGCCTCCTAGCGAGGGACCCCGCTACCGGCGGGCTCGGGTGCGTGATCAGCCACAAGCCACAAAACCTCCGACCTGGTTGCCAAGGCCCAACCGGAACTCCCATTTGGTCGACCAACGGGTGTTGATAGAGGAGGGGCGAGGACGCTCGTTTGAGGTTTCTTTGACGCTGGTGTAGCGCGGCATGTTCGAAAACTGGAGCGAACCTGCTCGCCTAGCGCTCTTCCGTGCCCGGCTGATTGCGGCCAGATCCGGAAGTGGGGAGATCGGTCTGGAGCACGTCGTGCTGGGTACACTGCACGCCGGCCGTGCGACGGGTGCACGGTTCGCGTCGCAGCGGGATGCAGTCGAGGCCATCGAGCGGGATCTCGAGAGGTATGCCGTTTCGACCGAAGCGCCGTCCAATGGCGAATTGCCTTTCTCGACGGAGGTCGCAACTCTGCTCCGCATCCTGCCAGAGGCAGCTGGAACAGGGGTCGTGGAGCTGGAGGACATTCTCAGGGCGATCCTGACGACAACGTCTGGCCCAGCCTCACGATCGCTTGCCCGCTTGCCCCAGTGAGCTGCCTCAGAAGCGAACGCCTAACGTTACCCCGAACGTTCTCGGCTTTCCGGGTTCGCCGACGAATCCGGACGGCGCGAGGCCGGGATAGGCGAAGGCCACCGGCACGTAGAACGTGTCGAAGGCGTTGCGCACCCACGCCACCACCGAATAGCGGCGGCCGGTCACGCCGCCGCGCAGGTTCACGAGCGAGTACGCGTCCTGCCCCATCGTGTTGGACTCGTCGTACTGGAAATCGCCGTAAAGCGCGACTTCACCGCGCGCGAACCACTGCCACGAGCGGATGATCTGGCGCGTGAGCTGCGCGCCGGCCGACGCCGTGTACTCCGGCGTGCCGGGCACGACGTTGCCGTCCACGTCGACGCCCATGGCCAGGCTGCCGTCGCCGAAGCGCGCGCGCGTCACGCCGACCGTACCGAACAGATCGAAGCCCGACGAGGGCCGCACGCCCACTTCCACTTCCACGCCCTTGCTGGTGGCCGCGCCGACGTTCGAGATGAAGAACGCGCCGCCGCCCTGCGGAATCGGCACGTTCAGCTGCATGTCCTGCCAGTCGATGAAGAAGACCGAGGCGTTGGCCGTGACGCGGCCGCCGGCGAACGTCGACTTCACGCCGCCTTCGGCATGCCACGTCTTCTCTTCGCCGTACGCTTCGCTGCCAGGCAGCGAAATGGGATTGAAACCGCCCGCCTTGTAGCCGGCCCCGCCCGACACGTACAGCATCGTCTGCGGCCGCGCGTAGTAGGCGAGCGCGACGTTGGGCGACACGTTGGAGTAGGTGGCGTCGGTCACGAGCGGCGGCGCGACCTGGAAGATGGCCGGGTCGACCAGCGTGCGGAGGTCGGCGTCCTTCGTTTCGCGATCGAGACGCGCGCCCACGGTGAGCTCGAGCCGGTTGCCGAAGCCGAAGGTGCCCTGCGCGTACGCGCCGAGGCCGAGATCGTCGAGCTCGGCGAGCGGCGACGTGTTGCGCACCGGGAAGGTCACGGACGGCGAGAAGAACGGCGGCAGGAACGTGTTGACCGCTTCCTGCTCGTACGCCTGCGTGAACAGCACCGCGCCTGCCTGCCATCGCAGCGATACCGCATCGCTCAGCGCGATGGGCGACGATGACGCGAGGCGGAGCTCCTGGGTGAACTGCAGGGCCTCTTCATCGTTGAGGCGCGTGATCGCCGGCAGCGGCGAGTAGTCGAGATCCGTTTCGTCGTGCGTGCTCCAGCGGACGATGCCCGTCGTGCTCGTGAAGGAGAAGCGCGCGCTCTCGCGGCGCGCCTGGAACGTGGTGGAGAAGATGTCGCGATCGGTCTCGCCCTCGAAGTCGCGGGCGGTGTCGAACTTGCCGGCGCGGAGCGAGGCGAGATCGCTCAGCGCATAGTCGCCGTCGCGCGCGCGCTCGCCGTTGACGATCAGGCGCGCTTCCCAGCGCGCCGACGGCGTCCAGAGCAGCTGCCCCTTCCAGAACGTCGCCGAGCGCGAGTCGATGTCGTTGCCGGTGAGCGCGTTGGTGGAATAGCCGTCGCGCTGCGAGTGGCCGATCGCCACGCCCACGCCGAGCCGCGGGTTGATGGGGCCGCTCAGGTTCGCGCGCACCTCGCGCGAGTCGAAGTTGCCGAGCGGCACCGACACGCCGCCGTGCCAGTCATACAGCGACGGCCGCACGCTCGTGATGTTGATCAGCCCGCCGAGCGTGTTGCGCCCGTAGAGCGCGCTCTGCGGGCCGCGCACGAACTCCACCTGCTCGACGTCGAGGAACTCGACGTTCGAGGTGTTGGTGTTCAGCTGCGGAACGCCGTCGATGTAGGTGGTGATGCCCGGGTTGGCGGGGCTCGAGCCGATGCCGCGCATGCGGGGGTTGCTGATCTTGCGGGCGCTCAGCTCCTGCACGACCGTGTTCGGCGAGAACAGCGCGGCCTCGTTGATGAGGGTGACGCCGGAGGCGCGCAGCATTTCAAACGTGAGCGGCGTGACGCTGACCGGCAGACGCTGCGCGTCGGCCGGCTCTTTCTGCGCGGTGACGGTCACCGACGGCATCGTGATGGGCCCGACTTGCGCGGGCGGCGCAGAGGGTCCGCCGGGCGCCTGGCCCGCGGCCGAAACAGCGGCGGCACCCAGGGCGGCGGCCGCAAGAATCGCAGTCAACATGGCTGTCATTATCACCTGCTCACTCGTCACCTGATCGCCGGCGCGGATTACGGTTTTGGCGTTCGACGGCCGGGGCTGTAATCAGGTTCCGGGCTGAAGTACGAAGCGCGGCCATATTTTCCACCTGATTTCGACGATTTGCCGATGTCAACGGCTGGCGTTCCGGTTGCACTGGGCGGCGCATTCCGATGAATCCGCTGGCTTCGCGGCTGCCCGGCTCCGAACAGGAGACGGAGGCCTACAACCCGTTTGCCGATCCCGCCGGTCTCGGCGCGCGCACCATCGGGTGCGACGCGTTCAGCGGCGAGCTGCTCGAAGTGGTGCGCCTCACGTCCGATCTCGGGACGCCGGCCTCCTTGGAGCCCCTCGTGCGCGAGCGCGCCGCAAAGTTCGCGAGCGCGTCCCTGGCGGGCCTGTCGCCGGTCGTGCGCATCCAGCGCGCGTTCGACGGCCGTCTCGAGGTGTGGTCGCGCCTCGCCGAAGGCCTTCGCCTGAGCGCGGTGCTCGAATGGGCCGAGACGCGCGGCGTGCCGCCGTCGCTGTCGACGGCGCTGACGATTGGCGATCGCCTGCTCGGCGCGCTCGGCTCGCTGCAGGCCGCCGAGCAAACCGACGGCGCATCGGGGCACGGCGCCATCGCCATCGATCAAATCGTCGTCGCCGAATCGGGCGCGCTGACGCTCACCGACTATGCGTTCGGTACCACGCTGGCGGCCGTGCAGTGGCCGCGCGAGCGGCTGTGGCGGCGCTTCCGCATCGCGATGCCGCCGTCGGCGGGCCTCTCGCGCTTCGATCACCGCGTGGACGTGACGCAGACGGCGGTCGTGATCACGGCGCTCCTGGCCGGCCGGGCGTTCGGCGAGCACGAATATCCACGCGCGCTGCCGGGGCTGATTGCCGAAGCGCTGGACCGCTCGTGCGCGGGCACCACGGGCCGCGAGCGCGACGCGCTCGGCGAGTGGCTGCGCGCGGCCACCGAACTGGAGCCTCGCAGCGCTTTCAAGTCTGCCGCCTTTGCGCGAGCCGCGCTTCGCGCCTCGTTCAAGGACGCCGTCGACGACACGAAAGGCGTTGGGCGGTGGCTGCGCGCGGTCCGCGGAGTCGAGGAGCCGAAGCCGGTTCCAGTGCAGGTGCAGGCGCCCCCGGTGCCGGAGCCGGCGCCTGCGCCGGTGCCCGAGCTGGTGGCGGCCGATTCGGGCGTCGCGGACAAGCCGGGCGGGAAGGTCAGGAAATGGCTGAGCCGATGGTAAACTCGCGCCTTTCCAAGGAGATCCAGATGATCCGCCGTGTGCTCTGCACCGTCTTCGCCCTTGCGCTTCCCGCCACGCTCGCCGCGCAGGACGGCTTCAAGTCGCCCTACGACATCGTGAAAGGCAACATCCTCAAGTCCGCCGCGCAGGTGCCTGAGGAGCATTACGGCTTCAAGCCGACGCCCGAAGTCCGCAGCATGGGCCAGCTGTTCGGCCACATCGCGAACGCGAACTTCATGATCTGCTCGATGGCCTCCGGTGAGAAGTCGACCGCGACGGGCGACGCCGAGAAGCTGACGGCCAAGGCGGACATCGAAAAGGCGCTCGCGGCGTCGTTCGCCTTCTGCGACAAGGCCTGGGGCGCCGTCACGGCCGCCAGGGCGGGTGAGCCGGTGGAGCTGTTCGGCATGAAGCACTCGCGCGCCAGCGCGCTGTCGTTCAACACGGCGCACGACTGGGAACATTACGGCAATCTCGTCACCTACATGCGCCTCAAAGGCATGGTTCCGCCCTCAAGTCAGGGCGGGGGCATGAATTAGAGGCTATACACCGGGGAAGCTCTTTGGTATCCTTCGCGCCTTCAGTCATGCAGAAACTTCGTCTCCCGCTCCTCGGGCTGATCCTCTGTACAGGCACCACCTGTGCCGACAGCACGCCGGCGCCGGCTCCGGTGGCCGCCATCGCGGCGGCACACGCCGACGTGGCGCTGGCAGCGGATCTCGAGACGATCGAGGCGCGCGTACCGCGCAACGCGACGCTGCAGTCACTGCTGACGCGACACATGTCATCCGACCTGGCGGGCACGGTTGCTGCCGCTGCCCGCAGCGTCTTCGACCCGCGCCAGATGCGCGCCGACAATCCCTATCGCCTCGTCCGCTCCATCGGCGACGGCTTCCTCCGCGAGTTCGAGCTGCACATCGACGCCGACCGTTTCCTGCGCGTCGTCATGCGCAGGGACGATGGCGGGGAAGAGGTGCCGACGGCGGAAATCGTGCCGTACAAGAAGGAAGTGTCGGTCGCGTCGATCACGGCGATGATCACCGGCGACCACAGCTCGCTCATCGGCGCGCTGCAGGGCGCGGGCGAAACCGTACAGCTCGGCATCGCCCTCGCGAAAATCTTCGAGGGTGACATCGACTTCGCCAGCGACATCCAGCGCGGCGACCGCTTCGAAATTCTGTTCGAGAAGGTGCTGCGAGACGGCGAGCCGGCCGGCTACGGCGAAATCCTCGGCGCCGTGGTCGAGAACGACGGCCGCCGGCTGACGGCCATCCGCTTTGAGGACGCCAGCGGCAAGGCCGACTACTACGACGAGAAGGGACGGTCGCTCGTGCGCACGTTCCTGCGCGCGCCGCTCGACATCGCCGCGCGCATCACGTCGGGCTTCACGAAGCGCCGGATGCATCCCGTGCACGGCACCTATCGCCCGCACCTGGCCATCGACTACGGCGCGCCGTACGGCACGAAGGTGGTGTCGGTGGCCGAAGGCACCGTGGTGTCGGCCGGCTGGGCCGGCGGCGGCGGCAAGCAGGTGCGCATCCGCCACTCGGGCGGCTACGAGTCCTACTATCTGCACCTGTCGGCGTTCGGCCCCGGCATTCGCGCCGGCGCGCGCGTGAACCAGGGCCAGATGATCGGCCGCGTGGGCGCCACCGGCACGGCCACGGGCGCCCACCTCGACTATCGCCTCAAGAAGAACGGCGTCTGGATCAATCCGCTCGCCGAGGCGCGCCGCATGCCCTCGGGCGACGCGATTCCGGCCGCCCGCCGGGCCGCCTTCGAAGCCGAGCGCGACGAAGTGTTCGGCCGCCTGCGCGCGTCGAACGTTCAAAAAGCCAACAACTAGACAACCTATAATGGTGGGCTGATGTCCGCCATCCGTCCTTTCCGGGCACTCAGGCCCGCGCCGGAGGCCGCCGCGCGCGTCGCCTCCGTTCCCTACGATGTCGTCAGCACCGCCGAAGCGCGCGAGCTGGCGGCCGGCAATCCCCTCAGCTTCCTGCGTGTGACGCGATCGGAGATCGACCTGCCCGAGGGCACCGATCCGTACGCCGACGCGGTGTACGCGAAGGCGCGCGAGACGCTCGCGGAGCTGCGCGCCGCCGCGCCGCTCGTCACCGAGGCGGAGCCGTCGGTCTACTTCTATCGCCTGCGCATGGGCGATCACGAGCAGACGGGCGTGGCCGCCTGCTTCTCGGTCGACGAATACGACCGGGACCTGATCAAGAAGCACGAGAAAACCCGGCCCGACAAGGAAGACGATCGCACGCGCCACATCGTCGAAACGCGCGCGCAGACGGGCGTCGTGTTCCTCACGTATCACGCGACGGCGGAAATCGATCGGCTCGAGAAGGCGGCGTGCGCGGGCGCGCCGCTGTTCGATCTCACCGCGCCCGACGGCGTGCGCCACATGGTGTGGAAGGCGTCGGGCGGCGGCGCGCAGGCCGTGGTGGCGGCGTTCGCGCGCATTCCGGCACTCTACATCGCCGACGGCCATCACCGCGCGGCCAGCGCCGCGCGGGCGCGGCGCGAGGTGCACGGCCCCGAAGCCGACTGGTTCATCGCGGTGGCGTTCCCCGACAACCAGATGCAGATTCTTCCCTACAACCGCGTCGTGAAAGATCTTGCCGGCTACACCCCCGACACGTTCCTCGAGGCGCTGAAGGGCCGCGTGGCGGTGGGATCCGGAACGGCCGTGCCCGCCGGCCGCGGGCGTGTGTCGATGTTCCTGGGCGACGCGTGGCACGAGCTCGACCTGCGCGGCCTCGCGCCGGAAACGTCCGACCCCGCCGATGCGCTCGACGTGGCGCTGCTCGAGCGGCACGTGCTGCGCGAGATGCTCGACATCAAGGACGTGCGCACCGACACGCGCATCGATTTCGTGGGCGGCATCCGCGGCACCGCGGAGCTCGAAGCGCGCGTCAACAGCGGCAGGGCCGCGGTCGCGTTCGCGATGCACCCGGTCACGATTGACGACCTGATGCGCGTGTCCGACACCGGCGGCATCATGCCGCCCAAATCCACCTGGTTCGAGCCGAAGCTGCGCGACGGGTTGCTTGTACATGAGATCTAGACGTTGCCGGCTGCCGGTTGCTGGTTGCTGGCATGAGCCGGCAGGCACAACGGCCTGCCGGCTGGCCTCGCACCAACTACCAACAACCAGCACCCAACAACCAGACGTGGTTTTATGAAAGTCCTGATCGCTGACAAGTTCGAGAAAAGCGGCGTCGACGGCCTGAAGGCCGCGGGCTGCGACGTCGTGTACGAGCCCGACTTGAAGGACGATGCGCTGACGAGGGCGATTGGGGAGTCCGGCGCGGACATCCTGATCGTGCGCAGCACGAAAGTCACCGAGCCGATGCTCGATGCGGGACGCCTGTCGCTGGTCGTGCGCGCCGGCGCGGGCTACAACACCATCGACGTCAACGCCGCCTCGAAGCGCGGCATCTACGTGTCGAACTGCCCCGGCAAGAACGCCATCGCGGTGGCGGAGCTGGCGTGGGCGCTGCTGCTGGCCGTCGATCGCCGCATTCCCGACAACGTGGCCGACCTGCGCGCCGGCAAGTGGAACAAGAAGGAATATTCGAAGGCGCGCGGCCTGCACGGGCAGACGCTCGGCGTGCTCGGCGCCGGCAACATCGCCGCCGAAGTCATGAAGCGCGCGGCGGCGTTCGGCATGCCGATCGTGCTCTGGAGCCGCCGCTTCGACGGCCGGTCGGGCCCGCTCTCCGACGCGGATCTTGCCGCCGCCGGCCTCGAGGGCGCGGCGCGGCAGACCCCCATCCGCCTGGCGCCGACGCCGGCCGCGGTGGCGGCCGAGGCCGACGTGCTCAGCATCCACCTCGCGCTCGGCAAGGAAACGCGCGGGCTCGTCGACGACGAGGTGCTCTCGAAGCTCAAGCCGGGCGCCGTCGTCATCAACACGGCGCGCGGCGAAGTGATGGACCACGACGCGCTCGCGCGCGCGATCGCGGAGCGCGGCGTGCGCGCCGGCCTCGACGTCTTCGCGAACGAGCCGGCGTCAGCGACGGGCGCGTTCGCCGACGCCATCGTGCAGCAGCCGGGCGTGTACGGCACGCATCACATCGGCGCGTCCACCGATCAGGCCCAGGAAGCCATCGCGGCCGAAACCGTGCGCATCATCCGCGCGTTCAAGGACACGGGCCGCGTGCCGAACGTCGTGAACCTCGCCCGCCAGACGCCGGCCCGCTATCGGCTGATCGTCCGGCACCGCGACCGGCCAGGCGTGCTCGCGCACGTGTTCGATCATCTGCGCGAGGGCAACATCAACGTGCAGGAAACCGAAAACATTGTGTTCGAGGGCGCTGAAGCCGCCGTGGCCACCATCAACCTCGACGGCGAGCCGGACCGCGCGCTGCTCGAGCGCATCCGCGGCGGCAACGCCGACGTGCTCGATCTTCAACTCGTGACGGTGTGAGTGAATTTGGTGATTTGGTGATCTGGTGATTTGGTGATTTGAATGAACAGAATTTTTAATTTTTCTGCCGGCCCTGCCGTTCTCCCGATGCCCGTCCTTGAAGAGGCGCAGCGCGACCTCATCGCGCTTCCGGGCGTCGGCATGTCGATTCTCGAGATCAGCCACCGCTCGAAGCCGTTCGACGAGATCATCCAGGGCGCCGAAGCCGACATCCGGGCGCTCGCGAACATCTCGGACGACTACGCCGTGCTGTTCCTGCAGGGTGGCGCGAGCCTGCAGTTTTCGATGGTGCCCATGAATTTGATGGCGCCCGGCGCCACCGCCGACTACATCGTCACGGGTGTCTGGTCGCAGAAGGCGGTGAAGGAAGCCAAGCGGGTGGGCACCGTGAACATCGCGGCCACGACCGAGGCGGACAAGTTCACGCACGTGCCCGCGCCGCGCGACCTGGCGCTGACGCCTGGCGCCGCGTACGTGCACGTGACGTCGAACAACACCATCTACGGCACCGAGTGGCGCACGCTGCCCGATGTCACATCCGGAAGCCCCGCTTCCGGAGGCCATGTCCCGCTCGTCAACGACGCCTCGTCCGACATTTTTTCGCAGCCGATCGACGTGTCGAAGCACGGCCTGATCTACGCCGGCGCGCAGAAGAACCTCGGCCCGTCCGGCGTCACGCTCGTCATCATCCGCAGGGACCTGCTCGAGCGCTCGCAGCCGTCGCTGCCGACGATGTTGAGCTACAAGACGCATGCGGAGAACCAGTCGCTGTTCAACACGCCGCCGGTGTTCGGCATCTATGTGCTGCGGCTCGTGCTGAAATGGCTGCGGGCCAACGGCGGCCTCGAGGCGATGGCCGTGCAGAACGAGCGCAAGGCCAATCTGCTGTACGCCGAGATCGATCGCACCGGCTTCTATCGCGGCCACGCGCGGCCCGACAGCCGCTCGCGGATGAACGTGACGTTCCGGCTGCCGAGCGAAGACCTCGAGAAGCAGTTCGTCAAGGAGTCCACGGCGGCGGGGCTCGACGGTCTCAAGGGCCACCGCTCGGTGGGCGGCCTGCGCGCGTCGATCTACAACGCCTTCCCCGAAGAGGGCGTGCAGGCGCTGGTCGATTTCATGCGCGAGTTCGAGCGCCGGAACGGATAGCCGGGCCGGCAGGAGGATCTGTTGCCGTCATTTCTCGTTGCCCTGCTCGTGTCGGCCGCCGTTACGCAGGCGGCGGTCTTCGCGACGACGATCTATCTGCATCGCGCCGCGACACATCGCTCGCTCGTGCTTCATCCCGCCGCGGCGTGGTTGTTTCGCGCCTGCATCTGGATGACCACCGGCATCGTGCCGCGCGAGTGGGTGGCGGTGCACCGCAAGCATCACAAGTACACCGACAAGGAAGGCGATCCGCACAGCCCGCTGCTCGAAGGCTTCTGGAAGGTGCAGCTGGGGAACGTCTTCTACTACGTGCGCGAGTTGAAGGACCCGTCGCTCGTGTCCACGTACGCGCGCGAGATGGAGCCCGACCGCTGGGACAAGGTGCTGTTCGATCACGGCTCGCTCGGCGTGGCGGCGGGCATCGCGCTGCTGTGCGCGTTGTTAGGCGTCGGCTGGGGCCTGATTGCGGGCGGCCTGCACGCCGTGATGTACGTGTTCGTGCTGTCGGCGTCGATCAACGGCCTGTGTCATTTCGCCGGCTACAGGAATTTCGCCAACACCGCCACCAACCTGAAGCTGGTGGCGTGGCTCACCGGCGGCGAGGGGCTGCACAACAACCATCATGGGTTTCCGCGCAGTCCGAAATTCAGTGTCAATCGCGGGGAAGTCGATCCGGCCTGGCCGCTGATCCGGCTGATGATCGCGATGCGCCTCGCGCGGCCGTACAAGACGATCGACCAGAGTTTAGAAGTGGTGAGCTAAGAGTTAAGAGTTTTCGGCCGGGGGGCGGCGTCTGCCGCGGCCCCGGCGCCTGCGCCGCCGCCGTCCGCGCGGGTCCTGGGCGGATTCGGCCGGCGCGCCGTCCTGGCCGCCCGGCGCCACCGCATGCTCCGCCTTCTGCTCCTTCCACACGTCCACCAGATCGGGATCGGTCCCGAAAATTTCCAGCCACGTGAGCGTCTCGTCGAAGGCGGGACGATGGACGAGGCTGCGCTGCTGGCGGAACGAGAGCGCCTGTTCGTTGAGGCGCGGAATGAGCATGGAGATGTGGCGGAAGCGATCGACGTCGCGGCGCGCGAGCGGCAGCATGCCCAGCGACACGCGCTCGGACAGCGGCTCGCGTATGCGCTTGCCGGGACGTTCGGGCTTGAGCGCAGCGCGCGGCGGCCGGGTTTCGGGCGGCAGCAGGCCGAGCGGGCCGACGAGCGCGCCGAGCAGAATGGGGTTGGTGAGCGACGCCGGGATGTCGGGATGCCCGCGGCGATACACATCGAGCGCGGTCAGGCTTTCGTAGAAGCGCGTGCCCGCACCCGCCAGTTCCGGCGTGATCAGCTCCAGCAACCCGGTTTCGTCGAGGGCGTGGAACGTCCTGGCCGCCGATCCTGAGCGCAGGATCTTGTAGTACTCCTCGATCATCCGCGCGGGCGACGCCTGCTGAATGAGCTCGCGGTGCGCTTCGATGGCCTCGATCACGCCCGGATCGAGCTGAAAGTCGAGCCGCGAGGCCATCACGACCGCCCGCAGCATGCGCACCGGATCTTCCACGAACCGCACGTTCGGGTCGCCAATCGAGCGGATGACGCGCGCCTTCAGGTCCTCGAGCCCGCCGACATAGTCGATCACCGAGAAGGTGGCGATGTCATAGAACATGCCGTTGACGGTGAAGTCGCGGCGGAAGGCGTCTTCTTCCGGCGTGCCGAAGCTGTTGTCGCGGTGGATGAAGGCGACGTTGTCGGCGATGGCGTTGGTGTGCTCGGCGGCCGGCGCGTCGGGCGTTTCGGGGGCCTCGCCGGGCGCGCCCGGCACGTCGGCGACCTGCCGCCGGAAGGTGGCCACCTCGATGGTCTTGGGGCCGAACTTCACGTGGGCGAGCCGGAAGCGGCGGCCGATGATCCAGCAGTTGCGAAAGAGCTTCTTGATTTCGTACGGGTGCGCGCTCGTGCCGATGTCGAAGTCCTTCGGGCGGCGGCTGAGCATCAAATCGCGGACGCTGCCGCCCACCAGATAGGCAATATGCCCGTTCTCGCGCAGCCGGTAGAGCACCTTGAGGGCGTCTGAATCGATGTCGCGGCGGGAGATCGGATGGTCGGAGCGCGGAAGGACGTGGGGCTCCATCATGTCGCGGAACGATTATAGCGAGTGCTAGGATGGCCGTTGGGTATGGCGATCATTTCCGCGCTGATTCTGGCGCTGGCGGCCGTGCAGGGCCAGGCGCAGACCGTGTCGCCCGCCGCTGCCGCGGCAGCCGGCCGCACGCACTACAACGCCGGGCGCCCCGCTGAGGCGCTGGCCGCCGTCCAGCCCGTGCTGGTGCGGCCGGGCGAGCCGGCCGCGGCGGCCCTGGTGGCGGCACGCGCGCTGCTCGAGCGCTACCGCATGTCGGTCGATCCGGCCGACCTCGCGACGGCGCGCGCGCACCTGCGGGCCATCGACACCACGGCGCTCGACCCGTCGGAGCGCCGCGAGCTGGTGGTGGGCCTGGCCGAGGCGCTGTACCTGGACGATTCGTTCGCCGCCGCCGCCGAGCTGTTCGACACGGCGCTCGGGCCGGCCGGGGGCGCGGGATCGCTCGACGGGGAAGCGCGCGAGCGCGCGCTCGACTGGTGGGCCACCTCGCTCGACCGGCACGCCCAGTTGACGCCGCAGGCCGAGCGCCGCGCGATCTACCGGCGCATCGCCGATCGCATGGAGCGCGAAAGCCGCGAGCAGCCGAACTCGACGCCCGCCGCCTACTGGCTGGCGGCGGCGGCGCGCGGCGCCGGCGAGCTCGATCGCGCCTGGGCCGCCGCGATTGCCGCATGGGTGCGCGCGTCGATGACGCGCGACCGCGGCGCCGCGTTGCGCGCCGACATCGACCGCCTCGCGCAGCACGCCCTGATTCCTGAGCGGGCGCGCGCGCTCGGCCTGGGACAGAAAGAAACCGAACAGGCCGTCGCCGCGATGACCGCCGAATGGGAATTGATTAAGAAAAACTGGAGTCGATAGCGGATCGGCGATTCCGGTGCGATTAGCTTTTCGCGTCTTTCCAGTTCGCGCCCACGCCCACGTCCACCGTCAGCGGCACATCCAGCGCCGCCGCGCGCTCCATGTGCTCGCGCACCAGCGCCGTTGCCTCCTCGGCCTGCGCCTCCGGCACCTCGAACAGCAGCTCGTCGTGCACCGTGAGGATCATGCGCGCCGGCGTCGGGCGTCCCGCATTCCAGGCAAGCAGCGCCGCGTGCGTGTCGATCATCGCGCGCTTCAGGATGTCGGCTGCCATCCCCTGAATCGGGAAGTTCGTCGTTTCGCGCTCGGCGCGCGCGCGAATCTGGCCGTTCGAGCTGTTCAGATCGGGCACGAGGCGCCGCCTCCCGTCGGGCGTGAACACCATGCCCGTGCGCCGCGCCTCGTCGAGCGTGCGGTCGATGTACGTGCGCACGCCGGGGAAGCCCGCGAAGTACGCGTCGATGAACGCCTGCGCCTCGTCCTGCGACACGTCGATGTCTTTCGCCAGCGTGTACTTCGTCTTGCCGTACAGCACCGCGTAATTGACCATCTTCGCCGTCGCGCGCAGGTTCTGCGTGTTGCTCTGATCCATGCCGCCGAGCAGCGCCGCCGCCGTGCGATCGTGAATGTCCTCGCCGGCGCGGAACGCCTCGATGAGCGCCGCGTCCTTGGCGAGATGTGCCAGCACGCGCAGCTCGATCTGTGAATAGTCGGCCGACAGCAGCACGTGGCCGTCTTCGGCAATGAATGCACGGCGAATCTCGCGCCCGGCCGGCGTCCTGATCGGGATGTTCTGCAGGTTGGGATCGCTGCTGCTCAACCGCCCGGTGGCCGCCACCGCCTGGTTGAAGCACGTGTGCACGCGGCCCGTCAGCGGATGAATCAGCTGCGGCAGCGCATCGATGTAGGTGCCCTTCAGTTTCTGAAGCACGCGCCACTGCAGGATCAGCCGCACCACCTCGTACTCGTCGGCCAGATCCTCGAGCACGTCGGCCGCGGTCGACGTCGCCTTCGTCTTCACCGTCCGGCGCGCCGCGGGCGGCGGCTTCAGGCCCATCTTTTCGAACAGCACGTCGGACAGCTGCCTGGGCGAATTGATGTTGAACTCGAGCCCGGCCAGCGCGAAGATGCGGCCGCTCAGCACCGCCAGCTCCGCGTCGAGCACGCGCGACTGCGACGCCAGCGCCGAGGAGTCCACCTTCACGCCGGCGCGCTCGATGGCCACCAGCACGGGCACGAGCGGCATCTCGAGCCCGGCATAGAGCGCGTCCAGCTTCTCGCGCGCGAGCGCCTCCTTCAGCGGCGCGGCAAGCTGCAGCGGCAGATCCGCGCGCTCACCGGCGAAGTCGACGATGGCGTCGGGCGAGACGTCGCTGAGGCGCATGGCGCGCGCGCCGCGTCCGCAGATGTCCTCTTCGCGTCGCGCCTTGTAGCCGATCTGCTCGAGCGCGAGGTCCTCGACGAGATGCGACGACCGCGTCGCGTCCACCAGGTAGCTCGCCAGCATGGTGTCGAACCCCGCGCCGGCCAGCGTGATGCCGTGGCGCGCCAGCACGATGGCGTCGAACTTGAGGTCGTGCCCGATTTTCTGAATCGCGGGATTCTCGAAGATCGGCTTGAGCGCGGCCAGCGCGGTGTCGACCGTGAGGTCGGTGGCGCCGCCAAGCGTGCCTGGCGCGAACGGCACGTAGCGCGCGCGGCGCGCCTCGGTCGAGAAGGCCAGGCCCGCAATCGCGGCCCGCATCGCCGGCCCGCCGTCAGTGAGCACGCGAAACGCGAGCGTGCCCGCCGCCGTCAGGTCGGCGACCAGCGTGTCGAGCTCGGCGTCGGTCGTCACAAGCGCGTAGTCGCGCGCCACGCTGTCGGCGCTCGGCGCGTACTCGGTGACCAGCGTGCGGAAGCCGAGCCTCGAGAACAGCGCGTACGCGCGCTCGGGCGACGGGCCGCGATAGCGCAGCTGGTCGGCGTCAAAGGTGACCGGCACGTCGGTGTGAATGCGCGCGAGCTCGCGGCTCTGCCGCGCGCCGTCGGCATGCGTGATCAGCGCCTCGCGCAGCTTCGGCTTGGTGATCTCCGGCGCGCGCTCGAGCAGCGCGTCGAGCGACCCGTACTCCGCAATCAGCTTCGGCGCGCCCTTCTCGCCGATGCCCGGCACGCCCTTGATGTTGTCGATGCTGTCGCCCATCAGGCCCATCACGTCGACCACGAGCTCGGGCCGCACGCCCAGCTTCTGCAGCACCGCGTCGGCGTCGAACCACGTGCCCTCGTCGCGCGGGTTGAACACCTTGATCGGCCCGCCCACCAGCTGGAAGAAATCCTTGTCGCCGGTGACGATCGCCACGTCGAACCCGGCGCGCGCCGCCTGCGACGCCAGCGTCCCGATCACATCGTCCGCCTCATACCGCTCGGATGTGAGGATCGGCACGCCGAGCGCCTCGCACGCCTCGGTGACCCATGGAATCTGTTCGGCGAGATCCGGCGGCATCGGCGATCGGTTGGCCTTGTAGTCGGCCGCCATCTCCGACCGGAACGTCGGGCCCTTCTGGTCGAACGACGCCGCGATGTACTCGGGCCGGTGATCCGCAATCAGCTTCTTCAGCATCGTCGTGAAGCCGTAGACGGCGTTGGTGGATTTGCCGTCGGGACCGGTCAGGCCGCGAATCGCGTGGTAGGCGCGATACATCTGGTTGCTGCCGTCGATCAGAAAAAGGCGCGCCATCCAGTTAAGATATCTCCGATGTCTCTCCGCCGCTCCCTGTCCGCCGCGGTCCTGCTGCTGGCGCTTGCCGCCTGCGGCGGAACGGGCTTCGGCCGTCAGTACGAATACGACGAGCAACTCTATCTCGACGCCGACGGGTCCGCCGAAGTCGTCATCAACGCGTCGGTGCCCGCGCTGATTGCGCTGCGCGGCCTGTCACTCGACCCGGCGCCCCGCGCCCGGATCGACCGCAATCGCGTGCGTGAGATGGTGGAGGAGCCCGGCCTCGACATCACGCGCGTCAGCCGTCCCTGGCGGCGCGACGGACGGCAGTTCATTCAGATCCGCGCGCGGATCGACGACGTGCGAAAGCTGGCCGGCACCAGGCTGTTTGGGTGGTCCGAGTACGACGTGTCGACGACGCCCGAGAACCTGCGCGCGTATGCGCAGACGGTGGGCGCGCCGGTGGGAACGGCGCCGGCTGATGTCGGCTGGGACGGCAGCGAGCTCGTGGCCTTCAAGCTGCACCTGCCAAGCCGCATCATCGATCACAACGTGCGGCGGCTCGACACCAACGAAACCGGCAGCCCGGAGCGCGGCAACATTCTCACGTGGGAGCAGCGGCTCAGCGATCGCCTGCAGGGCAAGCCCATCGAGATGACCGTCCTGATGGAGAGCGGATCGATTCTGTACCGGACGCTCGGCTTGTTCGCGGCGTCATTCGCCGCGGCGCTCGCGCTGCTCGCGACGATTATCTGGATGGTGATCCGGCGCGGCCGCCGCCGCAATCAGCTGCCGACCAGGAGCTGATCGCCGACCTTCGTTCCTGCCGCGTCTTCGGCCAGCGACACGGCCACGAGGCGCTCGACCGCCGTGCGCACGCTGCCGGCGAGCGCGACCTGCCCCTTGTCCACGATCACCCGAATCGGCGGATGCGTCATCGCGGCGTACTGCCTGAACGAGGGATGCCCGTAAATGGCGCGCGCCACGCGCTGCCGCAGCGCATCGTCGGCCGCCGACGATGAGAGGACGGCGATGCGGTTGACGACCTGGCGGACGCCTGGAACGGTGGCCACCTCCGTCTCGAGCTGATCGCGCTTGGCTTTCGACGTGACCTTGCCATTGAGCGTGATCGTGCCGCCCTCGCCCGACGCGGCGACGTGGTCGAACACCGTGATGGCCTGCGTGGCGTTGAGCAGGTCGCGTACGGCGGGCAGCGCCGGGCTGGCCTGGGCAGCGTCGACGGCCTGCGCCTGCAGCGGCGCAACACACAGGCTCAACGCCAGCGCGGCCGTGATCAGTTGCCGAAGGTGCATGCCTGCTGAAACATCAAACGAGGTGCCAGGGCGCGCCGGCCGAATCGTGGAAAAACAGGCCTGAACGGGCGTTGCGCCCGCGGGGGGCTTTATTCCTGACGCTTGAACAGGACAGTCACATGACCGCCAGGGTGACGAGCCCGAGCAGGATGAGCGCGAGCTGGCGGAAGCTGCTCGCGTCGAACTTGCCCTCGTGCAGCGAGGGAATCAGGTCGGCCATGGCGACGTAGAGAAACGCGCCGGCCGCGAACGCCAGCACCTTGGGAATGATGGCCGGCGCGGATGCGCCGAACGCAAGCATCAACAGCGCGCCAAGCACGCCGCCGGCCGCCGACGCCATGTTGAGGCCGATGGTGGCGCGGCGCGAGTAGCCGGCCGACAGCAGGATGGCGGCATCGCCAACTTCCTGCGGAATCTCGTGCGCCGCAACGGCGAGCGCGGTCGTCACGCCGAGCCCGGGCGACACCAGCGTGGCCGCCGCGATCACCGCACCGTCGATGAAGGTGTGCACCGCGTCGCCAATCACTACGAGCGAGGCTGCGCGCTTGTGCGCCGCGCACTCCTCATCGTCATGACAGTGATGCCAGAGGACGACCTTTTCGAGCACGAAGAAGGTGAGGATGCCGGCCACCAGCGTGAACATGCTGCTGCGGACGGCTTCGGTCTCGAGCGCTTCGGGCAGCAGGTTGAACAGCGACACGCCGAGCAGCGTGCCCACGGCGTAGCTGACGAGCCACGGCACGAGGCGCGTGCGGAGGTCGTGACGCACCAGCAGCACGAGCGAGGCCGTCAGCAGGCCTCCGACACTGCCGAGGATGCTGAGGCCTACTGCGGTGAGCGACGTCGAGAGATCGGGCGGAGAGATGGGCAACGCGCGTCCATCTTAGCGTTTCCCGGGCGTCTCCGGCCGTCTCTCGCGCTAGCTGGCGACGTAGCCGCGGCGCGCGCGGATGTGATGGCTGCCGCGCTTGAGCCGCACTTCGATCGTGTGCCAGCGGCCGTCCTTCGGCGCGTTCGACGAGTAGCCGATGAAGTACTGCTTGCTCAACTCGTCGGCGATGCCGGCCGTGGCTGGATCGAGATCGCGCGCGGATCGAATGATTTCCGTGCGGCCGCCGCTGTCGTCGGTGATGCTGCGCAGCGCATCCTCGTCGACGCTGTCGGTGGACGTGCGCGACGCGCGCTGCGCCGGCTGTTGCGGCGGCGGCTGCATCACGGGCGGCCGGCGGCCGGGAAACGGGCTCGGCACCGGGATGCGCACGGGCGGTTTCCACGTGGGCTGCGCGCGCCGGGGCGAGGACGTGCCGCTGCCGGTGTCGATGCCGATTGCATAGACGAGCACTTCGGTTTCGCGAATGAGCTGCTGCACCGACGCGACGTCGATCTGGCTGTTCGTGTCGTTGCCGTCCGAAATGATCACGACGGCCTTCTTGCGCTGCGCGCCGCTCTGCGCCAGCGGCACGGCCTCGGCGGCGGCGTCATACATGGCCGTGCCGCCGCGCGCCTGGATGCGGCCGAGCGCGCGGCTGATGGCGCCGCGATCGGTCGTCCAGTCCTGCACCAGCGTCGCCTGGCTTTCGAACTGATAGAGGAACACCTCGTCCTGCTGATCGAGCAGGCCGTACAGGAAGCGCTCGACGGCCGACTTCGCCGCGGCCATCTTCTCGCCCGACATGCTGCCGCTCGTGTCCATCACGAGACCGAGGCTGACCGGCACGCGCTCGTTGTCGAAGTGCGTAATCGTGACGGGCTTGCCGTCTTCGTAGACCACGAAGTCGTCCTTGCGCAGGCCCGGCACGAACCGGCCATTGTCGTCGGTCACGGTCACCGTGACGTTGACGAGCGACGCGCTCGTGCGGAACGAGAAGCCGGGCTCCTGCGGCCTTTGCGGCGCCTGCTGCTGGGCCGACAGCGCGACGGCGGCCGTAACGGCCGCGGCGAACGTGAGCAGGACTCTGGATCTCATCGCTTTCTCTTTCGTCTTCAGTCTTCCGTCTTCAGTCTTTCGTCTTCGCGCTAGCGTCTATCGATGTGGGCGACGGCATTGCCGTCCGCGTCGCGGAATCCGATGCGATAGCGCGCGACGCCGTTGGCGCTCGCGATGCGCACCACGAACGGCGATTCCTCGCCGGGCGCGAGTGTCGTGAAGTCGAGCGGCGCGCGCGCGCTGGCCACGAGGGTGCCGGCCGCGTCGACGAGCGAGGCGGCGGCAAACAGTTTTTCGCGGCCGATGGAGTCGGCCGGATTGCGCACCACGCCGCTGATGACGAGCGTGCCGTCGGCGCTCTGCTCGTGACGGAGCGCGACGAGGCCGAGCGGCTGCGCGACGGCGGCCGGTGCGCCTGCCGCGCCCAGCGAGGCGCTCGTTTCGGTTGTCGGCGCCGGCGCGCCGGACACGGCCCAGCGGAAGCCGAGCGTGATGAGCGTGACCATCACGAGCGCGCCCACGCCAACGTAGAGCAGATGGCTGCCGGTGCGCGGCAGCGCGGGCTCGAACAGCTCGGGCGCCGCGGTGGAAACGTGCGCCGCCGGCGCGAAGGCCGAGGCGTCGCGGAAGATGTCGACATCGGCCGCCGACAGCCGCACCGGCGCGAGTTTCTGCGGCTCGCGCGCGACACGACGCGCGGCCGGCATCGCTTGCGGCGCCGGGCGCCGCTCGAGTTTCAGCGGCGGGTGCTCGAAGGCGATCGACGGCGCGGGCGTGGAGGCCGGCGTATGCGCGAGCGTCACCAGCGCCGCGACGCGCGCATCCGATCGCTGGCGGTCGAGGCGCATCATGCGCAGCAGCACGATCGTGAGCCCGATCGCGAGCGTTGAGGTGAGCGCGGCGACGAAAGCAGTTGGTTCCATGTGTGCCTACCGAAGCTTGAATTCCACGGCCACCTCGACGATCACGTCGACCGGCGCGCCCATGCGGCGCGCGGGCGAGAAGCGCCACTGGCGCACCGCGTCGATGGCTTTCTGATCGAGGCCGGCGCCGAGCCGGCGAAGAACCTTCACGTCGCCCACGGAGCCGTCGCGCCGCACGACGATTTCGAGGAGGACATCGCCCTCGACGCCCTGGCGGCGTCCCTGGTCGGTGTACTGCGGCTTGATTTCGCGCAGCAGCGAGGGCGGATCGATGCCCGAGCCGGGCCGATACGGCCCGCCGCCAGTACCGCCGCCGCTGCCGGGGCCTATCCCCGCGCCGCTGCCTTCGCCCATACCCGTGCCTGCGCCCGTGCCTGCGCCGCCACCCGAGCCTGCGCCGCTGCTGGCGGCGCCGTGGAGCGTGGAGTCGAGCGTGCCGGCGCGGTCCTCGGCATCGGCCGGGGCGCTGACGACCGGCGCGACCACGGCCGGTGCCGCCGGAGCGGGCTTCGGCATTTCAATGGGTGTGGCTTCGCGCATCACCGGACGGACCGGCGGCTGCGGAGGCGGCACCACCACCTTCGCGCGCGTGGTCACCGGCGGCGGGCGGCGCACGGGAATCGGTTTGCTCGCGGGCGACGGCCTGGGCCGCTTGATCTGGATCTTGGGCGGCGGCGCTTTCTGGCGCATGCCGCCACCGCCGCCACCGCCGCCGGGCCCGGGCTTGACCAGGAACACCATGCGCACAGGCTCGGTCTTCGCGGCGAGATTGGCCTCGGTGTCGTGACTGAGCAGGCCGAGCGAGCTGGCCCCCACGAACAGCACAACCGCCGCGACGTGCAGCGTGCTCGAGAGCGCGAGCGGCAGTCCGGTGCGCCGGCGCGAGGCTGCAGGAGGCGACAGCAGTTCGCGCGGGCCGGGGACTGCGGGCGCCCCGCTCACGTCTGCGGCGGCCGGCGACGATGCGCCTGAGAATTCGCGGACGGCGTCGACGGCGGCCTGTTCGGCCACGAACGTGCCGTCGACGGTCGGGATCCGGCCCGCCGCGAGGCGATCGCGCACCAGGCGCACCGCGACACCCGCCGCTTTCGCGATCTCGGCCGCGCTGTAAACGTCGGCCGCCGGCGCCTGAGACTGTCCGTGGGTGAACATGTCGGAATTCGCCTGCCCTTCCGCAAACGGCCTGCCGGAAGGTACAGACGCGCCATTTGTGTTTTTCGGCGGGAAACGCGCGGATCTTTACGAAGGTGCACGGCCGGGCTGTAGGAAAAAGGGGACGGGTCTAATTATTCCTGGCCTCTCCCGAGGAATAATTAGACCCGTCCCCTTTTTCCTATGCACATTGCCATCGTTACGGGTGCTTCCAGTGGAATTGGGCGCGCGGCTGCGTTCCGGCTGATTCGCGACGGGTGGCGCGTGCTCGGCGTGGGGCGTGACAGCGCCGCGCTCGAGGCGGCCGGGCGCGAGGCCGGGCCTGAGTTCGTGCCGCTTCAGGCCGACGTCACCGCCGCCGACGCGCCGCGTGAAATCGTGACGGCGGCCGTGCGGCTCGGCGCGCCGGTCGCGGGACTGGTGCAGGCGGCCGGCATCATCGGCAGCGGCGCGTCGGACGCGACGAGCGACGAGGCGTGGGACGCGATGTTCGCCGTCAACGTGCGCGCGCCGTTCCGGCTGCTGCGCGAGGCCGCGCCGCACCTGGTCGAGGCGCGCGGCGCGGTCGTGAACGTCTCGAGCGTCACCGGCCTGCGCGCGTTTCCCGGACTCGCGTCGTACTGCTCGAGCAAGGCCGCGCTCGATCACTTCACGCGCGCCGCGGCGCTCGACTTCGCGCCGAAGGGCGTGCGCGTCAACGCCGTCAATCCCGGCGTGGTCGTCACGAACCTTCACCGCCGCGGCGGCATGGACGAGGACAAGTACGCCGCGTTCCTCGCGCACGCCAGAGACACGCATCCCCTGGGACGTCCCGGCACGCCGGACGAGATCGCGGAGCTGATTGCGTTTCTGCTGTCGGACAAATCAGGCTGGATCACCGGCGAGACGATCGCCATCGACGGAGGCCGGCACCTGACGTGCCTCCGGTGAAATTCAGAGTTGGTGAGTTAAGAATTAAGAATTGCTGGCTTTGATCCCCTCCACGTACGTTCGGCCTTCCGCGGCGGCGAGCGTGCGCACGCCGCGGAATCCGGCGGCGGTCAGCAGCGCTTCCCATGGGGCTGTGTCGGGCGCGGGCTTTGCGGCAAACACGGCACGCGTCGCGCCGCCGCGCGCGTAGCGCTCGATCCACAGCAACCGCCCGCCTGGCCGCAGCACGCGAAACAACTCCGCGACCGCGCCGCGCCCCGCCGCGTCGGGCAGCGCGCGCAGCGTGTCTTCGGCGACCGCCACATCGAAACTTCCGCCCTCGAACGGCAGCATGTCGAGCGGCGCGTGCGCCGCTTCCGCCAGCGCGCCTCCGGCTTCGATGGCGCGCACGCGCGCTTCCGCCGCCGCGCCGTCGCCGGCCAGCACCACGACGCGGCCACTCAATCCCGCGCGCGCAGCCAGCTCCGTCACCAGCGTCACATCACCGGTTCCCGCAAACAGCACGCGGTCGCCCAGCTTCACGCCGGTCATCGCGGCCGACAGCACTTCGGGACGCTGTCCAGAGCGGAAAAGGCCCATGCCGGGATGATATAGTCGGGTTCGTGAAGAAGGGAATCGACATCGCGCCCGCCGACGGAAAACTGGGCATTCTGCTTGTTGGACTCGGCGCCGTCAGCACCACCGTTATTGCCGGCGTGCTCGCCGTGCGCAAGGGGCTCGCCAAGCCCATCGGATCGCTCACCGAGATGGGCACGGTCCGGCTCGGCAAACGCACTGAAGGCAAGTCGCCCACCATCCGCGAGTTCGTGCCGCTGGCTCCGCTCAACGACATCGTGTTCGGCGGCTGGGACATTTTCGAAGACAACTGTTACGAGTCGGCCAAGCATGCGGGCGTGCTCGACGAGAAGCTGCTCGATCAGGTCAAGGACGAGCTGTCGGCGATCACGCCGATGGCCGCCGTGTTCGATCGGCACTACGTCAAGCGGCTCGATGGCCCGAACGTCAAGAAGGGCAAGAACAAGAAGGACCTCGCCGATCAGCTGATCGCCGATATCCGGAAGTTCAAGGCCGACCACAAGTGCTCGCGCCTGGTGCTCATCTGGGCCGGCTCCACGGAAATCTTCCTGACCGAGTCGGCGTGCCACAAGTCGCTGGCGGCGTTCGAGAAGGGCCTCGACGACAACGACGCGGCCATTTCGCCGAGCCAGATTTACGCGTACGCCGCCATCAAGGAAGGCCTGCCGTACGGCAACGCCGCGCCGAACCTGAGCGCGGAGGTGCCGGCGCTGCGCGAGCTCGCGGCGAAGACCGGCTCACCGATCTGCGGCAACGACATGAAGACGGGGCAGACGCTGATCAAGACGATCATCGCGCCCGGCCTCAAGGCGCGCCTGATCGGCGTCGCCGGCTGGTACTCGACCAACATCCTCGGCAACCGCGACGGCGAAGTGCTCGACGATCCCGAGTCGTTCAAGTCGAAGGAAGAGAGCAAGAAGGGCGCGCTCGACTACATCTTCCAGCCGCACCTCTATCCCGATCTCTACAAGGACATCTCGCACGTCGTGCGCATCAACTACTATCCGCCGCGCGGCGACAACAAAGAGGGCTGGGACAACATCGACATCTTCGGGTGGCTCAACTACCCGATGCAGCTCAAGATCAACTTCCTCTGCCGCGACAGCATTCTCGCGGCGCCGATCGTGCTCGACGTCGCGCTGTTTCTCGACCTCGCGAAGCGTGCCGGCTTCAGCGGCATCCAGGAGTGGCTCTCGTTCTACTTCAAGAGCCCGATGCACGCGCCGGAGCTGTATCCCGAACACGACCTGTTCATTCAGCTCATGAAGCTGAAGAACACGCTGCGGCACATGCGCGGTGAAGAGCTCATCACGCACCTGGGCCGCGAATATTACGACTGATATGGGCGGACGCGTTCAACCGGCGCTGCTCGGCGGCCTGTTCATCGGCGTCCTCTCGACGCTGCCGATTATCAACATCGGCAACGTGTGCTGCTGCCTCTGGGTGATCAGCGGCGGCGCGCTGGCGGCGTACCTCCTGCAGCAAAGCCAGCCCGAGCCCATCACCGGCGCCGACGGCGCGCTCATCGGCCTGATGGCCGGCATTGTCGGGGCCTTCACGGGCGCCATCCTGCAGATTCCCGTCGAAATGTTCTTCGGCCCGATTCAGAAGGAATGGATCGAGCGGCTGATGCAGGGGCAGGGCGACATGCCGCCGCAGTTCATGGAGATGCTCAACCGTCCCCTGAACGCGGCCAGCGTGATCGCCGACCTGATCTTCCGCCTCGTCGCCTACGTCATCTTCGGCATGCTCGGCGGCGTGCTCGGGGTGGCGGTGTTCCGCAGAAAAGACGCAAGACTGAAGACGGAAGACTAAAGACTGGCGGTAAGATTTCGGCATGGCCGAGATCGATCATCTTCTCAGCGAAGAGCGCCGCTTTCCTCCCTCTCCCGACTGGCGCACGCGCGCCGTCATCAACGATCCCGGCATCTACGCCTCGGCTGCGGCCGACCCGGAAGGCTTCTGGGCCGAACGCGCGCGCGAGCTCGAATGGATCACGCCCTTCACGAAGGTTCTCGAGGGCGGATTTCCCTCACCGACATGGTTTGCTGACGGCACGCTGAACGTCAGCGCGAACTGCCTCGACCGGCACGTGCGCGCGGGTCTGGGCGATCGCACGGCCTTCATCTGGGAAGGCGAGCCCGGCGACACGCGCACGCTGACATACGCGCAGCTGCTCGACGAGGTGTCGCGCTTTGCCGCGGTGCTGCGCGAGAAGGGCATCCGCAAGGGCGATCGCGTCGCGCTCTACATGCCGCTCATTCCCGAGCTTGCCGTCGCGATGCTCGCGTGCGCGCGTATCGGCGCCGTGCACAGCGTGGTGTTCGGCGGCTTCAGCTCGGACGCGCTGCGCGACCGCATCAACGACTCGGCATGCGTGGCCCTGGTCACCGCCGACGGCGGCTACCGCCGCGGCAACATCGTGCCGCTCAAGCAGATGGCCGACGTCGCGCTCGAGGGCACGCCGTCGATCACGACCGTGATTGTCGTGAAGCGCGGCGGCGATCGCGCCATCGACGTCACCATGAAGGCGGGACGGGATCACTGGTATCAGGAGTTGATGGCGGAGCAACGCAGGTCTGAAGACCTGCGCTACCCGCCCGAGCCTCTGGGCGCGGAGGACATGCTCTACATCCTCTACACCTCGGGCACGACCGGAAAACCCAAAGGCATCGTGCACACCACCGGCGGCTATCTCGCCGGCGTCGCGGCCACGACGAAATGGGTGTTCGATCTGCGCGAGGACGACATCTACTGGTGCACGGCCGACATCGGCTGGGTCACCGGGCACAGCTACGTGGTGTACGGCCCGCTCGCCAACGCCGCCACCGTCGTGATGTACGAGGGCGCGCCCGACTGGCCCGAGAAGGATCGCTTCTGGGCCCTTATCGCGAAATACAAGATCACGATTCTCTACACTGCGCCCACCGCCATTCGCGCGTTCATGCGCCATGGACCGCAGTGGCCCGCGAAGCACGACCTCTCGAGCCTGCGGCTGCTCGGCTCGGTGGGCGAGCCGATCAACCCCGAGGCCTGGATGTGGTACCACGAGCACATCGGCCGCGGCCGCTGCCCGGTGGTCGACACGTGGTGGCAGACGGAAACGGGCGCCATCCTCATCTCGCCGCTTCCCGGCATCACCGAACTCAAGCCCGGGTCCGCCACCAAAGCCTTTCCCGGCATCGCCGCCGAGATTCGCAACTCCGACGGCCAGCCCGTCGCGAAGGGCGGCGGGCTGCTCACGATCTCGCGGCCGTGGCCGTCGATGCTGCGCGGCATCTACGGCGACCACGCGCGCTTCGTGAAGCAGTATTTCTCGCGCTGGGCCGACGGCATGTACTTCACCGGCGACGGCGCGCGCATTGATGACGACGGCTATTTCTGGCTGCTTGGCCGCGTGGACGATGTGCTCAACGTCGCGGGGCATCGTCTCGGCACGATGGAAGTGGAGAGCGCGCTGGTGGATCATCCGCGCGTGGCCGAAGCGGCCGTCGTCGGACGCCATCACGACATCAAGGGCCAGGCGATCGCGGCGTTCGTGACGGTGAAGGAAGGCACGGCGGCGACGCCCGAGTTCGCGGAAGAACTCAAGGCGCACGTGGTGCAGAAGATCGGCGCCATCGCGCGGCCCGATCAGATTCTGTTCGCCGCCGATCTGCCGAAGACGCGCTCGGGCAAGATCATGCGCCGGCTGCTGCGCGACATCGCGGAAGGCAAGGCGCTCGGCGACACGACGACGCTTGCCGATCCGAACGTCGTGGCGAGGTTGAAGGCCGAGTACGAGGGAACCGAGTGAGTTGAGAGTTGGTGAGTTAAGAATTAAGAATTATGGCCGCCGTTCGCGCAGGCGTTCGACGGCGGCGAGCGACACGTAGGTGTGGCGGCCGCGGCGGGTGGGGGCGAGGCGTCCTTCGCGCAGCATCCGGCGAATCGTGAGCGTGCCCGTGCCGAGCGCGGCGGCCGCGGTCGGAATCGAGACCTCCTCTGCTTTGATCGCGCCGCGTTCGGTGCGATCGCCCCCATCCATCCGGCCGCGGTTGATCGCGTGCCGCGCCGCGCGCAGCACTTCGTCGGGCCCCACGCCGGCCGGCATGACGTCGGTGCCGATGACCGCGATCGTGAGCGTGACGGGCACGCGGCTGCCGTCGCGATGATCTTCGAGCACGAGACGCTGGCGCACGCTCAGGCGGAAGCGCTCCGCGAGCACGGACGCGATTTCGGGTTCGGTATCGGGCAGCACGGCGCACACCGTATTGGCGTCGAAGCGCGTGAGCCAGTCGTGCACGCGGAAATAGCGGCGCGTGAGAATGCCGACGCGCTCGAGCACGCGCTCGCTGGTGCCGGCGCCGAGGGCCTCTTCGACCGCATCGAGCCGATCGATGGAAATCAGCAGCAGCGTGAGCGGCCGCGCGTGGCGCTCGGCGCGCGCCACTTCCTGCGGCAGCACGATGTCGAGCAGGCGCCGCGACAGCAGCGTCGTCGTCTGGTCGAAGAGCAGCTCGGGCGCGGTGTTGACGGCATCGGTGAACCGCGCGAGCAGCCGCAGGGTGCCGCGCCGCACGCGCGAGGCCACGAACGGCCAGGCCGCCGATGTGGCGCCCAGATCCGGATCGGGCGCAAGTTCGTCGAGGATCGCGCGCTCGACCGTGCCGGCCGCTTCGAACAGCGTCGACACCGGCACGCGCGCCGGGCTGATGGCCAGCAGATCGGCGAGGCGCGCGTCGATCTCCCCGGCGCCCACACCTCCGGCCAGCGCCGCCTGGAGGCGGGCGCAGGCGCCCATGGCGAGGCGCCATCCGGCGGCGTCTTCCTGATCCTCGGGGCGATAGCGCTCGGCGTCGGCATGGATGGCCGGCGCCAGGGCCTTCAGCGCATCGGCAAAGGCGGTGGACGTCGCGGCTGATACCAGTTCGTCGGCCACGTTCCGGGCAGTTTACGCTACTGTCCGGGGGTTCGCACCCTGACGCCGGGGTGATCGTGAGATACCTGTTCATCACCAAAGGGAGCCATTGAGCCCCACGAACTGGCGCTTCGCGGCTCGGCTCAAACAGCTTCGGAGGTGCTGTGCCATTCTTTTCCGCGGCCCCCAACTCGTCCGCTCCTTGTCGGATCGATCATCTCGAGACACGTCGACGTGTGGCCCTCGGCGGACTTGCACCTGTTACTACTCATCCCTTCCGTAGCCAACAGAAGGCACTCGAGATACCCATCTCAGGGTGTGTATTGCGGGCCGCGAGCCAGGGCCGTTAGAGTCTCGCATCCCAGCAGAAAGGGCCCTTGCCGCGAAAGGAGCTGCCTCCTCCTTTCAGTGTGAAGCACGTTCATTCGGTTCGTTCCCCGACGTCGTTTCTTTCAGGAGGCAGCATGATCAGAAATTTCGCCCGATCCGTCGAACACCTGTTGTCGCAATCCTCATCTTCGGAGTCTGCTTCATGGGGTTTCCCCCGAGAGCTTCAGCCTCGTCTCGGGAAGTCGCTTATGATGACCGCGCTCTCTCGATGCTAGACATCGGCCGCATGGTGAACGTAGAACGTTTGGCAGCTGCGGTAAAGGCTGGATCGGGCGTCGAAGGTCTCGTTGTGATGAAGCAGGAACTCTCCGCGCTTCGGGCGAATCTGAAGGCACTGCCGGATGCAAAGCGGTCGCAGTCAGTGGAAGACCTGCTCCTGCGTCTCGACGTTGCGCTCGCGACAACGCCTCAAGAGCGGCATGAGGCGGTTCGACGGTTGCCGCTGGTTATTACGTCCGAGCCGGCCCGCGATGGTCGCAACGGACTGATCCGTCGGTACCTTGCAGGTGGAAAGACGAGGATCGACGGGTTCATTCACGCCGCGTCCGAAATCAACCAGACTCCAAACTCCGGTCCGTCCTCCAGCGAACTCTGCACCGACGATGAACCGGAACCCTGCGCGACCGAACAAGAGATGAACGACTTCCTGGCCGAGCTCACCGGGGAATCGCAAGCGGTGGCGACCGCAGAGGCGGAGTACAACGCGACGGATTCGGAGTATCAAAGTTTTTGCAATCAGAACCCCGGCTCCTGTGATCTGCCGGGGTTTGAAGAAGAACCCGTCGTTTCTGGGCCAAATTGCATCTTTGAGGGCTGCTTCGGCAAAGGCGCAGCCGCAGCGGGCAATGTCGTCCTTGCGGCGGGCGCGATCGCTGTGGCAGATGCCAAGGCGAGCCGCGCAATCGCTACTGGAACGCGGGTCGCGGTTGCATTTCTCAGTTGGTGGACCGTCGCTGCGGTTGCGACCGTGGTGATCGCGGCCGTGGCTGTCGCCGAGTACACAGACTGCAAGAACGCGGCGGTTCGTCTGCCGGCCCATAACCTGACACACTGGTTCGAGCCGGTATCGGAGGCAAGATGAGTGTTGCCGTTGCTCAGCTCTTGCTCGGAGCGATTGTCACTCTGGTGGGACTTCGCGAGCGCCAGGCCGGCGGCAATGAACTGATGCTCATCGGCGTCGCCAGCCTTGCGCTCGGCGGGTTCTCACTGCTCTCTGCAGACTCGGCGTTCAGGTATGCCGTCCTCGCGATCTTCGTCGTGCTCGTAGCAGCCCTGATCGCAAGGACGGACCGGGCCGCGCTTCGCCGTCACGCCACGACTTTAGGGTTGGCGGCCGCGAGCGTCGCATGCATCGGCCTGCCAAGCCTGCTGCCGGGCCTTGGCGCCGGGCTCGAACAAGCCCTGGTAATTGGAGTCTGGGGATTCGCTGCCGCGGCTCTGGTCACGGCGATCTTGACCATTGCAAGACACGGGCGGGCGACCGCACGGTAGCTCCTCGTTTTGCGAACCCCGCGGTGCGTTGCACTGCGTGCCGCGGGGGCCTTGCCTTGCGCCTCACCCACGCCGACCATCTGGGCCTACAAACCTCCGAGAACAACACACTAAACCCCGCAGCCTGTTGAGCCGACATCCTTTACGGCCTCATGCGACCCCTCCTCGGCATAGAGCTCGGACCCGGCCGCGCGGTGCTCGTGCTCGTCCATGACGCCCGCCCCACCGGTGAGCTGCTTCACGCCGCTGCACATCATGTGGTGAAATATGAGGACCCCGTCAGCCTGGCCGTGGATCTGCGCCGCCTGCGCGTCGAGCATCGCTTGCCGCGCCGCGCACGCGTGGTCATCTGGCCCGAACGCGGCGACGCGGGCGTCACTCCCGTCGACAGTGCGTCGGCTGCCGCCGGCTTCAAGCCGGATGTGTGGCAGCTGCGCGAGCGGCTTCGGCCAATCGTCCGTGCGGGCTTTCGCGTAAGCGCGGCGCTGGCACCGTCCGAGGCGGCTGCCGCGCTGGGGGTGCTCGCATCGGCGGCGCCCGTGGCGGCGCTCGTCGTCGCGCCCGAAGGCGGCGCGCTGGCCGTCACGAGCGGCGGGCGCACGCTCCTGACGCGCGAGATCGCCTGGAAGTTCGCGCCGCCGGGGTCAGGCGCGCCGCTGGTCGACCGCTACGTCTTCGCGGCGCAGGTGCTGCCGCTGGTGACGCACGCGCTCGGATCGGTGCGGGAACGATTCGGCGTCGCCGTCGAGCGCGTCGTGCTGTGCGGCTCGGCGCCGGCGCTGCGCACACTCGCCGCGCCGCTGATCGAAGAGCTCGACCTCGAGGTGGAAACCCTCGACGGCATCGACGGGGTCTCCGGACTCGACGCCGACCCCGATGTGGCGGCGACGGTCCAGCTGGCGGCGGGGGCCGCACTGGCGCCCGAAGACGCCGGCGTGATCGAGGGACTTGAACGGCCGGTGCTGACGCCGGCCAGGATTCTCGCGGGGACCGCCGCAGCCGCGGCCGTTATCCTGCTCGTGTTACTGTTCTGGCCCGCCCGACTGGCTTCGGCGCTGCCGTCGCGGACGTCCGCGACGTCAGGCGGCTCGAAGCCCCGCCGGGTGGCGCCGCCGCCGCCGAATACCCATTCGGCCTTTTTGGGGGAGCCGTGCGCAAAAAAATCGGTGAGTGCCTGATTCAGGCCGGGCTCATCACCGAAGACGATCTCCAGGCTGCGCTCAGCGAGCATCGCCAGACCGGCGAGCGGCTCGGCGCAGTACTGGTGCGCATGAACCTCGCCACTGAAAAACAGGTGACCAAGGCACTGGCCTGGCAGCTGGGCTTTCCGTACGTCAGCCTCTCGGACGATCCCCCGGACCAGAGCGTCATCACCCTGATTCCGCGCGAAGTCGCCGAAGAGCGCGGCTGCGTGGCGCTCAAGCTCGAAAAAAACCAGCTGACGGTCGCGATGGCCGATCCGCTCCTGTTCAGCCTTGTCCAGGATCTCGAGTTCCAGACCGGCTTCCGCATCAAGCAGGTCGTGGCCACCAAGTCCGACATTCTTCAGTCCATCGAAACCGGCTACCCCGATCGCGCCCTGCAGCGAATCGGCGGCCGCGAAGGCGTGGCGCTGCAGTCGCCGCCCTGGCGCGGGCGCCAGGGCAAGGACGGCGACACGTCGTCGGCCCCGCTCGCCCGGCGCCGCGACACCGAGATCGATGAAGTCTTCGAAACGCCCTCGTCGCGCACCACGGGTGTCGACGGCGAGGTCAGCGACGCCGCGCCGATCGTGGACCTGGTCGATCTCGTCATCAAGGGCGCCGTCACGAGCCGCGCGAGCGACATTCACATCGAGCCGGTGGAGAAGGGCGTCGTGGTGCGCCATCGCCAGGACGGCCTGCTGCGTGAAGTGATGGACCTGCCCAAGTGGGTGCACGAGGGGCTCGTCGCGCGCATGAAGGTCATGGCGAGCATGGACATCGCCGAAAAGCGGCTGCCGCAGGACGGCCGCCTTCGTGTCACGGCCGACGATGGCAAGGACGTGGACTTCCGCGTGTCGACACTGCGCACGCTGTTCGGCGAAAAAATCGTGCTGCGCGTGCTGGATCACCGCAAGGGCGCGCCGCCGCTCGAGGAGCTCGGCATGTCGGCCGCCGGGCTCGAGGAGCTGCGCTTTTTCCTGCGCCACCAGCACGGCATGATCCTCGTCGTCGGCCCCACCGGCAGCGGCAAGACCACGACGCTGTCGTCGGCGCTGACGTCGATCCGATCGGGCAACACCAACATCATCACGATCGAGGATCCGATCGAGTATCAGATTCCCGGCGTCAACCAGACGCAGGTCAACGAGAAGGCGCGGCTCACGTTCGCCAGCGCGCTGCGCGCCATCCTGCGGCAGGACCCGGACGTCATTCTGGTCGGTGAAATCCGCGACCAGGAAACCGCGAAGATCGCGATGCAGGCCGCGCAGACGGGCCACCTCGTGCTCTCGACGCTTCACACCGACGACGCGCCGTCGACCACGACGCGCCTGATGGATATGGGGCTCGAGCCGTACGTGATTGGATCGGCGCTCGTGGGTGTCGTCGCGCAGCGGCTGGTGCGGCGTCTCTGCGAGCACTGCCGCCGCCAGTACACGCCGCCGGCCGACACGCTGCGGCTGCTGCATTTGTCGGAGGCCGACGCCGCGGCGATACCGTTCTACAAGGCCGTCGGCTGCGACCAGTGCAGCCACACCGGCTATCGCGGCCGCATCGGCATCTACGAAGTGATGCGCGTCAACGAGCGCGTGCGGCGCATGATTGCGCAGAAGGCGGGCGAGGACACCATTCGCGAAGCAGCGCTGGCGTCTGGCATGCTCAGTCTGGGCGAGGACGGCCTCGCGAAAGTGAAGGCTGGCGTCACCACCCCCGAGGAGCTGCTGCGCGTGGTCACCGAAGTGCGCGAGATGCGCACGCTCTGCGGCGGCTGCGGCAACGCGGTGGCCATTGATTTCGTGGCGTGCCCGTCGTGCGGCCACCGGCTGCAGAATGCGTGCGGCAAGTGCAACCGCACGCTGCAGCCCGGCTGGAACTTCTGCCCCTACTGCGCGTCGTCGTCGGAAGCCAAACCCGCGCGCAAATCGAAGCGGCTGCGCGCCGGTGAATCGAGCGACCTGCCGGCGCCCACCCGGCTGACCGAGTTCAAGAAGGCGTGAGCGGCGTCGAACGGTGAAGGATTATTACGCCCTGCTGTCGGTCGGATCCGACGCGACCGTCGACGACATCAAGCGCGCGTTCCGCCGCGAGATCGCGCGCTACCATCCCGATAAAGTCCATCATCTCGGCCAGGAGTTCCAGGCGCTTGCCGCCGAGCGCGCGGCGGAGCTGACCGAAGCGTACCGGGTCCTGATGGACCCGAACCTCCGCATTGCCTACGATCGCGAGCGGGGCGTTCCGTCCGCGGCGCCACCTCCCGCGGCGCCGCCGCCCGACGCGGCCGCGCCGTCGCAGTCCGAATCGCGCCAGGCGCCGCGGCAGGATTCCTACACGCCGCCGCCTCCGCCTCCACGCGACCCGGCAGCCCCCAAAAGCGCGGCGCCGCCGGCCCGCGACACGTTCGTGCGGCGCATGTCGCTCACGCGCTTTCGCGACGCGATCGAGCGCGCGCTCGAGGGCGTGACCTCGATGCCGGCGCGCGGCTTCGAAGCCAGCTATCTGGTGAAAGGGAAGCGGTCGCTGTTCGGCAAGGCCGTGCCCGAGCGGATGCTCACGGCGTATGTCGGCACGATCACGGCCAGCGAGGTGGCGAACCTGGGCCAGCAGGCGCTTGCGGCGCGCGGCGCCGCCACGGCGCTCACCGTGTTTGCGCTTGGCGACTCGCTCGCGCCCGCCGCGGAACTGTCGCCGGCGGTCACCGCGCTGCGCAAGAAGGCGCCGCCGGGCATCACGCTGAACGTCGTGCCGGTGGACGTGCGCGACTGGAGCGCGATGATGCCGAAAGACGCGTCGCCCAACGCCAGGGCGGTCATCGCGCAACTAACCGCCAAGGACTGACGTAGTAATACGTTGGCAGGGCTGAAGCCCTGCCCTACAAGCCGGTAACCAATCTATGGCACTCATCGAGACACAGGACCTGTGGAAGACCTATCAGATGGGCTCTGAGGAGATTCACGCGCTGCGCGGCGTCTCCATTCAGATCGAAAAGGGCGAGTACGTGGCGATCATGGGCCCGTCCGGCTCCGGCAAGTCCACCCTGATGAACCTGATCGGCTGTCTCGACACGCCGTCGAAGGGCTCGTACCTGCTCAACGGCAAGCAGGTCAGCCAGATGAACGACGATGAGCTGGCGCGCATCCGCAACGAGGAAATCGGCTTCGTCTTCCAGACCTTCAATCTGCTGCCTCGCGCCACGGCGCTGCACAATGTGGAGCTGCCGCTCGTCTATGGCGGCGTCAGCAGCAAGGACCGCAACGAGCGCGCCCGCGCGGCGCTCGAGAAAGTGGAGCTTGCCGATCGCCAGACGCACCGGCCCAATCAGCTGTCGGGCGGCCAGCGCCAGCGCGTGGCGATTGCGCGCGCGCTCGTGAACAACCCGTCGATTCTGCTGGCCGACGAGCCGACCGGCAACCTCGATTCGAAGACCGGCGTCGAGATCATGGGCGTGTTCGAGCGGCTGCACGCGGCCGGCAACACCGTCGTGCTCGTGACGCACGAACCGGACATCGCGGCCTACGCGCACCGCGCCATTCACATCCGCGACGGACAGGTCGAGAAGGACGTCCGGCGCGCGGCCTGACCCCCGATTCACAGAAATGCAAGCGCAGTTGCGAAATTGCAGCTGTACTGCCACAATCCGCCTACCCCCGGCCGGCTCAGCTGCTCCCCGCAGGTATCTGACGGGCGTCGTAGAGTACACAAAATGACTCTAGCGACGAATGGGGTCCCTTTGGACTATGATCCATGGGTTCCCGGAACCAGCGTTAATTCAGGAATCTTTTGGCGGCCATGACCCCAGGCATTCGGCGTCTTTTAACGGCTTCTTTGTTTGCCCTGCTCGTTGCCGCGCCCATCGCGGCGCTGACGCCGCAGGCCCAGGCTCCGACGTGGCCCGTGCAGCCGACGCGCAACCATCAGGAAGGCGAGCACGTCACCATTCTGTTTCGCGCGAGCAATCACGTGGATGGCGCGACCTCGTACTCGGCCTCAAATCTTCCCCTCGGCCTCACGATCAATTCATCGACCGGCCTGGTTGAAGGCGATCTGACGAGCAGCAACCCAGGCACGCTCGACGGTTCCGCGGGCACTCGCCAGGTCACGATCACGGCAACCAACGCGGGCGGCTCGACGCCGACCGAGTTCACGTGGCATGTCAGCCGGTTCCGCAAGGGCGACGTGTTCGCGGGCATCGGCGGCGGCCGCTACCAGGTCTTCGACGAAAACGGCAATTTCAAGTACATGCTCACCGCCGAAACCGAGGCGGAATGGCTGGCGAGCGGCGCCGGCTGGGGCGTTGGCACGACCACCGGGTGCGGCTACAACTGGGTCACCCGGAAGATGTACTTCACGAGCTTCGACGTCGACAACGATCCGCACGTCATCGAAATCAATCCGGTTCCGGCGGCCGGCGGCGAACCCTTTCCGCGCAACAGGATCTCGACCTTCCGCAGCAGCGACGACGAAACGGGCGGCGCCGTTCCCGGCGCCTCGGTCGACAACGCGCCCGAATCGGTGGTGTTCGACGGGCAGGGAAACATGTACGTCGGACACGCCGGCGGCCTGTACAACGAGAACTGGGACGTCGTCGACATGGAAGGCCGCATCGTGGCCACCACCGAGGACGGGTGGTTCTATTACTACGTTGACGCCGACGGCAACTACCTGACGTACACGGAAATCGTCGACGGTGCACCGGTGGAGCGCAGGGTTCTCTTTACGGCCGGCGTCTCGATCGAGGGTTATCTCGAGCGCTGGAACGGGATGCCCTATCCGGGCAACCTCGTCGCGCTCAAACAGGGCGGTCGCGACCTGCAGAAGTTCACGCGCAACGCCGGCACCGGGCAGCTGGAGCGAACGGACATTTTCGCGACGCACAAAGGCTGGCAGGGCACCGACTGGATCGACCTCGCGTCGGACCAGGCGACGATGTTCTACACCTCGGAATGGGGTGACATCTACCGCTACAACGTCGGCCCGAACCCCGAGGGCGCGGACCGCCAACTCACGCCGTACGTGTCGCTGCCGCCGGCCGGCAATACCTCGCAGGTCCTGTATGCGCTGCGCCTGCTGCCGCCCGGCGACGGCGACGGGGGTCTGCTTGTCGCAACGTCCATTCAGATTCTGCGCATCGCGAAGGACGGCCGCATCGTCATGACGTACGACGCGAATGCCGACTCCTTTTTCGGGCTCAATATTTCCCCTGATGGGAAGTCGCTGTGGTCGGCGGCCACCGACACGGGCAAGATCTACAAATGGGACATCGCGAGCGGCCGGCCGCTGCTGCTCGGGCCGCAGCAGACGATGGGTGTCGGTACGGACGCCGTCGTTACGCAAACCCACGAAGTCAGCGGCCTTCCGACGCGATACTCGCTTGACGGCCTGTGCGTCATGGGCGAGTACACGGCGGCCCAGGAAATCTGCGGCAATCTGGTTGATGACGACGGTGACGGCGAGATCGACGAAATCTGCCAGCCGATCGAGGCCTGCACCAACTCGAGCCCCGGCGACGACGACGGCGACGGCCTCGTGGACTCGAACGATCCCGACTGCGGCGCCGAGGACATCTGCACGGCGGGCGGATATACGGACCCGTCGATCGCCGGCTACTGCGCGCGGCACAACTACGAGGGCGACACCGTCACTCTGCTGCCGGCGCCCGGGCCTCCGGCCCATCAGGGCTTGCGCGAGACATTCCAGATCACAGGCTCGCCGAGTCTGCCGCCAGGCATCACGTTCGATTCGAACGCCGTCGCCACAGGCACGCCGGCGTACACGACGCTGCAGAACACCGAGACGCCGAACACGCGCACGTACCAGATCACCGTGGCGGTCGAGCGCCGCCAGGTGTCGGACGACGCGCTCGTCTCGAAGTACTCGCACAAGTTCAACTGGACGATCGAGAACAAGAACCGCGCGCCGATCGCGACGCCGCACACGCTGACGACCCGCCCGAGCACGGCCGTAGCCGTGAACGTGCTGACGGACGGCACGGCCGACAGCGATCCCGACACCGAAGACACGATCACGGTAACGTCGCGCACGAACCCGGCCAACGGAACGGTTACTGGAACGGGTGCCGCGCTCACGTACACACCGAATCCAGGTTTCCTCGGGCAGGACAGCTTCACCTACACGATTACGGACAACCCGGTTGCGCCCAACCCGGCGCTCTCGTCGACCGCGACGGTCACCATCGACGTCGTCAACCGCGCGCCCGTCGTGGTGCCAGATGCGGTGCAGACGCGGCCCGGCCTCGCCGTACAGATTCCCGTGCTCGCCAACGACAGCGATCCGGACGGCGACACGTTCACGATCACGTCGAACACGAGTCCCGCGCACGGCGCGGTGACGGTGGCAGCCGGCATCTTCACCTATACGTCGACCGTTCCCTACACGGGCACCGACACGTTCACCTACACGGTGACGGATCAGTACGGCGCCACCGCCACGGGAACGGTCACGATTACGATCGTCAACCAGCGGCCGATCGCCGTCGACGACGCCACGACGATGCGGCCGGGGCAGACATTCCCGTTTGCGGTGCTCGCCAACGACAGCGATCCGGACAACAGCCCTGATGTGGCGCCGGCCGGGCCGGACCCGATGACGATTACGGCGTTCACGCAGCCGCTGCACGGCACGGTCACGCAGTCCGGCTCGACGCTGACGTATACACATTCGATGACGCCCACGGTGTTCGTGGGTGTTGACACGTTCACGTACTCGATCGCCGACTCGTTCGGCGGCACCGCGACGGCCACCGTGCGTGTCACGATCGTGAACACGCCGCCTGTGGCGGTCGACGACAGCGCGACGACGCGTCCCGGCCAGGCCGTGTCGATCACCGTGCTGGGCAACGACACGGATGCCGACAGCGACACGCTGGCCGTGACCGCGAACACGTCGCCGGCCAACGGCACCGTCACTCGGACGGGCAACGTCTTCACCTACGCCCCGAACGCCGGGTATGTGGGCACCGACTCGTTCGAGTACACGATTTCGGACGGCTTCGGCGGCACCGACACGGCGGTTGTCACCATCACCTCGAACAACCGTCCGCCTGTGGCGGTCGACGACTCCGCCTCGATGATTGCCGGCGGATCGCCGATCACCGTCGCGGTCCGCGCCAATGACCCGGCGGATCCGGACGGCGACACGGTGACGATCACGGCCTTCACGCAGCCGGCCAACGGCTCGGTGGTGAAGAACGCCAACGACACGTTCACGTTCACGCCGGCCAACGGCTTCTCGGGCGTGACGACCTTCACGTACACGATCGCCGACGGCTTCGGCGGCACGTCGACGGCGACGGTGACGATCAACGTGGTGAACCAGCCGCCGGTCGCGCGCGACGATTCGGCCACGACGGCGGGCACGCGGCCGGTCGCCATCCCGGTGATGGTGAACGACAGCGATCCCGACAACCACGTGATCGCGGTAACCGGCGCCACCACGCCGGCCAACGGCGCGGCCGTGGTCAACGCCAACGGCACGATTACCTACACGGCCAACACCGGCTTCCAGGGCACGGACACGTTCTTCTACACGATTCGCGACGGCTTCGGCGGCACGTCGACCGCCACGGTCACCATCACGGTGGGCCCGCCCAACCGCTTCGACCCGTGCGTGTGCGCCACGGCGAAGGCGAGTCCCGGCGTGATCTGGCCGCCCAACCACAAGCAGACGGAGGTCGTGAACGTCACCAACCTCGTCGACCCGGACGGCGGGCCGCTCACGATCAAGATCCTCGGCATCTATCAGGACGAGCCGACCAACTACCTCGGTGACGGTGAAACGACGATTGACGCCGGCGGCGTCGGCACCAGCACGGCATGGGTGCGTGCCGAGCGGACGGGCAATCCCAACGTGCCCGGCAACGGCCGCGTCTACGAGATCGTCTTCGAAGCGACCGCGCAGGATGGCTCGACGTGCCAGGGCTCGATCTTTACGGGCGTTCCGCACGACCAGGGCCAGGGCAACGTCATTCAGGACGACGGCATCCGTTACGACTCGACGGTGGCCGGCGGTCCGATTGTCCGCAACGCGCTCACGATCGAAAACAACCTGAGCGACGCCGACGTCACCGCGCGCGAGTTCACGGCGAAGTACGTGGCCGAGGCGCGCATCGGCGGCGGCGGAGCGGTGCGCGAACTGCTGCTCGGCCCCGCGTCGGATCTCGACGCCGACTCGGATCACTTCAACTGGACGACGGGCGAAGACGTGTTCTTCCTGCTGTCGCGTGAAGGCAGCCGCGTCGAGTTCCGGCTGCTCACGTCGACGCAGACCGAGTCGGTGACCGGCACGATCGACTGCCCGAACGGCGAGTGCAGCGACATCTTCATCCGGGCGCAGAGCGGCGGCACGGGCCGCATCACCCTGTCGCAGCTGACGCTCAACGGCCGGGCGGTCGCCGGCACGCTGGAGAGCGCCGTTGGCGCCGATGCCGCGTCGCTCCACCTGTCGGGCCTCTGGCTCGACGAGGGCATGCGGCTTGGCGGCGTCGCGAAGATCGAATGGACCGGCACCCGCCCGGCGGATGCGGCCGTGAACTTCAGGATTCAGGTCGGCGAGGCGTGTCCCACGGAGGGCGGTTCCTCTGGCGGCGGCAGCGGTACGCCGCCGCTGGCGCGCACCGACTCGTACGCGACGCAGGAAGACGTGCCGCTGACCGTGAGTGCCGCCGACGGCGTGCTCCAGAACGACCTCTCGTTCGCCGGCAGCCTCACCGCGGCCATCGTGGACGCCACGTCGAACGGCACGCTGTCGCTCAATGCGAACGGGTCGTTCACGTATACGCCGAACCCCGGCTTCAACGGCCAGGACACCTTCCGGTATCGCGTGAACGACGGGTCGCTGTACAGCGCGCCCGCGCTCGTGACGATTCAGGTGGTGCCGGTGCTCGACCCGCCGGCGGCGGCCGACGACAGCGCGACGACGAGCGAGCGCGTGCCGGTGACCATCGCGGTGCTCGGCAACGACACGGATGCGGGCGGCGGCGCGGTGTCGCTCGCCTCGCTCACGCAGCCCTCGCGCGGCAGTGCCGTGATCTCGGGCTCGAGCATCGTTTACACGCCCACGGCCGGCTTCATCGGGCTCGACACCTTCACGTACACGGTGCAGGGCGCCGAAGGCACCGACACCGCGACGGTGACGGTGAACGTCGTCAACGTCAACGAGGCGCCCGCTGCCGTCAACGACGCGTACTCGACGCAGGAAGACACGCCGCTCACCATTTCGGCGGCCGGCGTGAAGGGCAACGATTCGGATCCGGACGCGGGCGACACGCTCTCGGCGGTGCTCGTGACGGGCCCCGGCAACGGCACGCTCTCGCTCAACGCGAACGGCTCGTTCACCTATACGCCGGGCGCCAACTTCAACGGCACCGACACGTTCACCTATCGCGTGCGTGACGCCGGCGGGCTCGACAGCAACGTGGCCACGGTGACGATCACCGTGACGGCGGTCAACGATCCGCCGGTGGCCGTGAACGACTCCTATGTCGTCAGCGAAGACAGCGCGCTACAGATCAACGCGCCGGGCGTGAAGCAGAACGACACCGATCCGGACACGGCGGCCGAGAACCTCACGATCACGCTGCTTACCGGCGTGCAGCGCGGCACGCTGACGCTGACGGCGGACGGCTCGTTCCTGTATACGCCCCTGCCGAACGTGTCGGGTTCCGACTCGTTCACCTATCGGCTCAGCGACGGCAACGGATCGTCCACCGGCACCGCGACCATCGCAATCACCGAGGTGAACGACGGCCCGTCGGCCGCCGACGATGCGGGCACGACGCAGGAAGACAGCGCCGTGACGATTGCGGTGCTGCCCAACGATTCCGATCCCGACGGGTCGCCGCTGACGCTCCAGGGCGTGACGCAGCCGGCCAACGGCACGGCGGCCGTCACGGGCACTCAGGTGCGCTACACGCCGGCGCCGAACTTCAGCGGCACCGACACGTTCACCTACACCATCAGCGACGGCACGCTGACCGCGAGCGCCAAGGTGGTGGTGACGGTCACGCCCGTCAACGATCCGCCGACGGCGATCGGCGACAGCTACAGCACGCCGCAGAACACGCCGCTGAACGTGCAGACGCCCGGCGTGCTCGGCAACGACTCGGATCCGGATCAGCAGAACCTGACGGCGCAGCTCGTGTCACAGGCCGCGCACGGCACCGTGACGCTGCAGGCGCAGGGTGCGTTCTCCTACAACCCGGAACAGAACTACACGGGCACCGACACGTTCACCTACAAGGTGACCGACGGCACGGGCGAGAGCCAGCCGGTTGTGGTGACCATCACGGTCACGGCCTCGAACCGGCCGCCCGTGGCCGCCAATGACACGTACTCGACCGCCCGGAACACGCCGCTCACGATGCCGGCGCCAGGCGTGCTGCAGAACGACAGCGATCCGGACACAGGCGATACCCTGACGGTGACGCTCATCAGCGGCACGGCCCCCAACGCGGGCACCGTGACCGTCAATCCGAACGGCTCGTTCACGTTCACGCCGGCCGACGATTACACCGGCCAGGCAACGTTCCGCTACCGCGCGGTCGACAACCAGAACGCGCAGAGCAACGAAGCGATCGCGACCATCACGGTGAGCGCGTCGAACCGGCCGCCAGTGGCGAGCGACGACACCTACACGGCCGAGAAGAACACGCCGCTGACGGTGGCGGCGCCCGGCGTGCTCGGTGACGACAGCGATCCGGACAGCGGCGACACGATCACGGCGTCGCTCGTCAGCGGCCCGCCGGCCTCGGCCGGGACGCTCACGCTCAACGCAAACGGCGGCTTCACGTTCACGCCCGCGAACAACTACACGGGGACGACGACGTTCCGCTATCGCGCGCGCGACAACCACGACGCCGACAGCGGTGAGGCCACCGTCAGCATCGAGGTAAAGGACGTCCAGACGAGCGGCCAGGTCTGCTACGACGGCGGGCTGCTGCGGCCCGACTTCCGCGCCTATCTCGACTGGAACGTGCTCGAGAGCGGCGACGTGCGCGTGCGCGCCACGGTGAGCCGCAACTACGCCGACAACACCTACGGCGTGAACAAGATCGGCTGGGGCGCGCGCCGTCACGAGTTCGACGCGCTCTATCGATCGGACTACGGCCGCCTGGCGTTCTACGACGCCAACGGCGCCAAGCGGTTGGACTTCCGCATCGATTACCTGTCGCCGCTGGCCGGCACGCCGTCCGGGTATGGCAGCCGCGGCGTCGCGGGCGGCCAGCAGGCCGACGGCGGCATGGTCACCGGCAGCGTCAGCGACATCGTGTCCATGGCGACCTCAATCGACCTGAACATGAATGCCTTCGGCTACGTGTCGGCGTCGCCGAACCATCCGCTCAAGACGTACTCGCCGCCCACCAACGCGAGCTACGCGGTCAATGCCACGTATCCGCTCTGGATCTGGGACGTCTGGTACGAGGCGACCGTGAAGGGCAGTGCGTTTGGATCGGCCGGCTTCGGCTATCCGCGCCTCGCGGCGCTGCACGCCAGCCCCGCAAAGGCCGACATCGCCACCTGGCGGCTTGTGAACTGTCAGTAGCTGGTCAGGGCAGGGCCGCGAAATGCCCGGGCGCGACTTCGCGCAGGGGGATGGCGCGGTCGAACGTGGCGCCGTCGAACGGCACGCGCGACGGGCGGCGCGCGGGGTCGGGCAGCGGAATCGCGGACAGCAGCGCCCGCGTGTAGGCATGCTGCGGCTGTGAGAACACCTGCTCGGCGTCGGCCAGCTCCACGATGCGGCCGCGGTAAATCACGGCCACGCGGTCGCAGATCTGGCGCACCAGCCGCAGATCGTGCGCGATAAACAGATAGGTCAGCTTCAGGCGCGCCTGCAGATCCATCAGCAGGTTGACGACCTGCGCCTGCACCGAGACGTCGAGCGCCGACACGGGCTCGTCCGCGATGATGAGCGACGGATTGAGCGCGAGCGCGCGCGCGAGGCCGATGCGCTGGCGCTGGCCCCCGCTGAACTGATGCGGGAACCGATCGAGATGTGAGGGGTCGAGGCCAACCAGGCCGAAGAGCTCTTCGACGCGCGCCCGGCGCGACGCCTTGTCGCCGATGCCGTGAATCACCAGCGGCTCCTCGACGATCTGCCGCACCTTCAGCCGCGGGTTGAGCGACGAGAACGGATCCTGAAACACGATCTGCAGGTTGCGCCGCTCGAGCCGCATCTGCTCGGCCGACAGGTCGAGCAGGTTGCGCCCCCGGAACAGCACCTCGCCGGAGGTCGGCTCGATCAGCCGCAGGATGCAGCGTCCGGTCGTCGACTTGCCGCTGCCCGACTCGCCGACCAGGCCGAACGTCTCGCCCTCGCGCACCTCGAACGACACGTCGTCGACGGCGCGCACGATGCGCGGCTTCTGCAGCAGGCCGCGGCGCGACTCGAAGTGCTTCGTGAGGTTGCGGACGGTCAGCAGCGCGCTCATGTGTTTCCGCCCTTTGGCGGCAGCATCGGCGAGGGATAGAGATAGCACTTGACGGCCCGCTCGCCGCGTTCGCCGAGCACCGCGTCGCCCGGCCGCGCCTTGTCGCACGGCTCGAAGCGATCCGGGCAGCGCGGCGCGAACGTGCAGCCCGGCGGCAGGTTGCCGAGCGGCGGCACGACCCCGGGAATGGCATTCAGATGGCGGCCCTGCTCGCGCCCGGGCATCGACCCGAGCAACCCGCGCGTGTACGGGTGCAGCGGATCCGCGAACAGCTCGGCGACCGGCGCCTGCTCGACGATGCGGCCGGCGTACATGACGGCGACACGATCCGCGGTTTCGGCCACTACGCCCAGATCGTGCGTGATCAGCAGCAGCGCCAGGCCGAAACGATCCTTCATTTCGCGCAGCAGGTCGAGAATTTCGGCCTGCACGGTGACGTCGAGCGCGGTGGTGGGCTCGTCGGCGATGAGCAGGGCGGGGTTGCACGCGAGCGCGAGGGCAATCAGCGCGCGCTGCCGCTGGCCGCCTGAGAGTTGATGCGGGTAGTCGCGCAGGCGGCGCTCCGGATCCGGAAGGCGCACGGCCTCGAGCAGCTCCGCCGCCTTCTGCCGGGCGGCCGCGCCGGTGGCGATGCCGTGCGCGGCGAGCGTTTCGACGAGCTGCGATCCAATCGTGAACACGGGATTGAGCGCGGTCATCGGCTCCTGGAAGACGAAGCCGATTTCGGCGCCGCGAAGCCGGCGCAGTTCCGCCTCACGCAGGCCGGTGAGCGATCGGCCGTTGAACGTCACCGCGCCGGCGGCGACGCGGCCCGGCGGCGGCACGAGGCCGATGACGGCCAGCGCGCTCATCGATTTGCCGCTTCCCGACTCGCCGACCAGGCCGAGCGTCTCGCCCCGTTCGATGTGGAACGTCACATCGTCGACGGCGCGCAGCGCGCCTTTCGGCGATGGGAACTCGACGGTCAGGCCGTCAATCGCGAGCAGGGGACGATCGGCGGACTGAGCCGCGTTGTCAGACGAGGAGTTCATGGTGCTCCCCGAAGACGCCGCGCAGCGTGTCTGAAATTTCGCCGAGCGTGGCACGCGCCTCGACGGCCGCAATGATGGGCGGCACCAGGTTGCCGCCGCCCGACGCCGCGCCCTCGACCGCGTCGAGAGCCGCGCGCCAGGCAGACGCGTCCCTGGAGGCGCGAACCGCGCGCACGCGCGCCACCTGACCGGGCTCGACCTCGGGATCGAGCTGCAGCAGCGGAATGGGCTCGTGCCCCTCGGTGACGAAGGCATTGACGCCGACCACCTGCGACGCGCCGCTGTCGATGGCCTGCTGCGCCGTGTACGCGGCGTCCTGGATCTGGCGCTGGACGAGCCCGGCTTCCACTGCCTTCAGCGTGCCGCCCGCCTTTCCGATGGCGTCGAGCAGCGCCTCGGCGCCCTGCTCGATGGCCGCGGTACGCCGTTCGATTTCCCAGGATCCGCCCGTGGGATCGACGGTGTTCGCCACGCCCGATTCCGACGCGATGATCTGCTGCGTGCGCAGCGCGATGCGCGCCGATTCTTCCGTCGGCAGCGCCAGCGCCTCGTCGCGGCCGTTGCAGTGCAGCGACTGCGTGCCGCCGAGCACGGCCGCCAGCGCCTGCAGCGCCACGCGCACGATGTTGTTGTCGGGCTGTTGCGCGGTGAGGGTGCTGCCGCCGGTCTGCGTGTGAAACCGCATCTGCAGCGCGCGCGGCTCGGTGGCGCCGAACCGTTCGCGCATCACCCGCGCCCACAGGCGGCGGGCGGCGCGAAACTTCGCGATCTCCTCGAGGAAGTCGTTGTGCGCGGCAAAAAAGAACGACAGCCGCTGGCCGAACGCGTTGACGTCGAGCCCCGCGCTCTGCGCCGCCTCGACGTACGCGATCGCGTTGGCAAGCGTGAATCCCACTTCCTGCACGGCCGTCGCGCCCGCCTCGCGAATGTGGTACCCGCTGATGGAAATGGTGTTCCAGTTGGGCAGCTCGCGCTCGCACCACGCGAAGATGTCGGTGACGATGCGCAGCGAATGGCGGGGCGGGAAAATGTACGTGCCGCGGGCGATGTATTCCTTCAGGATGTCGTTCTGGATCGTGCCCGAGAGCGACGCGAGCGCCACGCCACGGCGCTTCGCGACGGCGACGTAGAGCGCCAGCAGGATGATGGCCGTCGAGTTGATGGTCATCGACGTCGACACGCGATCGAGCGGAATGGCGTCGAAGAGCGCCTCCATGTCGTCGATCGAGTCGATGGCCACCCCCACGCGGCCCACTTCGCCCGCCGACATGGCGTGGTCCGAGTCGTATCCCATCTGCGTCGGCAGATCGAACGCAACACTCAGGCCGCTGACGCCGCGGTCGAGCAGGTAGCGGTAGCGCCGGTTGGACTCGGCCGCCGTGCCAAACCCGGCGTACTGCCGCATCGTCCACAGGCGCCCGCGGTACATGGTCGGCTGGATGCCGCGGGTGAACGGGTACGCGCCGGGACGCTCGAGGGCGGGATCTGGCTCGGCCGGAAGATCGGCCTCGATGGCGAAGAAACGTTCCGGCACGTCAAAATTCTATAGCGGGTTGGCCTGTACGGCCCGTGGTACAATGCCCGCAGTTCCCGTTTCCGCAGCTCACGCTCACCATGGACATCAGTGCATGTGCGTTCGCCGCCCGCTTCGCCCCCCAAGAAACGAGCAGGCCTGTTGACGCGTGCATATCAGCGCCCGGTTTCCCGGACCGGACGCGCCAAGGACGTGACCTGACATGACCTGTCATGCTGGCGCCGGAGGCGCACAGGTCATGTCAGGTCAGGTCCGCCCAAGAAGGAGGCCACTGCATGGATGACGTCACGAACCGGTTGGCCCGGGAGATGGCTGATGCCATTGCCGCCGCCGTTGCCGATGATCAGCGGGTTGAAGCATGCCGCGAGAAGGCCCGCGCCGCCGGCTACGAAATGCGTGTGACGCTCGAGGCCGTGGTCGGCTTCGCCGGCCGCACCCGGCCGGGCACGCAGCCGCGCCAGGCCAAGTCGCGCCAGCGCGCCGCGCAGACGCAATCGATGGAGATCAGCGCCAACGATCGCCGCTTCCTGCGCTCGCTGCGCATCGCGGCCGACGGCGAACCCACAGAAAAACAGGTCGAATGAATTCAGGGTTGGTGAGTTAAGAGTCAAGAATTGGTGCGCAGATCGCGGCCCGTCATGCCTTCGCTCAACGGAAGGCCGAGCAGGCCGAGCATCGTCGGCGCCACATCACACAGGGCCCCGTCGCCAAGCGGCGGGGCCGTTTCTTCGAAATCCACAAGCATCACCGGCACGAGATTCGACGTGTGCGCCGTGTGCGGCGCGTTGAGCTCGTAATCCCACATCTGTTCGGCGTTGCCGTGATCGGCGGTGACGATCAGCCGTCCGCCCGCCGCGCGCATCGCGGCCGCCATGCGGCCGAGGCATGTGTCGAGCGTTTCGACGGCCGCAACCGTGGCCTCGATGCTGCCCGTGTGGCCCACCATGTCGGCGTTGGCGAAGTTGCAGATGATCACCTGATGCGCGCGCCGCTCGACGTCGTCGACGAACGCGTCGGCGATGCCGTGCGCGCTCATCGCCGGCTGCAGATCGTAGGTGGCGACGTTCGGTGACGGCACGAGGATGCGTGCCTCGCCCGCGTACGGACGCTCCTCGCCGCAGTTGAAGAAGTACGTGACGTGCGCGTACTTCTCGGTTTCGGCGAGCCGCAGATTCGTGACGCCTTCGGCCGCCAGGACCTCCGCCAGGCTGCCCGACAGCGACTGCGGCTCGAAGATCACCGGCAGCCCGTAGGTCGCGTCGTAGCGCGTCATCGTCGTGAGCGCCACCGAGGGCCACGCCTTTCGCGTAAAGCCGCTGAAATCCTTGAAGCTCAGGGCCTGCGTGAGCTGGCGGGCGCGGTCAGCGCGGTAGTTGAAGAAGATGACGACGTCGCCGTCACGGATCAAGCCGATCGGGGCGCCATCGGATCCGGTGCATACAATCGGCTCGAGGAACTCGTCGGTGACACCGCGCGCGTATGAGGCTTCCACGGCTGCCAGCGGATCGCCGGTGCGCTCGCCGTCGCCGAGCACCATGGCGTTGTAGCCCTTCTCGGTCCGTTCCCAGCGCTTGTCGCGGTCCATCGCGTAGTAGCGGCCGACGACGGTCGCGAGCCGGCCGGCACCGGTCCGGTCGAACACCTCGTGCAGCGCCGGGAGATACCGGCGTGTGCCCGTGGGCGATGCGTCGCGCCCGTCGGTAATCGCATGCACGAAGACGCGCGAGAGGCCGCGTGCCGCCGCCAGCTCGAGCAGGGCGTACAGATGCCGCTGATGGCTGTGCACGCCGCCGTCCGACAGCAGGCCGACAAGATGCAGCGCACGCGATCCTGTTGCCGCAGCCTCGAGGGCCGCGGTCAGCGTGGCGCTCGCCCCAAGTTTGCCCGCGCCGATGGCGTGATCGATCCTCGTCAGATCCTGATAGACCACGCGTCCGGCGCCCATGTTCATGTGGCCGACTTCCGAATTACCCATCTGGCCGCCGGGCAGGCCCACGGCTTCGCCCGAGGCTTTGAGGCGCGCGATGGGAAAGCGCGCGGCCAGCTCGTCGTACACGGGTTTGCGCGCCATGGCGATGGCGTTCTTGTCGCGATCCTCGCGGATGCCCCAGCCGTCGAGAACAATCAGGGCGAGCGGGCGGGAAGGCCTGGTCACCGCAGCGGCTTCAGCGCGGCGCGGCCCGCAAAGCGCGCCGACGTGCCGAGCGACTCCTCGATGCGCAGCAGCTGGTTGTATTTCGCGACGCGATCCGACCGGCTGGCCGATCCCGTCTTGATCTGGCCGGCGCCTGTGGCGACGGCGAGATCCGCGATGGTCGTGTCTTCGGTCTCGCCCGAGCGGTGCGAGATCACCGACGCGTAGCCGGCTGCGCGCGCCATGTCGACGGCGTCGAGCGTTTCGCTGACGGTGCCGATCTGATTGAGTTTCACGAGCAGCGCGTTCCCCACATTTTCGCGGATGCCGCGCTCGAGGATCGACGGGTTGGTGACGAACACATCGTCGCCGACCAGCTGCACGGCGCCGCCGAGTGACGCGGTGAGCGCTTTCCATCCGGGCCAGTCGCCTTCGGCCAGGCCGTCTTCGATGGAGATGATGGGATAGCTGCGCTGCCACTCGTCGTACATGCCGATCATCTCGTCGGACGACTTCCTGCCCTCGCCCGACTTCTTGAGGTCGTAGACGCCGCTGGCCTCGTCGAAAAATTCGCTGGCCGCGACATCGAGCGCGAGATACACATCCTTGCCGGGTGTGTAGCCTGCTTTCTCCACCGCCTTGATTACGAGCTCGAGCGCCTCGCGGTTGGAGCTGAGGTTTGGCGCGAAGCCGCCCTCGTCGCCGACGCCGGTGGCGAGGCCGCGCGCCTTGAGCAGGCCGCGCAGGGCGTGAAACGTTTCGACGCCCGCGCGCAGCGCTTCCGAGAACGACGGCGCGCCCGCGGGCATCACCATGAACTCCTGGAAGTCGACGTTGGTGTCGGCGTGCGCGCCGCCGTTGAGGATATTCATCATCGGAACGGGCAGCGTTCCGGTCGCATCCGCGCGGACGCCGGCCGGCACCAGGTCGGCCAGGCTTTCCCAGAGCGGGCGCCCTTCGTGCCGGGCGCGTGCGTGCGCCAGCGCCATCGACACGCCGAGGATCGCGTTGGCGCCGAGCCGGCCCTTGTTGGGCGTGCCGTCGAGGGCGGCCAGCCGCGTGTCGACGTCGCGCTGCACGGCGCGCATGCCGGCCAGCGCCTGCGCGATCTCGCCGTTGACCGCGGCCACGGCCTTCGTCACGCCCTTGCCGTTCCACCGCGTCGTGTCGCCGTCGCGCAGCTCCAGCGCTTCGCGCTGGCCCGTCGAGGCGCCCGAGGGCACCGCCGCGCGGCCGGTGGCGCCGCCATCGAGCACGACCTCGACCTCCACCGTGGGATTGCCGCGCGAGTCGAGCACCTGCCGCCCGTGTATGGATCGTATGGTCATGAGTTCAATCGATCGACGTCGGTTTCAAGGGCGAGCGCTTCGTCGTCGAAGGGCCCGATAAACGGCTGATCGTCGTCGGTGACGACGACGACGCCGCGTTCGCTGACGGTGTGGCGCTTCGCGTCCTCGACGGCGTCGTAGCCGATCCAGGCGCCGCGCGGGACGAAGACTTCGCGGTCGATGATCGCGTTGCGGATGCGCGCGTGCCGTCCCACGCGCACGCCCGGCATGAGGATGCTGTTCTCGATCGTGCAGAAGCTGTGCACGCGCACGTTGGGCCCGAGCACGCTGCCGGCGACGTGGCTGCCCGAGATGATGCAGCCGCCGGAGATGATCGAGTCCACCGCCGTGCCGCGCCGCCGGGCGTCGGCAAACACGAACTTGGCGGGCGGCGCCTGCGGCTGATACGTGCGCAGCGGCCAGTCGGGATCGTACAAGTTGAACTGCGGGTTGACGCGGCACAGGTCCATGTTGGCTTCGTAGTACGCGTCGAGCGTGCCGATGTCGCGCCAGTACTGCGCGGCCTTCTTGTTCTCGTCGTGAAACCGGTGCGCGATGACCGCCCCCTCGCCGCCCTCGGCCACGAGCAGCGGCAGGATGTCGCGGCCGAAGTCGTGCGCCGTTTCACGCGCCGCGTCGTCCTCGAGGGCGCGCCGCAGCGTTTCGGTCTCGAACACGTAAATGCCCATCGAGGCGAGCACGGTAGACGCGCCGTCGAGCAGCGCCGGGTCCTTCGGCTTCTCGAGGAAGCCGACCACGCGGTTGTCGTCGTCCACGCGCACGATGCCGAAGCGGCTGGCCTCGGCCGCGGGAATCTCGAGCACGCCGAGCGTGGCTTTCGCGCCCCGATCAATGTGCGTGCGCAGCATCTTGCCGTAGTCCATCTTGTAGACGTGATCGCCCGACAGCACGATGACGTGGCGCGGGCGTTCCGGCAGGATGGAGTAGAGGTTCTGGTAGACGGCGTCGGCGGTGCCCTGATACCAGTGCTCGCCCACGCGCTTCTGCGGCGTGAGCACCTCGATGAATTCGCCCATCTCGTCCGACACGACGTTCCAGCCCAGCCGGACGTGGCGGTTGAGCGACAGCGACTTGTACTGCGTGGCGATGAAGATGCGGCGGAGCCCGGAATTCACGCAGTTGCTGAGCGTGAAGTCGATGATGCGGTAGGGCCCGCCGAAATAGACGGCCGGTTTGGCCCGCTCGCGCGTCAAAGGGTAGAGGCGCTCGCCAACGCCGCCTGCCAGCACGATTACGACGGCCTCGTCGAGAAACACAGAGAAATTCTACCCGGTTGAATATTCCCGGTCGGCCCAGATCGACGATGAACCGTGAATATTCAACCGGGTAGCATTTCCCGTGGCAGGTGGCCTATCATGTTTAGCTGGCAGAACGTTCCTCGGCCCTCGGCTCCCGGAGGTGCTCTATGACTCGACGGCATCGGCTCGTCGCGGCGGCGCTCGCAGGTTTCAGCAGCCTGACCGGCATGGCTGTGTCCGAGGCTGCCGGCCAGACCCCCGTCAAGATCACCGAGCAGGCCAACGCGCAGCACGCGCGCATTGCGGGCGTCATCAAGGACGACCAGGGCGCGGCCGTCGAAGGCGCGCTGGTGACGGCCCTGGGCGCCACGCAGAGCCTGGCCATCAGCGACACGGCGGGCCGGTTTTCGATGGCGCTGCCGCCCGGCGAATATCAGATCCGCGTGCACCGCGAAGGGTATTCGTCGACCTTCCGCGAGCTGCTGCTGCTGCGGGCCTCCACCAGCATCACCCGATCGATCGTGCTGCGGCGCACCGGGGAGCGCGCCGTGATGGCCGCTGGTCTCGGCGCCCCCAGGCTCCCCGTGGCCGGTCCGGCCGACCCCAAGGCACACCCGCACACCGAACAGGCGTGGCGCCTGCGGCACTTGAAGCGCTCCGCGCTGCGCGACACCAACGGCCTGCCCGACGGCCTCGACGATCTCGGCCGCCTCGACGAGCATCGCAGCACGTGGGACAGCCTCGGCCGCGCCGTGGCGCTGCCGGTGCGCCTGGCCTCGTCGCTCTTTACCGATCTCCCGATTGACGGCGAATTCCGTCTGCTGACGGCCGGTGCGATCGGGCCGTACGCGCCTGCCTTTACCGAGCTCACGGGCGCCGGCGTCGCCTACCTGAGCGTGCGCGCGCCGGTGGGCGCGCACGGCGAATGGTCGGTGCGCGGCACGATGTCGAGCGCCGACCTGAGCACCTGGCTCGTCGCGGGCGACTATGTCGCGCGCAGCACGAACACCCATGCGTTCAATCTGGGCATGTCGTTCGGCAGCCAGGGTATGCCTTCGTCGGATCGCGGCCCGATGACCGTCGCGGCGGTCCTCACCGATCGCGCGCGCAACGGCGGCCAGATGTACGCGTTCGACCGCTGGCGGATTTCCGAAGCCGTGCTCGTCGATTACGGCACGCGCATGGATTACTACGACTACCTGGACGACCGCGAGGTGCTCTGGAGCCCGGTGGGCGCGCTGGAAATCACGCCGTGGGGCGAAGGATCGCCGACGACCATCAAGGTCGCGGCCTCGAGCCGCCGCGACGCCCCCGGCTCGGCGGAATTCACGCCGCCGCCCGCCGGCCCGTGGCTGCCGCCGCAGCGCGTCTTCGCCGCGCTGCCAGGCTCGGCGTTCGACGTGGAGCGCACCGATCACGCCGAGGTGTCGATCGAACACCGGTTCGACGATGCCTACACGGTGGGGCTGCGGAAGTTCGCGCAGCGCACGGACAATCAGGTGGCCACGCTGTTCGGCCTCGAAGGTCCCGGCTTGCCGTCCGAGGGCGGCCATTACTTCGTGGCGTCGATTGGCGACGCCACCATCGACGGGTGGGCCGTGCGCCTGAGCACGCCCGAAGGTCAGCCCATTCGCGGGTCGATCGACTACGCCGTCGCCGACGTGCAGTGGTCGCCGGTTGCCGACGCGTCGGCGCTCGTCGGCCCGGCCACGCGCGAGGGCGTCGAGCGCGTGCACGACATCACCACCTCGCTCGGCGCCGACCTGCCGGTCACGCGCACCCGCATGCTGATCGTCTATCGGGTCAGCAGCGCGTACGCCACGCTCGACTCCGGCTCCGCGCTCGGCGCCCGTTTCGACATGCAGCTCAATCAGGGCCTGCCGTTCCTGCCGACGACGGCTGGCCAGTGGGAAGTCCTGTTCTCGGTGAAGAACACGCTGCGCGATCAGCGCTTCGGCATGTCGATGCTCGACGAGTTGCTGGCCGTCTCGACGCCCACGCGTATCGTCGGCGGCGTGCAGGTCAAATTCTAAGAATTTGAATCCCTGATCCGCGCTGTTGGAGAGGCGCCGGACGCCAGGGCGCTTTCTGCCCGTAAACCCTTGATATAGCGATGATTCTGGCTGCTGCCGCGCCCTCCCGCGCGGTATACCGATTGCTGTGTCGGGTTCGCTGCCTCACATGACCACCGCCGTCAGCCGTCTTCACGCCTGGGCCCGAGTCGCGATGCCCGTTCTGGTCGCCGCGGCCCTGCTGTGCCTGGCGGTCGTGAACGTCGGCCGGCTTCGCTCGTTTGGCGCCGAAGTCGAAGACGGCGTGCTGTGGTCGAGTGACGGCGCTGACGTCATTGCCAGCGACCTCGCGGAGGATGGACCGGGGGCCCGGGCGGGCGTCCGGGTCGGCGACCGGTTGCTGACGATAGACGGCCGGGCGGTGACGTCGGTCAACGACGTCACCGCCAGGTTGCACGACATGTCACGCGGCGAGCAGGTGCGCTACAGCGTGCTGCGCCTTTCCGAACAGCGCCTGATCGCGCTCGACGTCGCGCCCGTGCCGCAGGTCAATCGCGCGCTGTATTACCTGCTGGCGATCACGGGCGTCTTCACGCTGCTGGTGGGCACCGCCGTGCGGCTGCGGCGGCCGCAGGACGCGGCCACGCTGCATTTCTTCTGGCTGACGGTCGCCTTTTTCGGCGTCCTGGCGTTCTCGTTCGTCGGCCACCTCGACACGCTCGACTACGTCTTCTACTGGGCCGACATCATTGCGATGTCCCTGCTGCCGCCGCTGTTCGTGCACTTCGCACTGGTGTTTCCCGATCGGCCCCAGGCGTGGGTGCGCACCGAGCAGGGGCAGCGCCTGTTGTGGCTGTTCTATGTGCCGGGCGCGCTGCTCGGCGCCGCGCGCGTGGCGGTGATGGTGCGCGGCGTGCAGGGTGAGACGTTCGAGCGCATCATGCCGCGGCTCGACATGCTGGAGCTGCTGCAGCTGTCGCTGGCGCTGGTCGGCGGGCTCGCCATCATGACGCTCACGCTGCAGCGCCTGCGATCGGTCACGGCGAAGCGGCAGCTGCGCTGGATCGTGTGGGGCACCGCCATCGGCGCGCTGCCGTTCGTGGGCGGCTACGCGCTTCCGGCGTCGCTGCAGCTGCCGACCGCGCCGGGCTTCGAGTACACGGGCGCGCTGCTCGGCGTGGTGCCGCTCGCGTTTGCCTCGGCCATCATCCGCTGGCGCCTGATGGACGTCGAGGTGATCGTCAAGCGCACGCTCGCCTATGCCGCCGGCCTTGCGGCGGTGGCGGCCATTTACGGCATCCTGCTGCAGATCGCCACCGACGTGTTCCTCGAAGGCGATCCCAGCGACGAGCACAGCAACATCATCGCGCTGCTGGCCACGATGGTGGTGGTGCTGCTTGCCAATCCGCTGCGTGTCGCCATTCAGAACGCGCTCGATCGCCTCTACTATCGCGACCGCTATGACTACCGGCGCGCGCTGGTCGCGTTTGCCCGCGATCTGAACAGCGATCTCGATCTGCAGCGCCTGAGCGAGCGGCTGGTCGGCCGCGTGCGCGACACGCTCGTGGTCGAGCGCATGGCGCTGCTGGCATTTGGCGAGGCCGACGGCCGCTTCAGGCCGCTGTCGTCGCAGGGTTTCCCCGAAGGCATGCCGCTGGTCGAGCCCGACACCGAGCTGGCCGGCCGGCTCAAGGCGGGCCACATCGTCGTCATCGACGATGGCACGGTGGCCGCGCCGTCGCGCCGCCTGCCTACGGCGGAGCAGCTGCAGTGGCGCGATCTCGGCGTGCATGCGTTCGTGCCCTGCGTCGCGAAGGAGGGCACCATCGCCGCGATGGCCGTGGGCCGCAAGCAGCCGGGCGAGCCGCTCAGCAGCGAAGACCTCACGCTGCTCGTCGCGGTCGCCGGCCAGGTGGCCACGGCGGTCGAAAACGCGCGTCTGTATCGCCAGGTGCGGCAGAAGGCGGACGAGATCGATCGCCTGCGCGAGTTCTCCGACAGCGTGCTCGAGTCGCTCAACGAGGGTCTGCTCGTCGTCGACCTGGCGGATCGCATCGTGCGCTGGAACCGCGAGATGGACGCCATGTACGGCCTGCCTCGCGCGGTGGTCGTCGGCAAGACCCTCGACGAGGTCTTCGAGGCGTCGTTCGTGGCCGGCCTGCGAGCCGCACGGCGCGACAGCGAGTCGGGCACGGCGGCGCTCTATCGCGTGCCGCTGGCGTCGCGGCACGCCGACAGCCCGCGCGCGCTGCTGCTGAACATTGCCGTCGCGCCGCTCCGTACGCCCGACGGCGCCACGACCGGCTCGATCATCGTCCTGCAGGACATCAGCTCGCGCGCGCAGCTCGAAGAGCAGCTGCAGATTTCAGAAAAGATGGCGTCCATCGGCCTGCTCGCGGCCGGCGTCGCACACGAAGTGAACACGCCGCTCACCGGCATCTCGAGCTACACGCAGATGCTGCTCGAGAAGGCGGATCCGGACGACCCGCGCACGAAGGTGCTCGAGAAGATCGAGCGCCAGACGTTCCGCGCCGCGAAGATCGTCAACGGCCTTCTGAACCTTGCGCGCCCGTCGCAGGGCGAGTCGTTGCAAGCCGTGGACCTCAACGCCGTCGTCAACGACGTGCTGTCGCTGCTCGAGCATCAGTTCAAGACGAGCAGCATCAAGGTGCGCAAGGAGCTCTCGGCCTCGCCCGCCATCGTGCACGGCATCGAGTACAAGCTGCAGCAGGTGCTGCTCAACCTCTTCCTCAATGCGCGCGACGCCATGCCGAAGGGCGGCTGGCTGTCGATCGCCACGCGTTTCGATGACGGGCACGCCCTCGTGGAAATCTCGGACACCGGCATCGGCATTCCTGGCGAGCATCTGGGCCGCATCTACGATCCGTTCTTCACCACCAAGTCGATTGGCCGGGGCACCGGCCTCGGGCTGTCGATTACGTACGGCATCGTGCAGGAGCATGGTGGTACGCTTGCCTGCGACAGCTCCGTCGGGAAGGGCACGAAATTCACGCTGACCCTTCCGCTTGCCGCGGCACGCGCCGGAGACATCGCCAACTGAGATCCGACGCCCAGCCCATGACGCGCCCCGCCTCGGCCAGCATCCTCGTCATCGACGACGAGGAGATCATGCGGGAAATTCTCGAGACGCTGCTGACCCGCGAAGGCTACGCCGTGCGCACCGCCGCCACGGCGGGCGAGGGCCTCGATCTCGCGAAAGCGATGCCGTTCGACGCGGTGATCCTCGACGTCATGCTGCCCGACATGAACGGCATCGCGGCCCTCGAGGAGATCCGGCGCATCGACGAGGAGCTGCCCGTGCTGATGATCACGGCCTTTGCCTCGGTCGAGACGGCGATCTCGGCGATGAAGCGCGGCGCGTTCGACTACATCACCAAGCCGTTCAAGAACGACGAGGTGCTGGTCGTTCTCAACAACGCGACGGAGCGTCGCCGGCTCGTGGCCGAAAACCGCGCGCTGCGGCAGAACCTGCAGGCGAGCGCCAACCGGTTCGGCGGCATCATCGGCCGCAGCGGCCGCATGCGCCAGGTCTTCGACATGGTGCTGCAGGTTGCGCCCAGCCGCGCGACGGTGCTGATTCAGGGCGAGAGCGGCACCGGCAAGGAGCTGATTGCGCGGGCGCTGCACGTGCATTCGACGCGCGCTGAAAAGCCGTTCGTCACGGTCAACTCCGGCAACCTGCCGCCCGATCTGCTCGAATCGAACCTCTTCGGCCACGTGAAGGGTGCCTTCACGGGCGCGGTGTATCCGAAGAAGGGCCTGTTCGAGCTGGCCGACAAGGGCACGATCTTCTTTGACGAGATCGGTAACGTGCCGCTCGACACGCAGGCCAAGCTGCTCCGCGTCATCCAGGAGCGCGAGTTCATGCGGCTTGGCGGCGTGGAGACCATCCGCGTCGACGTGCGCATCGTGGCCGCCACCAACGTCGACCTGCAGCGGATGATGGACGAAGGCCGCTTCCGCGAGGATCTGTACTACCGGCTGAATGTCATCAATCTGCAGCTGCCGCCGCTGCGCGATCGCAAGGAAGACATTCCGCTGCTGGTGCAGTTCTTTCTCGAGAAGTACGGCGTCGAGAACGCGAAGGGCGGGCTCGAAATCACGCCGGACGCGCTCGACGTGCTCGCCGACTACGACTGGCCGGGGAACATCCGCGAGCTCGAGAACACGATGGAGCGCGCGGTGGTGCTGGCCAACACGCAGCGCATCGACAGCGATCTGATCCCCGACAACATCCGCACGAACCGCTCGTTCCGCCTGCCGCAGATCAACGTGCCGCCGGAAGGCATCCCGTTCCGCGAAGTGGTGTCGGACTTCGAGAAGAACCTGATCGAGTCGACCCTGGAAGCGGCCGGCGGCGTGCAGAAGCGCGCCGCCGAGCTCCTGCACATCAAGCCGACCACGCTCAACGAGATGATCAAGCGGTACGACATCCGCCCGAAAAAGCGGAAGGCCGAGGCCGAGCCGCCGGCTGAGGAGCTGTAACGCAGGCCTGAAGGCCTGCGCTACCGCCGGCGGGTCGGCTGCGACACGGGCGCCGGCTGGCGCAGCGCGGTGAACAGCTTCTCGTACTTCCCGATGATGATGTCCCAGCGATAGTTGCGGCGGATGTACTCGCGCCCGTTGCGGCCCATCGCCCTGCGCAGCCGCTCGTCGCTC
>JAKFEY010000048.1:0-5339 GCA_036675475.1 Vicinamibacterales bacterium
GGCGCCTGCGCGCCGGGCGTCTGCGCGCCGGGCGCGGGCGTCTGCCCGGGCTGCGCGGTCTGCGCGCCTGCCGCGTCACCGCGGCCGCGGCCGCGAGCGCCGGCGGTGAGCTCCGCGGGCATCGGCTGATTCAGCGCCGCGAAGGTGTCGGCCGTCGGCCGGAAGCGCACCGCGCCCGCCGGCACGCGCAGCACATCGTCGCGCCGCGCGATCTCGATGTTGACGTTGGCCGTCATGCCCGGCTTCAGCCGGTAGTCCAGGTTCGGCACCTCGACGACGGCGGCATACGTCACGACGTTCTGCACCGTCACGGGGTTGAGGCGCACCTGCACCACCGAGCCCTCGAAGTTGCCGGTGGGGTAGGCGTCGACGCGGAACGTCACGCGCTGCCCCGGGCGGATCTTGCCGACATCGGCCTCGTCGATGTTCGCGCTGATCTTCATCTTCGTGAGGTCGGCCGCGAGCAGGAACAGCACCGGCGCGTTCATGCTGGCCGCGACCGTCTGGCCCTCGTCGACGTTGCGCGAGATCACGATGCCGTCGATCGGCGCCGTGATGACGGTGTGATTCAGGTTGACCTGCTGCTGATTGAGGTTCGCGCGCGCCTGCGTGACACCGGCCGTCGACGACCGAATCTGCGCCTCGGTGGACTGCACGTTGACGTCGGCCGCTTCCACCTCCGTCTGCGGAATCAGCCCGCGCTTGCCCAGGTCGTGGGCGCGCTGCTGCTTGACCTTCGAGTCGGCCAGCGCGACCTTGAGCCGCTCGAGGTCGGCTTCGGCGCGCACCAGATTGGCGCGCTGCTGTTCGATCTGGGTCTGAATCAGCGACGGGTCGAGACGGGCGATCACCTGCCCCTTCTTCACGATCGAGTTGAAGTCGGCGTAGAGCGCCTCGACGGTGCCCGACACCTGCGTGCCGACCTGCACCGTCGTCAGGGCCTCGAGCGTGCCGGTGGCGCCGACCGCCTCGACGATGTCGCCGCGCGTGACCGTCGCCTTGACGATCTCCGGCTTGTCGTCGCCGCCCTTGTACTTCGTGTATGCCCACGCGCTGGCGCCGATGACGCCAACCGCGATGATGATGAGTATCAGCTTCTTCTGCATGTAATCAGGCCTGTCCTGCCTCTACGGGCTTCGGCGTGCGGTGTCGGAGTCCCGCCCATCCCTCTTCGAACAACGTATATACGGTCGGCACCAGCACGAGCGTGACCAGCGTCGATGCAATCAACCCGCCGACGACCACGCGGGCGAGCGGGGCCTGCAGCTCGGCGCCTTCGCCGATGCCCAGCGCCATGGGCACGAGGCCCAGGATCGTGGCGGCCGACGTCATGAGGATCGGGCGCAGCCGCGTGCGGCCGGCGGTCTCGACCGCTTCGCGCAGCGGCATCTTGTCGCGCCGGCGCAGCACGTTGGTGTAGTCGACCAGCAGAATCGCGTTGGAGACGACGATGCCGGCGAGCATGATCACGCCGATATAGGCCTGCAGCGAGAACGTGGTGCCGGTGAGCGTGAGCGCGAGCACGACGCCGATGGCCGACACCGGCACCGAGAACATGATGATGAACGGATCCTTGAACGACTCGTACTGCGACGCCATGACGCCGTAGACGAGCAGCACCGCCAGCAGCAGCATCGTCTGCAGCTGCTGGAAGGCGCGCGCCTGTTCCTCGATCTCGGAGCCGAAGCCCACCGAAAAGTCGGCCGGGGCGTCCAGCGAGGGAATCTGCGCCTGGATGCGCTCGACCGCTTCGCTCAGCGGGATTTCGTTTTCCGCGCTGACGCGCGCGATGCGCTCCTGGTTCTTGCGCTCGATCTGCACGGGACCGGCCTGCGATTCGACGGCCAGCACGCTGCGCGCCGGCGTGACGCGGCCCTGCGGCGTCTGCACGAGCACGTCGCCGACGTCGCTGATTTCGCCGCGGTCCTGCTCGCGCAGGCGCACCACGATCGGGTACTCGTTGCCGCGCTCGCGGAAGAACGCCGCCTGCGTGCCGGCCACGTTGGTGCGAATCGTGTTCGCGACGCTGCTGACGCTGAGGCCCAGCAGCGCGGCCTTCGGGCGGTCGACGCGGATGGCCAGCTCGGGGCGGCCGGCCTCGCGGCTCAGGCGCACGTCCGTCACGCCGTCGGTGCGCTCCATCATCACGCGCGCCTGCTGCAGCAGGCGGTTGGCGTCGTCGAGATCGTGGCCGCGGATTTCGAGCGAGAGCCGTGCGTCGTTGAGGCCGCCCAGGATGCGGTTCATCTGCGAGTTGCCGCCCGACGCGCGCGTGCGCACGATCGTGCCGGCCAGCCCCGTGATCTCGCGCCGCAGGTCGGTGGCGATCTGCTCGCTCGAGCGGTCGCGCTCGGTCTTGGGCACCAGATACAGCTCCACATTGCCGCGGTTGGATCCGCCGCCCATGAAGCCGCCGCCGCCGGCCGACGACACGATCATCGTCGCCTCGGGGACGGCCTTGAGCACCATCTCCTCGACGCGCAGGATGACGGCCTCGGTGCGCTCGATGCGCGCGCCGACCGGCATTTCGACGCTGACGTTGACCTGCGCCTCGTCGGCCTGCGGCATCAGCTCGAACGTGAGCGTCGGCAGGATCAGCGCGGCGGCCGCGACCAGCGCGGCGCTGACGCCCAGCACCATCGGCCGGTGGTGCAGCGCGCGATGCAGGAACGCCTTGTAGCTGTCGTCGACGTTGTCGAGCATCTGCTCGGTGCGGTTGAACAGCCGGCCGGCCAGGCCGTTGCGCGCGTGCGCCTCGGACGGCAGGCGCAGCAGCTTGGCGCAGAGCACCGGCACGATCGTGACCGCGACAAACAGCGACATGAGCAGCGAGAACATGACGACGATGGCGAGCTGCTTGAAGAGGATGCTCGACACGCCCGTGAGGAACAGCAGCGGGATGAACACGGCGATGTGCGTGAGCGTGGAGGCGAGAATCGCCGACCACACCTCTTCGCTGCCTTCGATGGACGCCGTCACGCGGTCCTTGCCCATCTCCATGTGCCGGTACGTGTTCTCGAGCACGACGATCGACGCGTCGACGATCATGCCGATGCCGAGCGCGAGGCCGCCGAACGTCATCGTGTTCAGCGTGTAGCCCGCGAAGTAGAGCAGGGCGAACGTGCCGACGACCGAGATCGGGATCGACAGGCTGATGATGAACGTCGACCGCAGATCGCGCAGGAACACGAAGATGATCAGGATCACCAGGATGCCGCCGATCAGCGCGTGCTCCTTCACCGAGTCGATCGAGCGGTGGATGAACACCGACTGATCGTCCAGCACGGCCAGGCGGACGCCCGTCACCGACTCGTTGATGCGCTCGATTTCGGCCCGCACGTCGTCGGCGATGTCGACGGTGTTGGTGCCCGACTGCTTGGTGACGCGCAGGCGCACGCCCGGCTTGCCGTTGATGCGCGTGAACGAGCGGAAGTCCTCGGTGCCGTCGTAGACCTCGGCGATGTCGCGCAGATACACCGGCACGCCGTTGGTGGTGAGGATGACGAGGTTCTTGATGTCCTCGAGGTTCTCGAACTGGCCGGCGCTGCGCACCAGATAGGTGGTGTCGCCCTCGTCGACTTCGCCGAGCGGCACGTTCTGGTTCTCGCTGCGCAGCACGCTCGTGACGCGATCGACCGACAGGTTGAGCGCGGTGATCTTCTCCTTCGAGAGGTCGACCTTGATCTGGCGGCGCAGGCCGCCGTCCACCGTCACGGCCGCCACGCCCGGCACGCGCTCGATGCGCGGCGACAGATCGTTGGTGGCGAGCTCGCGCAGCGTCACGCGATCGAAGTCGCCCTCGACGCCGATGCCCATGATGGGGGAGGCGTTCGAGTCGAACTTGAAGATGGTCGGCGGATCCGCTTCCTCGGGCAGCCGCCCGCGGATGCGGTCGACGCGCGTGCGGACTTCATCGGCCGCCTCGTTCAGGTCGGTGCCCCACGCAAAGTTGAGCCGCACGGTGCCCGAGCCCTCGGACGCCGTCGCGTTGATCTGCTCGACGCCGGGCACGGCCGCCATGGCCTGCTCGAGCGGCCGCACGATCAGTTCCTCGATTTCGAGCGGCCCGACGCCCGGATAGCCCACGCGCACGGTGATGCTCGGATAGCTCACGTCCGGCAGCAGATCGACCGGCAGCCGCGTGAGCGAAATCAGGCCCAGCAGCACCACGGTGGCGCTGAGCATGAACATCGTGATCGGACGCTGAATGGCGGTGCGTGGGATGCTCACTGACCCCTCCCGGCCGGCGTGGCGCCCGGCGTCTGCTGTCCCTGCCGCCCGCCGGCGCCCGGCAGCACGACGCGGTCGCCGTCCTGCAGCGCGCCCGCGCCGGTGGTGACGACGCGCTCGCCTTCGCGCAGGCCCGACAGAATTTCCACGTGCGCTTCGTTCTGGATGCCGGTTTCCACGATGCGGTACCGCGCGGTCTGGCCGTCGATCACGAACACGCCGCGCGCGCCCTGGCGGTCGAGCACGGCGTTGCGCGGCACGGCCAGCGCGTCGGGCTTGTCGCCCACGCGCAGGCTCACGCGCGCGTACATGCCCGGCTTGAGCCGCGCCGCCGGATTCGGCACTTCGATTTCCATCTGCGCGGTGCGCGTCTGCGGATCGAACACCGGCGCCACGCGGCCGACCTGGCCCGTGAACGTTTCGCCGGGGAACGCGTCGACTTCCACCACGGCCGGCGTGCCGGCGCGGACGCGGCGTACGTCACGCTCGACCAGATTGGCCACCAGCCGCACCGGCCGGATGTCGACCACCGAGAACACCGGCTGGTTCGTCGAGGCGAAGCCGCCGACGTCGAGGAAGCGCTGGCCCACGAAGCCGGTGACCGGCGAGCGGATGATCGTGTTGCCGAGCGTGAGCCGCAGCTCCTGCAGCCGCGCACTCGACTGGTTGTTCTGCGCGCGCGCGAGATCGAGCTGCGCGTTGGCCGCCTGATACCGCGCGTCGGCATCGTCGAGCGACTGGCGGGGCAGCAGATTGCGATCGAAGAGACTGCGCGACCGATCGAGGTTCGTCTTCGCGAACTTCAAGTCGGCTTCGCGCTGGCGGATGGTGGCCTTCGACACCTCGAACGCCGCTTCGGCCTGGCGCACCTGCTCGCGGATTTCGTTGTCCTCGATGCTGGCGATGACCTGGCCCTGGCTCACCGTGTCGCCGATGCGCACGCGCACCGTCTCGAGGCGCCCGCCGACTTTCGGCACCACCTGCACGGTGGCGTTGCCGACAAGATTGCCGACGACCTGGATGTCTTCCGCCAGGGGGGTCTTCGCGACGACGGCCGCGTCGACCGGCAGCGGCGCGCGGCCGGCGCCGCCGGCGCGGCCTGGGCCCCC
>JAKFEY010000011.1:0-5297 GCA_036675475.1 Vicinamibacterales bacterium
GCTACCGGCAACCGGTTTAGAACACGAACTTCGCGCCGAGGCGGATCGAGCGGGCACCCTGGAACGCGCTGTCCTTGAGGAAGCGCGGGTCGCGGGTGATGTGGTTCGCTTCAATCAGCTGCTGCACGTCGAAGCCGTTGAAGAACGCCACGTCGCTGATCGGGATGTTCTGACGGGTCTCCGGCGCGAAGCGATTGACCGCGATGTCCTGATCGAACAGGTTCAGGATGTTCACGCTCACTTCGACCGAGCGGCTGCCGCCCACGCGGAACGCGTGCTGCAGCGTGAGGTCCGTCTGGTTGAACATCGGCAGACGGCCGTCGCTGCCGCGGCCCAGGTACAGCACGGGGAGCGAGCTCACCATGTTGACCTGACGGGAGATCGGCGTGCCACTCGCGGCAAAGAACACCGCGCCGACGTTCGTGCCCCACGGCATCGTGTAGTAGCCGTTGAGCTTGAACTGCACCGGACGGTCGGTCGCGAGGCGGCCGTACACCGGCTCCGCGTTCTGGTCGAACATCATGTAGATGCCGTCGAAGAAGCGGTTGACGTTCGGGCTGGTGCGGCCGTTCTCGTCCGAGCTCGCCAGGCCTGAGTAGTTGCCATACAGGCGGCTGAACGTGAGGCTCGAGTTGAGCGCCCAGTTGTTCGAGTGGCGCTTGGTGAAGCGCAGCTCGAGCGCGTCGTAGTCGCGCACCGGCTTCGGCACCGCGGGGAACTCGTCGCCGATGATGTGCGCGCCGATGCCCTCACCCGGGTTGGCCATAAAGAACACTTCGCCGATGCCCGGCACGATGATGCCGACATCTTCGATGGTCCGATCGAGCTGCTTGTGCACGTAGCGCGCGCCGACCGACATCACCGACGAGAGCTCGTGGTCGAGACCGAGGACGGCCTCCTGCGAGCGCATCGGCTTGAGGTCGGGGTCGATGCCGCCGCATTCCGGGCACGACGGGTCGTTGGACGGGATGCGGAAGTTCACCGTTTCGATCTGCGTGCCGGGGAACGAGCCGTTCACGCCGATCGTCGGCCAGTTGAGCGTATCGAGCGTATGGTAGCTCTCGATCCACTTGTCGCCGCCGAACGCGCCGCGCGGCATTTCTAGCTTGAAGAGGTCGTAGAACATGCCCCACGAGCCGTACGCCTTCCAGCGGCCGTCGCCCTTGACGTCGTAGGCAAAGCCCACGCGCGGGGCGATCTTCTCGCCGAAGCCGAACTCGATGCCGTTCAGGCCCTCGACGTACGACGGCGCCTCGTCCGCCTCGGTGCGGATGCCGAGGTTCAGGGTGAGCCGGTCGTTGATCGTCCAGTCGTCCTGGATGAACAGGCCGATGTTGTTGACCTTGACGATGCCCTGCGTGCCGAACTGACGCCACGAGTACGTGCCGTACTGGCCCGTCACGATGTCGCCGCTCAGCGTGGTGTGCGCCTGGCCCCAGCGGAGCGAGATGAACGGCTGCTGCTCGGCGTTGAAGACGTCGTTGGTGATGCGATAGAACTGCACGCCGCCCTTGAGCGTGTGCGAGCCGCCGCCGTTGAAGAACAGCGTGGCGTCGAAGCTGCCGCCCAGACGCTCGAACAGGTCGCGCACGACGGCGCGGTTGCTGCCGATGTTCGAGAAGCCGCGCGCGCGCACGAGATCAGCCGGCACGCCCGGGATGGTCTCGTTCGAGTTGACGAACGAGTAGCGAATCTCGTTCGGCACGCCCGTGTCGCTCGTGTCGTAGGTCAGCCAGTTGATGGCGCCCGACAGGAACAGGTTGTTCGCCGCCGTGAAGTCCAGGCGCGCGTTCATGCTGTCGTTGGGCTGCTCGCGGTCGATGTTGAAGTTGGCCGTCGGGCTGCTCGTGCCGTCAATCGCCGGCAGCGTGTTGTCGCGCGTGTAGCGCTGGATGTTGGCCGACGCCCGGCCGCGCAGGCGGTCCGTGATCGCGCTGGTCAGCGTGCCCGTGAAGAAGTGGTTACGCTCCGGCATCTCGAACGTGGCCGTCGAGTTGTTCGACAGGAATGTGACCGTGCGGTTCGTCTCGGAAATCTGCGGTGTGTAGCCGGCGAAGAACCAGAGGCGATCGCGGACGATCGGGCCGCCGACGTTCATGAACGGCTCCCAGACCGTCTCGTCATCCTTCGGGAACGTGCGGTACTCGAAATCGTTGGTCGCGCTCACGAGGCGCAGCGTGGGACGCGGATCGCCGTTGAGATCCGAGCCGCTGAAGTAGGTGCCGAACTCGCCGGTGAAGGCGTTGGTGCCGGAACGGGTGATGACGTTGATGACGCCGCCCGTCGCGCCGCCGAACTCCGCCGGATAGCCGCTCGACTTGACCTGCACCTGATCGACGAACTCGCTCAGGATCGGCTTGGCCGAGGTGCCATTCTGGATGTTCGTCGTGTCGACGCCGTCGACGAAGTAGCGGTTCTCGGAGCCCGACGCGCCGTCGATCGAGATGCCGCCGCCCTTGGGCTCGTTGTTCGCGCCAGGCGCGAGCGTCGCGATGTTGATCGCGTTACGGCCCTTCGGAATGTTGTCGATGAACTCGCGGCTCACCGTGGTGTTGGCCGCGGCCGTCTTCACGTCCACGATCGGACGCTCGGCGCTGACCTGCACGGTTTCCGTGACGCCGGCGAGCGACATGGTGACGTCGGCGCGAAGCGTCTGGCCCAGCGCGAGGTTCACGTCGGCCAGCGTGGCCGTGTTGAATCCCTGCAGGGTCGCGACGATCTGGTACCGGCCAGGCGCCAGCGACGGGAAGCGGTAGAGACCGTTCTCGTCCGTGACGGATTCCTGTGAGCCGGCGGCGCCCTGCGCCTGAACGGTCACGCCCGGCAGCACCGCGCCGGACGAGTCTTTGACAGTACCCTCAATGGCACCGCGCTGTTCCTGCGCCATCGCGGGCACAGCAAACAGCAGGGCAGCCACAAGGGCTACGAAACGTACTTTCATTATTACCATCCTCCAACTGTGTGGACTGAACCCCGCGGGGCTCGTTCGAGGCGGGTCTGTGAGATCCGGTCGGGACGAACCAGCGAGGAGCCGTGACGGCCACGGCCGGTTCTGCCTATAGCATGCAAGCTGCCACTTGCCTCATGGCCGTAAATCATTGATTCTAAGCGGCCAGTCGCACTTGCGCGGGACGAAAAATCCAACCGGATGCAACGGCTCCCTACGGAAAACCGGATCGGTTTTCGCGCCTGTTCAGCCCCGGACAGTCCCCCCGCTCTGGGCTATGCTGTGACGATATGCCCGCGCGTACGCACGTTGCCGGGCGCGACGTCTTCATCGTCGGCGCCGCCCGCACTCCTATTGGCCGTTACGGCGGCACCCTCAAGTCGATGCATCCGGCGGAACTGGGCGCCATCGCGGCGAAGGCGGCGATCGATCGCGCCGGCCTTACGCCTGAGGATGTCGACGAAATTCTCATCGGTCACGGCCGCCAGGCAGGCTCGGGCCCGAATCCTGGCCGGCAGGTGGCCGCCCGCGCCGGCATTCCGCCGACCGCGCCGGCGCAAACGATCAATCAGGCGTGCGCGTCGAGCCTCCAGGCGGTGGCGCTCGGCGCGCAAGCCATCGAGCTCGGACAGTCTGACGTGGTGTTGAGCGGCGGCGTCGAGTCGATGAGCCGCATGCCGTACCTCGTCGACAGTGACGACGCGCGATGGGGCCATCGGATGGGCAACTTCACGCTGGTCGACGCGATGTACCGCGACGGCTTCACCTGCTCGATCTCCGGCCTCATCATGGGGCAGACCGCCGAAATCCTGGCGCGCGAGTACGGCATCACGCGCGAGGCCTCCGACGAGTACGCGCTCGGCAGCCAGCACAAGGCCGAAGCGGCGATCAAAGCCGGCCGCTTCGCGGAGGAGATCGCCCCGATCGCTCTCGAAGGGAAAAAGGGGGAGAAGGTGCTGTTCGTGACCGACGAGCACGCGCGCCCCGGCACGACCATCGAAGGGTTGCGCAAACTGCCGCTCGTGTTTCCCGAAGTCGGCGGGCAGGCCGGCATCATCACCGCCGGCACTTCGTCCGGCATCACCGATGGCGGCGCGGCCGTGGTGCTGGCGGGTGCCGACGCCGTGAAGGCGCGCGGCCTGGTGCCGATGGCGCGCGTCATTGGATGGGCGACGGCGGGTGTCGATCCGCGCATCATGGGCATCGGCCCGGTGCCGGCCGTACAGGGCCTGCTCGAGAAGACCGGCCTGTCGCTCGACGACTTCGATCTCGTCGAGCTGAACGAAGCCTTCGCGCCGCAGGTGCTCAGTGTGCTCCGGGATCTTCCAATCGAGAATCAACGGCTCAACGTCAACGGCGGCGCGATCGCGCTCGGCCATCCCATCGGCGCCACCGGCGCGCGCATTCTCGTCACGCTGCTGTACGAAATGAAACGCCGCGGCGCCAAACGCGGCCTCGCCACGCTGTGCGTAAGCGGCGGCCTTGGGATGGCGTTGGCGGTGGAGAATGTATAGGTTGCTGGTTTCTGGTTGCTGGTGGCTGGTGCGAGCCGCTGACCAACAACCAACAACCAGCAACCAGCAACCATCATGAACATAGCCATCATTCCCGGCGACGGCATCGGAAAAGACGTGACGGCCGAAGCCGTGCGCATGCTCGAAACCGTCAACGACGTGTTCGGCAGCAAGCTGACGCTCGAGCATCTGCCGTGGGGCGCCGACTACTACCTCGACACCGGCATCACCGTGCCCGAGGGCGGCTATCAGATGCTCCGCGATCAGTTTCAGGCCATCTTCATCGGCGCGGTCGGCGATCCGCGCGTGAAGGACAACCGGCACGCGCGCGACATCCTGCTCGGCACGCGCTTCGAGCTCGATCTGTTCGCCAACTACCGGCCCGTCAAGCTGCTGCACGATCGCCTCTGCCCACTGAAGGATCGCGGCGTCGACGACGTCGACTTCGTCGTGTTTCGCGAGAACACCGAAGGCGTGTACGTCAGCATCGGCGGCCGCTTCAAGGCGGGCACTGACGATGAAGTGGCGATTCAGGAAGAGATCAACACCTTCAAAGGCGTTAACCGGATCATCCGCCACGCCTTCGAGTACGCGCGCACGAGCGGGCGCCGCAAAGTCTGCATGGCCGACAAGAGCAACGCCATGCAGCAGGGACACGCGCTGTGGCAGCGCGTGTTCAAGCAGGTCGCGTCCGAGTACGCCGACGTCGAGGCGACGCACTATTTCATCGACGCGCTTGCCATGTATCTGGTGCGCGACCCCTCCGAATTCGAGGTCATCGTCACCAACAATCTCTTCGGCGACATCGTGACCGACCTCGGCGCGCAGCTGCAGGG
>JAKFEY010000083.1:0-25279 GCA_036675475.1 Vicinamibacterales bacterium
TCACCGCGACGCCGCCGACGACGCAGTACTGCGCGCCGCTGTCGGCGAGCAGCTGCAGCAGCCGCGGGAGGAAGTCCACGCGGTCCCTGACCACGAGCCGCCAGAACGTGCGCGCCAGCATCTTCTGATTGGACCATCGTCAGCGGGCGACCGCAACAGGCGCGCGCGCCGTGGGAGGACGGAGCTGAAAGCCCTACTTCGCCGGCACCGACAGGCTGATCAGCACGTCGCGATATTTGTCGATGATCGGCTGCGCGCCTTCAGGGCCGAGCACCGTGAGGGCGGTCGCGAGGGCGTCGGCAACCGCGGCGTCGCGCGCGATGACTCTTGCCGTCACGCCGTTGGTCACGGCCTGGCCGCTGCGCGGATCCACGATGTGCGAGTAGCGGACGCCGTCGATCTCCACGAACTGCTCGCCCGGGCCGGACGTTGCGAGCGCGGCGTTGGTCAGCTGCGTCGCGCGCTGGCGGAACATCAGGTCGGCGCCGTCCGCCGCCACGCGCCATCCCCGCAGGCCCGGCGGGCCGCTGCCGACGACGATGTCGCCGCCGCTTTCGATGAGGGCGCGGCCGAGGCCGTTGGTGCGGAGGGTGCGCAGGGCCTGCTGCAGGATGTAGCCCTTCGCGATGCCGCCGAGATCGAGGCGCATGCCCGGCCTGGCCAGGCGCACGGCGCCGCGCGCGCGATCGATCTCGAGATTGCGCCAGCCGACAGCGGCGCGCGCCGTCTCAATCGCCTCCGGCGGCGGCAGCTTGCCGGTGCGGCGCGCCTCGCGCCAGAGCGCGACAATCGGGCCGGCGGTGGGATCGAACGCGCCGCCGGTGGCGCGCGCCACCGAGACGGCGGTGGTGAGCACCTCGAGGAGATCCGGACTGACGGGCGTCCAGCCGGTGGTGCCCTCGAGACGCCGAAGGTCGCTGTCGGGCCGGTAGTCGCTCATCATCCGATCGAGCGCGGCGATTCGGGCGAAGGCCTCGGTCATCGCGGCCTCGGCGCGGCGCTCGCCGGACGCGTGCAGTAGAATCCGCACGGGCAGGCCCATGTGGACCTGCGTGAACTCGTAAGGCTTTGGCCGCTGGCCCGCCGCGCCTGGCGCGACCATCACAAGCGCGGCGGCGGCGATTGCCGGCAGCAGATGCCGGACTGGTGACGCGCCTGACACGCATCCGTTTCGTTCTCGTCCTGACAGCAGCCGTCGTCGCGGCCGCGCTGTGCGCGCAGACACTTCGGGCCGCCGGCCAGGGAGCTCAGGCACCGCCCACAACTTACCGCGAAACGATTCCCGGCACACTCGTCAGCTTCGAGATGGTGCTCGTCCCAGCTGCCGCGGGGGCCGCGCCCTTCTACCTCGGCCGTACCGAAGTGACGTGGGATCTCTATGATGTCTTCGCGCTCGGCCTGGATAAGAAGACGGCCGGCGCGGGCGGCGTCGACGCCGTGGCCCGCCCGTCGCGCCCCTACGGCGCGCCCGATTACGGTTGGGGCCATGCCGGCTATCCGGCCATCAGCATCGCGCGCGAGGCGGCGGCCGCGTTCACGGCGTGGCTTTCGAAGACGGCCGGGAAGGCGTATCGTCTGCCCACGGAGGCGGAATGGCAGCGCGCCGCGGCGCTGGCCGGACCGGCGACTGACGCCGGCGTGTGGCACAGCGGCATCTCGATTCAGCGCACGCATCCGGTGGCGTCGCGTAAGGCCGACGCGCTCGGGCTGTTTGATCTCTACGGCAACGCGGCCGAGTGGGTCGATGCCGGGCCGCTCGACAAGCCCGGCGCGCGCGTGACGCGCGGCGGGTCGTACCGCGATTCGCTCGACATGCTCGGGCCGCACGCGCGCGAAGTACAGGACGAGACGTGGAATGAACGCGATCCGCAGCTGCCCAAAAGCCAATGGTGGCTGTCGGACGGACCGTTCGTCGGATTTCGGTTAGCGAGGAGCGCACAATGACGTCAATCGATCGCCGCACCTTCATCGGGACCACCGCCGCCGCCACGGCCGCGATGGCCTTTCCCTTCGGTGTCCGCCTGCACGGGTCGGACGTGATTCGCGTGGGCCTCGTGGGCTGCGGCGGGCGCGGCACGGGCGCCGCGCGCGACTGCATGCGCGGCAGCGAGGGCGTCGAGATCGTCGCGATGGGCGATCTGATGGCCGATCGCCTCGCGCAGTCGCGCGAGACGCTGCGCAAAGCGGTCGCCGACACGCCGGCGCTCGCCGCGAAGTTCAGGGTCACCGACGACAAGGCCTTCACCGGTTTCGACGCGTATCAGAAGGTCATCGACAGCGGCGTCGACCTGGTGATTCTCGCCACGCCTCCCGGCTTCCGTCCGGCGCATCTGGCGGCGGCCGTCGCGGCCGGCAAGCACGTCTTCACCGAGAAGCCCGTCGCGGTCGACGCCGCCGGCATCCGCTCCGTCCTTGCGACGTATGAAGCCGCCAGGCAGAAGAACCTCGGCATCGTCGCCGGCACGCAGCGGCGGCATCAGGCCGAGTATCTCGAGGCCATCAAGCGGATTAAGGACGGCGCAATCGGCGACGTCGTGAGCGGCCAGGTGTTCTGGAATCAGGGCGGGCTGTGGAACCGCGACCGGAAGGCGGAGTGGAGCGACGCCGAGTGGCAAATCCGCAACTGGCTGTACTTCACGTGGCTGTCGGGCGATCACATCGTCGAACAGCACGTGCACAACATCGACGTGGCCAACTGGGTGATGGGCGCGCATCCGGTGAAGGCGATGGGCGTGGGCGGGCGGCAGTTCCGCACCGAGCCGAAGTACGGGCACATCTTCGATCACTTCGCGATCGACTTCGAGTATCCGAACGGCGCGCGGGTGCTGAGTATGTGCCGCCAGATCGAGGGCACGCGCGATCGCATCGGCGAGCATTTCATCGGGACGGCGGGCGCATCGGATGCGTCCACGTTCATTCAGGGCGCGAAGCCGTGGAAGCACACGGCGCCGCCGCGCGAGCAGCGCATCAGCCCGTACGTGCAGGAGCACACCGACCTGGTGGCCAGCCTTCGTGCCGGCAAGCCACTCAACGAGCTGAAGCAGGTGGCCGAGAGCACGCTGACGGCCATCATGGGGCGCGAGGCGGCCTACACCGGCCAGGAGATTACGTGGGACGTGATGCTGAACGCGAAACAGGTGCTGGGACCGTCGCCCGTGGTGTTCGGGGAGCTGGCGGTGCCGCCGGTGCCGATGCCGGGCCGTACGAAGGTCGAGCGCGTGTGGGGGGCGGAGTAGCGATGGCCGTCAATCGACGCGCGTTCGTGCGTTCGGCGCTCACGGCCGGCGCGGGGCTGGCCGCCTCCCGGTACGTAGAGGCGTTTCAACCGGGGATATTCAACCGGGAAGAATTTCAGCGGAAGTTCAAGCTCGCGTACGCGCCGCACTTCGGCATGTTTCGCGAGCACGCGGGGCCTGATCTGGTCGCGCAGCTCGAGTTCATGGCCGCCGAGGGGTTCACCGCGCTCGAGGACAACGGCATGCGCGACCGTCCGGCCGCCGAGCAGGAGCTGATCGGCAAGACGCTGGCGCGGCTCAACATGCGCATGGGCGTGTTCGTGGCGCACGCCATCAACTGGACCGCGCCCACCCTCACGACGTCCGATGCGGCGCACCGCGACGCCTTCCTGAAGCAGCTGGGCGAGTCGGTCGAGATCGCGAAGCGCGTGGGCGCGCAGTGGATGACGGTGGTGCCGGGGCATGTCGACCGCCGGCCGCACATGAACTATCAGACGGCGAACGTGATCGAAACGCTCAAGCGCGGCGCCGCAATTCTCGAGCCGCACGGCCTGGTGATGGTGCTCGAGCCGCTCAACACGCTTCGCAATCACCCGGGCATGTTCCTTACTGAAGTGCCGCAGGCCTACATGATCTGCAAGGGCGTCGGCAGCCCGTCGTGCAAAATTCTGTTCGACATGTATCACCAGCAGATCACGGAAGGGAACATCATTCCCAACATTAACGCCGCGTGGGACGAGGTGGCCTACTTCCAGGTGGGCGACAACCCCGGCCGCAACGAACCCGGCACGGGCGAGATGCACTATCGCAACATCTTCAAGCACATTCACGCCAAGGGATTCACGGGCGTGGTGGGCATGGAGCACGGCAACGCCACGAAGGGCAAGGACGGCGAGCGCGCCGTCATCAACGCCTACGTCGCGGCCGACGGTTTCTGAGCAGGAGGAGTCAGATGAAGCGAACGATGTCCATGTTCTTCACGGCCGCGGTTGTGGCGGCCGCCGCCGCGGCGACGGGCGCGCAGCAGGCGCCGCCGATGACGTTCTTCATCACGAGCGCGGGGCCGGGGCAGGGCGCGGATCTCGGCGGCCTCGCCGGCGCCGACGCGCATTGCCAGGCGCTGGCGAAAGCCGCGGGTGCCGGCGATCGCACGTGGCATGCGTATCTGAGCGCCACGGCCGCCAATGGCCAGGCGGCGGTGAATGCGCGCGACCGCATCGGGTCCGGCCCGTGGCACAACGCGAAAGGCGTGCAGGTGGCGGCGAGCGTCGCGGATCTGCACAGCGACAACAACAAGCTGTCGAAGGAAAATTCCCTCGACGAGAAGGGCAACCGGGTGAATGGCCGCGGCGACTCGCCGAATCGCCACGACATCCTGACGGGGTCGCTGGCCGACGGGACGGTTTCGACAGGCGGTGAGGACTCCACCTGCCGCAACTGGACGTCGAGCGGCGAGGGCAGCGCGCTGCTCGGCCATCACGACCGCCAGGGCGGCGGCGCCGCGCCCACGTCATGGAACTCGGCCCACGCGTCGCGCGGCTGCAGCCAGGCCAACCTGCGCGGCACGGGCGGCGACGGGCTGTTCTACTGCTTCGCGGTCCGCTAACCTCCGCGGTCGGCACATGGCGCGCCGACGAACTCTCCTCATCGCGGCCGGCCTCGCCTTGTCGATGGCCGCGCCGCGCGCGCAGGCGCCTCCGCTGACGTCGCATCAGCGCGGCCAGGCGAAGCAGATGCTGGCCACGCTCGAAAAGGCGATGCGCGACGCCTACTACGACCCCACGTTTCACGGCGTCGACCTGAAAGCGCACTTCAAGGCCACGGCCGCGAAGCTGGACGGCGCGCAGACGATTGCGCACGCCTACGGCATCATCGCCCAGGCCATGATTGCGTTCGAGGACTCGCACACCTATTTCGTGCCGCCCATGCGCGCAAGCACCATCGAATACGGCTGGGAGATGCGCATGGTGGGCGAGGCCTGCCTCGTCACGGCGGTGAAGCCCGGCACTGACGCGGCTGCAAAGGGTCTCAAGCCCGGCGATCGCATCTGGCAGGTCGATCAGTTTCCGGCGAACCGGCAGGATCTCTGGAAGCTGCGGTACCTGCTCTACACGCTGAGCCCGCGCTCGCGCGTGCGCATGATGGTGCAGTCGCCCGGCGAGGCGGCACCGCGGCCCCTCGACGTGGCCGCGAAAGTGACCGCGCTGCCGAAGGTGATCGAAGTGAACATCGACCGCCTGGACAACCTGCTGTGGGCAGAAAGCCGCGAAGCGCGCGAGGCGCGCAACAGGTTCGCGCGGGCGGGCGATGTGGCCATCTGGAAGCTCTCGGGTTTCGACTTCGAGCCCGGCGACGTCGATCGGCTGGTCGACACGGCCACGGGCGGCGCCGCCTCGCTCGTGCTCGACATGCGCGGCAACGGCGGCGGCTTCATCAAGACGCTCGAGCAGCTGACGTCGCGCCTGTTCGATCGGGATGTGACGATTGCCACGGTGAAGACGCGCAAGTCCTCGAAGCCAATGATGGTCAAGAAGCGCCGGACCCCCTTCACCGGGCCCATCGTCGTGCTCATCGACGCCGACTCGGGCTCGGCCGCCGAGCTCTTCGCGCGGCTCGTGCAGCTCGAAAAGCGCGGCGTCGTGATCGGCGATCGATCGGCCGGCGCGGTCATGCAGGGGCAGATGATGGTGGCGGGCCTCGAAGGCGCGCAGGGCGTCATGCTGTATCACGCCAGCATCACGAACGCCGACTTGATCATGACCGACGGCCACAGCCTCGAGAAGGCCGGCGTTACGCCCGACGAGATGCTGCTGCCCTCCGGCCCCGATCTCGCAGCCGGTCGCGATCCCGTGCTGGCTCGTGCCGTCGCGCGGCTCGGCGGATCGCTCGATGCCGACAAGGCCGGCGCGATGTTTCCGATCGAGTGGAAGCAGTAGGCGCTAAGCCGCGCTCCGGCTCCGCAGCAGCCTTGCGGCCCAGAAGGCGCCGGCAACGGCAACGGCCACCAGGGCCAGACGTACGGCGAAGAGCGTCCATCCGGCCGCACTGAATTCGGGAATTGGAAACTGGCGGAGCGCGCTCCAGCGTACCGCCATCCAGTGCCATGCGATGTGGCCGGCGATCACCGACAGCACGATCGTGCCGATCCGCTCGCGCCTTCCGTAACGGAACAGCAGCTGAAGTGCCGGCACGAGCACGAGCAGCACCAGCACCTGCCCGATCTCCACGCCCACGTTGAATGAGAGGAGCGAAGTCAGCAGATGCGACCCCGCGAACTGCATGGTCTCCTTCAGCGCGAACGAGAAGCCGAAGCCGTGCACGAGGCCGAAGCCGAAGGCGAGCAGCACGCGATGCCGCGGCGCCGGCGCCACGATGTTCTCGATCGCCATGTAAAGCACGGATGCCGCGATCAGCGTTTCGACCAGCGGCGGAAACCACAGCGCGTCCGGCGTCATGTTCCACGCAGCCGCCAGCAGCGCCACCGAGTGCGCGGCCGTGAAGGCCGTGACGACGATCAGGAGGGGGCGGACGCGGCGGAAGGGAATGACGAGGCAGAGGAGGAACAGGAGGTGGTCCGCGCCGTCGAGAATGTGGAAGAAGCCGATCTTGACGAACCGCCACGCGGCCTGATGCCAGCGCGGATCGAGCGGGACGAGGCCCGGATCGCCGCGCAGCTCGAACGCGCGCACGGCGCCGGCGGGCGTCTCGAAGCGCAGCGCGGTCAGCACCTGGAGCCCGAGCCGCTCAAAGCCCGGGCGGATGGCGAAGCGGCTGCTCTCCGACCGGATGGGATAGTCGAGCGCGACCTCGAAGTCTTCGCGCGGCGAAACCGACAGCGCCGCGATCGCCGGCGAGCCGAGCGGCTGGCCGTCCTCCTGGATGTCGAGCCCCGGCAGCAGCCACTGCACCACGCCGTCGCGCACGAGCGGCGCGGCCGCGGCGGCGTCGAGCGATCCGTCTGGCTGTCGCGGGAAAGGAATATCGCGCAAGGCCTCGAGCGGCATGCGCAGCGTGACGCGCAACAGCCGGCCCTGCGGCTTCACGGTGGCGTGGACGACGATGTCGCGCGGGATGTCGTGCGCGGCCATGCGCGCGCCGAACGACAGCGCGAGCGCCAGCGCGGCGAAGGCAAATGCCAGGCGTCTCACGCCGCGCAGTGTATACTGCCGCGCGTTCCCGGGACAGGAGGAGAGTGATGCGACGAAGTCGGGCAATCCTGATCGGCGTGGTGCTGGCGGCTGCGATGGCGACCGTCCGCGCGCAAGCGCCCGCGTTCGAGGTCGATCCCTACTGGCCCAGGCCGCTGCCGAACCACTGGCTGTTCGGATCGATCACCGGCGTCGCGGTCGATGCCGACAACCACGTGTGGGTCGTGCATCGCGGTGCGCCCTCGCTCAACGCGCGCACGGAAATCGGCGCGGCCACGACGCCGCCGACCGCCGAACATTGCTGCGTGCCCGCGCCGCAGGTCATGCGCTTCGATCCGGCCGGCAAGGTCGTCGCCCACTGGGGCGGACCGGGCGCCGGCTACGACTGGCCGCAGTCGCCGGGCGGCCTCACGGTCGACGCGGACGGCAACGTCTGGATCGCCGCCTCGGGTCCGGTCGCGGCCCCCGCCGGCCGCCGCGGCGCGGCTGCGCCGGCCACGCCCCCGCCGGCCGATGCCCACATCCTGAAATTCAGCCGCGACGGCAAGTTCCTGCTGCAGATTGGCAAGCCTGGCCAGGTTGGCGACAACGACAGCAAGACGTCGCTCCATCGTCCCACCGCCATCGACGTCGCCGGCGGCGAGGTCTACGTGGCCGACGGCCTCGGCAACCGCCGCATCATCGTGTTCGACGCCGCCACGGGCGCGTACAAGCGGCACTGGGCCGCGAACGGCCCGACGTCCTTCAACGTGCCCTCGGCGGTGAAGGTGTCGGCCGACGGCCTGGTGTATGTGGCCGATCGCCGCAACAACCGCATTCAGGTGTTCAAGAAGGATGGTGCCTTCGTGAAGGAGGGCAGAGTCGCGCAGGGAACGGGGGGCGAAGGCTCGGTGTGGGGCCTGGCGTTCTCGAACGATCCGCGGCAGCAGTTCCTGTACGTCGCGGACGGATCGAACCAGAAGGTCTGGGTGCTGCGGCGCGACGCGCTCAGCGTGGTGTCGAGCGTCGGCGCCGGCGGGCGCGGCGTCGGGCAGTTCTTCGGCGTGGGCAGCGTGGCCGTCGACGGCGCCGGCAATCTCTACACGGGCGAGACGTTCGAAGGGAAGCGGCTGCAGAAGTTCGTCCTGAAGGGGGCGCGATGATGTCTCGGCGGAATCTGGCTATCGGCGTTTGCTTGTCGCTCGCTCTCGGCGGGCTCGCGATCACCGAGCGCGCGCTCGTACGCGAAGCGGCCGCGCTGCAGACCGTGGAGGCGCCGCGCTTCGAGGTGGATCCGTTCTGGCCGAAGCCGCTGCCGAACGGCTGGCTGATGGGCAACGTGATCGGCGTATCCGTCGACGCCGCCGACCATGTGTGGATCGTCCATCGCGCCGACTCGATTACCGACGTCGAGGCGGCGGCCGAAACGAATCCGCCCACCGCGGCCTGCTGCCGCCGCGCGCCGCCGGTGCTGGAGTTCGACCCGGCCGGCAACCTGGTGGGCTCGTGGGGCGGGCCCGGCGAGGGCTACGAGTGGCCCGGCTCGAATCACGGCATCTTCGTCGATCACAAGAACAACGTGTGGATCGGTGGCAACGACTCGAAGGACGCGCACATCCTCAAGTTCACGAAGCAGGGCAAGTTCCTGATGCAGTTCGGGCATCAGGGCAAGTCCGGCGGCAGCAACGACACCACCACGTTCGGACGCGTCGCGAAAATCTTCGTGGACCCGAAGACCAACGAGGCGTACATCGCCGACGGCTACGGCAACAAGCGCGTGGCGGTCATCGACGCCGACACGGGCGCGTTCAAGCGCTTCTGGGGCGCGTACGGCAAGACGCCGGACGACACCAATCCCGGTCCGTACGATCCCGCCGCGCCGGTGGCGAAGCAGTTCCGCAATCCCGTGCACTGCGCCGATCTCTCGAACGACGGCCTGCTGTACGTCTGCGATCGCCCGAACGATCGCATTCAGGTGTTCAAGGCGGACGGCACGTTCGTGAAGGAAGTCATCATCGCGCCGAAGACGCGCGGCGACGGCTCCACCTGGGACGTCGCGTTCTCGAAGGATCCGCAGCAGAAATACATGTACGTGGCTGACGGGAAGAACGAGAAGATCTACGTGCTCGATCGCCAGTCGCTCGAGACCCTCACGAGCTTCGGCGACGGCGGCCGCCAGCCCGGCCAGTTCTTCGCCGTGCACAGCATCGCCACCGACTCGAAGGGAAATCTCTACACCACGGAGACGTACGAGGGCCGGCGGCTGCAGAAGTTTGTCTATAAGGGGATTGGCGCCGTCCCCCGCGAGCAGGGGACGGCGTGGAGTAAGTAGCTAGGCGACGGCGGCGGCGGGCCTGGCGAGCACGTCGCCGAACACCTTCACGGCCTTCTGCATCTCGTCCATCGTGCCGAAGGCAATGCGGCAGTGCGTCTTCTCGAACGGCGGGAAGTCGCGCGCCACGCGCACGCCCTGGGCCGCGCAGGCGGCGCGGAACGGCCCCACCGGCCGCCCGATGTTGACGAACATGAAGTTGGCCTGCGAGTCGGCCGGCTTCATGCCCCGATCCGCAAACCACTTCATCGTGAAATCCCGCACGGCGGCGTTGCGCGCGCGCTCGTTGATGATGAACGCATCGTCCTGCTCGACGGCCGCGATGGCCGCGTGCATGGCCAGCACGTTCAGCGAGCTCGTGCCGGTGCCCGCGTCCCACTCGCGCAGCTTCCGGATCGAGTCGGGATGGCCGACCGCGTATCCCATGCGGAGCCCCGCCATGCCGTAGGCCTTCGAGAACGTGCGCGCCACGATGATGCGCGGGTTCTGCACGGCCAGTGGAATAAACGTTTCGTGATCGGGATTGGTGACGTACTCGAAGTACGCCTCGTCGACGAGGATGGTCGTGTCGGGCGACGTGCTGTTGACCTTCGCGAGAAAGTCGCGCGTGGCCTTCGCGCCCACGTAGGTTGACGAGGGGTTGCTCGGGTTGCAGTAGAACACCAGCCCCGCGCCGCGCGCCGCGTCGGCGAACTTGTCGAGGTCGGGCTGGAATTCGCTGTTGAGCGACACGCCGACGACCTTGTTGCCCATCAGCGTCGCGTAGTCGGCGCATTCCTCATACGTCGGAATCGTGGCGACCAGCGGCTTGTCCTTCGCCGTGAAGACGTGCGTGACGCTGCGCAGGATTTGCGTCGAGCCGCAGCCGAGCACGATGTTTTCCGGCTTGACCTTGTGCTTGGCCGCAAGCGCGTCGATCAGATCGCGCTGGCTCCCCGAGTAGCGGCCGGGACGGCTGCCGTCGGCGCCAAACGCCGCGCGAATCGCATCGAGCACCTTCGGGCCGGGGCCCATCGGGTTCTCGTTGCTGCTGATGATGATGACTTCCGACTGTGCCGCGTGCAGCGGCTCGACGATGCCGTCGAGGGCTGACCAGACGGCGTTCTCGCGGCCGCGCGCCGAGATAAACGAGCTGGTGAACGCGCCGGCGGCCCCGATGCCGGCCGCGCGGACGAAACTGCGTCGTGAGAGCGCCATGACTATCGTCCTCCTGCCGCGAGCGTGGGTTTCAGGACCCCGCGGAAGACGTCGACCGCCCGCCGCATTTCGGCCATCGTGCCGATGGAGATCCGCACGTGTGATTGTTCGAAGGGCGGGAAGTCGCGCCCAATCATGACGCCCTGCATGCCGCAACCGTCGCGGAACGCGCGGGCGGGCCGCTGCACGTCGACGAACAGGAAGTTGCCTTCCGACGCCGTGGGCTTCGCGCCCGCGTCGGTGAGCGCCTTCATGGTGAACGCGCGCACGTCGGCGTTGCGCTTCCGCTCGGCTGCCAGATACGCCTGATCCGCGAGCGCGGTCATCGCCGCCACCACGCCAAAGCCGCTGACGTTGTAGGGCATCTTGAAGCGCGCCAGCTTCCGGATGGTGTCGGCATGCCCGACGGCGTAGCCGACGCGGATGCCCGCCATGCCGTAGGCCTTCGAGAACGTGCGCACGGCGAGCACGTTCGGCGTGGCCAGCGCCAGCGGCACCGCCGTGGCGTAGGCCGGGTCGGTGACGTACTCGTGATACGCCTCGTCGATCAGGATCACGGCGTCGGGCGCCGCCGCCCGGACGCGCTCGACGAACATCGTGACGTCTTTCGCGCCGTGCACGGTGGCCGTCGGATTGTTCGGATTGTTGAAGAACACGAGGCCGGCGCCCGGGGCGGCGGCAATCATGCCCGTCAGGTCGAGCCGGAACTCACTGTCGACCGGCACCTCCTTGACGGGATGGCCGAGCCGGCGCGCCGTGCTCGTGGGATTCTCGAAGGTCGGCGAGGCCGTCACCAGCCCGTGTGCCGTGCTCGTGAACGCCCGCACCGAGTTTTTCAGGATTTCCTGCGACCCCGCGCCCAGCGTGATGTTCTCGGGCTTGACCTTGTGGTGTGCGGCCAGCGCCTCTACGAGGTTGCGGTCCGAGGGGGTGCTGTTGAAGGGGTAGCGGCCAGCCTCGGGAAACTCGCGCGTGATGGCCTCGAGCACTTTCGGCCCCGGCCCGAGCGGATTCTCGTTGCTGCTGATGCGGATTTCGCTGACGCCGGGCGGCAGCGGCGGCCGGGGGCTGCGGCCCTGCTGGCCCTGCAGCTCGCCAACGTAGGCCTCGTGGCCGCGCGCGGAGAGCCACGCGGCCGTTGCGGTGGAACGTTCCCGGGTGAGAGCGTCGAAGAAACCACGGCGCGTGCGGAGCATCAATCCCTCCTAATCGAGATCGGCGGATTGTATGCCCCTGCCGGGAGGGCGTCAAACTCGTGCTAGATTACGCGCCGTAGGAGACCCTGATGCGCGTTCTGGCAGCCACTCTCGCCGCTGCGGCGTTTCTATCCGCGCAGCCCAACCCCTATCGCACGATCGAGGGCTGGGCGAAGATGCCCGAGGGCCGTACCTGGGGCGCCACCAGCGCCGTGGACATCGACAAGGACGGCCGCTCCATCTGGGTGGCCGAGCGCTGCGGCGCGAACACGTGCCTCGGCTCCACGCTTCCCGTCGTCCTCAAGTTCAATCCCGACGGGACGCTTGCCGCCAGCTTCGGCGGCGGGCTGATGATCTTCCCGCACGGCATTCACGTCGATCGCGACGGCAACATCTGGGTCACCGACGGCCAGGACAACAAGCCTCGCCGCCCGCGCGGCGCCGCACCCGACGCGCCGCTTCCACCCGCGCCCGCCACGCTCATCGGCCACCAGGTCTTCAAGTTCAGCCCAGACGGCAAGCTGCTGATGACGCTCGGCACCGCCGGCGGCGGCACCGGCGCCACCGGATTTTTCCAGCCGAACGACATCGTCACCGACACCAACGGCGACATCTACGTCGCTGAAGGCCACGGTGGCGACAACGCGCGCATCGTGGTGTTCGATCGCGCCGGCAAATATCTTCGCGAGTTCGGGAAGAAGGGCAGCGGGCGCGGCGAGTTCGACCAGCCGCACGGCCTGGCGTTCGACGCCCAGGGCCGCCTCTTCGTGGCCGACCGCAGCAACAATCGCATCCAGATCGTCGACAAGCAGGGCACATTCATCGACGAGTGGGCGCAGTTCAGCCGTCCGAGCGGCATCTTCATCGACAAGAAGGGCATGCTCTATGTCGCCGACTCCGAGTCGGGCTCGGTCGGCAACGGCCGCAGCCGCACCGAGAAGCGCGGCATCCGCCTCGGCGCCATCTCCGACGGCAAGGTCATCGCGCTGATTCCCGACCCGGCGGAGAATCCGCCGAGCACCAGTTCCGCCGAAGGCGTGGCGGCCGACGATGCGGGCAACATCTACGGCGCGGAAGTCGGGCAGCGCGCGCTCAAGAAATATGTCAAGGCGGGTCGCTGAACGGATGCTCAGACGAGTGTTTCCCGCCGCGGTGCTGATATTTGCCGCCGCGTTCGCGTCCGCGGCCGCGCAGGCACCGAAAACAGGAGGCCAGCCCCCAGCCAAACCTGGCGCGGGCGGCATGACGACGTCGAGCGGCGTGTATACGTCGCAGCAGGCCATGCGCGGCGAGATGACGTACATGAACCTGTGCGTAGGCTGCCACGCGGTCGGCACGTACGCCGCTCCTGCGTTCCGTGACAAGTGGAACGGCGTGCCGCTGTCGCAGCTTTTTGATTTTCTGAGCAACACCATGCCGAAGAACGATCCGGGAAGTCTCGAGCCCGACGAGTACGCGCAGGTGATTGCGTACATCCTGCGGGCCAACGGCGCACCGATGGGAAAGACGGCGCTGCCGTCCGACCTGTCGTCACTCAGGAAGATTCGAATCGACTTGCCAAGGAGATAGCGGATGTCGCATCAGGGAACGATCAGCCGCGGCGTGTTCGCGGCCGCCTGCCTCGGGATTGTGCTGGCGGGCACGCTGCCGCTGCAGGGCGGCCAGCAGCCGGGCGATCGGCGGCCGGGTCTCGAGCGCGGCAACAAACCGGGCGAGTGGCGGTACTGGGGCGCCGACGCATGGAGCACGCGCTATTCGCCGCTCGATCAGATCGACGCGTCGAACTTCAACGCGCTGCAGGTGGCGTGGGAGTGGAAAGCCGGCGCGTTCGGCGCCGACGAGTACTACCGCGCCACGCCGCTCTATGCCAACGGCCGCCTGTTTACGGTCGCCACCACGCGCCGCATCGCCGCCGCGATCGATCCCGAGAACGGCGACACGCTGTGGATGTGGCGCCTCGACGAGGGCATCCGCTGGCAGAAGGCGCCGCGCCAGTTTGCCGGCCGCGGCCTCTCGTACTGGACCGACGGCGGCGAGGAGCGCGTCATCGTCGTCACGCCCGGGTACCACATGGCGTCGCTCGACGCGAAGACCGGCAGGCCCGATCCGAAATTCGGCAAGGACGGCGTCGTCGATCTGATGGACGGTCTCGGCCTTCCGCTGGTGCCGCTGGCGGTGGATGACGCGGGGCCGCTGATTATCAGCGACGCCGCGCCGGCGCGCCGCGCGCGGCCGGGCGAGACGTGGGACGAGAAGACGAAGACGGGCGCCGACGGCACGGTCGGCATCGATCCGGCGCTCGGCCAGATTGGCGCCAGCACGCCCGCCATCATCGTCAACGACGTGATCATCGTGGGCAACTCGCACATCCACGGGTACTACCCGATTCGCGTGCGGAACATGCCGAGCTACATCCGCGGCTTCGACGTGCGCACGGGCAGGCAGCTCTGGAAATTCAACCTCGTGCCCGAGCCGGGCGAGCCCGGATCGGAGACCTGGAAGAACGGATCGAAGCTCGGCGACGAGGGCGTGGGCAAGAACGACGCGTGGGCGATGTATTCAGCGGATCCGGAGACGGGCACCGTGTACATCCCCGTGGGCATGCCGTTGATGGACGAGTACGGCGGCCACCGGCCGGGCGACAACCTGTACGGCAACAGTCTCGTGGCGCTCGACGTGAAGACCGGCAAGAAGAAGTGGCACTTCCAGATGGTGCATCACGACATCTGGGATTACGACACGCCGATGGCGCCCAACCTGCTCGACGTCACGATCGACGGCAAGCCGCGCAAGATCGTGGCGCAGACGACGAAGCAGGGATGGATGTATGTGTTCGATCGCCTGACGGGCGAGCCGATCTGGCCGATCGTCGAAACGCCGGTGCTGCAGAGCGACGTGCCTGGTGAGGTCACGTCGAAGACGCAGCCGATTCCCAGCAAGCCGCTGCCGTACGCGCAGCAGGGGCTGGTCGAAGAAGATCTGATCGACTACACGCCCGAGATCAAGGCGGCGGCGCTGAAGCTGGCGCAGGGATGCCGCATGGGACCGTACTACATTCCGCCGTCGGCCAATGACGGGTCGAGCAAGTTTCCGTGCTCCTGGTATGCGCCCGGCGCGAGCGGCGGCGTGAACATCGACGGCGGCGCGGCGGCCGATCCGGTGACGGGAAAGATTTTCGTGGCGGCGCAAACGGGCTTGAGCACCGCGGTGATTGGCAAGGATCCGTGCTCGGAGTTCCGGTACAGCTCGGTGCACGACAGCTGCGGCCAGCTCGGCGCGCTGGCGCCGCCGCCCGGCTACAAGAAGCCGGAAGCGCCCGTGGGTGGCTTCGCGCGGCGCGGCGGCCCGTCGAATCTGGGCGGCGTGTCGATCGTGAAGCCGAAGGACCTCGGCGGCATCACGGCGTATGACATGACCACCGGCGACAAGGCGTGGTGGATTCCGAACGGCGGCGTGAAGGTGCCCGTGACGTCCAACGATCCGCTGTTCAAGGGCGTGAAGCTGCCCGACGCGCCGCCGGGACGCGGCCACGCGCAGGTCATGAACACGAAGACGCTGACGATCTACGGCACCGGCCGCAGCGGCGGTCCGCCCAACGTCGACCCACAGCTGTACGCGGTGGACAAGGCGACCGGCAGGCAGGTCGGCGCGGTGAAGATTCCGCTCAAGACCAGCGCGCCGCCCATGACGTTCATGCACAAGGGCCGGCAGTACATCGTGTTCGCCACCGGCGGCGGCGCCAACACGTCACTGGTGGCGCTGGCGCTGCCGGAGAAGCGGTAGCGCAGGGGTAGCGCATGCTGCTCCGGTATCGACTGGCCGTCGTCCTGACGGCGGCCAGCGCCGTTCTCGTCCCCGTATTTTCCGCCCAGACACCCGCCGCGCGCTCCGGTATCCGGGAGCCCGCGTTCTCACCCGATGGCAGGCGCCTCGCCGTCTCGTGGCTCGACGAGCTGTGGACGATGACGCCGGATGGCCGCGAGGAGCGGAAGATCGTCACCGAGAACGGCGGCTGGCTGAGCGAGCGCGATCCGGCCTGGTCGCCGGATGGCCGGTCGATCGCGTTCAGCGCGGGTTCGAGTGGCGAGTTCGACATATACGTGGTGTCTGTCGCGGGCCCTGAAGGGCCGCGGCAGGCGCGGCGCGTGACGTCGCTTGCCGGCGATGAGCGATGGCCCTCGTGGACGCGCGATGGCCGGCTCCTGTTTTCGCACCGCCCTCTCGACGAACGCTGGCAGATCTACGCCACGGCGGCCGACGGCAGCGGCGCGCCGGTCAAAGTCACGCCGGACGATGCGGCGGAGTGGCATGCGCGCGTCTCGCCTGACGGTACGCGCGTCGCGTTCATTTCCGATCGCGATCGCGAGGACGGCGACGAAGGGGATGTGTTCGTGCGCGCGCTCGCGCCGGAGACGTCGCCCGGCCGGCTGACGCGCCTTACGCGCGGTGGAGGCGCGGAGAGCTTTCCCGCATGGGCGCCTGACGGCACGCGCGTGTCCTACACCGCGAATCGCGCGGAAGAAGGCCCTGCGATCTGGGTGACGGAGCTTCCGCGCGCGTCCGAGGCGGCTGCTCCCGCTGAAGGCCGCGGCGGCGCGCCAGGCGCGGCCCGCGGCGGCCGTCCGGCCGTGCCAATCGCGACGCTCGCGTCGCGGCGCGCCGGCACCGTGTCGTGGTCGCCTGACGGCGAGACGCTCGCCATCGCGACGTTCTCCGCCGCGCAGGCCGGCTACAACGGCAACCCGAACCGGAATGACGAGGACGAGACGGTGCTGTCGGCCGCGCCGGGCGAGCAGGTGTTGTGGCGCGTGGCGGCGCCGCGGCCGATCGATGCCGGCGCGCGCGCCGTGTCGATCGCGCCGCCTGCCGGGGGGCGCTGGGCCGGGCAGTTCGACCGCGTCTGGCACACGATGAAATCCCTGTACTACCGCGACGGCGCCTCCGCGGCCGCCTGGGATCGGCTGCGCGACAAGTACCGGCCTCTGGCCGTCGCCGCAAAGACCCAACAGGACGCCGAGACCGTCGTCGACGCCCTGGTCGCGGACCAGCCGCTCATCAAACCGGTTGTCGAATCCGCGCGGGGCGTGATCGCGTCGGGCCATCCGCTCGCGTCGGCCGCCGGCGCGCTGATGCTCGAAAAGGGCGGCAACATCGTCGACGCCATCGTGGCCACCTCGTTCGCGCTTGGCGTCGTCGAGCCGGATGCGTCGGGCATCGGCGGCGACGGGCAGGCCATTCTGTATGTGAAGGGCATGCGCGAGCCGATCGTCATCGAGTACAAGGACATGACGCCGAGTCATGCCACGCTCGACAACCCGCAGATCTTTCGCGACGGCCAGCGGACGGCGCGAGACGGCCCAACCGCCGCGAACATTCCCGGCGTGGTCGCGGGCCTCACGCTGCTGCACAAGAAATACGGCAGCGGGAAAGTCACATGGGCCGACATCCTCGCGCCGGCCATCAAGCTGGCGGAGGAGGGATTCATCCTCGACGAGGCGCTGCCGACGACGATTGCCGTGGGGCGCGAGGGATTCGCGAAATATCCGGAGGCCGCGAAGATCTATTTGCCGGGCGGACGGATCCCGAAAGCCGGCGATCGATTCGTCAACAAGGACTACGCCGACACGCTGAAGGTGCTGGCGAAGGAAGGCGGCGACGCGTTCTATCGCGGATCGATCGCGCGCCGCATCGCGGCCGACATGGCGGCCAACGGCGGCATCATCACGGTCGAGGATCTGGCGCAGTACCGCGCCATGGAACGCGCGCCGCTGAGCGGGCGGTTTCGCGGCCACACTGTCTACTCGGCGCCGCCGCCGGTGTCGACGGGCCTGCAGCTGATCGAATCGCTGCAGATCCTCGACAGCTACACGCCGAAGCCGGGCGCCACCTACGCGAACGACGCCGACTACCTGCATCACGCGATCGAGGCCTGGCGTGTGCGCGACGCCGGCGCGCAAATCTCCGATCCGGAGCGATGGCCCATCAATCTCGGCGACCATCTACAGGTCGCGCATGCGCTCGAGCGCTTCAAGCTAATCGACCCGCGCAAGGTGTATGTCGTGCCGCAGGGCGGCCGCGGCCGCGGGGCCGGCCCTGGCACGATCGCTCCCCAGGATCTCGAGACCGCCGTGGCGGATGGCGTGGCGGGGCCGGGGATCCAGACTGGAACCACCGCCTTTGCGGCGGCCGATGCCGACGGCAACATGGTCGCCGTCACGCAAACGCTCTCAACATGGGGCGGCAACTTCTACGTGTCGAAGGGCCTCGGCTTTCTCTATAACGATCACTTCCGCGGCGGGCGGGGAGGCACGGCGTACGGATCGATGCTGCCGCTGATGCGTTCGTCCTCGACGAGCGTGCCTACGCTGGTCTTCGGGCCCGGCTCCGCGCCGCGGTTTGCGGTCGGCGCCGCGGGCAATGCGTGGATCCCGGCATCGGTCTACGACATCATCCTCAACATCGTCGACGGCCGCATGGGCGCGCAGCGCGCGATCGAGGCTGCGCGATTTCTGATTGGCAACGCTCCGGATCGCCGGTCGCGCGTACAGATTGAAGATCGGATTCCGGCCGCGATCCTGCGCGACCTCGAGGCCCGCGGCCATACGTTCGTCAAGGTTGGACGGAAAGGCGAAGTGAAGTACGGCTACGCGGCCGTGGCGTTGATCGACGCCGCGAAGGGCACGGCGGAAGGCGGCGCGGAGCCGCGGCGATCGCACGCGGTCGCGAAGTAGGGTGCGCAGGCCTTCAGGCCTGCGTACTCATCGCGCCCAGCGCGCCAGCTCCGACAGGCCGGGCAATCCCACGGCGATGATGGCTGCGGCCGTTCCCAGCTGAATGAGTACGCGCGTCAGGCTGCGGTCGGTGCGGCGGTGATTGACGCCGGCGAAGGCGAGCAGCGCGCACGCGAACGCCAGGGCCGTTCCCAGGATGGCCATTTCGAGCAGGGGCAGCCGGCGCCCTACGAAGACGGCGAACAGATACGCGCCCACCACGAATGGAAACGCCAGCGTCAGCGCGCGAATGCCGCTGTTCGAGAGCGACGACACGTACAAACTGCAGGCTGTCACCACCAGAATCAGCACCGCGCTGACTGACGGCGAGGGCAGCACGCCGCGCAGATGTCCGGGGCCGACGATGGCGCCGATCGCGGCGGGTGGCAGCAGGCCGAGCAGCAGCGCCACGACGACCGCCACGCCCGCCTTGACGAGCCATTGCGCGCGCGCGCTCATCGGCAGCAGCAGCTGCGATTCCAGCATGCCTGACTGCCGCTCTTCGGCGCTTGCCATCGCGCCCGCGGTGATGCCCACCGCCATCAGATAAACGGCCGACAGTGCCTCGAGCACCGACGCCAGCTCCGAGGCAGGCGAGCGGCGGGCGTGTCTTGGCTCATGGGATCAGGCTTCCGCGGCGCGGGCACGCTTGTGCTCGAGCGCGTCGAATCGCTGTTCGGCGACCTCGAGAAAATCGTCCCTGCCGATTTGCAGATGGTGCGCGTGGATGGCGGCGGTGTCGAGCATGTCCGCGAGCAGCTTGCGGCGGACGTCTTTCCGGTAGGGCGACGCGGCGGCGCGAACGAAGCAGCCCTTGCCGGCGAGCGTTTCCACGATGCCCTGGCGTTCGAGCTCGGCGTAGGCCTTGGCGATCGTGTTGCGGTTGACGCGCAGCTCCACGGCGAGCGGCCGGATGCCGGGCAGCGGCTCGCCCGGGCGCATGGCGCCCGACGCGGCCGCGACCTTCACCTGGTCGACGAGCTGCAGATAAACAGGCTTGCCTGACTTGAAATCGAGCTGGAACAACATGCGACTGTCATAGGACAGTATGACAGTGGCCCGGCCGTGTCAAGTGGCCGTGTTCAACGGAGCAGCCAGGGCTGGCTAGGGCTGCAGCTCGCGCACGGGACGCACTTCGATGCTGCCGGTGCGCGCGGGCGGAATCTTCGACGCCAGCCGGACCGCTTCGTCCATGTCGTCGGCGTCGAGCAGGTAGAAGCCGGCGAGGTGCTCTTTCGTTTCCGCAAAGGGCCCGTCAGTGACCGTCGTTTTGCCATGACGGATGCGCACCGTCTTCGCCGTTTCGACGGGATGCAGCGGCTCCCCGCCCAGCAGCTTGTCTGCAGCCCGCAGCTCGTCACCGCACTTCAGGCATTCGCGGTCGGGCACCGCGCTCCAGTTGTCTTTATCCAGGTAGACCAGACACAGATACTTCATAACGTGACGCCATTGTAGAACTAGAGGCGCATCCGCAGCGGCTGTCCCGTGGCCTGATAGCGCCGCGCGGTGATTTCCGCCAGCACCGACAGCGCGATCTCTGCCGGCGTGCGGCCGCCGAGATCGAGACCCACGGGCGCATGAATCGCCGCGATGCGCGCATCGTCCACACCTTCTTCGCGCAGCATCTTTTCGATGAGCACCGTCTTGCGGCGGCTGCCGAGCAGGCCGATGTAGCGCGCCGGCGTCGTCACGGCCGCGCGCACGCAGTCGGCGTCGAGCTTGTGCCCGCGCGTGGCGATGACGATGAAGCTTGACCAGCTGTAGTCGAAGGCCGCGATGGCCGCGGGCACGTCACCCTGAATGACGCGCGCGCCGTTGAAGCGATCGGGGTCCGCAAACTCCGGACGGTCTTCGAGGATCGTCACGTCGAAGTCGAGCAGCGCGGCCTGGCGCGCGATGGCGAGGGCCACGTGGCCGCCGCCGGCCACGACCAGCTGCGGGCGTCCGGCCACCGGATCGATCAGCAGGTCGTGCTGGTCGTCCAGCGTGACCGTGCGCGGCGTGGCGTGCGGAAGGTGCTCGATCGCAAGCGTGGCGGCTCGCCGGTCGAGCTCCTCGCCGCCCAGCGTTCCCGACACCTGTCCTTCGACGCCGACGAAGATGCGGCCCGCAAACGACAGCTCGCGCCCTGCGCGCCGCAGCATCGTCGCAAGCGCGACGGGAGGGCCGCCGTCGGCGGCGTGTTGCAGCGTGTCGGCCATCCGCGGGCCACCCAGCGCCGTCCGCGGGCCCCGAAGGGCCGCGCCGCCCAGCGCCTCGTCTCCGCGCTCGACGAGGATCCACATCGTGCCGCCGCACACCAGGCCGGTGTTCCACGCGAGATCCTCGGTGAGCTCGTGCGCCTGGATCGCGCGGCCGCCTTCACGCAGGATCTTCCGCGCGGCGATGATCGCGTCCGCTTCGACGCACCCGCCGCCCAAGGTGCCGGCCGCCTTGCCGCGGACGTCGGCATCAGTGACCAGCAGCTTCGCGCCCACCACCTGCGGCGTGCTGCCGTGCGTGCGCACGACCGTGGCCAGCGCGAACGGCCGCCCCTCGCGTGCGAGGTCCGCCATGCGCTGATAGATCGCGCTCATGTCGCCAGGTCTCCGCGCACGTCGACGTCGCGCCGCACGCCGGTGTCGGTGACCTCCACTTCGACGCGCCCGGCGCCATGCGCGCTGATCAGCGTCGACAGCGTCGTCGCCGCCACGTCGGCGTCCAGAATCTTCTGCTTGAGGCGCGCGGGGAATGCGACGGGATGACCGTGGCGTCCACCCAGGCGCGGCGACACGATCGTGCGCGTCTCTCGCGCCGCCGCAAGTACGGCCGCGATGGTTGCGGCCTTCACGAACGGCATGTCACCAGGAAGTACCAGAATCGGGTCACCGTCTTCCGCGGCAACGCCGCATTGAATGGAGGAGAACATTCCCCGCGACGGATCCGGGTTGACGACCGTCCGCACGCGCCGGTCGCCGAGCATCGTCACGCTCGCCAGCGCCGCGCCTGGCGCGATGACCACCACAACGCGATCGACACCGCCGTCGACGAGCGATCGCAGCGTCCGGTTGAGAAGGGGTTCTCCATCCAGGTCCGCGGTCAGCTTGCCGCCGCCGAAGCGCTCGGCTCTGCCCGCGGCCGGGACGATGGCGAGCGACGGCACGTTACTTGACGATCAGAATGTCCTTGCCGGTGTCGTACTTCAGCGCGGCCGGACCGTCGGGATAGCCGTTGGCCTGCAGGATGTGCGCCACGACGTCTGCCGTCTCTTCTTCCGACAACACCACCGAGCCGTCATTCGGCATCGTCAGCAGGATCACCTCGAGCAGCTCGTTGAGCGGCCGGTTCTGCCACTCCTCGACGAACTTCGCGCCGATCAGCTCGGGCCCCTTTTCCTTCGCGGGGTCGAGCTTCGCGGGATCGTGGCACGCCGCGCACGTCTTCGCGAACTGCGCGGCGCCGCGCGCGGCCTGATCTTTCGCGTAGACCTTGTCGCGCGATGTCTTCTGCTGGGCTTCGCCGGCGCGCGCGAATGCGCCGCCGGCAGTCAACAGCAGGAGGAACCCGAGGAACCCATGGAACCCGTGGAACCGATGGAACCTGTTCATGCCCAGCGGAACCCGTGCTTCGAGAGCGGCAGCGAGCGCACGCGCGTGCCCGTGGCCGTGAAGATGGCGTTGCACACGGCCGGCAGAATCGGGGGCAGCGCCGGCTCGCCGAGGCCGGTCGGATTGTTGTCGCTCGTCAGGAAATGCGTCTCGATGTGGCGCGGCGCGTTCCGCATGCGCATGGGCGTGTATTGATCGAAGTTGGTCTGCAGCGCGCGGCCGCCTTCGATGGTGATCTCGAACGACATCAGGTGGCTGAGGCCGTCGATGACCGAGCCCTGCACCTGTGCCTCGGCCTTGAGGGGGTTGACGATCTGCCGGCCGATGTCGCCGGCCACCCAGACCTTGTTCACTTTCACGCGCTTCGAGGCGTCGACGCTGACTTCGGCGACCTCGGCGAAGTACCCGGAGTGGCTGTAATGGAAGGCCACCCCCATCGCGGTGCCTTTCGGCAGCGTCTGCTTGCCCCAGCCTGACTTTTCGCGCACCAGTTCGAGGACGCCGCGCATCCGCGCGGGATCCCAGCCGGCGCCCTGGCCGCCGCCGCGGCCGCCGCGCCCGGCCGCGGGCGCGGGTTCCGGCGGAGGCACGACGAGCGGGCCCGCCAGCATGTCGAGCCGGAACTGGAGCGGATCCTTCTTCGCCGCGTGGGCGAGCTCGTCGATGAACGACTGCGTCACGAACGCGATCGCGTTGCTGCCCGGCGCGCGCATGGCGCCCGTCGGCACGCCGAAGGGAATCATCGATGTGTGCAGCGCGTAGTTCGGGATGAAGCGGGCGGGGAATTCCGACGCGCCCATGCCCGACGAGGCGGTGGCGCGCTCGCCGTCGGCCGTGAACGTGATGAAGTGGTTGCGCCACGCCACGACCTTGCCCGAGGCGTCGAGGCCCGCCTTGATGAAGTGGAAGCCGGCCGGGCGGAACAGGTCGTGGCCCATGTCGTCTTCGCGCGTCCACCGCACCTGCACGGGCGCGCCAATTTCTTTCGAGATGCGCGCGGCTTCGACGATGTGATCGTTGTAGAGGCGGCGGCCGAAGCTGCCGCCCATGCGGGTCAGGTGCAGCGTGATGGCGGACGGGTCGACGCCGAGCGTCTGCGCGACGAGCGTGCGCGCCGATCCCGGCGTCTGGCTGCCGGCCCAGATCTCGATCTGGCCGTCCTTGACGTGGGCCGTCGCGCTCATCGGCTCGATCTGCGCGTGATTGAGGAAGGGATACGCGTACGCCGCTTCCAGCACCGTGGCCGCGGAGCCGAGCGCGCCTTCCGCATCGCCATCGGCGCGTGTGGCCGGCATCGGCGGTTGCGGCGCGAGCTCCAGCGCGCGCTTGTCGAAGCTGGCGGTGCTGTCGGTGGCGGCCGCGCCTTCGTTCCAGGTGACCTTCAGCTGCCGTCGCGCGGTTTCGGCCTGCCACCAGCTGTCGGCGACGATAGCGACGCCGCTCAGCAGGCCGTTGCCCACCGTGCCGCCTTCCACGACGAACGCGTGCTTCACACCGGGCAGCGTCTTCAGATGATCGACGTTCGCGGTTGCGACCTTGCCGCCGAAAACGGGGCAGCGCTGATACACCGCGAACAGCATGCCGGGCACGGTGACGTCGATGCCGTACAGCGGCTTGCCGGTGACGATGGCGTCGAGGTCCACGCTGCGGATGCGCTGGCCGATGATCTTGAACGTCTTCGGATCCTTGAGCGTGAGTGACGCGGGATCGGGTGCCGGCAGGGCGGCGGCCTTCGCGGCCAGCTCGCCGTAGCCGAGCGACCGGCCCGAGGCCGCGTGCATCACGCGTCCCGACGCGGTCGTGAGCTCCGCGGCGGGCACGTTCCAGGTCGCGGCGGCCGCCGCCACGAGCATGTGGCGCGCGCCCGCGCCGACGCGGCGCATCAGATCGTAGTTGCCGGGCGTCGCCGTGCTGCCGCCGGCCGACTGCTGCCCGTACTTCGCGTCGAGATCGCCCTGGACGACCGTGACGGTGTCCCAGTCGACGTCGAGCTCTTCGGCGATGATCATCGGCAGCGACGTCTTGACGCCCTGGCCGATCTCCGGGTTCTTGCCGACGAGCGTCACCTTGCCGTCGGACGCGATCGTCACGAACGCATTCGGCTCGAGCGGCGGGGCGGGCTGGCGTCCCTGCTGCGCAAAGCCGGTGAGCGGCTCGATGTAGGCGGCGACCATCAGGCCGCCGCCGGCGAGCGCCGAGATTTTGAGGAACGTGCGGCGGTCCGCGTTCACGAGTGAGACGGGGCTCATCGCGCCTCTCCTTCGCCGTTGCCTGGCACGGCATCACGGCTGGCAGTTGTGCCGGCCGCGAGCGCGGCCGCCTTGTGGACGCCGGCGCGAATGCGGTTGTAGGTGCCGCAGCGGCAGATGTTGCCGTTCATCGCCGCATCGATCTGCGAATCGGTGGGCCTGGGCGTGCGCGCGAGCAGCGCCGCGGCCGACATGATCTGCCCGGCCTGGCAGTACCCGCACTCGGGCACGTCCAGATCCTTCCAGGTCACCTGCACCGGATGCGTCCCATCCGGCGACAGCCCCTCAATGGTCACCACCGGCGCGCCGGCCGCCGCCGACACCGGTGTCTGGCACGACCGCACCGCGCGGCCGCGCAGATGCACCGTGCATGCGCCGCACTGTCCCGTGCCGCAGCCGAACTTGGTGCCGTGGAGGTTGAGCACGTCCCGCAACACCCAGAGCAGGGGCATGTCGGCCGGGACGTCGACGGAAACAGCTTTGCCGTTGACGTTGAGGGCGATGTTCATGGCGGGGAAATCATACGCCACTGTGGTGGGTACGTGGGTACGTCGGTTGGGTGTTTAACGTGGACGGTGGGGACGT
>JAKFEY010000063.1:0-25206 GCA_036675475.1 Vicinamibacterales bacterium
CACTGGCGCGAGCGCGCCAAGGTGATTCGCGATCGCCTGGATCGGCTGCGCGCCGACTCCACCGCGCTCGAAGGCCGCATCACGCTGCTGCAGACCGAGCTGCAGTCCGCCGAGGGATCGCGGGCCACGGTGCTGACCAACGAAATCGAGGAGGCGACCAAATCGCTGACGCGGTATCAGTACGAGCTTGGCCTGATCAACGAAGAGTGGGACAAGTTCGAGGAGCGCGCGCGGCAGGCCAAGATTCCGGTCACCTGGATCCGCTGAGCATGCAGGATCCGTTCAGCCTGTACCGCGACTGGTTCGACCAAGCCGTCGCCTCATCGGGCGCGCTCGACGCCAAAGCGGCGTCGCTTTCCACGGTCGACGACAGCGGCCGTCCCTCGTCGCGGATGGTGCTGATTCAGTATTTCGACGCCTCGGGCTTCACCTTCTTCACCAACCTCGAATCGCGCAAGGCCCGAGAGCTGGTGGCGCGGCCCGACGCCGCGCTCTGCATCCACTGGCCGCTCATCGAGCGGCAGGTGCGCATCGAAGGGCGCGCGACGCTCATCCCCGGCGACGAGGCCGACGCGTACTTCGCGTCGCGCCCGCGCGAAAGCCAGATTGGTGCGTGGGCCTCGCGGCAGAGCGCGCCGCTCGAGCGCGAGGACGCGCTGGCCATCCGGGTCGCGCAGCTCACCGCCGAGTACGACGGCAAGCCGATTCCGCGTCCGCCCTTCTGGTCAGGCTTCCGCCTCGCCCCCTCGGCCATCGAGTTCTGGATCGGCAAGCCGGGGCGCCTGCACGACCGCACACGCTACGACCGCCCGTCGCTCACATCGGCGTGGACGACGGTGATGCTTTATCCGTAAAGCGCGCGCGGTGTGAGTCCGGGCCTGTCATAATCTCCTGATGGCTCTTCGGCGGATACGCAAACCCTACGACAAGTACGGCATGTACGAGCGCTCGGTGCAGCGCCCGGACTTCGACATCGATTTCGTCACGCGCGTCTACATCAAGGAGCACGAGCGGGTGCCGCTGGCGCTGCGCGAGGACTTCTGCGGCACCGCGTTCATCTCGTCGGAGTGGGTGCGCAGCCATCCGCGCCGGACGGCGCTCGGCCTCGATCTGGATCCGGCGCCGCTCGCCTGGGGGCGCAAGTGGAACGTGGAGCCGCTCGGCGAGGCGGCCGACCGCCTCACGCTGCTGCAGAAGGACGTGCGGTCGGTATTCACGCCGAAGGCCGACGTCACGGTGGCGTTCAACTTCTCGTACTGCGTGTTCATGACGCGCGACGAACTCGTGGACTATTTCCGCAAGGCGAAGCGCGCCATCAAGCCTGGCGGCGCGTTCATGCTCGACGGCTACAGCGGGCCGGACTCGCTCGAGCCGGGGAACGAAGTGCGCAACTACGCGAAGTTCGTGTACACGTGGGACCAGCGCCCGATGGACGCCATCACGGGCCGCGCCATGCGGTACATCCACTTCAAGATGAAAGGGCAGCGCAAGACGATGGAGCGCGCCTTCACGTACGACTGGCGGCTGTGGACCATCACGGAGCTGATGGACGCGCTGAAGGACGCCGGTTACAAGCGGGTGGACGTGTACGACGAGAAGAAGAGCGGCTATCGCCTCGTGTCGCGCGCGGAGTGGAAAGACGCCTTCATTCCCATTCTCGTCGCCTGGACCTGATCAGGTCCAGTTCCAGTTCTCAGTTCTGTTCCGTACGACACCTTTTCGAGGAATAGTCCCGAGGCCGGCGCGGTTAATTGCGCCGGCAACTCTGAATCACCCACCAACATCGCTTCGATTTGGCGGCGCGTGAGCGCGCCCTGGCCGGCCGCCACGAGGATGCCGACGATGCGGCGGACCATTTTCCAGATGAAATGAGAGCCGGCGATGCGGACGAGAATGAGGTCGCCGTCTTCCTCGACCGTCAGCGACTCGACCAGCACTTTCGTCGACTTCTCGTCGGGGTCATCGTCGGTGAACGCGCGGAAGTCGTGCATGCCGGTGAAGATGGTGGCGGCGTCGCGCATGCGCGCGACGTCCACTGGATCGCGCACCCACCACACGTAGGGTTTGGCAAAGGCCGTGCGGCGCCGCGCGATTTGATAGACGTAGCTGCGCGACGTGGCGGAGTGGCGCGCGTGAAAGCGCCGGTCCACCGTTTCGGCCGAAAGAATATTGATGTCGGCCGGCAGCAGCGCGTTGAGGCGATCGACGAGCATGGCGGGCGGCATCTTGACGGCCGTGTCGAGGTGCGCCACCTGCTCGAGGGCGTGCACGCCGGCGTCGGTGCGGCCCGATCCGTACAGCTCGAAGTTCGGCGTGCCCAGCACTTCGCGCGCGGCCTGCGCGATTTCGCCCTGCACCGTGCGCGCGTTGGTCTGGATCTGCCATCCGCGATAGCGCGTGCCGGCATATTCGATGCGGAGCAGGAGGCGTGGCATTCAGGCGCAGCTCCATCGACGATTTACCATCCCGTCTATCTTCGCAGAATCGCCAGCAGTTCCTCGGCCAGCTTCTGCATTTCCCGGTGCGCGGTGACTGCGCGCTCGGCAAACGGAATGCCCCTGGCGGGCTCGCCGGCGCGGCCGAACGAATAGGCCGTGTTGTAGAGCGCGCGTGACAATTGCATGCGCTCGCTCTCGAGGCCCTCGGTGAGGTTGGCGATGCGCCGCTCGCGCGTGGGATTGTCCGCCTCGAGTGCCTGCGCCGCGCGCAGCTCACCTTCGAGCGATCGCACGGCGATGGCGTAGCAGGTGGACGCTTTTTCATACGTCGAGGCGGCCGCCGCCCAGGCCTCGCGCGTCGAATCGATCAGGCCCTGATAGAAGCGCGCGACGCAGTACGACGGGTTGAGCCGCAGCGCCTCGCCGAACTCCGTGTAGGCGAAGTCGCGCTGCTGCATGTCGTACGCGATGAAGCCGCTCAGCGCGAACAGGTCGCCGCTGACCCAGAGGCGCTTGCCCTCGTCCACATCGCTGCGCGCGCGGTCCAGCTCTTTCAGGTGATAGCGGTTCCACGCGCGATGGTAGAAGGCCTCGCCGCGATGGATGCCGGGCGCGTCGATCAACTCAGTCGCCGACGCGATCGCGCGCTCGCGCAACGCGCCGCGCGTGAGGCACTCCGTGCGGTGCAGCATCGCGTCGCGCGCCGCCCCGCCAAGCCTGATCACCTCGTCGTACCTCGCGGCGCATTCGGGAAATTCCTCGAGCGCGCGGTGCACGCCGGCCAGCAGATAGGCGTTTGCGACGTTGGCGGGCATGGCCTCGCGTGCCGCCTCGAACAGCAGCTTCGCGTCGAGGTGCACCGTCGGCCCGCCTTCGAACAGACGCAGCCGCGCGTTCTGATAGAGCACCTCGTGGAAGTCGAGATCGCCCGCAAGCGCCTGAAGTTCGGCACGATGCTCCGGGCGGCAGATCCCGACGGCGTACTGCATCAACGGCGTGCCGCGGTGCGCCGGCGCGAGCAGGGGAATGGTGAGGCGCGCGTCCTGCTGGCGCGGCGGCGTGTAACCGCACGCGAGCGCCGCCATCAGATACGTGCCGGTGAGGTCGCGCGCCGCCGGCGGGCCCAGCGCGCGCTCCCACTCGGCCAGCGCCGCGATGGCGGGCGCGGCGGTCGTGCGCTCGAACTGCGCCGCCTGGTCCTCGTCGAGGCGGCCTGCCGCCCATCGCGCCTTGCGCGCCATGTCGAGATAGAGCGCGGCGCGGACACCGGCAGGACCGGCCTCGGGCGACGGCGCGAGCGCGGCGGCCTTCGCGATCCAGCCGTCGGCCTCCATCGCCAGCTCCTTCTCGCGAAGCGCGAGCAGGATGGCCGCGTCGAACGCCTTGGCGGCGGTAACCGCCGGTTGATATCCCGCCAGTCGCAGCGCGTCATACGCGTCGAACGCCTTGCGCAGGCAGCTGTAGCAGCCGCGCATGAAGAACGCGTCGGCGTCAGCCAGTTGCTGCGTGTGTTGTTTGCGGAGGCCTGGAGAGCATGCCGCCGCAAGGGTGGCGGCAAGGGCGAGAGCGGCGATGACAGCGGTCAGCGTTCGGCGCACGCGAACCTGAGACACCGGCGGTGGTGGGAAGTTCCTCAGCGCTTGTGGCGCAGCAGGCGCAGGCCGCGGTCGAGGGCGCGTGTCGCGTCGGCGTGGCGGCCGGCGCGCAGGTACAGCAGGCCGAGCTCGATCTGCGGCGCGGGGTCGAGCGGATCCTGTTGAATCCGCGCAAGCAGCACCGCCTCATTCCGCGGCGCGCGCGTTTCGCCCGCCATCCGCTCGATCGTGGCGAGCTGCCGCTTGACCGACACGACGTCGGGATGATTCTCGCCGCGTCCCTTCGCCATCTCCGCCTGCAGCTGCAGCCGCAGGGCGATGGCGCGATCTTCATACGCCGCCACCGCCGCCTGTTCTTCGGGCAGGAACTCCCGCGCGATCGCGGCGTCGACGACGGCGAGCTGGCTGGCGATGCGCAGCATCTCCGGATGCCGCTCGCCGTAGCGTTCGGACAGGCCCGCGCGCTCCACTTCGAGCGCGACGCGGTTGCGATTGAGCTCCATCAGGCGGACGATGCGCGCCACGCGCACGGCGTCGCTGGCGGCGGTGGGCGCGGGAGGCGGCGGCGCGGATCGAGAGGCGCAGCTCGTTCCAGCGGTCAGGGCCGTCAGCAGGCACGCGGTCCACGCGAAGCGCATGTTCATGCCGAGCATCTTACCTCCGGCCACCCGCTATTCGATTTCCAGCCGGCCGAGCCGCCCGTTCGCGCCGGCGCCGAACACGGCGGGAGCCATCCGGCCCGCGGCCTTCGCCACGCCGATCGTGTCGAAGCCGAGCGACGACAGCTGCCTCCACGTCTTCCCATCGTCCATCGAGATGTCGGAGCCGGTGGGGCCGACCGCCAGCCATACCTGCTGGCCGCGGTTGCCGCCAAGGTGCGCGACAACCGAGCGATAGCCGCTCAGGCCCGGCGCGAGCTTCCACGTCTTGCCGCCGTCCGACGTCACCGCGGCGTTGTCGACGGCGGCGTCCTCCTTGCTGTAGTCGCCGCCCACGACGATGCCGTGGCGCGCGTCGCGGAAGGCGATGGAGAAGATGCCGCTGGCGGATCCGGAGGCGAGCGGTGTCGCGGCGACGCTCCACGTGGTGCCGCCGTCGGCGGAGTGCAGCACGCGCGACTGCGCTGCGGCGCCGGTGCCAATCCACACGTGCTGTGCGCCGAACACCGCGACGTTCGTGCCGCTGGCCGCGAACGCGCCTTCGTTGTCGAGCGCGGGCGGCAGGGACGCCCAGGGAATGCGCGTCCACGTTTTGCCGCCGTCGATCGTGCGCATGATCACGAACTGGCCGTCCACCGAGTCGCTGTACGCGATGCCGCGCTGTTCATCCCAGAACGCCATCGCGTCGAAGAACGCCTTCTCGTCGGCATTCTGAAACTGCAGGGTCCACGTCTGGCCGCTGTCGCCGGTCTTGTAGATGCGCGAGGCCGCGCCGTTGCCGATGCTGAGCACATACGCCACGCGATCGCTGATGGCGTCGACATCACGGAAGTCGAGCGCCTCGCCGCCCGGCACCCTCAGCGCCTGCCACACGCGCCCGCCATCCACCGTGCGCAGCACCGTGCCGCGCGCGCCGCTCGCCCACGCCACCTTGTCGCTGACGACGCTGATGCCGCGCAGCCGCGCATCCGTGCCGCTCCGCTGACTTTGCCATTGCTGGCGGGCGGAGGGGGAGGCGAGGGGGAGAAAGGTGATGACGCACGCCGCCGTGATAGACACCGCGGTCATACACGTCTGGCGGCCGGCGCGTCGTGCACCGGACCTGCCGCACGCCGCTGACGACGCTGTTCGCATGCGCCCATCGTCGCACGAAGCGCGCAATTCCCGTGCCTCCCCGGGGTGGTGCTTTTCAACAGCCTGTTGAAAACCGGTTGGCAGTTTCAGCAGCAGTAAAGTGATTTTGTTGTTGACAGGTTTCGGAAGGGCTCTTCGTCCTGATCTCAAACCGTACGTGAGAGGCCGCAGGAACCTGCCAGGATTCGTCCTGAGCCGCTGCGATGCCTCGCTGGTTGCCTCCAGGCGCCCGAGCGCTCGAACGCGTGTCCTGCGCGGTCTCATGAGGTCAAAAATCCCCATGAGATAAGAAGGTATGAACACTCGCACCTTCGCACACGCAACTGACGATCAACTCGTCGCCGAACTCCCTCGCCTGGCGCAAAACGAGCGGGCATCGGCGGCTGAATTCGTAACCGGGCTTGCGGAATTCGACGGACGCAAGCTGTACCTCGGACTCGGGTTCACATCGATCTATTCGTACTGCGCTGCCCGCCTTCACCTTGCAGACGGAGCGGCATACCGGCGCGTGGAAGCAGCGCGGGCTTCGCGTCGATTCCCGGTGCTACTCGACATGTTGCGCGACGGGCGCCTGTGTCTCGCCACCGCGGCACTGATTGGTCCGAAGCTGACGGCCGGCAGCGCGGAGGGGCTGTTCGAGGAAGCCGCGTTCAAGTCGAAGCGCGAAGTCGAGAAACTGCTTGCGAGACACCATCCCCAGCCGCCCGTTCCGTCGGTCGTGCGAAAGCTGCCGGGGCGGAAGCAGCCCGAGAGCCCCGCGCCAATGATCACCACCGAGGCGGAGCAACCGCTCGATCTGTCGTCGTCGCACGCGCCGGCGACGTCGCAACCTCCGTCACGCCGGCCCGTCGTCGCACCCTTGTCCGAGGCGCACTACAAGCTGCAGGTCACGATCTCGACGACGGCGCACGATCGACTGCGGCAGATCCAGGACCTGATGCGGCACCGCGTTCCGAACGGCGATCCGGCGGTCATCGTCGAGCACGCGCTCGAGGTGCTGCACGCCGAGTTGCTCAAGAGGAAGGCTGCCGAAGTTATTCGACGGCGCGCCGCGTGTCCAAATGCCGACCCGAAAGGCCGGCACATTCCCGCGTCCGTCAAGCGAGCCGTCTTCAGGCGCGACCAGGGCCGCTGCGCGTTCGTGAGCGGCGATGGGCGCACATGCGGGTCAGCGAGCGGCGTCGAGTTTCATCACGTGCAGCCGTACGCGGTGGGTGGGCAGGCGACGGCGGGGAACATCGAGCTGCGATGCCGCGCGCACAACGGCTTCGAGTGGACGCGGCACCTGGATCAGGAGAGCGAGGCGCTGGCCGCACGTTGAGTGATGCGGCGTGCGGCCGCGCCCGCAGCGACATGCCGGACGGCGGCGACACCGGCATGTTGCCAGGCCTCAGCCCCGCTGCCTACCGATCAGCCTCGCGCGGGTGATACAGCCGCATGTGTTCCTCGTCGGCCTCGTCGTGCGCCTGCTGCGAAGCCGTCGAGGTCGTGGCGGCCTTGGCGTTCCAGTCCGGCGGCTGCACGCCGAGCAGGTGGCGTACGAAGAAGTCGAAGCGCTTGCGCTCGCCGTACGCGCCGCCCGAGCCGTGGCCCGCGCCGGGGATGAACAGCAGGTCGAAGTCCTTGTTCGCCTTGATCAGCGCGTTGGCCACCTGCAGCGTCGAGGCCGGATCGACGTTGGTGTCGAGCTCGCCGACCACCAGCAGCAGTTTGCCCTGCAGCTTGCCGGCGTGCACCACGTTGGACGAGTCCTCGTAGTGCGGACCGAGCGGCCATCCCATCCACTGCTCGTTCCACCAGATCTTGTCCATGCGGTTGTCGTGGCAGCCCACCGCCGACACGGCCGCATCGTAGAACTCCGGATGGAACAGCAGCCCGCCGAGCGAATTCTGGCCGCCCGCCGACGTGCCGTAGAGGCCGACGCGCGTGATGTCGTAGTACGGATATTTCGCGGCTACGGCCTTGTGCCAGAGGATGCGATCCGGGAATCCCGCGTCGCCGAGGTCGCGCCATGCCACGTCGTGAAACGCCTTCGATCGATCCGACGTGCCCATGCCGTCGATCTGGACGACGATGAAGCCGAGCTCGGCCTGGGCGCGCATCTGGTTGTAGGCGCCAAACGCCTTGGGCACGAACGAACTCTGCGGCCCGGCGTAGATGTTCTCGATCACCGGATACTTCTTCTTTGGATCGAAATTCGTCGGCCGGTAGATGACGCCGAAGATGTCGGTCTTGCCGTCGCGTCCTTTGGCGGCGAACATCTCGGGCGCGGCCCAGCCGTCCTTCTTCAGCGCGGCAAGATCGCCGGTTCCGAGCGTCGCAATCAGGGAGTTGTCGGCCGAGCGGCGCAGTTCGGACACGGGCGCCATGTCCACGCGCGAGTAGATGTCGACGAACTGCTCCATGTCGGGCGTGAACGTCACGGCGTGCGTCGCGTTAGCCGTGGTAAACGCGTGCAGCCCGGTGCCGTCGAAGTTGATGCGATAGAAGTGCACGTAGTACGGATCCTGCCCGGCGTTCATGCCCGTGGCGCTGAACCAGATCTGCTTCTTCGCCTCGTCGACCTTGACGACGTTCTTGACGGCCCAGTTGCCCTTCGTAATCTGGTTGCGCACCTGACCCGTGCGGCCGTCGATCAGATAGAGGTGGTTCCAGCCGTCGCGCTCCGACATCCAGATCACGCTCTCGCCGTCGCCCACGTCGAAGCGATATTTCTTGCCGGAGTAGTTGAAGAACGTCTCGGGCTTTTCCTCGAGCACCACGCGCGGCGCGCCGGTGGCGGCGTTGACCTCGATCACGCGATAGAGCTGATGGCCGCGCTGGTTGTATTCGAAGGTGACCGCGGAGCTGTCCTTGCGCCAGACGAGCCGCGACACGTCGTACGCGTTCGGAAACAGCGCGCGATCGACCGTGTGCTGCGTCTTGGCGGCCACGTCGAAGATGACGGGCTGCTCGATGTCCAGCACGTCGCCCGGCTTCGCATAGAGGCGCGTCGAGTGTTTCGGCTGCAGCTGATCTTCTGGCGACGACTCGACGTAGTGCACGTAGCGGCGATAGCCGGGCGTCACGCGATAGGCAGCGATCTTCGTCGAGTCTGGCGACCACTCGAGCATGCGCAGCTCGTAGGCGCCGCCTTCCGATCCGTCGCGGCTGAGCGCGGTCGTCTCGCGCGCGCCCGGCGCGCGCACGTGCACGTTGTAATTGATGATGACGGCTTCCCACGTGCCGTCCGGCGACTTCCGGGCGTCATCGTCTGTCGCGCCAGGCCCGCCGGCACGCCCCGGACCAGCGCCGCGCCCGCGGCCGCCGGCCTGCGCCTCGGTCTTGCGGCATGTCGAGTCGGCGACGACGCAGCGATACGCGCCGCCGCCGAACGTGATGTCGATGGCTTTCTCGCCGTCGACGAAGCGGAAGGTGTTGAAGGGCAGTGCCGCGCCCGTGTACTTCTCGCCGGTCAGCGTCGACAGCGCCGCGGCAATCTTCTCCTGATCGAACGCCGGCTTCCGCTCGCCGCTCTTCGCGTCGACGAGCACGAAGTCGTGGCCCGCGGCGGTCATCACGCGATAGTGGAAGCGGCTGGTCTGCGGGATCCAGGTCGGCGCGTCAGGCGCGCCCGTGACCTTCCTACTGTCGAACCGTTCCCGCAGCTTGAGCGCGCGGTCGTAGTCGGCCTGCGTGCCCTGCGCGCGCGCGTTCGGCGGCAGCGCCAGCGCGGTGGAAGCGATTACAACAACAGCGGCGGCAATGCGGCGTCCGGCAGTCATGGCAGCTCCTTGGAAATCGGAGCCGCCATTTTACAGCGCCCGCAGCGCGACGTTCGGATCGACGTGCGAGGCCCTTCGAGCCGGCCAGTAGCACGCGAGCCATCCGGCCGCGAGAATGGGAATCGGAATAACCGCCAGGGCAAGCGCGTCGAAAATGACCACGGTCGGCGCGACCGTGGCTCGAACGACGAACCGCCCGAGCACGCCGAGCAGCAGCCCGAGCGCCAGTCCCTGGATCACCGGCTTGAATCCGTCGCCGAGCACCATCCGCGAGATCTGCCTCCGTTCCGCGCCCAGGGCGATGCGCAGCCCAACCTCGCGCGTCCGCATCGTGACCATCTGCGCGAGTATGCCGTGGAGACCGACCATCGACAGCGTCAGGGCCAACAGACCCAGCGCGGCCGCTGTCGTGGCGGCAATGCGCGCGGTGAAATAAAAGCCGGCAAGCAGCATCGAGGCCGGCCCCGCCCTGTTGACCGAGACCTCCGGGTCGGCTGCCCGCACTGCAGCGCGCAGGGCGTCGGTGGCTTTGCGCGTGTCCGATTTCGCTCTGCCGACGACGGCCAGTGTCGGCTCGTACTGCTGCGCGAGCGGTATGTAAACGGCGCCGCTGTTGCGGCGCGTCAGGAACTGCGCGTCGGTATCGCCCGCAACGCCGATGACGCGGGCCGTGACCGTGTCCTGGTTACTCGAGCGCCCGGCGTTCATGCGATACGCGAGCTCTCGCCCGACGACGTCGGTCGTCTGGAAAAGCTCGCGCGCGGCGAGCTCGTTCATGACGACCACCCGCGGCCTGCCCGCGCCGTCGCGTTCGTCGAAGCCGCGGCCTCGCAGAATCGGCACGCCGAGCGTGCGAAAGATGCCCGGTGTGGATACCAGTGCCAGGGCTTCCGGATATCGTCCGTTCTTCACGAACACCGTGCCGGGCCTCCCCATGTCGAGGAACGGGGTCGTGGTGGTGCCGAAGGGCATCCCTGACGACAGGGCGCCCGATTCGAGTTCCGTCTGCCCCCCGAGCTCGCGCTCGAGGGCAGCGAGCACCGGCCGGGCGCGCGTCTCATCCCATCGCTGCAGCCTGAAGTCAATGAACGCGACCGCGAGCCTGTCGAGGTCGATCCCCGAATCGTGTCTCGCTTCCACCATGACGGCCCGCAGCGCCATCGTCGAGACCAGGAAGAACGAGACCGCGATCGTGACCTGCCAGCGGACCGAACGCCTGCGGGCCGGCGTGGTGGCCGGCACCACGCTGGCGGCGCTCTGGGCCAGATCGCCGCGGACGCTGCTTCGCGTCAGCTGCAGGGCCGGCGCGAGACCGAAGACGACCAGCGACAGCGCAAGCGCCGCAACGGCGAGAACGAGGCTTCGCGCGCTCAGTTCCGGCTGCAACTGCACCACGAAGGCCGCCGAGAGTGGGATCTCGGCCGTGAACAGAAAGAGAAGCACCCGAATGACGGCGAAGGCCGCGATGCCGCCCAGCACGGCGAGAATCGCGCTCTCGGCGCATTGCTCGCGCACGAGCCGCCAGCGCGACGCTCCGAGCGCGCGGCGCACGGCGTGCTCGTGATGGCGTGACGTGCCCCGGGCCAGCGTCAGGTTGGCGAGGTTGGTGCAGGCCACAATCAACACCAGCGCAACCAGGATCACGAGAATCAGGCCGAACCGCCTGGGGTCGGCGGCCATGTCCTCGTGCGCGGCAGCAACCGTGCGGACGTGCCAGCGGCGCGCCACCGGCACGGAGGTGCCATCGAATTTCGCGGCGCTGATCGGGTAGGCCTCGTCGAGCCGCTGTGAAAGCGCCGACACTTCCGCCGACGCTCGGGGTACGGTCGCGCCGGGCGCGAGCCGGCCCACGATCGACAGCCGCCGCTGCTCGCGCGACGGGCGCCGGTCGGCCGAGGCTGCGTTCGGAAACAGGCCGGCGGTACGCAGCGGAATCCACACCGAGGTGTGGCGCGGCATTGCGAGCGAGAGCCCGTCATACGGGGCTGACGCGACCCCAACGATTTCGAAGGGATGGCCACCGATCCGAACGATCTGTCCGATGACGCCTGGATCACTCTCAAAGCGCGACTGCCAGAAACGATGGCTCAATACGACGACAGCGCGCTCGGTGGCATCATCGCTTGCGTCCAGCACACGCCCACGCGCGGCTGACACGCCGAGGGCCTGAAAGTACTCACCCGTCACGGCCTCTCCGCCGATCGTATGGGCCTGTTGGGCAGTCATGAGCGCCTGCCAGAACTGCAGGGATGCCGCGCGGCGGTCAAAACTCGTGATGGCGCCGGCCACATCGTCGAAGTCCGCCTTCGAGGCTATCCCGACCCACGAACTACTCCCGCCGCTGTAGGCCGATGATCCCGCAATGACCGCGACTCGATCGGGTTGCGGGATGCCCGGCGTCAGAAAGAAGAGCGATTCGACGACCGAAAAGATCGCCGTCGTGACGCCTATGCCCACGGCCAGCGAGACAACCGCGAAGATGGTGAACAACGGCGTGGCGCGCAGGCGGCGCCACGCGTAGACGACGTCGCGGTTGACGTCGCCCGCGACCCGATTGACGATGCCGATGCGCTGCTCTCGCCGGCATTGCGCTTCGTAGGTGTCGACGATGCCGAACTCCTCACGCGCCTGGCGCATCGCGGTGTCACTGTCCATGCCTTGCGCCTCGAGGTCGGCTGCGCGGCGCGCGATGTGCGCGTCGAGCTCCTCACGAATCGGATTCGGCGGCTTCATCGCGCCCTCCCAAGCGCGGATGCCATCACCGCGACCATACGGTTCCAGTCTCCGGTGGCTTCCTTCAGCCGCTTGCGGCCGGTGAGCGTGAGGCGATAAAAGCGCGCGCGCCGGTTGTTGTCAGAAACACCCCAGTTGGCATCGAGGAAGCCCTGACGTTCGAGGCGATACAAGGCGGGGTACAGGGCGCCCTGTTCCACTGCCAGGGCGCCACCCGTGATTTCGAGCACTCGTAGCAGCACGCCGTAGCCGTGCTGTTGTCCCAGAGAGAGCGCTTTGAGGATGAGCAGTTCGAGAGTGCCGGGAAGGACGGGCGAAGGGTGGGGCATCGCTCTCTCCTAAATTAGTTGGGAGAGGCTACGCCCGGTCTCCTACATTGTCAAGAGAGCAGCGATCGCAGAATCTGCGCGCGAGAAACGTGCCAGCCTGTGGAAATCCACCCCGGGGTGGTTTTCCACAGGCTTTGGGACGAATGAAGTGCAGCTTGTGCGACTACCGCTCCCGATCCGTGTCCGCGCCAGGACGCCGCACGCTCACCGAGCCGTTCGACGTGCGCACGCGAATCGCCGGGCCGCCCGAGCCGATCGTCGTGTCGATGTCGCGGTTGCGGCCGCCGATGCGGCCCTGCACCGTGATCGGGAAGTCCACGTTGATGCTGCCGTTCGTGGTACCCGCCACCAGCCGCGCGTTGTAGTTCTCCGGCATCGTCACCCGCACCGATCCGTTCGAGGTGCTGATGTCGAGGCCCTCGCCATCCCACTTCGTGCCCGACAGCGTGGCGTTCACCGAGCCGTTGCTGGTGCCGGCGGTGACGTTGCCGCCGGTGTTGGCGAGGCGGATGCTGCCGTTGCTCGTGTGCAGCTGCAGCCGGCCGCGGATGTCGGTGGCGGCGAGCGAGCCGTTCGACGAGGTCAAATCGAGATTGGTCTGCTCCGGCGTCTGGATGCGAAAGCTGACGTGCCAGCCCTCGCGATTCGCGCTGCGCGGGCCGTCGGCCTTGATCGTGCCGCTCTCGCGAATGGTGATCGCTTTTGCGATTTCGCGCGCGCGTGCGTCGCTGCGCGCGTAGGTCATGACGAGCGCGCGGACGAGCACGTCAGTGCGCCGCTCGCCGGTGACGCGGATGCTGCCGTTCGACGTCTGGGCGGCGACGTCACCCGGGCGGAGCGTGAACTCGCGCACCTCGCAGAACGTGTCGCGGTCGTCGTCCTGGTTGCGCTGGGTCTCGCGACACCACTCGTCATTTCCGGCGTCGGGCTGCGACGCGGTGGGGCGCACCGCGGGGTTGGCTTGTGCGGCACGCGAGCTCTGCGAGGTTTCAGCGGCGCCTGCCGGCGGCGGGGCGACCTCGGCGGCAATCATGGCGGCGGCCAGCGGAACGGCGGCCGCAAAGGCAAGGGGCAATCCGAGGAAGCGGATGAGTCTGGTCATGGCGGGTTAGACGGGGGGCTCTTCTGTGGCGTTGCCGGCCGCGGGCCCTGAAGGGCCGCGCCACCCCGTATAATTTTCAGACCCCATGATCGCAAGAGTTTTTCGCTCCGCTTCCTTCGGGCTGCTGCTGACGTCGCTCTGCGCGCTTCCGCTGGCCGCGCAGGACCGCCTCAAGGCGTATCCCGGCTACGAGCAGTATTCGAAGATGCAGCCGCAGATGGCCGGCGCGGTGCGCCCGGGCGCGCTGACGGTCAGCTGGAAGAGCCCCACGGCCTTCGAATACGCCTGGGAGGGCAAGCTCCATCGCTTCGATGCCGTCACCCGCACCGCAACCGTCGTCGGCGACGCGCCGGAAGCCCGCACGGGCCGCGGCGGACGCGGCGGCGGACCCGAGCGCGGCCGCCAGTTCGACACCGCCGAGTCGCCCGACAAAACAAAGAAGGCGTTCTACCGCGATCGCAATCTCTGGATCAGCGATGTGGCCACTGGTGGCAACGAGAAACAGGTCACCACCGACGGCAGCGAGAAGGACCGCATCAAGTACGGCACCGCCAGCTGGGTCTACGGCGAAGAGCTCGGCCAGGTGACGGCGATGTGGTGGTCGCCCGACAGCACGAAGCTCGCGTACTACCGCTTCGACGAGAAGCAGGTGCCCGACTACTTCCTGCAGCTCGATCAAACGAAGCTGCAGAGCTCCATCGACACCGAGGCGTATCCCAAAGCGGGCGCGCCCAATCCCATCGTCGAGCTCTTCGTCTATGACACGGCCACCGGCAAGTCCACGCGCGTCGACGTGCGCGACGGCAAGCCTTTCGACAACGACGTCGTCGGTCATTACGTCTACGGCATCCGCTGGTCGCCGGCCGGTCACGAGATCCTTTTCAACCGCACGAACCGCCGCCAGCAGATCATGGAGCTGGTCGCCGCCGACCCCGTCACCGGCGAAGCGCGCGTCGTCGTCCGCGAGGAGTGGCCCACCGGCTGGGTCGAGAATTCGCCGACGATGAGGTTTCTGGGCGACAACAGGCGGTTCATCTGGGAGTCGTCGCGCAACGGGTGGACCAACTTCTATCTGTACGATCTGTCGGGCAAGCTGATTGCGCCGCTGACCACCCACTCGACCTTCGACGCGGCAAACATCGTCAAGGTGGATGAGGCCGCGGGCGTCATGTTCTACATGGCGCGCGACGGCGACAACCCGCTGAAGCTGCAGCTGCACCGCGTCGGACTCGACGGCAAGAACGATGTGCGGCTCACCGATCCAAAGTTCACTCACACGGTGGCGGCGTGCCTTGCGTCGGCGTCAGGTGAACCCGCGCCCAACTGCGGCATTTCGCCGGACAACAAATATTTCGTCGACGTCTATCAGACGCACGACACGCCCGCGGCCACGCGGCTCGTCGACGCGGCGGGCGGGAAGGTGCTGGCGGAGATCGTCAAGAGCGACACCACGAAGTGGGATGCGCTCGGGCTGAAAAAGGTGGAGCTCTTCACCTATACCGCCACCGACGGCAAGACGCCGCTGTACGGCTTCCTGCACTTTCCGTCGAACTTCGATCCGGCGAAGAAATATCCGGTGCTGGTGTCGGTGTACGGCGGGCCCGAGTCGGCCGTCACGCGCGAAACGTTCGTGACGCCGAGCCCGCTCACCGAGTACGGCTTCCTCGTGCTGAACGTGGAATCACGCGCGGTGCCGGGCCGCGGACGCCGGCAGCTCGATTCGCTGTACCAGAAACTCGGCCAGACGGAAATCGACGACATGGCGGCAGGCGTGCGCTCGCTCTGGACCAGGCCGTATTTCGACCAACATCGCGTCGGCGTCTACGGCACGTCGTACGGCGGCTACTCGTCGATCATGCTGCTCCTGAAACATCCGGACGCCTTCGCCGCGGCCGCCGCCTCGTCGCCCGTCACGGCGTGGGACCACTACGACACGATTTACACCGAGCGCTACATGTGGATCCCGCAGGAAAACAAAGAGGGCTACATGGCCGGCAGCGCGATGCCGCTGGCGAAGAACCTGAAGGGCCGCCTGATGCTCTATTGGGGCACGGCCGACAACAACGTGCATCCGTCGAACATGATGCAGCTCATCGCGGCGCTGCAGCAGGCAGGGAAGAGCTTCGAGGTGCAGGTGGGCCCGGACCGCGGCCACACCGGCCTCAATCAGGACCGCATGATGGAGTTCTTCATCGAGAACCTCGTGCTGTATCCGCCCTCGTCGACGAGTACTCAGTAGGGAGTAAACGCGGCGGCGCCTGCCGTCGCTAATGCTCGTCGTGCTCACCGCCGCGCTCGTGTCGCTCCTTCTCCTGCAGGCGCCGGCTCAACAGCCGGTGCCCGCGGCGCCCGCAACGCCCGCGGCACCCGCCGCCGCGCGCCTGCGCGTGTTTCTCGACTGCGACTGCTTCGGCGAGTACTTCCGCAATGAAGTGACGTTTGTCGACTACGTGCGCCAGCGCGAATCGGCGGACGTGCATGTGCTCGGCCAGAGCCGCGAAACCGGCGGCAGCGGCCGCGAATACAACCTCCATTTCGTGGGCCTCGGGCCGCTCGACGGCTTCAATCTCGATTTGCGCGCGGTCACGGCCGCGTCCGACACCGAAGACACGCGGCGCCGCGCCGTGCAGGCCGTGCTCACGTCCGGCCTGCTCGTGTACATGGCGAAGGCGGAAATTCCAGGCCGGGTCGAGATCGATGTCGAGTCGGACGCGTCGGCGCCGGCCGTGCCTGTCGACGATCCCTGGAACTTCTGGGTGTTCAGCCTCAGGGCCAACACCGACCTGCAGGCGGAGGAATCGAGCCGCGAGTTCAACTGGGGCCTGTCGGCCAGCGCCGACCGTGTGACCGAAGCCTGGAAACTGAGCTTCGGCCTGTCGTCCGATCAGTCGCGCGAAGAGTTCAATCTCGATGAAGAGGACGAGGAGCAGTTCGAGAGCCGGCGCCACAGCCGCCAGTTCGACTTTCTCGTCGTCAAGAGCCTCGGCCAGCACTGGTCGGCCGGCGCCACCGGCGAGATCGGCTCCTCGTCGTTCGACAACCTGAGGTTTCAGGCGATGGTCGCGCCGGCACTCGAGTACAGCTTCTTCCCGTACCAGGATTACGCGCGCCGCCAGTTCACGGCGCAGTACGCCGTCGGGCCGCGCTTCAACAAGTATTACGAAGAGACGCTGTTCGAGACGCTCGAGGAAACCCGCTGGCATCACGAGCTGGAGTTCCGCTACGACCAGCGCGAGCCCTGGGGGTCGCTGCGCGGCGGCGTCGAGGTGAGCCAGTATCTGCCCGACACCGATTTGTACCGGCTCGAGGTCGACGGCGATGTCTCGTTCCGCATCCTGCGCGGCCTCTCGCTCTCGCTCGAGGCCAACGCGTCGCGCATCCGCGACCAGATCGCGCTGCCGCGCCGCGGCGCCACGGAGGAGGAGATTTTTCTCCGCCTCCGCCGGCTGCGCAGCGGCTACGAATACAGCTTCGAGGTGAGCTTCACCTACACCTTCGGCTCGATCTTCAACAACGTCGTCAATCCGCGCTTCGGTGGCGGCGACAACGACTTCCGCCGCTAGTCGCTGATGCGGAACAGGTGCGTGCGGCTGCGCAGGAACATGTCGCCGCCCGCAATCGCCGGCGTCGCGATGAACGACTGATCGGCGAGCGTATTGGTGGCGATGATCTCCCACGGCCGGCCCGTCTTCGCGACGATCACGTCGCCCTCTTCGGTCGCGTAATAAATCTTCCCGTTCGCGACGACTGGCGACGCCTTGATGTTGTACGGCTTCGGCAGCCGCACCTGGTGATACAGCGGCTCGCCGGTCGTCATGTCGAACGCGCTGACCATCGCGGTGTCGGTGATCGTGTAGAGGATGCCGTCGACGAGCGCCGGCGTGGCCGAGTACGACATGCCGCGGTCCTGGGTCCAGACGATGGCATCGGTGCCGGTGAGATCGCCTTCGCGCCCGAGGCGGATGGCCATGCCTTTCGGATTGCGATAGCCGCTCATCACATACACGAGATCGCCGTGCTGCACGGGCTGCGGAATGGTGTTCTGGCCGAGGCCGGTGGCCGACCAGATCGACTTGCCCGTCTCGAAGTCATACGCGTGCACGCGCCGCGAGGCGCTGACGATGATCTGCGTCGCGCCGTTGTGCCGGGCGACGAGCGGCGTGGACCAGTTGGTGACGCCGTCGCCGGTGCGATCGGTGCGCCAGAGTTCCTTGCCCGTGGCGGCGTCGAGCATCGCGAGAAACGACTCGCCTTCGTGATCCATCAGCATGATCAGGCGATCGCCGTGCAGCACGGGAGCCGCGCCTTCGCCGAACTGCCGGAACATCCGCAGCTTCACGCCAAAGTCTTTCTTCCAGAGCGGCGTGCCGTTCATGCCGAAGACATGGAGCCCCTGCGAGCCGAATGAGGCGTACACGCGCTTGCCGTCGGTCACCGGGGAGTTCGACGCGAAGCTGCCGTACTGAAAGTGATGCGGCTCGTGCGGTGTGGCAACTGTGGCCGTCTGTTCCCAGAGGACCTTGCCGGTGGCGCGATCGAGCGCCATCACGACGAAGCGATGCTCGACGAGCGGCGCCGCGCCGCGCCCGCGCGAGCGCCCGGCTGCGCTGTCGTCCGCTGCAGAGGCGGCGGCGGGCGTGCCGGTGGGAATCGCCGTCGTCAGAAAAATCCGATCGCCCCAGACGATGGGCGACGAGTGGCCGCGGCCGGGGATGGGCACCTTCCAGGCGACGTTGGTGGTGTCGGACCACATGACGGGCGCATCGCCGGCGGCGACGCCGTTGGCGGCCGGGCCGCGCCAGTAGGACCAGTTCGCCGGCGACGCGGGCACTTGCAGCGAGAGCAGCGCGAGGAACGCGGGCAGAAGGCGAGTCATATACTCACCGTTACGACATGCAAAGCCGGGTGCTTCACGGCTTGCCTGGGCGACGAGCCGGCGCGGGGCATTGGGCCCCCGCGAGGCGAGGAGCTTGGCGGGGTGCAGGGGGCCCCGCCTATGGAAAACGACGAGTTTCGCCGCCGCGGCCATCAATTAATTGACTGGCTGGCGGACTATCGCGCGTCGGTGGAGCAGCGGCCGGTCATGGCTCAGTCGGCTCCCGGCGGCCTGAAGGCCGCGCTGCCCCCGGCGCCGCCTCAGGCAGGTGAGCCGTTCGAGGCCATCCTTGCCGATCTCGACGCGCTGATCGTGCCGGGCCTTTCGCAGTGGCCGCATCCGTCCTTCTTCGGCTACTTCCCGTCGAACGGCACGTTTGCCAGCGTGCTCGGCGATTTCACGAGCACCGGCCTCGGCGTGCTGGGCCTGGCGTGGCAAAGCAGTCCGGCGCTCACCGAGCTTGAGGAAGTCGCGTGCGACTGGCTGCGGCAGATGACGGGGCTCGGCGACGCGTGGCGCGGCGTGATTCAGGACACCGCCTCGACGAGCACGCTCGTGGCGCTTGTGTGCGCGCGCGAGCGCGCGTCGGCATTCAGCCTCGCGCGCGGCGGCCTGCAGGGCGAGGACGCGGCGCTCATCGTCTACACGTCGCGGCACAGTCACAGCTCGGCGGAGAAGGCGGCGCTCCTCGCCGGCTTCGGGCGCGACAACATCCACGTCGTCGACCACGATGCGAACTACGCGATGCGCGCGGATGCGCTGTCGAGCGCCATCGCCGCGGATCGCGCGCGCGGCCGGCGGCCCTGCGCGATTGTGGCGACGTGCGGCAGCACGACCACCACCGCGCTCGATCCGCTGCGCGAGATTGGCGCGATCGCGGCGCGCGAGGGCGTGTGGCTGCACGTCGATGCGGCCATGGCGGGCTCGGCGATGGTGCTGCCGGAATGCCGGTGGATGTGGAACGGCATCGAGCAGGCCGACTCGCTCGTCATCAATCCGCACAAGTGGCTCGGCGCCGCGTTCGACTGTTCGGTGTACTACGTCCGGGATCCGGAGCACCTGGTGCGCGTGATGTCGACCAACCCGAGCTATCTGCAGACGGCGGCCGACGGCACGGTGACCAACTATCGCGACTGGGGTATTCCGCTCGGCCGGCGCTTCCGCGCGCTCAAGCTGTGGTTCCTGATTCGCGAGGCGGGCGTCGAAGGCCTGCAGGCGCGCCTGCGCCGCGATCTCGGCAACGCGCAGTGGCTCGCGCGGCAGGTGGAGGCGGCGCCTGACTGGCGCGTGCTCGCGCCGGTGCCGCTGCAGACGGTGTGCGTGCGCCACGAGCCGCAGGCCATCGTCGAGCAGGGCGGCGACGCGCTCGATCGCCACACCCTCGCGTGGTGCGATCGCATCAATCGATCAGGAGCCGCGTACCTCACGCCCGCGATCCTCGACGGCCGCTGGATGGTGCGCGTGTCGATTGGCGCCATCGCGACCGAACGCGCGCACGTCGAGCAGCTCTGGCGCGTCATGCAGGCGATCGCGGGTGAAGCGCGTCCAGAATCGGTTTGACGAACGCCTGGCCTTCCGGCCCGCGCTCGGCGCGTCCAAGCTCGGTCATCGCCTCGATCAGCCGCTTGTCGCGCAGCGGCTGATCGAGCGACACATCATCGGCAAGCGCCACTTCGAGCGCCTCGCGCATCACCTTGAGCCGGTAGCTGAGCACGTGCCCCATGCCGTTGTCGCCGGGCACGCGACGCTGCGCCGTGCGCGTCAGCGCGAGCGCGCGTTCCAGCGCCTCGCGCGCAAACCGCGCCGGCGGCGCCGTCCAGCCTTTCTGCGCGAACGCGTCGCGCCACGCGGCGCACGCCTGGTCGGCGGCGTCGCGCTCGCGGAAGACGTCGCTCCTCCGCAAATCATCGGGGTCGACAATGACGCGAAGCTCGAAGCCGAGCGGGTGAGGGGTTTCGGTGCAGCGGACGGTGCGCGTGTGTTTCGCGAGCTGCCAGCGCACGATCATGGCGCCCGCTTGCCGCGCGTGGGCGGGGTGTCGGGCGCGAGCGGCTTGTCGGGCGTGAGGGGCCGGTCGAGCCGATCGAGGCACAGGTCGCAGGCCTTGAGCGTGTCGCCCACGAGACCCGCGCGATCGTCGCCGGCCATGTCGTCGAGCACGAGCCGCGACAGGCGCGCGGCCGCCAGCATGTCCGTCTCGTCGCGCCGCGCGGCCGCGGCCTGGCCGCGGGCCGCGAGCTCCGCGAGGCGATCGGCGGGCGCGCGATCGGCGAGCTGTTCCTGCAGACACCGCGCATGCCGCGCGAGTTCGTCGAACGCCTGCGTATAGGTCACGGCACTCACCCGAAAAAAAAGGTGAAGGAGCGTGGAGGCACTCCTTCACCCGGTCCGTGCAAGCGCTGCCTGCCCCAAGGATGGCTGCAGCGCCTGCTGATAATTACTCGCGCGCCGCGCGCCGCGTTTACTGCCGCGCGAACTACTACTCGCGCCGTAGATCGAGATAGAGCGGGCGCGCGCCAAGCAGCGACAGCAGGCCGAACGTGCCGCGTCCGGGGCGGTTGACCACGGTGAAAGCGGCGCTTTCGCCGGCCTGCACGTCGAAGTCGAGCGTCTTCCATACGAGCGTGTTGTGCGCGCGCAGGCGGTGCCGGCCAGGCGCCACCTCGCGCGTGATCGAGCCGCCGAACATCAGCGTCGCGACCGTCTCGCCGTCGATCGCGACCACCACCTGGCGCTCGCGCGCGTCCTCGCCGTCGCGGCGCGCGATGGTGACGCGCGCGGCCGTCATGGCTTCGGCAGAACGCCGGCCGACGTGTGCGTTTTCTCGAGCTCGCGCGTGACGCGCTCGAGCACGGCACGCTCCTCGGCCGACACCGCGCCCCAGCCGAGCACGCCGCCCGAGGCCGATGCAATGCTCGAGAGATACGACACCAGATCTTTCTCGCTGGCGTTGCGCTCCGCTTCCGGCCGCGACGCCAGCATCGCCGCGATCGCGCGAAGCGTCGTCGAGAACAGTTCGTCGGACGGACGCGTCGCGAGCCAGCCGGCGAGCATCTGATCCGCGGGCGAGCCCGTCTCGATGCCGCGCGCGCGGGCCGCCTCGATGATCAGGTCGCGCTCGCGCATCGACATCCCGCCCTCGGCCCACGCCATCTGGACGAGCGGAACGACGTGCAGCAGGCTCACGGTGTCGGCCGTGTAGCCGAGCTCGTGCAGGTCCTGCAGCAGCTGCGCGTCGGCGACACCCGTGCGCTGGCTGATGGCGTCGCGCGCGGCGTCGGACGCCGCCTTCTCGCGCATCTTCGCGATCAGCTCCTGCTCCTTGCGCCGGAAATAGTCTTCCTCGAGCGCGCGGCCCCGTTCCTTGAATGCATCCTTGTCGGTCACAGTGCGAATCTCCTGGCTAGAATCGTATACCGGTGAAGTATTCTTTTTTAATCTTGATTCACCTTCGTCTTGCTCTCGTCGTTGCCGCCCTGGGCGCGGGCCTGGCCTGCCGCACGGCCGCGCCGGCGCAGCCGGTGCCGTCAGTCGAGCCGGCGCCGCCGCGGGCACAACCACCGGCCGCGCCTCAGCGTCCTACGATCATCCAGCCAGGCGCGCCCGGCCAGCCGAGCACGGTGCGCCCGCCGGCGGCCGAGCCGGTCAGGATTCCGCACGTCAAGGCCGACGTTGCCTTCATGCAGGGCATGATCGGCCATCACGCGCAGGCGCTGGAGATGGTCGAGCTGCTCGAGACGCGCACCGAGAGCGCCGACATGAAGCTGCTCGCGCTGCGCATCAAGGTGTCGCAGCAGGACGAAATCAAGTTCATGCAGCGCTGGTTGCGCGCGCGCGGCGAGGCGGTGCCCGACGAGCACGCGCATCACGCGCACGACTTCACGCGCATGCCCGGCATGCTGTCACCGGAGGAAATGGCGAAGCTGGCCGCCGCGAAAGGCCGCGAGTTCGACCGCCTGTTCCTCGAGTACATGATCAAGCACCATGAGGGCGCGCTCGTCATGGTGGACGAGTTGTTCAAGACCGACGGCGCGGGGCAGGAATCGGAGATTTACGCCTTCGCGTCGGACGTCATCGCGGACCAGCAGATGGAAATCGATCGCATGATCGCCTTGTGGAGAGGCTTGCAGAAATGATGAATCGAGGATTGACGGTTCTCGCAGGATTGATGCTCACGGCCTCGGCGGCCGTCCAGGCGCAGACGCCCCCGCCGCCGCCGCCCGCGCAGGCCCAGACCGCGGCGCAGCCGCAGACCGCGCAGACGCAGGCTGCGGGTACTGACCCGCGTGTCGGGCTCAAGCCGGGCATCGAGGATGCCGGCGTGGCCGCGAAGAACATGGAGCTGGTGGCGCACATGCCGCGGCCCGAGGGCTTCTTCGATCCGAAGGCGCTCGGCGACCTCAACTACGCCAACTCGGACTTCGCGTTCAAGAACGACACGCTCTTCCAGGGCAACTTCCACGGCTTCAACTTCTACAACATCGAGGACCCGCGCGCGCCGAAGCTGCGCGCCTCGATTGCGTGCCCGGGCGGGCAGGGCGATCTGTCGGTGTACGGCAACCTGCTCTTCATGTCGGTGGAGCAGCCGCGCGGCCGCGTCGACTGCGGCACGCAGGGCGTGCAGGCGGCCGTCAGCGCCGAGCGCTTCCGCGGCGTGCGCATCTTCGACATCACCGACCTCGACAAGCCGCGCCAGATTGCGGCCGTCCAGACGTGCCGCGGCTCGCACACGCATACGCTCGTCGTCGATCCCGATGACAAGGCCAACATCTATATCTATGGATCGGGCACCGGCGGCGTGCGCTCCGCCGAGGAGCTCGCCGGCTGCTCGGGCCTGAAGCCCGAAGAGGATCCGAACACGGCGCTGTTCAGCATCGACGTCATCCAGGTGCCGCTCGCGGCCCCGCAGACGGCGAAGATCGTCAACCGCCCGCGCATCTTCGGCGATCCCGCGACCGGCGAAATCGCCGCGCTCTGGAAGGGCGGCGATCACGGCCCGGGCACGCAGCGCACGAGCACGACGAACCAGTGCCACGACATCACGACGTATCCGGAAATCGGCCTCGCGGCCGGTGCCTGCTCGGGCAACGGCATCCTGCTCGACATCAAGGATCCGATCAATCCGAAGCGGCTCGATCACGTCTCGGACAAGAACTTCGCGTACTGGCACTCGGCCACGTTCAACAACGACGGCACGAAGGTCATCTTCACCGACGAGTGGGGTGGCGGCACGCAGCCGCGCTGCCGCGCGACGGATCTGCCCAGCTGGGGCGCCAACGCCATCTTCGACATCGTCGACGGCAAGATGCAGTTCAGGAGCTATTACAAGCTGCCGGCGCCGCAGACCGACGTGGAGAACTGCGTCGCGCACAACGGATCGCTGATTCCGGTGCCCGGGCGCGACATCATGGTGCAGGCCTGGTATCAGGGCGGGCTGTCGGTGTTCGACTTCACGGACTCGGCCAACCCGGTCGAGATCGCGTACTTCGATCGCGGCCCGATTGACGCGGCCAAGCTCACCACAGCGGGCTACTGGTCGACCTACTGGTACAACGGCCACATCTATGGCGCCGAAATCGCGCGCGGGGTGGACATCTTCAAGCTGAAGCCGAGCGAGCAGCTGTCGGCCAACGAGATTGCGGCGGCCGAAGCGGTGAAGTGGAACATCTTCAACGCGCAGCACCAGCCGAAGATGACGTGGCCGCCCACCGTGCTCGTGGCGCGCGCGTATCTCGATCAGGTCAATCGCGCGAAAGCCCTGCCGGCCGCCGATGCGGCGGCGGTGAAGAGCGCGCTCGACCGCGCCGAACGCGCGCAGTCGGCGGGCGACAAGCGCAGCGCCGCCGCGGAGCTCGACAAAGCGGCCGCGCGCCTCGCGGCCGTGCAGGTCGACGCGACGATCGGCCCGCGCGTGCAGGCGCTCGCCGATACCCTCAAGGGCATCGGCGCGTCGCTGCGGTAAAACCCTATGACCTCGAGCCGTACCGGCGTCCTCGCCCTGGTGGCACTGTCGATCGTGCTGCTGGTGCCGGGCCTCATGCTGCCCGTGCTCACCATTCGCGGCGTGCTGACGCCCGAAGGCATTGCGCAGATGACGCCGGTCGTGCTCGAGAAGGGACTCGACGATCAGACCATCGCGACGCTCGAGAAGCTGATGAACCCGTCGGTGCTGCAGTTCATGCAGCTCACCGGCGGCAGCACGCGGAAGGTGATCATCGAGCAGCTCGGGCCGCGGCTGGCCGAGGCGCTCAAGGCGGGCGTCGGCGACTTCGAGGTCTACACCCAGACGCGCAGCATCATCGGCGCGGTGCGCAACCTCTATGACGTCGGCAGCTGGATTCCCGCCACGCTGATCCTGCTCTTCAGCGTGGTCGTGCCCTTCACCAAGGCGCTGCTCGTCGTCGCCGCCGCGTTCATGCGCAATACGCTGACGCGGCAGCGCGTGCTCAACTTCGTCGCGGCCATCGCGAAGTGGTCGATGGCCGACGTGTTCGTGGTCGCGCTCTTCATCACGTATCTGGCGGCCGAAGCCACGCAGACGGTGCCGGGCCAGCAGGGCAGCGCGCCGCTGCTGGC
>JAKFEY010000093.1:0-5257 GCA_036675475.1 Vicinamibacterales bacterium
GGTGCCCGGCGCGCCGCGCGCGACCGGCGCGGCCGCCGCGGCCGACGAGATCCGGCTGCGCATCGACAATCTGCGCCGGCAGATGGCGCTCAGCACGATTCGCGCGCAGGCGCCCGGCCTGGTCGTGTACCGCGAGCTGTTCTTCGGCAGCGAGCGGCGCAAGCCGCAGGTGGGCGACGAGGCGCTGCCGAACCAGCCCCTCATCGCCATTCCCGACGCCGGCGGCCTGATCGTCGACACGCGCGTGCGCGAGATCGATCTGCACCGCGTCGCGGCGAGCCAGCAGGTGCGCGTGTCGGTCGACGCGTATCCCGATCTCGACATCCAGGGCCGCGTCGACGTGATTGGCGCGCTGGCGCAGAGCGACGTCACGCACGCCGGCACGCGCTACTTTCCCGTGACCATCCGCCTGCGCGACGCCGACCCGCGGCTTCGCTCCGGCATGACCGCGCAGGTGCGCATCGAGGTGTCGACGATTCCTTCCGCCCTCGTCGTGCCCATCGACGCCGTCCACGAAGACGAGGAAGGGGCGTACTGTCTCGTGGCCGACGCCCGCGGTGTCGTCCGGCGCCGCGTGCAGGTGTGGTCGCGCACCGCCACGCACGCCGCCATCAAGTCGGGCCTGTGGGCAGGGGAGCGCGTGCGGCTGGCCGCCGCGCCCCGATGAGCCTCGCCGAGGTCCTGCGTGAGGCCTGGCGCGCGTTGTCGGCGCATCGCCTTCGCGCCGGCCTCTCGGGCGTGGGCATCGTGTTCGGCGTCGCGGCTGTCGTCGCGGCGCTTGCCGTGGCGGAGGGCGCGCGGCGGCGCGCGTCGGGTGAAGCGATCGCGCTCGGCGTCGACAACGCGTTTCTGCGCGCGCGGCCACTGGCGGCAGGCCGTCCCGCCGCGCCGCGCTTTCGGCCCGATGACGTGCTGCGGCTCGAACGCGACCTGACCGGCGTCGTGCTCGCGGCAGCCCGGCGCGTGCCCGCGCGTCTGCGCGTTGATCGGACAGAGATCACGACAACCCTCGCCGGCGTCACATCGTCGTGGCGCACGGTTGCAGGTCTGGCCCTTCGGGAAGGCCGCTGGCTGTCGGAGGCGGACGATGCGGAACGGCGCCGGGTGATCGTACTGACGCCGGCGCTTGCCGCCGCTTTGGGCGATGCGATGAAACCTGGCGCGGAGGTGGAATGGGAGGGCCGATGGCTCACGGTCGTCGGCATCCTGTCGCCGGCGCGACGTGTCGACGGCGAGGCCTCGGCGTTTGTCCCGCTCAGCGTAGCCGACCATCGGCTGTCGCCGGGCGATGACGGCAGGGGCGCGCAGGAGATCGCACTCCGCGCGCCGCACGGCATCGAGGACGCGGCCGCCCGCGCTGCGCGCGCGCTGCGCGCGGCCGGCCACCCCGACGCGGCCTTCGAGACCATCGTGCCGCTCGCGCTGCTGCGCGCGAAACGCGAGGCTCAGCGGATGTTCGACTGGGTGCTGTTCGGCGTCGGCGCGCTGGCGCTGCTGATCAGCGGCATCGGTATCATGAACATCATGCTTGCGAGCGTGGCGGAGCGCACCAGCGAGATTGGCGTGCGCCGCGCCGCGGGGGCACGCCGGCGCGACGTGCTCGCGCAGTTTGCCGCTGAAGCGGCCCTGCTGTGTGTGGCTGGAGGCGCGGCGGGCGTTCCGCTCGGCGCCGCACTCGCCGCGCTGATTGCCGCCGGCGCAGGCTGGCCCGTGGCCATCGCGCCCTCATCGGTCGCGATCGCGCTGCTGCTGGCGGCCGGCGTCGGCATGATCTTCGGCACCTATCCCGCGCAGCGCGCCGCGCGCCTCGATCCCGTCGAGGCCCTTCGCGGTTAAAAAGAAAAAAGGCCCGCGCAGCACCTGCGCGGGCCCTCCTGTAGTTCCGTCTTCAGTCTTGGGTCTTGAGGCTTTTATCAGCCCTTTTTGTAAACCAGCTTCGCCACCACCGGCGTGCCGTCCGGGCCCGTGCGCGTGGTCTCGACGACCATCGTGCCATCGGCCTCGATCCAGCGCGTCTCGGTCGACGTGCCGCGCGGGTTGACGATCGTCGTCACCAGCTTGGCGCCGTCCCACTTGCTCGTGTACGTGATCTCGACCGGCTCGCCGCCCTGGCGGCCCGGCTGCGAGTTCTTCGACACGGTACCGTCGAGCAGGTACACGGTCGTCATGGTGTTGCCGCTCTGCCCCATCGTGCGGGCGATAGACATCTTGTTGCCCTCGACCGTGATGGTCAGCGGCGCCGCGCCCATGCCGCCGCCGCGCTGTCCGCCGCCCTGGCGGCCGCCGCCCATGACGCTCTTTTCAGGATCGAGCGTCCAGGTGCCCGAGAAATCCGGCTTGGCCTGCGCCAGCACGCCGGCCGTGAAGAGGACCGCGAGGATCCCCGAGAAAATTGCACGCTTCATGTTCACTGCTCCTCTAGTTGCGGAAACCACTTGACTTGTCGTGGTAGCCTGCCGCGCGCCAGCCGATGCGAGGCGCCAGATACCACGGCAAGTCAAGTGAGTTTCCGTACAGTTGACTGTTCCCAACCTGCCACTTACTCGAACCTGAGGGCCTCAATCGGATCCAGGCCCGCCGCTTTCCTGGCGGGGTAGAACCCGAAGAAGATCCCTGTCGCCGCGGCGAATCCAAACGCCACGCCGATCGCATTGGCCGGCACCACCGCCGGCCACTCCGCGAAGCGCTTGACGAGCTCCGCGGAGGCAAACCCCAGCACAATGCCGATGCCGCCGCCCACGAGGCTGATCACGATCGCCTCGACGAGAAACTGAAACAGGACGTCTTTGCCGCGCGCGCCGATCGCCAGGCGCAGCCCGATCTCGCGCGTGCGCTCGGTGACCGACACCAGCATGATGTTCATGATGCCGATGCCGCCGACCAGCAGCGACACGCCGGCGATCGCCGCCAGCAGCGTCGTCATCGTGCGCGTCGTTTCGGTGCGGGTGGCCGCGATCTCTTCGTTGGTGCGCACCGTGAAGTCGTCGGGGTCGCCCGGAATCAGCTTGTGCTGGATGCGCAGCACGGCGCGAATGTCTTCGGCGGCCTTCTCGAGCATGCCGTTGCGCGCCGACACCTGGATGTTGTTGATGTGCTGAATGCCCATCAGCTTCCGCTGCACGGTCGTGTAGGGCGCGAACATGCGGTCGTCCTGATCGCCGCCCATCGCCAGGGCGCCTTTCGGCGACATGACGCCGATGACGCGGAACGGCTGATTGATGGTGCGGCCCGTGCCGACGCGGATGCTTTCGCCTGTCGGATCCACGTCCGGCCCGAAGAGCGTTTCGGCCACGGTGTTGCCGAGCACGACGTTCTTGACGGCCGACGTCACGTCCTGCGGCGAGAACCACGATCCGTACTTCATCGGCCACGACCGGATGAGCGGCAGGTCGACGTCGGTGCCTTCGAGCTGGGTCGACCAGTTCTGGTTGCCCGCCACGACCTGCGTGCGCGTGCTCACCTGCGGCGCGACATATTCCACCGTGGCCAACTCGCGGATGGCGAAGGCGTCGGCGGGCGTCAGCGTCGTGTTCATGCCGAAGCCCTGACGCACGCCGCCCGCCGAAAAGTTGCCGGCGTTGACCGTGATCAGGTTCGTGCCCGACGCCTGAATCTGCGCCTCGATCGTCGCCTGCGCGCCGTTGCCGAGCGCCACCATCGTGATGACCGCGCCGACGCCGATGATCATGCCGAGCATCGTCAGCATCGTGCGCAGCTTGTTGCGGTTGAGCGCCTTGAGGGCGATCCGGAACGTCATGAGTATCGCCATGTCAGCCTTCCGTGTGCGCCGCCGCGGGCGCGCCCGCGATGTGCGGATCGTGCTCGGCCAGCGTGTCTTCCGGCGGCGGCAGGGCGGCGAGTTCGTCGCCCGCGTTGCGCCGGTTGGTGACCTGCTGGTCGTTGACCACGCGTCCGTCGCGGAACTTGATGATGCGCGTGCCGTGCTCGGCGATGTCCATCTCGTGCGTGATCAGCATCACGGTGATGCCGCGCTCGCGGTTGAGCGTCTGGAAGATGTCCATCACCTCGATGCTGGTGCGCGTGTCGAGGTTGCCCGTCGGCTCGTCGGCCAGAATGATGGCCGGATCGGTGATGAGCGCGCGCGCGATCGCGACGCGCTGCTGCTGGCCGCCCGACAGCTGGTTCGGGTAGTGGTCGTAGCGCTCGCCGAGACCCACGAGCGTGAGCATCTCCTTCGCCTTGCGGTGCCGGTCCGGCCCCTTCAAGCCGCTCTGCGAGTCGTAGAGCAGCGGCAGCTCGACGTTGTCGAGCGCCGTCGTGCGCGACAGCAGGTTGAAGCCCTGAAAGACGAACCCGATCTTCTTGTTGCGCACGCGGGCGAGGTCGTCCTTCGACAGCTTCGAGACGTCCTTGCCGTCGAGCACGTAGCTGCCGCTGGTCGGCCGGTCGAGCGCCCCGACGATGTGCATGAACGTGGACTTGCCCGATCCGGAGGGGCCCGTCACGCAGATGAACTCGCCGGGCTCGACGTCAAGCGACACCCCACGCAGAGCGCGCACGACGTGCTCGCCCACGTGGTAGGTCTTGGTGAGGTCCCGAACCGAGATGACCGGCATCAGCGCCCGCGGCCCGGGTTGCCGCCGCGATTCGGCTGTCCGCGCTGCGGTCCCATGAGCGGGTTGCCGCCCGTCGTGCCCGGCACCTGCGCCGCCGCGTTCGGCAGGATCACGCCGGTGACCAGTTCCTGGCCTTCCTGCAGTTCGCCTTCGATCAGTTCAATCCACTGGCCGTCGGTGATGCCGGTCCGCACGGCGATGGACGTGAGCTGCGGCGCCTGTGCCGTGCCGGTGACCACCCACACGCGTCCGCGGGTCGAGGTCGTTGGAATGGGCGCGAACAACGCATCCACGGTCTGAGCGGTGTTGGCGGCCTGCGGTGCCGCGGGCTGTGGCGTGCCCGCGCCCTGTCCGCGGCCGCTGCGCTGGGCGTTGCCGCCCTGGCCGGTCTGGCCCGCACCGCCGCCGCGCTGCCCGCGCTGCGCCATGCGCTCCTGGAAAGCCGCGCGCTCTTCCGGCGTCATGGTTTTCAGGCGCTCTTCCATGCGGCGCTGCCGTTCTTCCGGCGTCATGTTCGGATCGAACCCGCCGCGGCGCGCGCCGCCTTCGCGCGCGGTGTCGCCGCCGCCGCGCTGCTGCGGCGTCTGGCCCTGCGCGTTGGCTGCCGGCGGCTGCGCCGCCGTATTCGGACGCGCCGGCTGCTGGCCCGTGGCGCCCCCGGCCTGCGGCGCCTGCGCGCC
>JAKFEY010000071.1:0-4998 GCA_036675475.1 Vicinamibacterales bacterium
CATGATCCTGCGCCAGCGCGGGCTGAATTTCGTGCCAGGGACGGAGTGGTCGTATTCGAACAGCGGCTATGTGCTGCTGCCCGAAATCGTGACGCGCGTGAGCGGGGTGAAGTTTGCGGAGTTCCTGCGCACGCGCGTGCTCGAGCCCGTGGGCATGAAGACGTCCGCGTACATCGACGACAACCTGTACGTGATCAAGAACCGCGCGCTCGCGTACGACAAGGTGCCGGCGGGCTGGCGGATGGACATGCGGCTCGGCGACGACCGCGGCGGCGCCGGCGCGCTGTACACGACGGCGTCCGACCTGGTGCTCTGGTACGACGCGCTCGCAAGCGGCAAGCTCGGGACGTTCGTCACCGGGAAGCTTCAGGAGCCGGCCACGCTGAGCAACGGGCGGAAGCTGACGTACGCCCGCGGCCTGTCGCTCGAGTCGAACTATGCCGGCCGGATGCTGCTGCACGGTGGCGGCGCGGCAGGGTATCGATCGATCGCCGCACGCTTTCTGGATCAGAACTTCTCGATCGCCGTCCTGTGCAACGCCGGCGAGGTGTCCGACGCGCGCGACGACTACGCAGGCTACATCTTCGATCTGTTCATGGCCGACAAGGGGCTCCGCCGGCCTGCCTCGCCTCCGCCGCCTGCAAATGCCGCCGGCGTCGAACCGGCCGACATCACGAGCAAGGCGGGACTCTTCGTCAACGAGCAGACGGGGCAGTCGGTGCGGCTCGCGGCCGGCAATGGCCGCTTGAGCATCGGCGGCGGCGGACCGATGGTGGCGCTCGCGAGGGATCGCTTCCGCATTGTGCGGCCCACCACCAACTTCATGTCCAACGACGCCTTCGAGCTGCACTTCCTGTCGAATGATCAGTTCGAGTGGACGTCGATGGAAGGCGCGGTGACGCGCTACCGCCGCGCGCAGCCGGCGAAGCTCACCGCGGAGGAACTCGCGACGTTTGCCGGCCGGTATGAAAGCGATGACCTGCGCGCGGTGCTCGACATCACGGCGGGGAAGGACGGTCTCGTCGGCCGGCTCAACGAATCGCCCGGGCAGGCACTGCCGTTCGCCTCTGTCGACCCCGACACGTTTCAGTTCGGCCCGCTCACGCTGCGATTCCGGCGTGACGCAGCCGGCAACATCGTGAGCCTCGACTTCACCAACCCGGTGATTCGCAACGTGCGGTTCACGCTCATCTCGCGGCCATCCACGCCGCCGCGAGGATGAGCAGCGCGCCGCTCACGCGCGCGCTGGCCACGCCGATCGGCGCGAGCTTCTCGAACGCGACCAGCACCGTCAGCGCCAGGATCACCGTGAGGTTCATTACGCCGCCGGCAAACAGCAGCAGCATCAGCGCCCAGCAGCAGCCCACGCAGTAGACGCCGTGCTCCGCGCCCATGCGGAAGGCGCCTGAGACCCCGCTGCGCCAGCGGCGCGTGAGGAAGTCGGCCGGCGACTGGCACGCGATCAGGCACGCGCGCTTGAGCGGCGTCAGCTGATAGAGCCCCGCGATCAGCAGCAGGATCGCGGCGGCTCGCGCGCTCGAGATCTCCATCATCCCGTCCACGATACCGAGCGCGGTCAGCTGCCACTGCAGCGCGGTCGCGCCCACACTGAACACGGCCCACACCACGACGTACCCGGCCGCCAGCGCGCGCGGATGGCTCGCGACGCGCGCGAGCAGCACCATCGGCGTGGCCGACGGCAGCATCATCGCCGTCATCATCACCGCCCACATCGCCCAGAGCAGCAGCAGGTGCGGCCCGTCCCACACCGGCGTCATCGTCCACGCGCTCGCGCCCGTCATGGGCCCGTACATGTCGCGCGCCATGACGACGATCCAGGCCCAGGAGACGAGCAGCACGAGCACGAGCGGCGCCACGAGCGTGGCAGGGCGGCGGGTGGCCATCGATTGGCGCCGATTGTAGACCGGCTTGACTCCTGCGACATCCCGCCAGACCATGAACGGCAGAATGGGGGGCTGAACGATGGCGTGGAGTGTCGCGGGCAACGTTCTCATCGCATGCAACTGTGACTTTGGTTGTCCGTGCAACTTCAACGCGCTGCCGACGCACGGCGCGTGCGAGGGCGGCTGGATCTGGATCATCGAGAAGGGGCACGTCGATGACGTGCGGCTCGATGGCATCGGCGTGGGCCTGTTCGCGAAATGGCCCGGCGCCATTCACGACGGCGGCGGCCGTGCCATCGCCTACGTGGACGAACGGGCCACGGCCGGGCAGCGTTCGGCGCTGACGACGATGCTTCGTGGTGAGCTGGGCGGCCCCTGGGGCATTTTCATCAAGACCTACGAGCTCGCGGAGCCCGAGACGGCGCGCTTCGACGTCCGCCTCGCCGAGCATGCCTCGCAGGCAAAGATCGGCGACAGCGTCGCGCTCGACTTCGAGACGATCCGCAATCCTGTTACGAACGCGGAAGTGCATCCCGAAGTCGTGCTGCCCGAGGGCCTCATCGTCAAGCGCGGCAGCATGGCCGCGTCGAAAGTGTTTCGCGTCGGCGGCGCCCTGAGCTACGACCACTCCGGCAAGTACGCCGCCTTCGGGCGGTTCGACTACGCGTAGAGCGCGGGCCCACACGTGAACGCCACCATCCTGCTCGGCACGCTCAAGAGGTCGGGCCTGTCGAACACGGCCACGCTGTGCGAGTTTCTTGCCGCGCGCATGGCGCGCGCCGGAATCGAGTGCGAAACGATTCGGCTGGCGGAGTACGAGATCCCGCCGGGCACGATGTCGCACATGGGCAGCGGCGACGACTGGCCGGGGATCCTTGCCAAGGTGCTCGCAAGCGACATGGTGATCTTTGCCACGCCGATCTGGTGGTCGAGCCAGTCGTCGCTCATCCAGCGCGCGATCGAGCGGCTCGACGAGCTGCACGATCACGTGATGGCCGGCAAACCGTCTGGCCTCGAAGGCAAAGCCGGCGGCATCGTCATCACCGGCGACTCCGACGGCGCGCAGCAGATCATCGGCCACATCTGCAACTTCTTCAACGCGATCGGCCTGGCCGTGCCGCCGTACGCAACGCTCTCGGTGCTGTGGGAAAAGCAGGCCAAGCACGAGTCGCCCACCCGCGAAGAACTGCTGGAGAAGTACGAACAGGACTACGCGTCGACCGCCGATCGCATGATCGCGCAGCTGGTCAAAGTCGCCGGAACGGCATGAAGGCCTTGCCGGGCACGGGCCTGGCGCGTTGGGTGCCGATTATGATAATGATCTTGTCCAAATGCGGCAGCCCTCCACGCCGGCGCCTCTCGGAGAGTTCGAGCTCCTCGTCCTGCTCTCGACGCTGAGCCTGGGAGAGACCGCATATCCCGTTTCGATTGCGGCCGACATCGAGTCGCGGACCGGCCGCAAAGCCTCGCGCACGGCGGTGCTCATCACCCTCGAGCGCCTCGAAGACAAAGGTCTGCTGACCTCACGCTACGGTGATCCGACGCCGGTCCGCGGCGGACGGCCGAAGCGCTACTTCCGCGCAAAGCCACAGGCCGTACTCGCGGTGCGCCAGTCACTCACACGAATCAAGACGATGACGGCCGGCCTCGAGTCGGTGTTGAAGGTGCGATGAGGGACGCCCCGAGGCCGCCGCGCGTGCTCGCCTGGCTGCTGGGGCGCCTGACGTCGCGCGACGCATCGGACGCCACAATCGGAGACATCCTCGAAGGTCTGGAAGAGCGCCGCGCGCACGACCGGGCCTCGCGATGGCCGGCGTTATGGTTGCGCGCGCAGATCGCGCTCGCGATCTGGTCGGCACTGCGCATCGCGATGCCCCGGTTCGTAAGGACCTGCGGCCACACCGTCCGCGAAGCGCTGCGCGGGATGCGGCGGCGTCCATCGCAGGCCCTCTTCATCGTGGTCGTCCTGGCCGTGGGCATGTCGGCGGCAACCGTCACGTTCTCTGTCGTCGACGCCACGGTGCTGCGGCCGCTGCCGTTCGAAGAAGGCGATCGGATCGTGACGATTACGGGAAGAAGGCCCACTGGCGTGGATGGACTGTCCCCGGAAGCCTTCTGGGCGATCCACGACCACGTGAAGGGGCTCGATGGCATCGCGCCTGTCATCCAGTGGACAAATGCCGACATCGTCGCCGGTGGGATCAACGAGAACCTCGCGGTGCTCGAGGCAACCGCCGGCGTGTTCCGCGTCCTTCGGCTGAATGCGCACATCGGCAGCGTGTGGACGAACGACGACGACACATCGGATGCCAGGGTAGCGGTCATCACACACCCGTTCTGGCACCGCCGCTTCGGGGGTGACCCGGCGGTCCTGGGCCAGACGGTGCGCGTAGGGAAAGCAGACTACCGGATCATCGGCGTCCTCGGTCCGGGTGTGAAGTTTCCTTCGTCGCATGGGAGCGACGCCGAGATCTGGATTCCGCGCCTTCCGGCGCGTGCGACCTCGCGCGGGGCCTTCAACCGTCTGTCTCCGCTCGGCAGGCTCGGGCCGGGCGTGACGATCGAGCAGTTGACCGCTGAAATCGAGGCTACGCTGGCGCCGCTCGCCGCGGCAAACCCGACCGCGTATGCCGACTGGCGCCTCGAGATCCGCCGATTCGACGAGGCGCTTCGCGAAGGCGTTCGTCCCTGGATGCTGCTGGCGCTCGGCAGCGTCTTTCTCGTGCTGCTGATTGCGTGCACGAACGCGGCGAATCTCATGCTCACGCGATCGTGGGAACGTTCGCGAGAGCTCGCGGTCCGCGCATCCCTTGGCGCGTCACGCCGCCAGCTTGGCGCCACCCTGCTCACCGAGAGTCTGGCGTTGTCGGCCGCGGCCAGCCTGCTCGCCATGCTGTTCGCGTTGTGGGGGACTGAGGCCGCCAAGGCGGCGCTTCCCGTCCGGCCGTTCGGCTGGGACGTCATTTCCCTCGACGCGCGCGTGATGACGGCCGGCATCATCGCCGCAATCCTCACGGGGCTGGTCTGCGGCATCGTTCCAGGCTGGCAGGCGGCGCGCGTCTCGGTACTGACGCTGTTGAAAGACGGCGGCGCC
>JAKFEY010000036.1:0-88914 GCA_036675475.1 Vicinamibacterales bacterium
CGAAGCTCATTCGCTGTCAGCTGTAGCCCACCTACGCGCTTCGCGCTACGGTGGGGTGGCTTGCCAACCGAAGCTCATTCGCTGTCAGCTGTAGCCCACCTACGCGCTTCGCGCTACGGTGGGCAACCTTCGCCTGAGAATATGAGCGAAGGTTGGTGGACCTGACCGGGATCGAACCGGTGACCTCCTGAATGCCATTCAGGCGCGCTCCCAACTGCGCTACAGGCCCATTTCGGGGTGAGGACGAACGATCATTATAGCCCGGGGCCGCCCGAACCTGAAGCGCTCCGCGGCCGCGGCCGGCGCCGCCACCAGACCATCCAGCCGGAAATCACCAGAAAGCCGAGCATCAGCCCGGCTATAACGTGCGGCGCGCGGCCGAGGACCTGACCGATGTGGGCGGGATACAACGCGTCGAAGAGACGCGCTCCACGGCCATTGCGGCGCGCGTCGAACGCGGCGACGACGTCGCCGGTGGACGGGTGCAGATACGCGAAGCTCTTGCCGTTGGGATGCGTCTCGCCCTCGAGGCGCTTGCGCACGCTGAACCATCCACCCTGCGCGGGCGGGAAGTACAGCCAGGACACGTTGCCGCCAGGCAGCGCCGCCTCGGCGCGCTCTATCAGTTCACTCGCCGGCAGCATGGTCGCGCGCGCTGGCTGTTCGCCCGCTCGCCACACCGGCGGCGCCGGACGCGGCTCGGTCACCGTCACCCGCAGCAGCAGCTTCTCGATCGAAACCGGCGCGACCAGCGACAGGCCGGTGAACGCGATCATCGCCAATAGCGGCGAGATGAGGGCGCCGGTCACGCGATGCGTATCGACGAGAAAGGCGCGGCCGCGCCGCACACGGAAGCCGAGCCGGATCTTTCGCCAGCCCGGCCACCAGACGATGAGTCCCGACGCGATGAGTACCAGCAGGCCGCACGCGCTCGCGCCGAGCAGGGCCTTGCCCACGCTTCGCGCGAACAGCTGTGAATGCAGCGTGAAGATGAAACCCTTGATGGTTCCGGCCGGCGGATGCGAGCCGCGGATCGCGGCCGTGACCTGATCGACGTACACGCGCGGCCCGGTGTCGGACTCGAGCCATGCTTCGTAGACATCGTCCGGATCGCGCGGCAGGCGGAGGCGCGCGACGCGCGCGCCCGGATGCGCGCGCGCAATTGCGTCGACGATGCGATCGATTGGCGCCGGCGCGCCCGGCTCGCTCGTGAAGAGGCCTGGCTGCGCGCCGCGCTCGAGCCGCTCGCCGGCAAGCAGCACGAGGCCGCTGGCCGCACTCACCAGCAGCACCGCGCCTATCGACAGCCCCGCCCAGCGATGCACCCGCAGCGCCCACCGGCGCACGGCGGCCTGGCTCGTGCTGCTCACGCGCCTAGTAGGAAATCACGTATCCGAGCGTCAGGGCCGCGCCGCGCGCCGCCGTGTAGCTGTCGTTGGCCCCCGTGCGCAGCAGCTGCGATTCGCGCACGAAGTACATCTCGTTGAGCAGATTGTCGACGCCGATCTTCACGAGCCCGCGTCCCGCGCGCATCGTCGCGATCGCGTCGACGACGGTGTAGCTGGCCACGGGGCGCTCGCCGAACGCGACACTCGACGGGAAGCGATTGCGCGTGCCGGAGCGCAGCGCCTGGACGCGCGCCGTCCAGCGCCCGGCCGACAGACCCACATACGCCGTGAGCTTCGGCGGCGCGATGCGGTAGCTGTTGAGATACGTGAAGACATCGTCGCGATTCGGATCGCTCTTGCCTTCGATCCACGTCGCCGAGCCGCCCGCCTGCCAGTTGCCGAACGCGGCGTCGAGCGTCGCCTCCGCGCCGTAGACCCGCTCGGGCGCGCGCACCACCGGCTGATTGAAGCCGCCCGAGCTCGAGCCAAGTTCCGACGTGTTGTAGAAGACGGCCAGCGTCGGCCGAATGGCGCCCCACTCGCCGCGCATGCCGAGATCGAATGAATTGACCTTCTGCGGCTCGAAGGGCAGCGTGGCGGCCGACGAGCCGGCCGGCGCGCCGCGCAGCACGAGGCCGATGTCGGGCACCGCGAAGCCCTGCGACGCCTGGCCGAACAGCTGCACGTGCGGCGTCGCGAAAAACGTCGCGCCGCCGTTGAAGAGCGCGTCGCGATAGGTCAGCGTGCCGCCGTCCACGGACACGTTGGCCAGCGTCACGAACGCGGGAATCTCCACGTCAATCGCTTCGGCGCGAATCCCCCCGCGGAACAGCCAGCGCGTGCCTGCCGGCAGCTCGAGCTGCGCGAACGCGCCAAGGTTGCGCTGTTCCATCAGCGGCACCCACTCGCGGTTGCCAATGGGGTCGAACGTCAGGCCGCCGCTCGCGTCGAACGCGACCGGATCCATCAGCGTGACGGGCTGGCGCGTGCGCTCGCGCGACAGATCCGCGCCCCAGATCAATTTGTAGCCGCGCGCCGCCGACAGCTTCGTCTCGACGTCGAGCCGGGCGCCGCCTTTCGACGTGTCGAGATACGACTGATAAATCTGCCGGCCGAAGATCGCGAAGGCGCGGCCGTCGAACGGGAAGAAGCGCGTGTCGAAATCGCGGTAGTACGCCTGCGCGTGCAGCCGGTTCGCGCCGAGGGCCTTGTGGTCATAGTCGAGGCTGACGAACGTCTGTCGCGCATTCTGCGGGTCGGGGAGCGTGAGGCCCTCGATTGCGGCGCTTTTCACCGAGCGCGCGGCCTGGCGCCTGGTGGCGGGGTCGCTCGCGAAGTCGGTGTCCTGCGTGCTGTCGTAGGCATTGACCGCCAGACGCAGCTGCTGCTGCGGCGCGATCGCGACCGCGGCCGATCCAAGCATGTTCCAGCTGCGCGCGTCGGCAGGTCCGCCCTGTCCGTGCGGATCGGGCGGGAGCCGATCGCCCTCCGCGTCGAAGAACCCCGTCGTGCGCTCGAAGGCGCCATTCAGCCGATAGGCCACGCGGCCCTGGCTGCCGCTCACGTCCTGGCGCAGCACGAACGACGGCGTCTCGCCGTGCGTCAGCGACGTCACGGCGCCAAGCTCGGTCGACCACGAGGCCGGGCCCGATGCCGGCCGCTTCGTGATGATGTTGATGATGCCGCCCGACGCGCCGTCGCCGTAGATGGCCGTGGCGCCGCGCGCCACCTCGATGCGCTCGATGGCCGACGGGCTGATCGTCGACAGATCGCGCGACACATTGCGAATCGCCGACTGCGGCACGCCGTCGATCATGACGAGCACGTTGCGCCCGCGCAGCGTCTGACCGAACGTGCTCTGGCTCTGGCTGCCGGCGGCGAGCCCGGGCACGAGCTTGCCAAGCGCATCGCCAAGCGACGGCGACACCTGCAGCTGTTCGCGCAGCTGCTCGCGCGTCACCACCGTCATGGCAATCGGCAGCGACTGCAGCGGCGCGTCCGATCGCGTGGCGGTGACGACCACCTGATCGTCGAACGCGACGGCGTCGAGCGTGACGCGCACCTGCGCGTTGCCGTCAATGGCGAGGGCCTGCTGTTTCGCGCCAAATCCCGCGAGCGTCGTGCTGAGGGTCACGCTGCCGCGCGCCACGCCGCGGAACTCGAACTGCCCGTCGCGTCCGGTCACGGCGGTGCGCTCTGCGCCGGCCGCTTCGCGGAGCGTCACCAGGGCGCCCGGCAGCGCCGCGCCGCTGGCGTCCGCGACATGGCCGCGCACGGTGAAGCCCGTGGCGGGTGTCTGCTGGGCGTGAACGGCGGGTACGAGGAAGAAAGTGGACGCAAACAGGGCGAAAACAGCGGGCGAAAAACGCAGCACGAACGGGCCTCCAGTGATCAAAATGAGACGAGTCTCAATTAAGATTCACTGTATCGGCCCAAACTCGGACCTGTCAAGTCGGATTTAGGCGTTTTTCAGTACTCGGAGAACATCCGCCGCAGGTCGGCCGGGTCCGTCGTCGTCGCGACGCCCAGCATCAGGAGGATGCGGGCCTTGATCGGCGCCAGGTCTTCGCCGGCAATGCGCAAGCCGCGGCCCCCGGCGATGCGCCCGCTGCCGGTGCGCGTCGTGATGACCACCGGAACGTTCCTCGACGCGGCATACTGCAGCCCCTCGCCCTGCGTCCCGCTCAGGGCGCCCGCACCCGCCGTCGCCATCACGATGCCTTTCGCGCCGGCATCGACCGCCGCGCGGATCAGATCGCCGGACGCCCCTTGATACACCAGCAGCACGTCCACGCGAGGCAGGTCCTTGATCGCGAACACGTCGAATTCGCTCGAGGCGGTGTGCCGCCGCTCGACGCGGCGGTAATAGACGACGCGATCGGAATCGACGACGCCGAGGATGCCGTAGCCGCGTGTTTGAAAGGTGTGAAGGCGGAGGGCGTCGGTCTTGGTCACTTCGCGCGCGGCGTTGATCTCGTCGTTGAGCACCACCAGCGTGCCGCGCCCGCGCGACGCGGGATCGGCCGCCACGCGGAAGGCTTCGAGCAGATTGGCGGCGCCTTCATAGCCGAGCGTGCTGGGATTGCGCATCGATCCGACAACCACCACGGGCCGCGCGTCGCGAATCGTGAGATTGAGAAAGTACGCCAGCTCTTCCAGCGTGTCCGTGCCGCTGGTCACCACCACGCCTGCCAGCTGCGCATCGTCGCGATACAAGGCGTTGATGCGGCGCGAGAGATCCAGCCACTGCGCAAGCGTCATGGAGCTGCTGGCCACGTTCGCGAATTGCTCGAACTCCGGCGTCGCATAGCGCGTCACCGCAGGCATGGACTTGACGAGCTCTTCGGCGGTCAGCCTTCCGCCCTGGCGATTGGAGATGGTGCCGCCCGTGGCGACGAGCCGCACGCGCGGGCCGGGTGGCTGCGCCGTGGCCGATGCCTGTTGTGCAGCAGGCGCCTGAGAGGCTGGCGTGGCGACTGGTGCCGGCGCCGATGGCGGTGCCTGCGGTGCCTGCGGTGCCTGCGGCTGCGCGGCGACGGCGCACGAGAAGCTCGAAGCGGCAAACGTCAGGAAGAGGAGGCCGGCCAGATGACTGCGCATGGCCGAAAGTGTAATTCAGCGGCCGGTCGAGCTGGGCACGCCGGGTGTCGCCACGCGCGCGAGCCAGTTGCTCAGGTGTTGCGCGGCCTCGTCGGGCGACACGCCGTAGAAGGGCATCAGCGCCGAGGATCCGCCGGGCGTGCGCACGATCTGCGCGCGCCACCGGTCGTGTCCAACCGGTGACACCTCAATCAGGTAGTCACGGCCGTTGATGGTTTCTTCGTAGTGGAGGCTGTTCACGGGAGCGAGGGGTAATTCTAGCGGCGTCACCGGCAGGAACAAGCGAAAGGAAGTACGAAGCGCACCATGATGGTGCGTACCCTCCCGCGGAATTTATTTTCTCGCACCGCTCGTCAACAGGGTTTCCACGGTTCATCCACAGCTTTTCCACAGGCGAAGATCGTATTCTTGTCTTTTCATGCCGATTGCTCCTCGACAGACGCGCCTCGTGCGCGTGCCCGACCTTGGCGCGTACCAGCAGGCGATTGCGTCGCTGGCGCTCGAGGGCGGCGTGCGCGACGCGCGCCGTCGCGCGGTCATCGTGCCCACGGCCGCCGCCGCGCGCCAGCTGCGTCGCACACTCGAGCTCATGGCGGGGGGCGACAGTGCGTTCGTGCTGCCGCACCTGGTCACGCGCGACGGGTGGTATGCGTTGATGCATGAGGCACTGCCGGACGCGCCGCCGCTGATCGACGCCTTCGAGCGCGAGGTCATGCTGTACGCCGCCGCGCTGGAAGCGCGCGACGCGGGCGCGGTGCCGCCGTTCGGCATTCGCGCCGGCATCGTGGCCGGCATGCTGCGCTTCTATGACGAGCTGCGCCGGCGCGACTGCGATCTCCTCAAGTTCGAGCGCCGCATCCAGGACGAGCTGTCGAAAGACGTCAACGATCGCGGCGCCGATCGCGTGGCGCGCCAGACCGCCTTTCTCGCCGAGGCCTTCAAGCGGTACGAGCGGAAGCTGATTGCCAGCGGCATGCTCGACGAGCACACGCTCGCCGCCCGCCTTCGCGCCGGCGCTCCCGCCGCCTGCGCTCACATCATCGTCACCGTGGGCGACCAGACGACGGAGCCCGGCGGGTTGTGGCCGTCTGATTACCGCGTGCTCGCGGAGGCGGATGGCATCACGCGCATCGACGTGATTGCCACCGATCGCGTGCTTGCGGCGGGCCTGTTCGACGAGCTGCAGAAGCAGCTGCCTGGCTTCGGCGACACGAAGGGCGAAGCGCCCCGCGGCGCGCTGCCTCGCCTGCTCGTGCCGCCGCCCGCGCCGGGCGACCGCGAGGCGCCGGTCGTGTGGACGCATCGCGATCGCGAAGAAGAGTTGTATGCGGCGGTGCGAGGCGTGCGCCGGCTGGCCGATGGCGACGGCGTGCTTCGGGCGCGTGCCGGCATCGTGTTTCAGCGCCCGCTGCCGTATCTCTATCTGGCGCGGCGCGCCTTCGAGGGCGCGCGCGTGCCGTATCTGGCTTCCGACGCGCTGCCGCTCGCGGCCGAACCGTACGCCGCGGCGGTCGATCTGATCCTCGAATACATCTGGTCGAACGCGTCGCGCGCCGCAACCGCGGCCCTGCTTCGATCACCGGCCTTCCGGTTCGAGGACGCGGCCGGGCGTATCGGCCCTGCCGATGTCAACGAATTCGAGCAGCACGTGCTGTCGCTGCGCGTGCCCGGCGAGCCTGCGAGCTACGCCGCCATTGCCGCGGCGCCGGCGCCGTCCGATCAGAAAAAGGCCAGGCGTTACGCGAGGGCCGCGCGGGTGGCGGCGATTGCGGCCTCGTGCTGGCAGTCGCTCGACACGCTGACCGATGCTGCCTCGCCGGTGGGCGCGCGTGTGGAGTCGCTGCTCGCGTTTCTGCAGCGGCACGATGCGCCGCCGCCGTCCGCTGAAGAGGCGCGCGAGCGTCACCTGCGCGCGCGCGCCGCGGTCGTGTCGGCCATTCGCGCCATCGGCGCGGCCGCCGACAAGCACGCGCTGACGCTGTCGACCGACGAGCTCACCGCCACGATCCGGCGCTGGATCGAAGAGCAGACCTTCGCGCCGAGGCGCGGCGAGGGCGGCGTGGAGCTCGTCGATGCCACGGCCGCGCGCTACGGCCGCTTCGACCACCTGCGCATTCTCGGCCTTGTCGAGAGCGACTGGCCGGCGCGGCCCGCGCGCAACGTCTTTTACGGCCGGTTTCTACTCGACAAGCTCGACTGGCCCGACGATCAGAAGCGCCAGGCGCTCGCGTACGCCGCCTTCAAGGATCTCGTGTGCCTGCCATCGTCCACCCTGGCGCTGTCGGCCTTTCATCTGGATGACGATGCGATTGTGGGGCCGTCGCCGTATGTGGATGCGGTGCGCGACACGGGCCTGCCGCGCGAGATCGATCGCGCGCTTGCCGGCGCCGACGCCATGCACTTCCCGTGGGAAGCGCTAATCGCGCGTCCGGCGATGACTGAGGCGCTCGATGGGGAAGCGGCGGTGTGGGCCTCGGCCCGGGCGGCGCGCGGCGATCTGTCGGGCGATCGCTATCGCGGGCAGACGGGCGCATTCGCGCCGGCGGCCTATTCGGTCAGCGCCATCGAAACCTATCTGCGCTGTCCGTTCCGCTACTTCGCGCGCCAGGTGCTCAAGCTGCCCGAGGAGCGCGACGATGAGCCGGGGATGACGCCGCAGGAGCGCGGCCAGTTCCTGCACGAGGTCGTGCAGCAGTTCTACGAGTCGTGGGACGCGGATCCCGGCGGCGCGGTCACGCAGGAGAATCTCGATGCCGCGCTGATCCGCTTTCGCGACGTGGCGGAGAAGGCCCTGGCGGGATTGCCGCCGGCCGACCGCGCGCAGGAGCGCACGCTGCTGCTGGGATCGGCGGCGTCGCCGGGGCTGGCCGAGCGCCTGCTGTACTTCGAGATGCAGCTGCCCGGCCGCGCGGCGCGCCGCATCCTGGAAGAGCGCGCGGAAGGATCGTTCGCGTTCACGGGCGAACACGGCACGCGCACCATCACGCTCAACGCCGTGGCCGACCGCATCGACGTGCTGGACGGCAACGGCCTGCGCGTCATCGACTACAAGCTGAACACGCTGCCGAAGAAAGAGATCGCGCTGCAGCTGCCCGTCTATGGCCTGTGCCAGTCGCGCACGCTGGCCGGCGAGGGCGGCGCCCCGCGCGAGCTCACGGCCGCGGCGTATTTCTCGTTCAACCATCGCAACGAGCCGCGCGTGTACGAAGGCGCGGATGTCGCTGCGTTGCTCGCCGACGGCCAGGCGCGGCTGGTGGCCGCCGTCGACGCCATCGAACGCGGTGAGTTCCCCGCGCGCCCCACCGACCCGCGCGACTGCAACTGGTGTCCGTATCCGTCGGTGTGCCGCAAGGAGTACGCGGGCGATGAATAGCGGACTGCCGCTCTTCGATCAGATGCCCGACGAGCCCGCGGCGCCGGCGCCGGCTCCGCCCGTGGTGCTGCCGGACGCCGAGTCGCGGCGCGCGGCGGTCAATCCGCTCGAGAACGTCATCCTCGAGGCGTCGGCGGGCACGGGCAAGACCAGCGTGCTCGTGGACCGCTATCTCAACCTGCTGCGGGCCGGCGTCGAGCCGCAGCGGATTCTCGCGATCACGTTCACGCGCAAGGCCGCCGCCGAAATGCGCGAGCGCATCCTGCGCGCCGTGCAGCGCGACACGCGGCTGTGGGACAGCCTGCGCGACCGGCTCGGCGAGGTGTCGATCACGACCATCGACTCGTTCTGCCTCGGCCTGCTGCGCGAGTTTCCGCTCGAGGCCAATCTCGATCCGGCCTTCGACGTGGCCGACGAAACAGAAGTGCCGCGCCTGATCGACGAGGCGCTCGACACCACCATGCGCATCGGGCTGGTGCAGGCCGACAGCGATCCCGAGATGGCGCTGGTGCTGGCGCAGCTGGGCGCCATTCGCACGCGCGACGGCCTCGCGCGGCTGCTCGAGCGGCGGCTGATCGCCGACGAGGCGCTCGAGCGCTTCCTCGAGCGCGCCTCGAACCCCGGCGCCGGCCCCATGACACTCGACCAGGTGTCGGCGCGCGCGGTGGCGTCACTGCGCGCCATCTGTGCGCGCCTGCCCGGCTGGTGCGACGAGTTCCTGGCGACAGGCCCTGTGCAGTTCGAGGGCTGGCCGATGATCGCGCGCCAGTTGCGCGGGCTCGGCAGGCTCGACGCCACCGACCACGCCGCCGTGCGGCGTGCGATCGACGCGGCGCGCGCCTATTTCCTGAAGAGCGACGGGGCCCCGGTCAGCACGCACCGCACCAAGCCGCTGACGGTCAGGCATTTCAGGACCAAGGACGACGCCGCGCGCCACTTCAAGGCGGTGCAGGACGTCACGCGCGACGTGCACGCGCTGGTGGAGCAGCACGCCGCGGCCCTCAACGTCATGCTCACACGCGGCGTGCGCAAGTTCTATCGCATCGCGCTCGACCGCTACCGCCGCGCGCTCGACGAGCGCTCCGCGCTCGATTTCTCGGAGCTGCTCGCGCGCTCGCTGGATCTGTTCCGCACGATGGACGACTTCGCGCGCAGCCGGTACCTGCTCGAGCAGCGCTATCAGCACGTGCTGGTCGACGAATTCCAGGACACGAGCCGCGCGCAGTGGGACCTGATCTCCGAGCTCGTGAAGGCCTGGGGCGAGGGCGCCGGCCTGGCCGCCGAGGCCGGCCCGATTCCGCCCTCCATCTTCATCGTCGGCGACCGCAAGCAGTCGATCTATCGCTTCCGCGACGCGGATGTCACGGTGATCGATCGCGCGGCGGAATTCATTGCGCGCCTTCGCCAGGGCGCCGGCGGCGCCCAGCGCCGCGCCATCGTCACCAGCATGCGCGCGGTGCCGACCCTGCAGGCGTTCATCAACGATCTGTTCGGCGCCATCGACAAGACGACGATTCGCACGGCGTTCACCTACGGGGAGACGGATCGCTTTCCGGTGCAGACGGAAGGCACCCTGATGCTGCACGACGGCCGTCCGGTCGTCGGCATCGTGGCCGACGACACGCCGGAGTCGACGGCGGATCGGATTGCCGAGGAAATCGTGCGGCTGCTCACAGACGGCGTCGTGCGCGATCGCGACACGGGCATCGCGCGGCGCGCCAGGCCTGGCGACATCGCGATCCTGTTCCGCACGCGCGCCAGCCACAAGGAAATCGAGGCCGCGCTCGAAGCGCGCGCGGTGCCGACGTACGTGTACAAGGGCCTCGGCTTTTTCGATTCGGACGAAGTGCGCGATCTGCTCGCGCTGCTGCGGTTCCTCGCGCAGCCCGAGTCCGACGCCCGCGCGGCCGCGCTGCTGCGGTCGCGGTTCTTCCGTGTGTCGGACGCCGCCCTGCAGCGGCTGACCGGCCGGCTTGCCGCCGCGCTGACGGGGAAGTTCCGACTCGACGCGTTTGACACGGACGCGCGCGAAGCGGCGCCGGGCGCGGGGGCCCCGCAAGCGAGCGCGCCAGGCGGGGTGCAGGGGACCCCGCCGGAGAGACTGGACGAGGACGATCGCGCCGTGATCGATGCGGCCACCGTGATGCTGCAGCGCTGGCTGCTGCTCGTCGATCGCCTGCCGCCGGCGGAACTGCTCGACGGCATTCTCGACGAGACCGCCTATCTCTATGAGATTGCCGGCCCGCGCGAGCGCCAGGCGCGCGAGAACGTCAAGAAGTTCCGCTCGATGATCCGCCGCATCCAGAACCGCGGGTATGCGACGCTCGACCGCATTGCCTCGCACATCGATCGCCTCTATGCCGGCGACGAGTCGAATGCGGCCATCGAGGCGATCGACGCCGTGAACCTGATGACGGCGCACGCGTCGAAAGGCCTCGAGTTTCCCATCGTCTTCGTCGTCAGCCTCACGAAGCAGTCGGGCGGGATGGCGCCTCCCGTGCGCGTCGTGCTCGATGATGATGAGGGGGAGCGCGTGTGGGTGGGCCCGTTCGCCAGCGACGATGACAAGACGGGCGAGCGGAAGCGCGAGACGGAGGAAACGAAGCGGCTGCTGTACGTCGCGCTGACGCGCGCGCGCGATCGACTCTATCTCGGCACGGTGCTGAAAGACGGCCGCGCGCTGCCCGGCAATGGCAGCCTCGCAAAGGTGCTGCCCACCGGCTTCGTGCAGTTGTTCGAGATGGCCGGCCGCGACGATCCCGACACGGCGTGGACGTGCGGCTCGCGCATCTATCCGTTCCGCGTCTGTCCGCGTCCGGAGGATCCGCCGTTGTCGCTGCCGCGTGAAGCCGCGGCGGCCGCGCGCGCGGCCGACTTCGCGCCACTCGGCATCGATACGTCGGCGGTCGCCATCGCCGTTACGGGCGCAGGCCGCGACGAGATGCGGCAGCCGGGTTCGCCCCGCGTTGAAGGCGCCGACCGGCTGCTGGGTACGCTCGTGCACCGCCTGCTGCAGCGCGCGCCGGCGCCCGATGCCGACGTGGCGCGCATGGCCCGCGCCCTGCTGCTCGAGGACGAACTTGCGGGCATCGACGATGTCGAAGGCGCGATCGCGGCCGCGGTGGAGACGTGGCGCGCCATCGCGGAGCGCGACGATGTGCGCGCGCTGGTCGCGTCCGGCGAGCGGCTGCACGAAGTGCCGTTCTCGCTGCGCCGCGGCGGCCAGTTGCTGCGCGGCACGATCGACTGCCTGGTGATGGCGCCTGACGGCGGCGTGACCGTGCTCGAATTCAAGACCGGCCGCAAGCGGCCCGAGCATCAGGCGCAGCTCGACGTCTATGTGGAGGCGGCGCGCGCGTTGTTTCCGGGCGCGATCATCGACGGCCGCCTGATCTATCCGGGCTAACGAACCGCGGCGATCCAACGATGACGGGCGATGCGATCTGGACGGTCGGCCACTCGACGCTGACGCAGGAAGACTTTCTGGCGCTGCTCGCGGCGCACGGCATCCGTGCCATCGCGGATGTGCGGCGCTTTCCCGGATCGCGGCGGCATCCACATTTTCACGGCGACGCAATGCGGACGTGGCTGCCCGAGGCGGACGTGCGCTACGAGCATTTCGTGGATCTTGGCGGCCGCCGGCGCGCCGCGCCCGAGTCGCGCAACACAGGCCTCCGCAACGAAAGCTTCCGCGGCTACGCCGACTACATGGCGACGCCGCCGTTTCAGCGCGCGCTCGATCGCCTCATGGCGTGGTCGCGCGAGCAGCCGTCCGCGGTGATGTGCGCCGAAGCCGTGTACTGGCGCTGTCATCGCCATCTGCTCGCCGACGTGCTGGCGGCGCGCGGGTTTGCCGTACGCCACATTCTTGACGCCCGCACCGCGCGCCCGCACAAGATCCACGAACTTGCACGCATCGAGGGCCTCGACGTGTGCTATCCCGGCCTTCTGTAGCCTCGCGGGGTCAACGGTTCCACTTGTAGCCACACTTGCGCGGCGGCTGCATATGCCGGGAAATGCGTGACTTGGGAGAGCGGCAGGAACCATTTACGCGCGCCGTCTGTCTAACTGCTTACGTGGCACGCCGTTTGTAGCTGACCTGTGCGACGGGAGGAACGCGGACATGACCAATCTCGCAAGCACGGCCTCGATGGTTTCACTGAAACCCCGAAGCACGCATTTCGAGCTCGAAGCGCTCGAGGGCCTGCCGTGCGGGTGCGTGGCGGCCGCGTATCGCGCGCGTCCCTGGGATGTCGCGGTGGTGTCGGTCGAGGCCAAGGGGCCGCACTGCATCCTCAACGGCCATGCGCAGGGGCAGATTCTCAAGCTGGGCGATGTCTTCGAGTTTGAGGACGACGAGGAATAAGTTTGCGTTCGCCGCGGGCGATTCCAATAGAATGGCTGTATGGCGTTTGCGTGTCCGAACTGCGGGAATACTGAGAACTTTCTGGTGAAGACCCTCCAGATGCACATCGTCCGTGTCGGCGAGTCCGGCCTCGATGTGACTGAGGAAGGCCGTCCCGCCGTCTACGAGGTCCTCTGCGACGAGTGCGAAACCGAGCTGCCGATCGATGCGTTCGGCGACGATGTCCGGCGCGACATGCTGCAGTCGCTCGGCGCGCGGTAGGCGGTAGCGCAGGCCTGGGTAGCGCAGGCCTGGGTAGCGCAGGCCTTCAGGCCTGCGATCCAGCCCCCGGCTTCTCCTCGGTTTCCTCGAAATAATCGCACTCCGGGCAGACCCACTCCCGCACTTCCCGTTTCACCGTCTGGCCCGTGCCAGGAATGGTTTCGGTGCGCTCGCGGATCTGCAGGCGCATGAGCTCGCCGCACATCGGGCAGTCCTTCATGTCCGTGCTATCGTACGCTTAAATCCGTGCGCGATTATTTTCAGGTGATCGGCGTGCCGCACGACGCGGGAGCCGCGGCGGTACGCGAGGCGTGCCGTCAGTTGTCGCCCCGCTACCATCCCGACATTTCCGGCGACTGCGCCGCCGCGCGGGACGAGGCCCCCGGCGTCTCCGGCGCGCCCGTGGCGCGCGACTACGGCCGCGCCGATCTGCCCGGCGATGAAATCGCCATCGACTTTCCCTCGGTTGCCCCGCTCGTCGATCGCATGCGCGAGGCGTTTTTTGCCGGCGATGCGGTGGCCCGGTGGTCCGCGTACATCGAGCTGACGCGCGGCGAGGCCCGCGCCGGCGCGCGCGTGCCTGTCGACGTGCCGCATCACGACACGTGCGACGACTGCGGCGGGCGCGGAGAAATCTGGACGGCCGGCTGTCCGGCCTGCGGCGGCCGCGGCACCACGCCCGGCGCGCATCGCGTGCGGCTCATCGTGCCGCCCGGCATCGCGCACGGCGCGCGCCTGCACTATCAGGTGCGGCTGCCGGCCGGCGCCGCGGCGCTGCTGGCCGTGTCGGTGGCCATCGCCGAGGCGAGGTTCTAGCGGCGGCGGTCATGCGCGCGCATCTCGATTTGCTCGGGCGGCTGTATGTGGTGTGGGGCGGGTTCGGCCTGCTCGGCGGCGTCTCGCTGCTGATGCTCGCGGCCGGCGCCGCGCTGGCGCCCTCGTCGCCCGGCGGCCGGCTGCAGCTGGGCGCCATCATCATTGCCGCCGCCGCCGCGCTGCCGCTCGCCGGCGGGGTGCTCAGTCTCTGGACCGGCCGCGCGCTGGCGCAGCGCCGGCCGCGCGGGCGCATGAGCGCGCTCGCCCTGGGCCTGCCCAACCTGTTTCTGCTGCCGTTCGGCACCGCTCTCGGTGTCTATAGCTTCTGGGTGCTCCTGAACAATCAGGTGCGCGATGTCTTTCAGGAGCCCGACGCGCGATGACCACGCCGGGTCAGCCCTCGTCGACCGGCATGGATACGAACCTGGCGGCGGCCCTCGCGTACCTGGCCGGCTTCATCACCGGCATCGTGCTGCTCGTCATCGAGAAGCAGAGCCGCTTCGTGCGCTTTCACGCCATGCAGTCCACCGTGCTCTTTCTCGGTGTGCTCGTGCTCTCGATCGTGATCAACACGATCCCCCTGCTGGGCGCGTTCCTGTACGCGTTCCTGCTCTTTCCAGCCGTCGTGATCGTCTGGCTGGTGTTGATGTTCAAGGCCTACAACGGCGAGTACTTCAAGCTGCCGGTGGTGGGTGATTTCTCGGAGAAACAGATTTAAATGGCGGTTACCGAACAGCAGGTGCTCGACGCGCTGCGCGTCGTGCGCGACCCCGACCTTCACAAAGACATCGTCGCGCTCAATTTCGTGAAGGCCGTGAAGATTGACGGCCCGAGCGTGGCCGTCACCATCGAGCTCACGACGCCGGCGTGTCCCGTGAAAGATCTGATGCGCGATCAGGCGCAGGCGGCCATCGCGGCGCTGCCGGGGGTGGCGAAGGTCGATGTGACCATGACGGCGCAGGTGCGCACGGCGAACCGCCCGGAGCAGGGGCCGCGCACGGCGATTCCGGGCGTGAAAAACGTCATCGCGGTGGGCGCCGGCAAAGGCGGCGTCGGCAAGACCACGCTGTCGGTGAACCTGGCAATCGCGCTCGCGCAGCGCGGCAGCCGCGTCGCGCTGCTCGACGCCGACGTGTACGGCCCGAACGTGCCGATCATGCTGGGCCTGAAGACGCAGCTCGAAGCCGACGGCGAGAAGATTCGGCCCGCCGAAAAGTACGGCCTGCAGGTCGTGTCGGTTGGGTTCATGACGCAGGACGACGCGCCGATCATCTGGCGCGGGCCGATGCTCCACGGCGCAATCACCCAGTTCTTCCGCGACGTGAAGTGGAACGACGTCGACTATCTGATTGTCGATATGCCGCCCGGCACCGGCGACGTGGCGCTGAGCCTCAGTCAGTCGGTGCCCGTGGCGGGCGCAGTGGTGGTGACCACGCCGCAGACGGTGTCGCTGTCCGACACGACGCGCGCGATCAAGATGTATCAGAAGCTGAACATCCCGGTGATCGGCTTGGTCGAGAACATGAGTCACTTCGCGTGCCCGTCGTGCCACCACGAAAGCGACATCTTCGGCAAAGGCGGCGGCGAGGACCTCGCGACCAGCATGGCCGTGCCGTTCCTCGGGCGCATCCCGCTGTATCAGCCGATTCGATCGGGCGGCGACATCGGCCGGCCCATCGTGCTCGCGGAGCCCGACTCGCCCGCGGCGCAGGCGATTTTCGGCGCCGCCGAGAAAGTCGCGCAGCAGGTGTCGATCGCGTCGTTCGGAAAGAAGTTGATACCTCTCATGCCGGTAAGCGCAGGGTAGCGCGGGTGAGGCACGGGTGAGCGAGGCAAGCGCCCACCCCGCTTCCCCGTGCCTTACCGGCACTTACCCGCGCTTACCTGGGCGCGCGAGCCTCCGCAGCGCCACGAGCCCGGCCGCCGGGCCTGGCACGAGCAGCAGGAACACCCACTGCCAGCCGTAGTCCGCGGCGAGGGACGGCAGCCAGCGCATCGACACCGTGGTCAGCAGGAAGCCGGCGCACGTCTGCAGCGTCAGCGCCGTGCCGACGTGCGCGCGCGGGCTGTGCTCGGTCACGAGCGCCGAAAACTGCGCCGAGTCCGACACCACGGTGAATCCCCACACGGCGGCGAACGCGTAAATCGCCCACGGGGGCGCGCCGAAGAGCAGGCCCGCCGCGATGCAGCAGCTGCCGCTGACCACGAGCGACGCCGACGCGATGCGCACGCGGCCGTAGCGATCGGCCCAGTGCCCGGCCATCACCGCGCCCGCCGCGCCTGCGCCAATCGCGATGAAGCCCGCCAGTGATCCCGCGCGCGCCGCGCCGTCCGGCGCGCTGAGCGCGAAGCCCGCCGTGGCGAACGCGCCGAACCACGTCCACATCGCGTAGAGCTCCCACATGTGTCCGAGGTACGCGAGCGTGGCCAGGCGCGTTTCGCGCTGCGCGAGCACGTCGCGAATGGCGCGCGTGTCGAGCCTGGCCGCCGCCGCGACGTACGGGCCCTCGCGCGCGAACAGCCACACGAGCATCATGCCCGCCAGCGTGCTGATCGACAGCACCCACACCTGAGAGCGCCAGTCGTCGGTGAGCGCGGCCAGCAGATAGGGGACGGCCTTGCCGATGGCGAGCGCGCCCACGATGACGCCGAGCGCGGTGCCGCGCCGCTCGCGAAACCAGCTGGCGGCCAGCTTCATGCCGGGCGGATAGATGCCCGCCATGCCGGCGCCCGCCGCGAAGCGGAGGGCCAGCAGGACGGCCGGCGACTCGGCGTACAGCAGGCCCGCCGTGCTGAGCGCGGCCAGCAGACCGCCGGCCGCCATCAGTGACGGCGCGCGAAATACATCGGCCGCGCCCGTCGCGGCGATCGCCAGCGTGCCCGCCACGAACCCGAGCTGCACCATCATCGTCAGCCACGCGGCCTGCGTGAGCGAGAGACCGAGATCGCGCACGAGCGCGGCGCTCGAGGCCGACGCGGCAAACCACGGCCCCATGCTCGCGATCATCGCGACCGCGACGAGCGCCAGCATTGGCCAGTTGTTGATTTGTTGATCTGCGGATTTGTTGATTTACTCATGCTACAGGAGAACGGCGATGAGACTCAGGGCGTGGCTCGCAGCGGCGGCGATCGCGGGATTGGTGAGTTCAGTCGTGCACGCCCAATACCCGCTGCGGCGCGAAATTCGCGTCGACAACGGCGTGGTGGCCGCGGGACGATCGTTTGCCGCCGATGCGGGCGCGCGCGTGATGACGTCGGGCGGCAACGCCATCGACGCGGGCGTGGCCGGCGTGTTTGCCGCCGCGGTGGTGGAGATCTCCCACTTCGGGATGGGCGGCGAAGCGCCCATCATCATTTACTCCGCCAAAGACAGGAAGGTCGTGGTCATCAACGGACAGGGCACGGCGCCGAAGGCTGCGACGCCCGCCATGTTTGCGGGCGAGGTGGCGCCGCCGGCCAACGGCCCGCGCGCGGCGACGATGCCCGCGATGATCGACTCGGCGGCGCTGGCGCTGGCACGGTATGGCACGAAGAGTTTCGAAGAGGTGATGCAGCCGGCCATCGAGCTGGCCGACGGCTTCCCGATGTACGCGTTCCTGCGGCGCTATCTGCAGAGCGAGCGGCGCGCGAGCGAGCAGTACGCGTGGACGAAGCGTACCTACTACGCCGACGGCCGCGTGCCGGAGGTGGGCGAGATGTTCCGGCAGCCGAATCTGGCCAGGACGCTGCGCGCGCTGGTCGAGGCGGAGCGGCAGGCGCGCGCGGCCGGCGCGTCGCGGGAGGACGGCATCCGCGCGGCGCGCGATCGGTTCTACAAGGGCGACATCGCGCGGCGGATGGCCGCGGGCGTGCAGGAGGCCGGCGGACTGATGACCGAAGCCGACCTCGCGGCGTACGAGGGACGCTTCGAGGAGCCGGTCAGCACGACTTATCGCGGGTATCAGGTGTACAAGGCCGGCTTCTGGAACCAGAGTCCGGTGCTGCTGCAGACGCTCAACCTGCTCGAAGGCTTCGACCTGAAGGCGATGGGCGCCGGCTCCGCCGACGCGATGCACACCATCGCGGAAGCCATCAAGCTCGCCTATGCCGACCGCGACGCGTACTACGGCGATCCGGATTTCGTGAAGGTGCCGGGCGACGCGCTGCTGTCGAAGCAATACGCCGAGCTTCGGCGGCCGTTGATCGATCCGGCGCGCGCGAGTCTCGAGACGCGGCCGGGCGACCCCTGGAAATTCAACCCGGTTGATTTATCCCGGTTGGTGTCCGCGGAGGCCAACCGGGATAAATCAACCGGGAAGAATTTCGTTGAGCCGGGCGATACCACGGCCGTGGAAGTGGTGGACCGCGACGGCAACCTGTTCTCGGCCACGCCGAGCTCAGGCTGGCTGCTGGGCGGCGCGTTCGTTGCAGGCGACACCGGGATACCCATGTCGAATCGCATGCAGGCCTTCCGCCTCGATCCCGACAGCCCGAACGTGCTCGCGGGCGGCAAGCGTCCGCGCACGACGCTGACGCCGACGGTCGTGCTCAAGGACGGCAAGCCCTTCCTGGCGATTGGCACGCCGGGCGGCGACAGCCAGGATCAGCAGATCCTGCTCGTGCTGCTCAACATGATCGACTTCGGCATGGACGTGCAGGCCGCCATCGAGGCGCCGCGCATCAACTCGCTTCATCCCGAGAGCTCGTTCGACGACCATCGCGCGCAGCCGGGGGTGCTCGAAGTCGAGCGCACGCTGAGCGACGCGGCGCGCGCGGAACTGCAGCGGCGCGGCCATGTGCTGCGCGTCCGTCCGCCCTACGGCATGTCGACCGGCATCGTCGCGGCCGGCATCGATCCGGCCACCGGCAAGCTCCGCGGCGGCGCGGACCCGCGCCGCGAGCGCTACGTGATCGCATGGTAAATCTTCCGTTCGCGCGCGAGACGCTCGACAACGGCCTCACGGTGCTCGTGCACGAGCACCGCGACGTACCGCTGGTCGCCGTCAATGTCTGGTACCACGTGGGCTCGAAGAACGAGCGGCCCGGGCTCACCGGCTTCGCGCATTTGTTCGAGCATCTGATGTTCGAAGGATCGAAGCATCACGACAGCGGCTATTTCGGGCCGCTGCAGGATGCGGGCGCGTCGCTCAACGGATCGACCAACGCGGACCGGACGAACTACTGGGAGACGGTGCCGCGCGAGGCGCTGGATCTCGCGCTGTGGCTCGAGTCCGATCGCATGGGGCATCTGCTGCCGGCGCTGACCGACGCGAAGCTCACCAATCAGCGCGACGTGGTGCTCAACGAGCGGCGGCAGAACTACGAGAACCGGCCGTACGGCCGCGCGAGCTTCGCGCTGCTCGGCGCGCTCTATCCGCCCGATCATCCGTATCACTGGCCGACGATCGGGTGGCCGGCCGACATTTCGGCGGCGTCGCTCGCCGATGTCAGCGCCTTTTTCGCGCGCTACTACCATCCGGCCAACGCCACGCTCGCCATCGCCGGCGACATCAGCGCCGCCGACGCGATCGCGCGCGCCAACGCGTACTTCGGCGACATTCCGGCCGGGCCCGCGGTCGATCCGGTCAGGCCCGCCACACCCGAGATGCCGCGGCCAATCCGGCTGGTGCTCGAGGATCGGGTGGAGCTGCCGCGGCTCTATCTCGCCTGGCACTCGCCGGCGCTGTTTGCCGACGGCGACGCCGACTTTGATCTGCTCGGCGAAATTCTGGGCGGCGGCAAGACGTCGCGGCTCTACAAACGACTCGTGTTCGACAATCGCGTCGCCACCGAGTTAATCGCGTCGCAGGCCTCGCGCGAAGCGGGCAGCATGTTCCAGGTGGTCGCCACGGCGGCGCCCGGGCGCCGCCTGGAAGACGTACTCGCCATCGTCGACGAGGAGCTCGCGGCGCTGGCCGCGAACGGGCCGACCGAAGACGAGGTCGAGCGCGTCAAGGCGCAGGCGGAGTCGGCCTTCGTGATGCGGCTGCAGCATCTTGGCGGCTTCGGCGGCCGCGCCGATCAGCTCAATGCGTACCAGACCTATCTTGGCGATCCCGCGGCGTTCGGCGCCGATCTCGATCGGTACTTGCGCGCGACCGGCGCGTCGGTGGCCGCGGCGGCGGCCGCGCTGCGCGCGCGCCATCGAGCCGAGCTCTCCGTCGTGCCCGTGGGGCAGGCCACGCTCGCCCTCGAGGGCTCGACGCCGGCGGAAGTGATCTGATGGGCATCGATCGCACGCAGAAGCCGGAGGTCGGCGAGCCGGGCGCGGTCGCGTTCCCCGCCTTCGTCCATCGCGCGCTCGACAGCGGCCTCGAGCTGCGCACCGCGCATCGGCCGGGCCTGCCAATCGCCGCCGTGATGCTCGTCATTCGCGGAGGCACGTCGCGCGATCCGCACGATCGCCACGGGCTGACGTCACTGACCGCGGGGTTGATGGATGAGGGCGCCGGCGATCTCGACGCCATCGGGTTGCACCAGGCCTTCGCCCGGCTCGGCACGCAGCTCGAAACGGACGTGGGCGCCGACAGCACCACGTTCGGGTTCACCGTGCTCGCGCGGCATTTCGAAACGGCGCTCGGGCTGCTCGGCGACATCGTGTCGGCGCCGCGGCTCGAGCGGGCGGACTTCGTGCGCGAGCGCGAGCTGCGGCTGTCGCGGCTGCTGCAGATGCGCGAGATGCCGCCGGCGATTGCCGACCGCGCGATGCTGGCGGGCATCTACGGCGCGCATCCGTACGGACACGGCGCGCTCGGCAACGAAACGGCGATCGAGGCCGTGACGCGCGACGAAGTGATCGCGCATCACGGGGCCGCCTTCGGCGCGGCCGGCTCGACGCTGGTGGTGTGCGGCGACGTGCCGGACGATCGCGTCGCCCGCGCCGCCGCATCGGCGTTTTCCGCGTGGAACGTCGGTGAGGCGCCGCCCGATTACGCGCCCACCACGACGCCCTCGCCGCACATCCTGGTCATCAACCGGCCCGACGCCGCGCAAACCGAGTTGCGCGTCGCGCGGTTGTCGACGACGCGGCAGACGCCCGACTATCATGCGCTCGTCGTGCTGAACCTGGCGCTGGGCGGGCAGTTCGTCAGCCGCATCAACTCGAAGCTGCGCGAAGAGAAGGGCTACACGTACGGCGCGCGCACCGGCTTCGACCTTCGCTGCGGCGAAGGGCTCTTTCTCTGCCAGACGGCGGTGGAGCGCGACGCGACCGCCGACGCGCTGAACGACATCTTCGCGGAGCTGGCCGCGCCGGCAGGTGACCGCCCGATCGCGGGCGCGGAGCTCGAGCGCGCGAAGACGTCGCTGGCGCGCGGCTATGCGCGCGGTCTGGAAACCATCGATCAGATCGCGCGGCAGGCGGCGCAGATCGCGCTCTACGGCCTCGCGCCCGATCACGTCGCGCGCTTCGTGCCCCACGTGCGCGAGCTGACGGCCGCCGACATCGCCGGCGCCGTGTCGCGCTGGGTGTGGCCCGCGCCGTATGTGGCCGTCGCGGTGGGCGACGCGGATCGCATCGAGGCGCCCATCCGGGCGCTCGGTCTCGGCGAGGTCCGCCGCATCGAAGCGGCGGAAGCCATTCTCGGATGAAGGCCGTCCGCTTCCACCGGCACGGCGGTCCCGAGGTGCTGACGTTCGAGGACGCGCCCGATCCCGTGCCCACGCCCGGCCGCGCGATCGTTCGCGTGCGCGCCTGCGCGCTCAACCATCTCGACATCTGGCAGCGCCGCGGCATTGAACGCGTGACGATTCCGCTGCCGCACATCTCGGGCGCCGACGTGGCAGGCGAAGTCGTGGAAATTGTAAATGGTAAGTCGACCCCCGGTCAGAGGGTGATGCTGCAACCGGGCCTGAGCTGTGGCAAGTGCGCGGCGTGCCTGGCCGGGCGCGACAATCACTGCCCACGCTACGACGTGCTTGGCTATCAGTCTGATGGCGGCTACGCGGAGCTGGTCAGCGTGCCGGACGCGAACCTCATTCCGATTCCTCCGCACATCGGGTTCACCGACGCCGCCGCATTTCCCCTGACGTTCCTCACCGCGTGGCACATGCTGTTTGGCCGCGCGCGGCTGGAAGAAGGCGAGATCGTGCTGGTGCTGGCCGGAGGCAGCGGCGTGGGCCAGGCGGCGCTGCAGCTGGCGCGCCACGCCGGCGCGTTCGTGATTGCCACGGCCGGCAGCGCCGACAAGCTCGCGCTCGCGACCAAGCTGGGCGCCGATGCCGTCATCAATCACAGCGACGAGGACGTCGCCGCCGCCGTGAAGAAGATCACCGGCGGGCGCGGCGCCGACATCGTCATCGAACACGTCGGCACCGCCACGTGGGACGCCAGCGTGCGCAGTCTCGCGCGGGGCGGCCGGCTGGTCACGTGCGGCGCCACGACCGGGCACGACGCGGGGGTCGACTTACGGCACCTGTTCGGACGGCAGCTCTCGCTGCTCGGGTCCTATATGGGTGAAAAAGCCGAGCTGCTCAAGGCGGCGCGCCTTTTCTTCGGCGGGCTGGTCAGGCCCGTCGTCGATCGCGTGTTCCCACTCGCCGACGCCGCCACGGCCCACCAGTATCTGGAAGAGCGGCGGCACTTCGGCAAAGTCGTCCTCGAGGTGTGAACCTTCCCGCCGTCCCTCCGTATTGACGGTGTAGACTTCATTCATGAGCCTCATTCGGCTCAGTCTCAGCTTCGTAGGGGTGATAGGCGTGCTTGCCGCGACGATTGCCGCCGCGTTGATTTGGCTGCTCATCACCGATCCCGTCAGCGTCGCCACCACGGTCACCACCGGCGACGTGTCGCCAATCGTCCGCGCGCTCGGCACCGCCATCTACGACGCGCTCAAAGGCGTGCTCGGCTATCTATAGATTCCGCCTGAAGAACGTCGTCAGCGCGAACGCGTCCATCCAGCTGAAGGGGGCTTTGCCCGTCGAGTAATGACCGCACGGCAGCACGAACTGTTCGTGCTCGATGCCGCGCGCGCGGAATTCCTCGATGAAGCGCTTCGACAGCTCCAGCGGGAACGTCAGGTCGTAGCGCGCGTAGACGACGAGCAGCTTGCGCCCGCGCACTTTCTCCATGAAGGGGAATGGACTGATCGGCAGCCAGAGGTCGCGCAGCAGCTCCAGCGAGATCCGGCCGTCGAAGCCCTGGCGCACGTGCTCGGTCGACAGCCCGTCCCACACCACGTCGGCAAACCACGGCGAGACGTGATTGAACGCCGCCGCGCGCACGAGCGGCTCGTGCGCGGCCGTGAGCATCGACAGGCACGACCCGAGGCTCGTGCCCATGATGCCGATGCGCTCGTACCCCTCGGCGTGCAGCCACTGGATGGCGCGCCGCGCATCGAGCACGGCCTGCCGGCACACCTGCACGGTGCGCCCGACGTTTGAGCTGACGATGTAGTCGGCGCGGTGCAGTTCGGGCGGCATGCGCCGATCGTGGTACGGCAGGCTGAGGCGCAGCGCCGACACGCCGACGCGCGCGAACAGCTCGCAGAGGGCGGCGTGCCCGCCGGCATCGGCGTTCCATTGCGGCAGCACCACGACCGCGCGTTTCAGGCGGTCATTGCGCGCGCGAAAGAAGCGGGCGCGGACGGTGTTGTTCTCGGGGTGCGGCGTGACGACTGCGCTTGCGAACGTCAGGTCCCGGCCGTCGAACGCGTACGACGGCGCGGGATCGACGTGATAGAAGCGGTCGCTCGCGGCCGTCGTGTCGCGCGCCCACGCGCGCAGCGCGGCTTCCGGCGCGTCGTGCGGCGGCGCGACATCGACCCAGTCGAGTCCCCACTCGAACGGGCGCACCACGCGATCCGTGGTCACGGACGCGAGCCGGCGCTCCCAGTCGTGGAAGAACCTGGCGATCACGAGCGCATCACGCGTTGTCGGCCTGGTCCGTCTTGTCGAGCAGCGCCCCGTACGTGCGGCCGGCCGGCGCGTCCGTTTCGACGGGCAGGCCCGCGGTGGTCCAGCCGGGCTCGGTCAGCGTGCCGGCCTGATCGCGCGCGCCGCCGAAGCCGCCGCGCACGTTCGTGACGTCCGTGAACCCGAACGTCTCGAGCATCTGCGCCGCCTTCATCGAGCGCATGCCGGCCTGACAGCCGATGAGGAGCTTCGAGTCCTGCGGAAACGAGGCCTTCATGACGCGAAGGAAGTCGGGGTTCTGCGTCATCTGGCCGCTGTCGTCATGTTCGAGCAGCGGCACGTTGACGGCGCCGGCGGGATGGCCGGCCTGGAATTCGCGGGTGGAGCGGACGTCGACGTAGGTCGAGCCGTCCTGTTGCAGCTGATGGGCTTCGTTGACGGTAACGTTTTTCATTCTGAGGTTCGATTGTTGCAACGAATGCACTCATGACGCAACCGAAGCCCCGCGATCCGGAACAGACGCCGGCCGCGCCCGAGAAGACGCCGCAGGTGCCCGCGCCCGATACGCGCCCCGTGCCGCCGCCCGAAGGCCCGATCGGCACGCCGCCCGAAGTGAACCCCGAGCCGCCGCCGGTCAATCCGGTGCCGCCGCAAATCTGAGCGCGCGGCTACTCGAGCGCGCGCTCGATGCCGGCCGCGGCGCCCAGCAGGCGCTCGGGCTGATCTTTCCGGCCCGCAAGCTGCAAACCTGAGGGCAGCGGGGAGCCGGGCGTGGCAATGGGCAGTGAAATCGCCGGGTGGCCGCTGATGTCGAACAGCTGCGTGAGCCGCAGCATGACGGCGCGCACCGGCTCCACGCGATCGCCGAAGCGGACCTCCGCCGTGCCGAGCGGCAGGGCCGTGACGGGCATGGCGGGCAGCGCCAGCACGTCAACATCCGCGAGCGCCGCTTCGACATCGGCGGTCAACACGTCCCGCCCCCTGAGCGCCTGCGCGTATTGTTCGGCCGTCACCTTCTCGCCCATCTCCAGCCGCGAGCCGACCGCCGGCGTGTATCTGTCGCGGCGCGTCGCGATGAAGTCCTTGTGCCACGCCCACGATTCGTAGAACACCACGGGTACGTAGGTGTCCGTGATCGTTGACGCGTGGGGAATCGCGACCTCGCGCACGATCGCGCCTTCGCGCACCAGCGCATCGATCGCGTGCTGCCACGCCGCGCGCACGCCGTCTTCGAGCAGATCGAAAAAATAGCCTGTCGGGACGCCGAGCTTCAGGCCTGTGACCGGCCGCGCGTCCCTCGCCATGGCATCGCCGGCCTGCCCGCGCATCACCCGCCACATCACCCACGCATCGTCCACCGACCTCGCGAGCGGGCCCACATGATCGAACGACGTGGAAAGCGGCACGACGCCGGTTGCCGGCACGTCGCCGTACGCCGGCTTGAAACCGACGGTGCCGCAGAGGGCGGCGGGAATGCGAATGGAGCCGCCGGTGTCGGTGCCGACCGACGCGAAGCCGATGCCCGTCGCCACCGCCGCTGCCGAGCCGCCGCTCGATCCGCCGGCCATGCGCGAAAGATCGAGCGGGTTGCGCACCGCACCGAATGCGGAGTCCTCGCTCGTGGTGCCGAAGGCGAACTCGTGCAGGTTGGTCTTGCCGAGGCTGATGGCGCCCGCGGCGCGCAGGCGCGCGGCCACGCCGGCGTCGCGCGCGGCCGGCGTATCGGGCAGCACGCGCGATCCGGCCGTGGTCACCGTGCCCGCGACGTCGATCAGATCCTTGTACGAAACCGGGATGCCGTGGAGCGCGCCGCGCCAGTGCCCGCGCGCGGCGTCGGCATCGCAGCGGCGTGCGTCGGCGAGCGCGGCGTCGGGCGTGAAGGTGATGAAGGCGTTGGTGGCGGCGCCGTGCCGCGCGAACGCGGCGATGGCCTCCTGCACCAGTTCGACGGCGCTCAGATGGCCGCGTCGAAGGGCCGATGACGCGTCTGCGATCGACGAAAGCTCGGACATGGCGCGTCCATTATTGAACAGGACGCCTGCGATAGACTGCGGACGTGACGCATCTCGTGCTGCTCGCTCTTCTCGCCCAGCAGACTCCGTTGACGATCGGCGACACGTTCACGATCGACTCGAAAGCACTGGGTGAGACGCGCACCATCAACGTGTACCGGCCCTCGCCGTACGGCCTCGCCCCCGAGGCGCCGCTGCCGGTGCTGTACATGCCCGACGGCGGCATCCAGGAAGATTTCCTGCACGTCGCCGGGTTGCTGCAGGTGTCGTCGGGGAATGGGACGATGCGGCCGTTTCTGCTGGTGGGGATTGAGAACACCGAGCGGCGGCGCGACATGACCGGCCCGACGTCGAACGCGGAGGACAGGAAGATTGCGCCGCGCGTGGGCGGATCGGCGGCATTTCGCGCGTTCATCCGCACCGAGCTGATGCCGGCCATCAAGGCTCGCTACCGGACGACGGGCGAGACCGCGATTATGGGCGAGTCGCTCGCGGGCCTGTTCGTGGTGGAGACGCTGCTGATCGAACCCGCGCTGTTCGACACCTACATCGCGTTCGATCCCAGTCTGTGGTGGAACGACGGCGCGCTGGTGTCACAGGCCGGGCGGCTGCCCGAAGGCCTGAAAGACACGAGGCTGTTTCTGGCCGTCAGCAGCGACGGCGATCGCGCGGATGCGGTGACGCGCTTTGCGGCGGCGCTGTCCGCCCAGAAGCCGGCGCGGATCTCGTTTACGTTCGAGCGGATGGACAAGGAAACGCACGCAACGATCTACCATCCGGCAGCGCTGCGTGCTGTTCGAAGCCTGTTCTCTATCAGCAGATAGCTGCTGCCACCGCGTTGATTGGTGGGGACAGGTGTCGAAGAGACCTGTCCCCATCAGGGGTGTGAGCAGCTTGATGTCGTACGAGACTCTCTGTCTAGAACCCGATCGTCGCGCGGACCGTGACCGGCACGGTGTAGAAGCTGTGCTCGATGGGCGACTTCAGTTTGTTGTAGGCGAACTTCATGGCGATCTCGACGCCGATGGGGCCGACGCTGAGGCCGCCGCCGCCCTCGCCGAAGACGCGGCCGCCGGTGCCGTGCGCGGAGTCGAGGCGGCCGACGCCGCCGATGACATACGCGTGGCTGCCGAGCCCCCAGCCGGGCGAGCGGTCGGCAAAGATGACGCCGAGGCCGGCGTCATACGCCTTGGCATCCACCAGCTCGTACGACGACACGTTGGACGGGCCGTCGAAGCGCGCGCTGAATGAGGGCAGATTCTCGAACGAGCCTTTCAGCATCAGCGTCGGACCCGCCGAGGAGCCGAACGGATAGACGGCCACGCCAAACCCGCGCGAGCGGCGCTTGTACTCGAGCACGTCGACCTGCGTGAGGCCGCCGTCGCCGCGGCTTTCGTAATCCCAGTCCTTGCGCTGCGACGTGCCGAGCTCGCGCCCGACGAGCTGCTCGAAGGGCGCTTCCTTCAGATGCAGCGGCATCATGTTGAGCCAGTCGGTGCTGACGGCGAAATACTGCTTCCGCGCCTTCGGCTTGAACTGCCGTGACGACTGCGCGGAGACTTCTGCGGAGGACGCAACCAGCAGGGCTGCGCCCAGGAGGCACACGTAAATCTTCTTCATTTGTGTGGAAGCTGCCGGGGAGCAGGTTCACTGCACGTTATTGCTGAGATAAGCTGTCGCCGGAGACTGGATTTTACCACGTGTCACACCCGATTCTTGCTGCCGTCATGACGGCGCCGCGCGCGCCGATTGAAGTGCGCGAGTTCCGCGCACCTCAGCTGGCCGAGGGCTCCGCGCTGCTGCGCACGTCCTTCTCCGAAGTCTGCGGCACCGACGTGCATCTATGGCACGGGCGGCTCGCCGGCGTGCCCTATCCGATCATTCCCGGCCACGTCACGGCGGGCGTGCTCGAGCAGGCGCGCGGCCAGGCCGTGGCGATCGACGGCACCCGAATTCATGAAGGCGATCGCGTGGTGTTTTTCGACGTGCATCGCACGTGCGGCCGCTGCATGGCGTGCACGGTCAACCGCACGCCCACGCGCTGCGCGTCGCGCCGCGTCTATGGCATCACCGATTCGGCGGCCGAGGGGCTGTTCGGCGGATGGTCGCAGGCGGTGTATCTGGAGCCGGGCGTGGTGCTCGCGAAGCTGCCCGACCGCGTGACGTTCGAGGATTACATCGGCGGCGGATGCGGACTGCTCACCGCCGTACACGGCATCGAGCGCGCGTCGATCCAGCTTGGCGACACGGTTGTCGTGCAGGGCACCGGCGCCGTCGGCCTGAGCCTGATCGCGCTCGCGCGCATTGCCGGCGCGGGCACGATCATCGCCATCGGCGCGCCGCCGGATCGGCTGGCGATGGCCGCGCGCATGGGCGCCGACGTCACGCTCGATCTGGATCGCACGCCACCCGACGAGCGGCGGCAGCGCGTGTCGGACCTCACCGGCGGCCAGCTGGCCGACGTCGTAATCGAAGCGGCCGGATCCGCCGCCGCCATCGAAGAAGGCCCGAACCTCGCGCGCAACGGCGGCCGCTACGTGATCGTCGGCCACTACACGAACGTCGGCGACAGCCGCCTCAACGCGCACGAACAGATCAACCGCAAGCATCTCGAGATTCGCGGATGCTGGGGCAGCGAAGCCGGACACTTCCTGCGCGCGCTCCGCATCCTCGAGTGCCACGCGCGCCACGTGCCGTGGCACGCGATCGGCGCGAAGACCTACAGCCTGCACGAGCTCAACGAAGCCCTCGCCGAAGCCGAGGCCCTCACGGTCCTCAAGGCCCTCGTCAAACCGAACTAGCGCGGCGCTCGGACGGAGTCGTGTCTGGCGCAGCGGGCGTGAGCGAGACGCTCGCGGGAGCCCGATGCGTTGCGCAGCGCCGCTATGGTGGCGGTCGCTCGCTCACGCCGAACGCGAGGTATTTCCGCCCGCCTCCTCCGCGTTCTGATCAAGTCGGCGGGCAGAAACACCTCGCATTCGGCCACGCTCGCGCGGGCGCGCGTCAGCGCGGCGCGAGCAGGGCGTCGATGACCTGCTTCATCTGCTCGAACGGCACGGCCCCGCGGATGGAGCGGATGATGCGGAAGGAGCCGCTGGCGTCGGCGACGCCGAGATACATCTGCGGCGTGCCGTCGGCCCCGAGCTGCGTGGCGCGGTCCACGCTGGCGCGCACCGGCGCCTGCATGCGGCCGCTGTCGAGGCACGCGTCGAACGTCGCGCGATCGAGGCCGACCTCCGACGCGAGCTGCTTCAGCCGATCGACGCCGTGCGTGCCGGCGGGCGAAAACAGCCGCTGGTGCATGTCCCAGAACTTGCCCTGCTCGCCGCTGCAGCGCGCGGCTTCGTGCGCCTTCAGCGCGGCCGGGTGCAGCTGATCGATCGGAAAGTCCATGAAGACGTAGCGCAGCTTGCCCGTGGAGATGTACTCGCGCTCGAGCTCCGGCATCGTCTGCGTGAAGTGCCGGATGCAGAAGGGGCACTCGTAGTCGGAGAACTCGACCAGCACGAGCGGCGCGTCGGCCCGGCCGCGCGACGGCGCCGTGCCGAGCGAGAGCGACGCGGAGCGCACGCCCATGGCCTGCTGCAGGCGGCGCAGCTCCTCGGCGAGTTGCGCCTGTTGCAGCTTCAACGCCTCGACTTCACGCCGCAGCGTTTCGACCTCCTGGCCTTGCGCGCAGGCCGGCGCGGCCAGGGCAAGCGCAATCGCGGCCACGGCGGGAATGAGTCTCAGACGCATCGAGCGATCCTATCAGGCATGCTTGGACGGAGACACACTTGACTCGCCGTGGTAGTCGGGCGCCTCGCCCGTCACAGCGCTCGGCAGGCTACCACGGCAAGTCAAGTGGTTTCCGGGACTGTGTGTGGCGGTCCGGCCTGGCCGCCGGCGATGCCTTCGACCTCGTCGAGCGTCGCCACCGCCCGGCGCAGATGCGGAATCGTGATCGAGCCGCCGACAACCAGCCCGATGTTGAAGGCGTCGAGAAACTCGGCGCGGGTCACGCCTTCTTCCTTGCAGCGAATGACGTGATACGTCACGCAGTCGTCGCAGCGCAGCACGAGCGACGCCACGAGGCCGAGCAGCTCCTTCGTCTTCACCGGCAGCGCGCCGCGTTCGTACGCGCGCGTGTCGAGCGCGAAAAACCGCTTGATCTCGAGGTTGTCGCTCTCGAGAATGCGCGCGTTCATCGTTTCGCGGAATTTCCGGAAGTCCTCGAGTGATCTCATAGGTCAAGAATACGTCCGCCGGGCGCCAGCTTCGCGCGCAGCTCCTCCGCGAGGTCGATGCCATGCCCGCCCGACGCCAGGATCAGCTCGAACGGCCCGGCGACCTTCCGCAGGAACAGCGCCGGCTCGCCCACCATGACGCTGACGCGCCGGGCGACGCCTTCGCGCTCGAAGTGCGCGATCGCGCGGGCCGCCGCGTGGCGGTCGCCGTCGATGCAGATCATCAGGCCGTCGGCCGGCAGGCGCTTTGCGGCGGCGAGCACGCCCTCGCGATCGCTGCGGCCGACGACGAGCACGCGGCGCGGCGTTTGTGCGGTTTGTGACACGGCTCCCGCGATTGTAAGCTGTGACGATTGTCGATGCGCCACACCCGCATAATTGCCACACTTGGCCCGTCCACCAGCGCTCCCGACACGATCCGCGCGCTCGTCGACGCCGGCGTCGACATTTTCCGCCTCAATTTCTCGCACGGCACGCATGAGTCGCATGCCGCCCTGGTCACCAGCGTGCGCAGGGCCTCGCAGGATGCCGGACGCTTCGTCGCGATTCTGCAGGATCTGCCCGGCCCGAAAATCCGCATCGGCCGGCTGCCCGAGCCGGTGCTGCTGCTGCCGGGCGCGACCCTGCGGCTCGAACACGGCGACTTCGACGGCAACGTCTCGCGCGTGTCGGTCGCCTTCGCCGGCCTCATCCAGGCGGCGCAGCCCGGCGATCACCTGCTGGTCGACGATGGGCGCATCGAGCTGCGCGTGGTGTCGCGCGAACCGGGCGTGCTCATCACCGAAGTGCTCAACGGGGGCACGCTCACCGGCAAGAAGGGCATCAACGCGCCGGGCATTTCGCTGCCCCCGTCGGCCATCACCGAGCGCGACGCGTCGAATCTGCGCTTCGGCCTCTCGATCGGCATCGACATCGTCGCGGTGAGCTTCGTGCAGTCGGCCGATGACGTGCGCGCGGCCCGGAAGATTCTCGAGGAGGAAGGGAAGGGGCACGTGCCGATCGTCGCGAAGATTGAGCGGCCGCAGGCCCTGCTCGAGATCGACGCGATCCTCAACGAAGCCGACGGCCTGATGGTGGCGCGCGGGGATCTCGGGCTCGAGATGCCGCTCGAGCGGGTGCCGACCGTGCAGAAGGATCTCGTGCGCCGCGCGCGGCGCGAGGGCGTGCCGGTGATTGTGGCCACGCAGGTGTTCGACTCGATGCGCGCCGAGCCGCGCCCGACACGCGCCGAGGTCAGCGACGCCGCCAACGCCGTCGCCGACGGCGCCGACGGCATCATGCTGTCGGACGAAACGGCCGCCGGCGCGTATCCGCTGCGCGCGGTGCAGATGCTCGACGCGGTCATTCGCGAAGCCGAAGCGATGCCGGGCGGCGTCGACCGCCGCACCATGCCGGTGCTGGACGATCCGATCTTTTCATTGCACGGCCGCGCGCTCTGCGAGGCGGCCGTCACGCTCGCCACCAGCGGCGAGGCCGACGCCATCGTCGCCGTCACGCGCAACGGCAAGACGGCGCGGCTCCTCTCGGCATTCCGCCCGCGCGCGCCGATTTTCGCGGCCACGACGTTCGCGGCCACGGCAGCGCGGCTGGCCCTGCTCTGGGGCGTCACGCCGGTCCTGTGCGGCGCGGAAGGACGCGAGGGAACGGAGCGGGGCGCAGGGGGCCCCGCCGAGAGCATCGATGGTGTCCGGGATTCACTGGTCGAACGCGGGTTGCTGGCCCACGACGCCGTCGTCGTCTTCGTGCGCGTCAGCGCCGACCGCGCGCATCCGCATTCGAACTTTCTTCACCTTCAGCAGATCGGACAACCGTGAAGCTCTGGCGCCTCGTCATCGACAACTCCCTGTTGCTGGTCGCGGGCGCGCTCGCCGCGCTCATCTGGGCAAACACGGACCTCCAGAGCTACGAGCATTACGCGCACGCCATTCATTTCGCGGTGAACGACATCGGGATGGTGTTCTTCTTCGCGCTTGCGGCGAAGGAAGTGTTCGAGGCGACGCTCCCGGGCGGCGCGCTCGCGTCGCCGCGCAAGGCGGCCACGCCGCTGCTCGCGGCCGTCGGCGGCATGGCCGCGCCGGCGCTCATTTACATCGGCATCGTTTCGGCCACTGGCAGCCCCGAGCTCGCGCGCGGCTGGGCCATTCCGTGCGCCACCGACATCGCGTTCTCATATCTCGCCGTCATCGCGGTATTCAATCGCACGCATCCGGCGGTGCCATTCCTGTTGCTGCTGGCCATTGCCGACGATGCGCTCGGGTTGATTGTGCTGGCGGTGTTCTATCCGAGCGGCGCGGTGTCGGCCGGCAAGCTCGTGGCGTGGCTGCTGCCGGCGATGGCATTTGCCGAACTGATGCGGCGGCGAAAGATCAAGCCGTACTGGCCGTACATTTTTGGCTGCGGTGCGCTGTCGTGGACCGGCATGTACCTGGGCGGCCTGCATCCGGCGCTCGCCTTGGTGCCGATCATCCCCCTGATGCCGCATGCCAGGCGCGATCTCGGCATGTTCGACGACCGCGAGCCCGCGCAGACCGACACGCTGAACCGCTTCGAGCACGACTTCAAGGTGCCCGTGCAGATCATCCTGTTCTTCTTCGGCTTCGCGAACGCGGGGGTGCCGTTGTCATCGGTCGGCACGATCACCTGGGCCGTGCTGGTTGCCCTCGTCGTCGGCAAGCCGCTGGGCATTCTGGTGGCCACCGCGGTGGGACAGATGGTGGGCTTCGAGCGCGCGCCCGGCCTCGACTACCGCGCCGTCGCGGTGCTCGGCATCGCGGCGGGCATCGGCTTCACCGTCGCGCTGTTCTTCACGACCGCCGCATTCCCCGATGGCGGCGCCACGCTCAACGCGGCCAAGATGGGCGCGCTTCTCAGCTTCGGCGCGCTGCCGCTCACGATACTGGCGGCGCGCCTGCTCGGCGTGACCCGCTGACGGCGCCACGTCTGAGCCCGGTCACACCGCGTGTTGTTCGGCCAGCCGTTTGAGTGCGGCGAGCGACGAGTGCCAGCCGCGCGCGATCAGTTCGTAATAACGATCCCAGCGCGGTGACGGCTCGTGGCCGCGCTGCTGCACGGTCAGCGCGCAGCCATCGCCATCCGGCGCGCAGGTGACGTGCAGGCTCATGGGGCCGATCGGGTCGCCCGACGGCGGCAGCCACCAGCATTCCGCGACGGTGAACTCGCGCCCGTCGCGCACGTCGATCACAGTGCCGTGGAAGACACCGCCCAGCGGGCCGAGCCGGTCGTCAACCCACTCGCTGGTTTTCCACTCGACGGCATACACGCCGAGCGCGACCGGCGTGGTGACCGAGCGCACCGCCTGCCACCAGGCGGCAAGTGCGTGCGGATCGAAGAACGCCTGGAACACCGCCGCGGGCGGCGCGGCGATGGTCATCGTGTGCTCGAACGCTCTAGGATTTCGCACGCAGCGACTGGACGTAGCCGACCAGCGTCCACACCTGCTCGGTGGTGAGCTTGTCCTTGAAGGCCGGCATCTTCGGCTTCTGGCGCCCGCTGAGAATCTTGTGGAAGACGATGCCGTCGGGGTTGCGGTCGGCGCGGGCCGCGCTGGTGAGATCCATGCGCGCTTTGTATTTCGGATCGGCGTCCGAGCCGTCGCCCTTGCCCTGCGGCCCATGGCAGCGCTGGCAATTCTCACGGAAGATCCTTCGTCCCGCCGCGAGCGTCGCCGGCGTAACGGCCACCGGATTCTTCTCGTCGGCGGCGGTCGCCGGAAGCTGCCAGCCCGTGCCCTGCGCGGCGGTTACCGACGCCGCCAACCATAGCAGTGCGCATGCCGCCGCGATGCGCGTGCCCCGGTGATGCCGCTGCCCGATCATGCGGCGATGATACAGTTTTTCTAATGGCGATGGACAAGAAGCGGGCCTACTTCGATGAGGACTTCCTGCGCAGCGACGAGGCGCGGCCGGTCCGGATTCTCTCGGAATATCTCGATCCCCTGCGGCGCTTCAAGCGCGAGAACATCCAGGACACCGTCGTCTTCTTCGGATCGGCGCGCGTGCAGAGCCGCCATGCGGCGCGCCGCGCGCACGCCAGGGTGCGCGGCATTCCCGAGGCGAAGCGCCAGGCCACGCATGAAGCGGAAATGAAGCGCCTGGCCAAGGCGGTGGAGTGGTCGCGCTATTACGAAGAGGCGCGGCAGCTGGCCGGCATGCTGACGACGTGGTCGCTGGCGCTGCCGACCGAGCACCACCGGTTCGTCGTGTGCTCGGGCGGCGGGCCCGGCATCATGGAGGCGGCCAACCGCGGCGCGCGCGAGGCGGGCGGCAAGAGCATCGGCCTGAACATCAGCCTGCCGTACGAACAGGGCGTCAACCGCTACGTCAACGCCGACCTCGCGTTCGAGTTCCACTACTTCTTCATGCGGAAGTTCTGGTTCGCGTATCTGGCCAAGGCGCTGGTGATCTTTCCCGGGGGCTTCGGCACGCTCGACGAGATGTTCGAAATCCTGACGCTCGCGCAAACCGAAAAGCTCTCGAAAGAGCTGAAGGTCATTCTCTACGGCACCGACTACTGGGATCCGATCTTGGACTTCGGGCCGCTGGTGGAGTGGGGGGCGATCGAGCGGCAGGATCTGCAGCTGATGGAGCGCGTGAACACGCCCGAGGACGCCTTCGCCTCGCTCAAGGCGCACCTGATCAAGCACATCGAGCCCGAGACGAAGCAGGAGCGGAAGGCGCCGGGCCTGGCCAGGACCCGCAGTTGAGTGGTCGCGTCAGCAGCCGTCAGTAGATCAAGAACTTCGAGCGCACCTGCTCGAACGCGCGCACGGACTCCGTCCAGTCCGCCGCAATCTGCCGTGCCGTGAGGCCGGCGTCCATGCCCTTCCGCAGCTTGTCCGATCCGAAGAGGATGTCGATCGGCAGCAGCGTGTATTCGTACTCGTAGGGCGGCTCGCGCCACGCGAACGCCGCCGGGTCCGCGTCGCGGAAGGCGATGACGAGGGCCACGCCGGTTTCCACCGCACGAAACTGCTCGCGATCGGTGACGTGCACCTGACAGCCGCCGCAGAGCCTCTTCGCGTGTTTGTGGAACGTCGGCTCGAAGGCATGCGGCCGGAACACGACGCCCGGAAGCCCCAGCCCGTTCAGGCGCGCGCAGAACGCCTCGGGATCCTTCACCCACGGCGCTCCGATCAACTCGAACGGCTTGGTCGTGCCGCGCCCCTCCGAGACGTTGATGCCCTCGAACAGCACAGCGCCCGGATAGACGATCTCCGACTCGAGCGTCGGGATGTTCGGCGACGGCAGCACGAAGGGCAGGCCCGTGGCGTCGAAGTACAGGTCACGGCGCCAGCCCTGCATGGGAATCACTTCGAGCTTCGCGCCGAGCCCCATGTGCTCGTTGAACATCCGCGCGAGCTCGCCGATGGTCATGCCGTGGCGCATCGGCAGCTCGTACAGGCCGACGAACGACTCGTAGCCCTTCTCGAGCATCGGCCCTTCCACCGCCACGCCGCCAATCGGGTTCGGGCGATCGCAGACGATCACCGGAAGGCCGTTGCGGGCGGCGGCCTTCAGGCAGTAGGCCATCGTGTAGATGTAGGTGTAGATGCGCGTGCCGACGTCCTGCAGATCGATCACGAGCGCGTCGAGCCCGGCCAGCATCTCGTCGGTCGGCTCGCGCGTTTCGCTGTAGAGCGAATACACGGGCACGCGGCGCGCCGCATCTTCGGCGTGCGGCGACTCGATCATGTTCTCCTGCACGTCGGAGCGGATGCCGTGCTGCGGCCCGAAGAGCGCCGCGATGACCACGCCGGCCTCGGCGGCGCGATCGGTGACGTGGCGGAATCCCGAATCAATCGACGCGGGGTTGCACACGAGGCCGATGCGCCGGCCTTTGAGCAGGTCCTTCTGAAGGAGGATGTCGGTGCCGAGCGCGATGGCCATGGGGTCCGTCCAGATTACACAATCCGGTCGAAGCCGGAATAGAGGTTGAAGCGATCTTCGCGCAGAAAGCCGGCGAGGGTGAGGTTGAACGCGCGGGCCGTCTCGACCGCCAGGCTCGACGGCGCGCCGACGGCCGCCAGCACCGGCACGGCCGCGCGCACGGCCTTGTGCACGATCTCGAAGGCGGCGCGGCCGCTGACGATGAGAATCGCCGGCGGCGGGTGGGAGGCCGGTCCCGGCGCGCGACGGAGGAGTGAGCCGACGAGCTTGTCGACGGCGTTGTGGCGTCCGACGTCCTCGGCCGAGGCGATGAGCCGGCCACCGGCGTCGAAGAGCGCCGCCGCGTGAATGCCGCCGGTCTCATCGAAGGCGGCCTGACGGGCCCTGAGGGCCGCCGGCAGCGACTGCAGGGTGTCACGCGTGACCTCGGGGCCAGGCGGCAGCGTCGCGGTTCCCAGCGCGCGCAAATCGTCGATGGCGTCGCGGCCGCACAGGCCGCAGGCGCTGGAGCGGACGAGCACGCGGCGCGCCAGCCGGTCGTCGATCGGCGTCGAGGGGCTGAGGCTGACGCGCAGGTGGCCGGCGCCGGCGGTGAGGCACGCCTCGATGTCCTGTCCGCTGTGGATGAAGCCCTCGGCGAAGAGCAGGCCGGCGGCGAGGTCCTCGTCGCGGCCGGGCGTGCGCAGCAGCACGCCCGCGCTGACGCGCCGGCGATCGCCGCGTGGTCCATATTCGAGTTCGAGCAGCAGGGGTTCTTCGACGGCGACGAGATCGGCGTCGGCGGCGGGGCCGGTGGGGGAGGCGCCCACGCGGCGCACCGCCGCGACCCGGACAGGCGAATCCTTCACTCCAGGATTATCACCGCTCTTCCTTCGCGCTGCTTCAGGGCCTGGGCGGCCGCGGGCGTGGCGGCGAGATCCGCGGCGCCGATCTCCGCCAGCGTCGCCGCCAGCGCGGCCTTCGTCACGCCGCCGCGCCCGTAGGGATCGCGGTGCACTTCCACAAAGACCGTGCGCCCGTCTTTCGCCGCAAGCAGCGGCTCGTAGATGATGACCGCGCGATCTCCTTTCGTCACCTGCTCGAACAGGTGCTCGACGTCCTCGATCGACATCCGGATGCAGCCGTGCGTCGAGTACTTGAAGATGCTCGACGGCGCATTCGTGCCGTGGATGCCAATCGACGGCGTCAGCCCGATCCATCGCGTGCCCAGCGGGTTGTCCGGCCCGGGCGCCACGCGCGTCAGCACGCGCTTGCCCTCGCGCGCCATCTCGGCCTGAATCGACTTCGGCACTTCCCACGACGGATCGACTTCCATCTCGCGCACGGTGAATTCGCCAACCGGCGTCCGCCATCCGCCGCTTCCCACCGCCACGGGATACGACGCCTTCAGCGATCCGCCGCGAAACAGGAACAGGCGGCGCTGCGGCAGGTTGATCACGATGCCGTCGGTGAAGCCCGTGGGGATGATGTGCCGGTTGTCGACCTCGATCGTCTCGCCCGGCTTCAGCCGCGCGTTGGCCGGGATGCCGTTGTCACGCGCCAGCACCGCGGGCTCGAGGCCGAAGCGGGCGGCCACGAGCGCGAGCGTATCGCCGCGCATGATCTGATAGCGCTGAACGTCGCCGGTTATGGCAGGGGTGCCCGCGACGGCGAACGCCGCCGCGGACGAGAACACAAGAGCCAGAATGACCGCCGATTGGCGGGAACGAGTCCACATGACTCATTCCTTCGCAAACGGCCTGCCCGAAATCGGTGCAGCTCAGGCGCGGCGCGACTCAGTACGTCGCGATCAGCGAAATCGACAGCGAGCGGCCGGGCGCCAGCACCGCGCGCGCCGCCTGCGTCGCGAAGTACGCCGCGTCGAACAGGTTGCGGATCTGGCCGCGCACCTCGAGGCGCGGCAGCACGTGCAGGCCGCCCGCGAGATCGATCAGCGTGTAGCCGTTGACTTCGCGCTCGGTCGGCCCCGGCGTGTCGTCCTCCGCAAACCAGGCCGCGCGCGCCTGCGCGAACCCGCGCGCGCCGAACATCTTCCGGCCGAGCACGGTGAACGTTGCCGGCGTGATCCCGTCGAGCGGCACGCGGCCGCGCTCGCCGAGCGCGCTGTCGCCGGGCGTGTCGCCGCGGGCGATCTGCGCCGTGAATTCGATCGCCATCTGCGCCGGCAGCGACGCCTGCGCCTCGGCCTCCAGCCCGGTCACGACGGCTTCTCCGCGATTGCGAAAGAAGAAGTCGTCATCGTCGCCGTACCGCTCGATCAGGTCGGAGATGGTGTAGTGGTACGCGTTGACGCCGAGCCGCACGCGGCCGGCCGTATAGCGGACCGCGCCGTCGAACTGCAGGCTCGACTCCGGGTCGAGATCGGGATTGCCGGTGATGAAGCCGCGCCCCGACGGGCCGCGGAAGTAGCGATCGGACAGCACCGGATCGCGGAACCCGCGCGCCACCTGCCCGGTGAGCGTCAGACCCTCGAACGGGCCCGCGGTCAACGAGCCGAAGCCCGAGAAGGCGCCGTGCGCTGTCGACCGGCTGCCGAAAAACCCGCCCGGGTTCTTTGTCGTCACGTAATCGAAACGGCCGCCCGCCGCTGCCGAGACGCGCGGCGCCAGCGCGCTGTCGATCTGCAGGAACACGCCGCTGTCGTTGCGATGCGCGCCATCGATGGACACGTTGCTGGTGGTGCCGGCCAGCGCGCCCGACAGGTCGTACTCCTCCATGATGTCGAGCGCGTCGAGCCCGAAGCGCCCGCTGATGTCGAGGCCGGCCATCAGGCGCGTGTCGCCCAGCGCGCGCTCGGACACGGCGCGCAGCTGATAATCACGTGCGCGCACGTCCGCGCGCTCCACGGCCCGCGGCGTGGTGGCGGTGGCGAACGTGTCCTGGTCGGTGATGTTGGTGTAGCTGCCGATGAGCGCGTCGATGGCGAGCGCGCCGAAGGGGCCCGCGCTGCCAATCTGGTAGTTGGCCGTCAGGCGATGCGACGTGTCTTCCGGGTAGAAGAACCGCACGCGGCGCGAGTTGTTGCGCGGCCGCTCCAGATCCGTGGCGAAGTCGCTTTGCCAGCCGAACGACAGATGGTTGGCCCCGAGCGCGTGCGTCGTGCGCACGAGAAAGCCCGCGTCTTCCCATCCCGAGTTGAAGACGTCGCCTTCCGCGCTGTCGTAATCCTCGGCGTTGCGGTAGTGCGCCTGCGCAAACAGCCCCGTCGCCGCGAATCCGCGGCCGGCCTCGGCGCTGTAGCGCTGCTCCGGCACGCCGGCGCCAAACGTCACCAGGCCGCGCAGGTGCAGCGGATCGCCGGCTTCCACGCGCCGCGTGCGCGCCGCGATGACGCCGCCGAAGGCATCCGAGCCATAGGCGACCGATCCCGGCCCGCGCGCGACATCGACACCTTCGAGCACCGACGGATCGAGAAAGGTGGCGCTCGGTCCGACGCGGCGCTCGGACGTCACGCGCCCGCCGTCGATCAGAATCAGCGTGCGGCCGGCCGACAGCCCGCGCAGCGCCGGCACGCCCGCGTGGCCTTCCGAGACCTGGTTCACGCCGGCCACGTTCTCGAGCGCCTGAATCAGATTCTCGGGCGATCGCACGGCGATGTCGCGGCCCGACACCGAGGTCATGCCCGCCGCCGGCGAGGCATCGATGCTCGGGGCCGCACCGGTCACCGTGACCTGCTCGGCGATCGCGCTGACGCGAACGGTGACCTCGGCGCCAAGCGTTTCGATCAGCACCGGCTTCGCCAGCGCGCCGGTCGGAAGGATGACGAGAATTTCGAACGGCGGCTTCGGATCCGGCGTCCAGGTGAAGCGTCCGGCCGCATCGGTCTTCACCGAGCCGGTCATGCCCAGGATGGACACTTCCGCGTTGGCGACGGGATTCCCGGTGCGGTCGTCGATGACGCGTCCGGGAAATGCCGCAGCGGGCGCCGCGCTCATCACGAGCAGGACGGCCGCAAGACGGAGATTACGCATCAGCTGAATTTAAAGGAGCGCGCCGCTTACTACCAGCGCTCGTAGTTCGTCTCAGGGCAGCGAGACGAGCGTTTCGAGCAGCGTATGCGCGGCGCTCGACACCCACGGGCTGGCGGCAGCGGCCGCGAGTGCCGCAGTCATCGCCACGGTCACGGCGGCAAGCGCGCGCGAGTGGCCGGCATCACGGGCTTCGGCCTGGCCGCTCACCAGCCGGCGCACGCGATCTTCGATGCCTTCCCCGCGATAGAGCGCGCTGGCGGGCAGCACGACAGGGCGCGACGCCCCGGCGATGCGCGCCACTTGCACAAGGGCGGAGGCGAGTTCCAGCCTGCGGCCAGCGGCGTCGTCGGCGCGATGCTCCACGGCCTGATGCCAGGCGGCCGCCAAGGCGCGCGAGGCGCGCGTGAAGCCCAGCGCGTCGGGCGCGGCGTCCATCAGCAGCCGCGTGACGTTGTCGAACGCCGACACATGCCGCCGTTCGTGCTCGACGATCGCCTGCAGCTCGCTCGGCGAACAGCCGTGCAGCACCGACGTGGAGATGAACAGCCGCGGCCGGAGCACGCCGATCACGGCCACCAGCGGAAAGGCGGTGTCGATCGCGAACGCCGGCATGCGCGCCACCGTGAGCGGCAGGGGCGTGCCGGTGGCCAGCCACGTGCGGCGCAGCGCCGCGGTGGCCATCGTGGTTCGCACGGCGCGCGTGATCGACGTCAGCAGAATGACGAGTCCGGCCGCGGCCGCCAGCACCAGCACGACGCCGACGCCCTCGATGTCGTCGCGCTGTTCGTGGCGGAAATAGCCTGGTGCGAGAATGAAGGCCGTTGCGGCGAGCGACGCCAGGGCCGGCAGCAGGCGATAGACGGCAAGCGTCCACGCGCGTGTCGCGGCCCCTGCACGATGCGACGAGCGCACCACCACGCCGGCGCACAGATACGCGACGAGCGACGTGGCAAGGCTCGACACGAAAAACGCGGCCAGCACGACGAGGACGAAGCGCTGCGCAAAGTTCATGGCTGCTCCTCCTTCCGCTTCTCGTGAATCAGCCGCTCGAGCTCGTCGAGCAGCGCCTGGTCGTGATCGCCGACCGCGTCGACCAGAAACGACAGCAGCGCACCGGCCCCTTCCCGATCGGCCAGCAGAGGCACCAGGCTGCCGCCGGCCCGCGCGGCCTGAAACCGCCCGCGCGAATCATGCGGCGCATAGACGAACGCGCGCCCCTGCTTTTCGCGCGCCAGCACACCCTTCCGATGCAGCCGGTCCAGCGTCGTCATCAGCGTCGTGTAGGCGATGCCGGTAAACGCGGGCTGCAGGTCGCGCACGCTCGACGGGCAGCCCCGTGCCCAGAGGGCATCGAGGACGCGGGCTTCGAGCGGGCCGAGACGGGTGTCCGACACTGGCATTACCTTATAACGCCCGGGGCACCGGATGCGCTTCAGTCGCCTTCCGGCGCCGGATGCGCCGCTTGTTCATGAGCGGATAGAGCCACATCCACATGCCGCCCAGCCACAGCACCAGCAGCGTGATCGCGGTCGGGAAAAACAGTCCGAGCTTCACGCCGTCGCCGAAGATCGACCCGTCGTGAATCGACTCGATCCAGTCCGAGCGGCGAAACCAGATCTGCTTGATCTCGCCGGTGCCGAGGTCGACCTGGGCCTCCCAGTCGGACTTGAGCCAGACCTTGACGATGCCCTTGTCGGGCCGCACGTCGAGGCGGTTGACGTCCTCCCAGCCGGTGACGCCGAGGCTGGGCTCGCGCTTGACGGCCTCGAGAATGCCGCTGAGCTCCAGCACCGGCGCGGTCACGCTGCCGCGCTGTTCCGGCGGCTGCACCCAGGCCCAGTGTTTCTTCAGTTGCAGGACGATTCCCGTGCAGATGATGATGAACAGCGGCACGGCGATAATCGCGCTGGCCCAGTAGTGGACCTTCCTGTTGAGGACGTTGAAATGCATGCGAATAAATGGATGCTAGCGGCGGTGTGCGTGCTACTACCAGCAATCGTAATTGGCGCGCAGCAGGTGAGGCCGGTGCTGGGGACGTGGACGACCGACGCGAGCGGCGTCATCACGCACGACGCCTCGAAGTGGGCCGCGAAGGAAGGCTATCCGCTGGCCGTCTTCAACGAACCGGCCACCTTCACCGGCGGCACCGCCAGCATTGAGTTCAAGATGATCGGCGGCACCGACGACTACACGGCCGGCCTGTCGTTCGGCCATCAGGGATCGTCGTACTACTACGTGCGCTACAACACGAAGGACGGCAACGTCGCGCTGTGGCGGATGGACGGGCCGAAGCGCACCGTCATCAAGCATGGCGAGCATCACGAACAGCTCGCCAGGAACCAATGGCACCGCCTCGAGCTCACGGTGCAGGGCCGGCGCGTCAGCGCCACCGTGAACGGCGGCGCGCTGCAGGTCGAGCACGAGCTCGATCGGCCCGTCTCCGGGCGCCTCGGGCTTTACACCAAGCCCGACGCGACAAGCGCGTTCCGAAACCTGATCGTGAAGCCATAGGCCGGCGTGCCGCCGGCGCACGATGTCGTAACCGTATAGACGATCTCAGTCGGTGGGGATGGTGTGGTCCAGCTCATCACTGGACCACACGAGTTTCAGCTCAAGGCCTCGTCGCGGATGCCCTTGCTCTTATTGGTGCCCTGCTGGGGGATCGGATCTTCCTGGTCGGCGGGATCGACACGCGGCCGGCGCGCCTGATCCTCCGCGCTTTCGTGCACGGCAGCTTCGCGCTTCTCTTCTTCTGGTCCGCGGTTATGGATGGGAGTGTGCTCGGCCATGTCGCCTCCTTGTTAGAACGGCAAGTCACTTGACATGCCGTGGTAGCCTGCCGGGCTTCCTGAGCCGTCCGGCGCCTGAATACCACGGCATGTCAAGTGACTTGCCGCCGTATAACGAGGTGATTTAGCAAAAGAAAGGCCCCCGGGCGTGCCCCCCCGGGGGCCTCTCCATCGAGCAGAGGAGAAGCGCGAGCTCCGCAGGCGACATCGGCAGCCACTCCCCAGCGAGCTGCCAGCGTCACGCGTACGGAACTCAGCGCGTGGTGCGCAGGGTTGCACGCGCCATGCCCGGGCTGGACGTCAGAAAGGGGTGAATTCAGGCCTGTTTTCGAAGATCGCGCCGGATGACTAGCCAAAGTTTGGCCGATCGGCCAAACCGTTGGCCGCTTCGGCTCAGTCGAGCGACTGCAGCCAGCCGTCCATTTCCGAGCGCGTTTCCTGTCCGGCGGACCGGGCCAGCTCCTGCGGGGTGAGTCCTGTTGACGCCGCGTACGCGATCCATTCGTCGACGATGGGCCGCAGCCGTTCCTTCAGCGGCTCGTCGTGATGCTGCAGCGCCAGGTGCAAATCGCACAGCGCGTCGAGGGCGACCAGCTCTTCGGGTTGCGCGACCGTGGAGCCGTCCGGCGACGAGGCCAGCGCATGGTCGATCGCGGCCTCGAAACGGGCGAGCTTGTCGCTGATGCCGGGGTCGAGCACCGGCGTCTGGACGCGGAGTGCCGTGGCGGCCACCCGCGTGTCTTCGAGCACTCCGTACAGTGTCCGGCGCATGGCGTCCCTTCCGGGGGGGCGGGGAGTTCTGGTGAACTGGCGGGGGAGCCGGAAACGGTCTAAGCAGGAATGGGGCCAGCCGATTGCGGGCCGTGTCAATATGTGTAGCGTGACCCTGACGTCAGCCATCCGTGCCGCGCTGCTGGCCTTTGCCGGCGCTGCGGCGGCCTGCGGAGGCGGCTCGACGCCGACGCAACCCAGCAATCCCGCGCCGATTCCGGCCGCCCAGGCCTGCGACGTGGTGGGCTCACTCGGCTCCACGTTCGGGAGCTCGATGGCCATCCTCAGCGGCGCCGAGTGCGCGGTCGGCAACAGCCCCGTCGTGCGGCTGAACATGCGCGACGCCAACGGTTTCCTCGGATCGTGCACCGCCACGCTCGTCACGCCGCGCGCGCTCGTGACCGCGGCACACTGTCTCGACGGCGGAGTCACGACGGTGCTGGTGTGGCCGGGCGCGGGGCCGGAATTCACCGCCGCGTCGTTCGCGCATCATCCGAGTTTCAACACCAGCACACTCGCCTTCGACATCGGCGTTGTCCTGCTCGGCGAAGATCTGCCGCGCCCACAGGCGTCGATTCTCACGAGCCGAATCGGGCGCGTGGGCGAGACCGCGATCATCGCGGGCTTCGGGCGCGACGAGTCGGACGTCACCACGAAGCTGCGCGCGGGCAGCACGACGGTGTCGGCGGCCAGCGCGTCGCGCCTCGAGTCGCAGTACGCGCCGCCGTCGAGCTCGATCTGTTCGGGTGATTCAGGCGGGCCGCTGTTTCTCTCCGAGGGAGGCCGCTGGAGCATTGCCGGCATTTCGTCGGCGACGACGCAGAGCGCCTGCAACGACGGCACGAATTACTACCAGTCGGTCGTCAACGACAGCGTGCGCCAGTTCCTGATCGACCACATCCCGTCAATCACGCAGCGCTGAGGCGCGCGCGTCGAGCAGCGCGCGATCGCGGCTGTTGCGCGTGAGCGCGGCCGCGCGCTCGAACGCGGCGCGCGCGTCGGCGCGGCGCCCGAGTTTCTCGAGCAGATCGCCCCGCACGCTGTGCAGCCACGGATAGGTCTCGAGCGCGGGGTCGCCCTGAATCGACTCGACGATGGCGAGGCCGCGGGCCGCGCCGTGCGCCATGCCGACGGCCACGGCGCGATTGAGCTCCACGATCGGCGACGGCGTGACGGCCGCAAGCCGCGCGTACAACGCGGCGATGCGAGGCCAGTCGGTGTCGCCGGCGGTGCGCGCGCGCGCGTGACACGCCGCAATCGCGGCCTGCAGCGCATACGGGCCATCGGCGCCGCCGAGGCGCTCGGCGCGATCGAGCGCGGCCAGGCCGCGGCGGATCAGCAGCTGATCCCAGAGGGCGCGATTCTGATCGAGCAGCAGCACGGGGGCGCCGCCGGCGCCGACGCGCGCCCGCGCGCGCGACGCCTGAATTTCCATGAGCGCCACCAGGCCGTGCACTTCGGGCTCGCGCGGCGCGAGGCCCGCCAGCACGCGGCCGAGGCGCAGCGCTTCTTCGCACAGCGCGGGGCGCATCCAGTCCTCGCCGGCCGTCGCCGTGTAGCCTTCGTTGAAGATCAGGTAGACGACGGCGAGCACCGACGCGAGGCGCGCTTCGAGATCGGCGCCGCGCGGCACTTCGAACGGCACGCGCGCTTTCGCCAGGGCGCGCTTCGCGCGTACGATCCGTTGCGCGATCGTGGGCTCGGACACGAGAAACGCGCGGGCGATTTCGTCGGTCGTCAGGCCGCCGAGCAGCCGCAGCGTCAGTGCCGCGCGCGCCTCGGGCGAGAGCACGGGGTGGCACGACGTGAAAATCAATCGCAACAGATCGTCGCCCACGTCATCGTCCAGCGCGGCGTCGAGATCGGGTGTCTCGCGGCGCGCGTCCAGCTCGTAGCCGAGCTCCTGGTGTTTGCGCTCCACCCGCGCGTTGCGGCGGAAATAGTCGATGGCGCGGTGCTTGGCGGCCGCCATGAGCCACGCGCCCGGGTTGCGCGGAATGCCCTCGCCGGGCCATTGCTCGAGGGCCGCGACGAGCGCGTCGTGCGCCAGATCTTCGGCGACGCCGACGTCGCGCACGAGGCGGGTGAGGCCCGCGATGAGCCGCGGCGACTCCATCCGCCAGACGGTGTCGATGACATGGGTAGCCGTCACGGCTACCCATCACATCACGTTTTCGCGGCCGCGCGTGCTAGCGCTGCGCGTTTTTGGCGGCCTTCTCGATCAGCTCTTTTTCCCTGGCCTGCAGTTCGGGCGTGAAGGCGTCGCCGAAATCCTCGGACTCGAAGACGGGACGGATTTCGACCTCCTCGCCCTCGAAAGGCGCGCGCTTCAGCCACTCCACGGCTTCGTCCATCGAGCGCACCTGCCACAGCCAGAAGCCGGCAATCAGCTCCTTGGTTTCGGCAAACGGGCCGTCGATGACCACCGGCGCGCCCGTGCCGGAGAAGCGGACGCGCTTGCCCTTGGAGCTGTTCTGCAGTCCCTCGCCGGCCAGCATGATGCCCGCATTGACGAGCTCCTCGTTGAACTTCGTCATGTCGGCCAGCTGCTTCTCGGTGGGCAGCACGCCGGCTTCCGTGTCCTTGTTCGCCTTGACAATCACCATTACACGCATCGGTTTCATCTCCTTCTACTGACACGTCGAACAAGCGAGCCCCGGATCGACAGGGGAAATTCAACCGGGAAGAATTTCGACGCGGATGGCGCGCCAGCGGCCCTGGTTGAACCGCACCACGCTGAGGACGCACCGGGTGGCATGTCCCACGAGGATCGCCACCCAGATATCGATGGGGTCGAGCGTGCCGAGCTGTTGGATGGCGAAGCAGATGCCGAGCGGCACCGCAATCTGAGAGGCGATGGAGATGTAGAGCGGGCTGCGCGTGTCGCCGGTGCCCTGCAGGCCGCCGGTGTAGGTCAGCGCCACCGAGATGAAAATGCCGGACACGCTCAGCACGCGCAGCAGCTGCACGCCGATCTCGACGACGGCCGGCTCGTTCATGCCGAAGATGGCGAGAATCTGCCGCGGAAAGAACAGGAAGAAGGCGCCGATGACCCCCGCGCCCAGGAACCCGAAGCGCGCCGCCACGTGCACCGCGGCTTCCGCGCGATCCGGCTGGCCGGCGCCGAGATTCTGCCCCGCCACCGCCGCCGCGGCGCCCATCAGGCCGACCGACGTCCATGTAATTAATGAGAAGAGCTGCGTGTAGGACACCGCAAACGCGGCCTGGGCCTCGGCGCTCTGCGCGAGTGATCCGATGAAGGCCAGCATCAGCACGCCGCCCACGTTCATCGCGATGCCCTGAATGCCGGTCGGCAGCCCGAACCGGAACAGGGAGCGGATGATCGTCCAGTCAGGCGCCAGGCCGTGATGGCGCGGAAACGACACCACCCATCCGCCGCGCCACAACTTCCAGAGCGCGTAGCCCGACACCGTCCACGACGCCAGTGACGTGCCGATCGCGGATCCCACCGTGCCCAGCGCGGGAATCGGCCCGAGCCCGCGAATCAGGATCAGGTTGAGCACGAGGTTCAGCACGGTCAACGCGATGCCGAGCACCATCGGCGTGCGCGCGTCGCCGGCCGATCGCAGCGCGCCGCCGAGCATGAAGAACACCAGCATGCCGCTGCTGAACAGGAACATCACGCGCAGGAACGGCAGCGCCTGCGCCTTCACGTCCGGCGCCGCGTTGGCGAAGTCCAGCAGCCACGGCGCCAGAAAATATCCGACGGGCGCCATGATGCCGAGCGAGATGAAGATCGCCGTCAGGAACGCCTGATACACCGTGCGGTCGACTTTGTCCTCGTCGCCGGCGCCCGCGAAGCGCGCCACCAGCACGCTCATGCCCGTAAAGAGCGACGTGATGAAGACGATCACGACCAGCAGAATCTGGAACGCCACGCCGATGGCCGCGTTGGCGGTGTAGCCGACGAGATTGCCCACCAGCACGTGATCGACGATGCCCTGCATCCCGCCGACGATGTTGGTGAGCATCGTCGGCCACGCCATCTTCCAGACGGCGGAGCGGAGCGGACCTTCGACGATCGAGCGATCGTAGCGGCGGCGATCGGGCGCGCGCGGCGGCTCCGGCGGCGGCTCAGGTTCGCACACGCCCGGAGGCGCGGCTGGGGCGGCGATCTCGGTCAAGCTCCTGATTGTAGGCCAGCGTCACCCGAGCCGCGCCATCACCGCGGCGACAAGGCGGTCGCAGCGCGGCCGCTGGAAGGTGAAACTGCCGGCGGCGGCGAGGCCGGCGCGGGCCTCGAGCGACGCGCGCAGGGCGCTGCGGGCGCGCGACAGGCGCGTCTTCACGACGTCTTCCGAGGTGCCGAGGCAGGCCGCCGTCTCGGCTGTGCTGAGGCCTTCGATTTGTCTCAACATGAACACTTCTCGGGCCCCGTCGGGCAAGTCGTCGACGGCCGCTTCGAGAAGGCTGCGCACTTCGCCCGCATAGGCGAGCTGTTCGGGGCTGATTGCGGCGTCGCGGTCCATGAACACATCTCCTGCCGTGTCGTCTTCGCCATCGAGCTGCTGATACTGTCCCCGCCGGCGCGCGCGGCCGATCGCTTCGTTGACCGCGATGCGGGTGAGCCAGGTCGCGAACGACGCCCGCCCGCCGAACTGGCGCAGGTGCGCGTAGGCGCTGACATACGCCTCCTGCATGACGTCTTCGGCCTCGCGATCGTCGCGCAGGATGGCGCGCGCGGCGCGGAAGATGCGCTCGTTGTGCCGGCGCATCAGCACCTCGAACAGGGCCGTCTGGCCCGCGAGGATCTTCACGACAATCTGCTCGTCGGCGAGCGCATTCCACTGCTCGAGAATCTGTCCGCTCACAAGGTGCATCCGGCCTCCAGACATTAGACGGAAACGCACTTGACTTGCCGTGGCAGCGGGGCGCCTCGCGGGTCAGAGCGCTCGGCAGGCTACCACGGCAGGTCAAGTGCTTTCCGGAGATTAGATGCACGAGACGCCAAAACGTGACATGTCACCTTTCGGGCCCCCGCGGCTCTATTCGGGTGAAAGGGAGATCGCCATGGATATGCGTCTGATGAACCTCACCGCCGCGCTGCGCGTCGCCTTCGGCCTGATGGCCACGCTGGCCGGCCTGGATAAATTCTTCAACCTGCTTGCGGACTGGGAAACCTACGTCGCGCCGGTGATGGCGGGCCTGCTGCCGTTCTCGGCCTCGACCCTGATGATGATTGTCGGCGTCGTCGAGATGGCCGTCGGCATCACGATTCTGGCCGTGCGGCCGGCGCTGGGCGCCTACGTGGCGGCGGCGTGGCTGACGCTGGTGGCCGTGAATCTGGTGATGGGCGGGTATCTCGACATCGCGGTGCGCGATCTGGTGCTGGCGCTGTCGGCGCTCACGTTCGCGCGGCTCTATGAATTGAGCTCGGCGCGCGAGAACAGCCGGGCGCCGCAGCTGGCGCACCAGCTCATTCCCTGAGCGCGGTTTCAGGGCGTGTCCGGAACGGCGGCGGCGTCGTTCCGGGCAAACCAGTCTTCCCAATCGTCGCCGAACAGCTCCTTCGGGTGCGGCGTGCGGATCGTGCCGTTCGAGCAGCCCAGGTCGCTGGCGGGGCACAGGCGATCGCAGCCCCAGCAGATTCGCTCGGGATGTGCGGGATTGCGCATCGACGCCGGCAGCACGGGCGATCTGGCCATCAGGCGATCCGCTTGTGCGGCGCCTCGGCTTCCAGATCCTCGCGGATGGTCAGCACCGGGCAGCCGGCGATGCGAATCACCCGCTCGGCGACGCTGCCGACCAGCACGTGCGCCAGGCCCGTGCGGCCATGCGTGCCCATCACGATGAAATCCGCGCCGCGATCGGCGGCGATGGCGGCAATCGTCTCGGCCACGGGGCCCGACGCGATTTCGTCGGTCAGCCGCACGGCATGCAGCTGACCGAGCAGGCCGTTCATGCGATGACGCGCGTCGCACCGGCGCTCTTTCCGGATCAGCGACATGTCGACGTACGCCTCGGTGAAGAGGCCGGCCACCGACGGGTCTTCGACGACGTGCACCAGGTGCACCGAGGCGCCGAGCCGGCGGGCGAGCGCGAGTCCGTAGTCGACGGCGAGTCTCGACCCGGTGCTGAAGTCGGTCGGAATCAGGATGTGCTTGAACGGCGGCGGTGTCTTCATGGTGTCCTCTCTCGAAAGGCCGCAGCAACCGCCGGAGCGACTGCCGTCACAATCAGGACCAGCACCCAGATGCGGCCCTGCAGGATGTTGTAGTCGCGCGTGAGCTCGCGCCACGGAATGCGGAACAGGTAGTGGCCCGCGAGGAATTCGAAGGCGAGCGTGAGCACGACCCACAGCACGCCGATGCGCCACGCGTCGCGATGCGGCGCGGGCGAGATCCAGCCGATCGCGGCGAGCGCGGCCATCAGGATCACCACCGAGAGCATCACGGTGCTGATCGCGCGCGCGGCCGTTTCGCTCATGCGCGGCACGAGCACCGACTCGCGAAACGCGCCGTTGAGGGAGGCCAGCAGGGCGAGTCCGAGCCATACGGCCACCGCGCGCGCGATCATGACGTTTCCTCCAGGCTGGCGAGACAGTTGAACAGCAGCAGTGCCGCGAGCACGAGGCCGGTGCCGTACGCCCCAAGTTCGACCAGCACCAGGCGGCCGCCGGCTGTCCACGCCACGACCGAGGTGACCGCCAGCGTGAGAAACGTGGCGACGCTCTTGACGAGCAGCATCGCCGCCAGCGCGTAGCCCAGCGGCTCGCGGCGCCAGAGCCACAGCCCGCCGAAGAACATCAGCGGCAGCAGCACCACGCCGTCGACCGCCACGACGAGCCGCGTGACGGTGTCGAGGCCCTCGCCCGATCGCGCCCGCGACACGATCAGCACGAGCCATGCGACGGCGAAGATCGCCGCCGTGGCCATCAGGAAGACGGCAATACTGCGTGCTTTCAGGCGCAGTGAGAACCGCGCTTTCAGCGCGTCGGGGTTGAGCCCGACAAACAGATACAGCGCGCCGTACATCCCGATGGACACGATGGCGATGTGCACCGGCAGCAGCGGCCCGAACTGCACGCCGGCGACATGGAAGAACCAGAAATAGGCCAGATAGAACAGCGCGCCAATCCAGCACAGAAGGCCGCGCAGCGACCCGCGCCGCGCCGACCAGGCTGAGATCACGAGCAGCGGCAGGCCGAAGACGATGGCCACGCCGTCCTGGGCGATGAGCGCCACGCGCATCGGGTCGCTCGCATACAGCGTGCGCGCGCCCAGCGCGAGGCCGGCCGCGGCCGACACGAGCAGCAGCGCGGCGGCGAGCCGCGTGAGCGCCGACGGGAAGCGCAGATCGCGCGTGAAGATCGCGGACGTGGTCACGATGCCCGGACGCGGAGCAACCGGCGTACCCGCCAAAGCCCCTGTGAAAACGCGGAGAACGCCCCGGGCCTGCCTGTCCGGCGGGGAATCTTTCACGGCTGTGAGGAAATTTTCCCGGGGACCCGCCTGGCCCGCCTATGACCGGCGTCATAGCCCCGGACGCGCGGCGCCGGTACCCTCGATCGGTGGTAACAGTGCGTCCGCGCATCATTCAGGGCGGTATGGGTGTCGGTATCTCGAACTGGCGGCTCGCGTCGGCGGTCTCGCGGCTCGGCCAGCTCGGGGTCGTTTCCGGCACCGCGCTCGACCAGGTGCTCGCGCGGCGGCTGCAGGACGGCGATCCGGGCGGGCACGTGCGGCGCAGCCTCGCGCGGTTTCCCGTCCCCGCCATCGCCGCGCGCCTGATCGAGCGCTTCTACGTGCCCGGCGGCAAGGCGGCGACGGCGCCCTATGCCACGCTGCCCCTGCCCGACATGACGCGCAATCGCGCGTTCGACGAGCTGTGCATGGCGGCCAACTTCGTCGAGGTGGATCTCGCGCGCGAAGGGCACGCCCATCCGGTGGGCATCAACTATCTCGAGAAGGTGCAGATGCAGCACCTGCCGTCGCTCTACGGCGCGATGCTGGCCGGCGTGAGCGTCGTGCTGATGGGCGCGGGCATTCCGGTGCGCATCCCGGGCGCGCTCGATCGCCTCGCCGCGCACGAGCCCGCGTCCTATCCGCTGCACGTCACCGGCACGGCGGCGGGCGAGGAGATCGCGCTCACGTTCGCGCCGCGCGATTACCTCGACGGGGACATGCCGGCGCTCCATCGGCCCATGTTCCTGGCCATCGTCTCGTCCGACGTGCTCGCGAAGACGCTGCAGAAGAAAGCCAACGGCCGCGTCGACGGCTTCATCGTCGAGGGCCCGCGCGCCGGCGGCCACAGCGCGCCGCCGCGCGGCAAGCTGCAGTTGAACGGCCGCGGCGAGCCGATCTACGGCGACCGCGACCGCGTCGATCTCGTGAAGATGCGCGACCTGGGCCTGCCGTTCTGGATTGCCGGCGGCTGCGCCACGCCCGGCGCCCTTCGCGACGCGATGGCCAGCGGCGCGGCCGGCGTGCAGGTCGGGTCGGCCTTCGCGCTATGCGCCGAGTCCGGATTGCGCCCTGATTACCGTCTCGAGCTGCAGCGGCGCGCCATCGCCGGCGAGGTGGAGATCTTCAACGATCCAGCCGCGTCACCCACCGGCTTTCCCTTCAAGGTCGCGCGCCTGGCCGGCACGCTGTCCGAGCCCGAGGTGTATGGGGCGCGGCCGCGCATCTGCGATCTCGGCTATCTGCGCGAGCCCGTGAAGACGGCCGCGGGGGCGATCGAATTCCGGTGCCCGTCCGAGCCGGTGTCGCTCTATGTGGCGAAGGGCGGCGACGAGGCGGCGACGGCCGGCCGCAAGTGCGTGTGCAACGCGCTGCTCGCCAATGCCGGGCAGGCGCAGGTGCGCGCGGGACGGCATGTGGAACCCGGCCTCGTCACGCTTGGAGAGGATCTGTCGTCGATTGCATCGTTCCGGCGCGCCGGCGCGCCGGACTACTCGGCGGCCGACGTCGTGGCCGTGCTCATGGCCGGGGCCTGAGCGCCGCGCGGCCGCATGCGCCGCTTGAAGATTGGCTTCGCGACCAGGCGCACCAGCCGCCGGTACGCTTCATAAACATAGAACCGCGCGCTGCGCTCCGCCAGCAGCGCCGCATCGTCGGGATTCACGACCAGGCTGACTTCGATGTTCGGCGCGGCGCCGATCGGCAGCCAGTGGCGCCGGCAGGCCTCGTAGACGTGCGCCATCACGCGCCGCATGTCTTCATAGTGGGGCGCGGGCCATTCGGCCATGTCGGATCCGATCGTCGGCCGAAACACGCACACGGTGGGGAAGGCGCCAAGCGCCGCAATCCGATCGATCCCCTCGAGCGTGCGCTCCACGGGCTCGACGCCGGCAATGATCTCGCCCGACACCGCGCCGCGCGGCATGCGCGCCGCGCAGTACGCCATGGCCTCGAAGAACAAGGCCTGGCCATGCACGCGCGCCTTGCCGGGGCAGAGCCGCTCGAACCATTCGGGATCGATGAACTCGACGCAGAACGACAGGTGATCGACGCCGGCGTCGATGAGCGCGTCGTAGCGTGAGAAGTCGCGCTCGGGCGCCAGCTGCACGCCGACGAGCAAGCCCGCGCGCGCCTTGATCGCCTTCACGTAGGGCAGCGCGAACGCCAGGCCCTTCGAGCCGAGGAACCCGCCGTTCAGATGCACGAACGTCACACCCGACTCGTCGCGCGCCGCGATGCAGGTCTCGACCACATCGTCGATCGTCTTGTCGGCCGCTTCACTGGCGCCGACGTTCTGGCCGGTGGTGCAGAAGCGGCAGTTGAGCGCGGGGTCGTAATTCCAGAACGCGCAGACCTGGTTGATGTAGATGCCGAGATAGGTGCCCTGCAGCACGCCGATGCGCTGCATCGGCACGCCGCGCGTCGTCTCGCGCGTGTACCAGGACGGCTCCTGCGGCAGGCGCGTGCCGTAGTGATGGCCGGTGCGGCTGTCGACGATGACGTAGCCGGTGCTGCCGCTGCCGGCCAGCAGGTAGGGCGAAGACGCCGCAAACGCCTCGGTCACGGGCACGTTGAGCCAGATTTCCTTCTTGAGGGCGCTGCCGGTCGGCAGCACCACTTCGAGTCCCGATCCGAGGCCGGCGCGGGTGCGCGAGATGCCGCGCGCGCCGTCGAGCGACGTCGACTCCGGCACCTGCATGCCGCGGCAGAAGAGATCGATCTCCAGTTCGCAGGCGTTGAGCGGGGCGGTGACGGCGGGCGTCATGGCGCGGCGCTCAGGCGGCCGGCTGGTCGCGCATCATGATGAGCAGCATGCGCGACACTTCGGTGGCGTCGACGGCATGCGGCACGTTGGCCGGCAGCCGGACGAGCGTGCCGGCGGCGGCACGGACCGGCGTGCCGCCGACGGTGAGGATCAGGGATCCGCTGATCACGAGCGCGAGGGCATCGAACGCCGTGGTGTGCTCGGTCAGCCCCTGCTCGGCATCGAAGGCGAACAGCGTGACGTTGCCGCCGGCGCTGCGCGCGAGCACGCGGCTGGCGATGCCCTTCTCTGCGGGTTGAATCAGGGCGGTCAGCGCGAGTGCTTCAGCTGCGGGAATCATGTCAGTCTCCTTCGATCCGTGTGTGCGTTGCGGTCAGCGGACGGTGAGCGTCCCCTTCATGCCGCCCGAGACGTGCCCCGGGAAGCTGCAGATGTAGGTGTAGGTGCCGGGCTTGGTCGGCGCCTTGAAGTCGGCGCTGACGGTTTCGCCCGCCCCCGCGAGCTTCGTCGCCACCAGGATCTTGCCCTTGAGCGCCGCCGGGATGTAGTCGGTGGCCTTGGCCATCGCGGCCATCATCGCGAACGCTGCAGGGTCGGTGCCAGGCGCCAGCAGCACGAAGTTGTGCGCCATGGTCGCCTTCGGCTGCATGCTCTTGGTGCTGAGCGTCACGCGCAGCAGCTCGCCGGGCTTGGCCGTGATCTTCGGCATGCTGAAGGCCAGGTTGTCGCCGCCGGTGAGCGCGATGACGCGCGGCGCGGCGGGGGCGGCGGTGGCGGCGCCCGCGGCAATCGCGAGCGCCAGGATGCCAGTCGTAAACAGTGTCTTCATGATGCGGTCCTTCTTCCGTATGAATCGGTGATGAGTGCGGTCAGTGCTTCATCGTGGCCGTCGGGCGCGTCGTCGAGCCGTTCTTCGACGTCGCCACAATCTGCCCGACCGCGCCTTTCTGGACGTCGGCGAACTCGTGGTCGACGAGCACGTAGCGTCCCTCCTCGGGCACGATGAACTCGAGCACGGCGCCGTTGCTCGATCCGAGGAGCGCGGTCTGCATGCCGCGCCATTCGTTCTTCAGGTTGCCCTCGTACCAGACCCGGTCGAACACCGCGCCGATGACGTGCGCGCTCGACTGGTCGTTGGGGCCGACGTTGGCGAAGTAGAGCCGCACGCGCTCGCCCTCGCGCGCCTGGAGGGGCGTGTCGGTGAGCGCGCCGCTGTGGCCGTTGAACAGCACGTGCGACGGCTGCTTCTTCTGCGCGGCGTCGAAGTCGAACTCGTAGAGCCCGCCGGCGCCTTCCTTCAGGTAGAACTCCGACTGCACGACCGCGTAGCGGCGCGTCGCGGTGTCGTCGGTGGGATAGCCCTCGCGCGGCGACACGATGACGATGCCGTACTGGCCCATCGCGACGTGCTGCAGCACCGGCGGGATCCCGCAGTGATACATGAAGATGCCGGGATAGTTGGCCACCCACTCGAACGTGATGGTCTGGCCCGGCATGATCGGCTGCCACTTGTCGTCGGCCGCGACCGTGGCCGCGTGGAAGTCGATCGAGTGATGCATCGGCTGCTGCAGCGGCAGCGCCTTCTGCAGGTTCGACGCGGCGGCCTGCTGCAGGAACGGCGCGTTGCCGGCGGCCGGCGAGGTCACCGACACTTTCTCCATGGTGCGGTTCTTCATCGTGAACTGGATGCGATCCCCTTCACGGACGTGCACGACCGGGCCGGGCACGGTGCCGCCGAACGTCCACGCCTGATAGCGGACGCCGGGCGCGATCTCAATCTCCTGCGCGACGATGTCCATGCGCACCTGGTGCGTGCGGTTGCCGGGCTGCAGCGGCGCCACGTACGGCAGGTGCGTCACCGTGTCGCCGACGACGGGCGGGCCCGCGTAGTTGTCTTCTTCGACGATCTCCGCCTTCGGCGTGCCGAACACCTTGCCGTTCAGCGTTTCATCCGAGGCGTTGCGCGCGCGCACGGCCATCGGAATCGCGGCGATGAGGGCCAGCGCCGCGATCGACGCGGCCAGCGTGGTGCGAACAGTGGATGCGGACATGATTCAGGCTCCCTGGCGCGCCGTCTGCGCCAGCGCGTGCGCGCGCGGAAACAGGATGTTGTTTTCGAGGTGAACGTGAAGGGTCATGAGCGCCTCGAGTTCGCCCAGCCCGTAATACAACCCCTGCGTCGTCGGGCACGCGCCCTCGGGCGCGCGGTAGTTGCCCGTGGCGCTGCGCAGCGCGGCGAGCGCGCGGCCGGCCTCTTCGTGATCCGCTTCGAGCGTCGCCTCGGCCTTCGCGAACCACTCCGCCTCTTCGCGCAGGGCGGTACCGGCTTCGATCCGCTCGATGAGCGGAAAGATTTCGGCCTCTTCCCACTTCGTGTGGGGCATCATGCCGGCGATGAAGCTCTCGAGCACGTTCGCGATGGTGCTCGCGTTGGGCTGCGTCGTGGCGCCGTGACGCTCCTCGACGCGGCGCGCCATCGCCAGCAGGCGCGGCAGCTCGGCGCTCAGCGGGTCGTGGAACGATTCGACGATGTGCGCCGTGAGCTCGCGCAGCGGGCGCGCGTCCCACTTGAGGCGCGTGGGCACCGCGGGCGCCGTGGCGGTCGCGAGCTCGGATGCGAGCGCCTCGAAGGGAATGGCGCGCTCGACGCAGACGTCGGCCAGCGGCCGCTTGCCGCCGCAGCAGAAATCGATGCCGTGCTTCTGGAAGACGGCAATCGTTGCCGGCTCGGCGGCGGCCAGCTCGGCGACAGTGGTTGCGGATGTGAAGGTCATTGCTCGTAATCTCCTGCGAGAAGATTACGAGGCCCCGGCCCGGCCGTCGTTGCGCTGGCGCAACTACGCGCCGATTGTCGAAATTATTCCGCGGCGGCGGCCGCTTCTTCGAGGGCGGGCGGGTCGACGACGGTCATGGCGCCGCGGGACGTGCGCAGCAGCCCATCCGATTCCCACGCCGCCACGAGCCGGCTGACGGTGAACAGCGACGTGCCGGTCAGGTCGGCGAGCTCCTGGCGCGTGATGGGATGAACGATGCGCCAGCCCTGCGGCGTGCGCTCGCCCGAGTCGTGCGCCAGGCGGACGAGCGCGCGCGCCACGCGCTGCGGCACGCGATCGCTGGTCAGCTCCTGCATGCGCGTGAGCGCGCCGGTCATATGGCCCGACATGGCCGACATGAGGTTGGTTTTCAGGCGCGGGAAGGCGTCCGAGAGGGCGCGCATGTCTTCGGCCGCCCAGACGAGCACGCGCAGCGGTGACACCGCGGTGGCCGTGACCGGAAAGCGCGCGTTGGGCAGGACGGCAATCGCGGCGAACGGGTCGCCCGGCCCCATGTAGCGCACGATGACTTCGGTGCCGTCGGGTGCCGAGCGGGTGAGCTTGAGGTGGCCGACCTGGATCAGGGCCGCGAAATCCGCGGCGTCGCCTTCAGATGCGAGCGTCTCGCGCGCCGAAAGCATGCGGACGCGGCTCTTCCCGAGCAGCGTGCGCTGCTCCTCGTCGGTCAGTCCCTCGAGCAGCGTGATCGGCATGTGCGGGCGTGCGCCCTTGATAGAGCATATAAACGAGATGCCACGCGTGCAATGCGAGCCCGGCGAGCAGCAGCGCCGCCGCCCAGCGGATGGCGGGCGTACTCGCGGCCGACAGGCCCCACGCCAGCAGCGGCACGCCGGCGGTCCAGGCCACGAGCACCGCGCGCGCCAGGCGCGGCGCCGAGAGCCCGTGCACGCTGAAGGGGGGCCGTTCGCCCGGACGCGCGGCCAGGGCGCGATACCACGCGTAGTACGGCACGAGCCGTCCGTGCATGCCGACGATCATCTGCGCGAGAAACCCGAGCAGGCCGGCGGTGCCGTAGATCCACGACAGCGTGAGACTGGGTGACGCGCCGGCGCGGCTGAGGCGATAGCCGAGCACGCACGCCACGACCAGCCAGAGAAACGCCAGATGCACTTGCCGGATGCTCCAGTCGGGGCGCGGCAGCGCGGGCGGGCGCGGCAGCCGGCGCACCGCGGTGCGCGCGATCTGGAACACGAACGTGGCAAGGCCCGCGAGCATCCAGGCGCCCGCCGCCGGCACGAGCGGCCATCCCGTGAACAGCGCCAGCGTCAGCAGCACCAGGCCGCCCTCGAGCAGCACGGCGCTTGCCCAGAGCGCGCGGCCCTTCGGCATCGCCGACGGCAGCATCATCGGAATCAGGCGGTAGGCGAGGCCGACGACCATCATCATCGCCCAGCCAACCGCGGCGAGATGCGCGTGCGTATAGGTGGCGGCGACGGGTGACAGGCCGAGGAAGCCGCGCGTGCGATCGAGGCCGATGAGGATGCCGAGCGTGCCGGCCGCCATGATGTTGACGAAGGCGAGCCGGACGTGCGTCGAGACGGCGGCGGGGACCGGCGAGCGCGACAGGCCGCGCGACGCGCGCCAGCCGACGCGCAGAATCGCCGCGAGCACCATGCCGGCCGACCACGCCATGCCGTCGTAGGTGCCGATCCAGAAGTGCGACACCATGCCGACCGCGCCCGCGGCAAACGACGCGAAGGCCGCCCAGTCGAGGCGGCGCACCGGCATCGCCACGCCAAGCGCGAGCGGCGCCACCAGATAGAACGATCCGAGAATCGAGCCGCTGATCCAGCCGATCGTCAGCAGGTGGACGATCGCGATCATCTTCGGGTGGTAGAAGGAGCCGCCGGGCAGGGCCGGCCAGACGACCAGCGCGCCGAACGCCAGCGCGAGGCTGGCGTGGGCGAACGCGAAGTACGCCATCGGCAGCGCCGAGTCGGGCGCGAGCGGATTGAGGCGCACCGCGGCGGCGGGTCCCGGGGTCGCCGGCGTCGAGCGCCCGCGACCGCGGGCCGCTAGCACGCTCACCCGATCGCGGGCGGCGCCGCCAGCGCGCGCGCCTTCGGGAAGAGGATGTTGTTCTCGAGGTGCACGTGCAGGTGCAGGTCGGCTTCGAACGCCTCGAGCTCCTGCAGCGTGACGCGCCAGGTCGTGCAGCCGTGCGCCGGCACGTCGTAGTCGTGCGTCAGCTCGCGAATGCGCGCCATCGCGGCGCCGGCCTGCTCGTGATCCGCCTCCATCGCGCGAATGGGATGGCCCACGTCGCCGAACGGCGCCGGGAACATCTCCAGCCCGGCCCGCCGCGTGGCGGCCAGCCGCTCGATGTACGGAAACAGCACGTGCTCTTCCTTCAGCATGTGCGTGTCCATTTCTCTTCGTACATCCTCGAAGATTTCCGCGATCTCCACAAGCTCGGCATGCGCCGGGCCGTGCACCTGCGCCAGCTTGCGCGCGTGCGCGGCGATCGTGGGCATGACCGAGCGGCAGTACCCGTGATGCTGGCCCACGATGTGGCGCGCGAGCGTGTCGGCCTCCCATTCCGCGAACCGCGGCAGGGCCGTGTCCGGCGAGGCGCACGCGCGCTCGACCTCCTCGATCACCTGCGCCTCGTCGAGCCGCTTCGCGCGGCAGACGTCGGCGAGCGGCTTGCCGCCGCCGCAGCAGAAGTCGATGCCGTAGCGGTGAAACACCGACGCGGCGCGGAAATCGCGGGTGACGAGATCGCGGACGGTCACATCTCCAATGGTCTGCATGGGCCTCCTTGCCTCCGGTCGAGGATAGTCCCCCGGCTGCAAGGCGCCGTATGACGCCGGTCATAGGTGCCGGTACGGAAACGCGGAATGCTCGGCCGGACATGAAGTCGCTGACTGGAGGATGGATGAGGAAGTTTCTGCTCGCGGCGGTCGTCGTGCTGATCGCCGTCGGTGCCGTGATGACCGGCTGCAGCTCGCGGACGCGGCAGGCCGGACAGGGCGATCTGCTGCAACTGGCCGCGGATCGCGGCCTGAGCCCCGAAGATGCCGCGCGCGCGCTCAAGACGTTTGTCGCGCCCGGCGGGCGCGATGAATACATGCTGTTTGCGTCGGGCGGCCATTCCGGTCAGATGCACGTGATTGGCGTGCCCTCGATGCGTCTGCTCAAGACGATCGCGGTGTTCACGCCCGAGCCCTGGCAGGGCTACGGCTACGGCGCGGACTGGTCCGAGGAGGCGCTCGACAGCACCGGACGCGGCCTCGGCGGCCCGCGCGGCCCGAACGATCCGGACGAGCCGCTGCGGTGGGGCGACGCGCACCATCCGGCGCTGAGCGAGACCGACGGCAAGTACGACGGCCGGTGGCTGTATATCAACGACCGCGCGCACGGCCGCATCGGCATGGTCGACCTCGGCGACTTCCGCGCGAAACAGATCCTCCAGGTGCCCAACCTCCAGACGTCGCACGGCGGCATCTTCGCCACGCCCGACACGCGCTACGTGCACATCTCGTCGAAGGTGCCGGCGCTCAAGGGCTGGAACGCGAAGACGGGCGCCAGCATCACGGTCGACGAGCATCTCAACAACTTCGCCGACAAGTATCGCGGCTACTCCTCGTTCATCCGCGTGGATCAGAAGACGGGCCGCATGCTGCTCGATCAGAGCTTCCAGATCGAGCTGCCGCCGTACACGCAGGACCTCGCCGACGCCGGCAAGGGCGCGAGCTACGGCTACGCGTTCATCAACTCCTACAACGTCGAGATGGCGACCGGCGGCACGGCCGAAGGCAAGGAGCCGATTGAAGTCGGCGCCTCGAAACTGGACTTCGACTATCTGCACATCATCAACTGGCAGAAGGCCGAGCAGGTCGTGGCCGCGGGCAAGGCGAAGGATCTGAACGGCATCAGGGTGATCCCGCTCGAAACCGCCATCGCCGAGGGCCTGCTGTATCTCGCGCCGGAGCCGCGCAGCCCGCACGGTGTCGACATCGCCCCCAAGGGCGACTACATCACGGTGTCGGGCAAGCTCGATCCGCACGCCACCGTCTATGGCTTCGATCGCATCAAGAAGGCGATCGACGACAAGACCTTCGAAGGCACGGACCGCTACGGCATCCCGATCTTGAAGTTCGACGCGGTGGTCGCCGGCAAGGTGGAGCTCGGCGCCGGCCCGCTGCACACGCAGTACGACAACAAGGGCTACGCCTACACGAGCCTCTATCTCGAGAGCGCCGTGGCGAAGTGGACGCTCGGCCCGCCCTATCACCCGGCCGACCAGGCGTTCAAGCAGGTGGACAAGGTGTCGATTCACTACAACATCGGCCATCTCGCCACGACGCAGGGCGACACGATGGATCCGCAGGGCAAGTACCTCATTGCCATGAACAAGTGGTCGATCGACCGCCACAGCAACGTCGGGCCGCTGCATCCGCAGAACTTCCAGCTGATCGACATCTCGGGCGAGAAGATGGACGTGATTGCCGACATGCCGATTGGCTTCGGCGAGCCGCACTACGCGCAGATGGTCAAGGCCGACATCATCAAGGCGCACGCCACGTACGACGCGGGCGTCTCGCCGGCCACCATGACGAAGAGCGCGGACTCCATTGCGACCGAATCCGACGCGCGCATCGTACGCCGGCCCGGCGTCGTGGAGGTCTGGATGAACGTGGTGCGCAGCCACTTCACGCCCGACATCATCAAGGCGAAGGTCGGCGACAAGATCATCGTGCACCTGACCAACACCGAGTCGACCGCCGACGCCACGCACGGCTTCGCCGTGCCGACCCGGAACGTCATGGTGAGCCTCGATGCCGGCGAAACGACGACGGTGACGTTCACCGTCGACAAGCCGGGCTCCTACAGTTTCTACTGCACGGAATTCTGCTCGGCGCTGCATCTGGAGATGCAGGGCTGGCTGATCGTGGAGCCGAAGTGAGCACACGCCTCGCTGCGGGCGTCGCGCTGCTGGCACTGTCTGCAGGGATGGCCTGCAGCGCGCGGGCTGACGGTCCTCCTCCTCTCGAGGAGGACCGTACGGCTTGCGCGCACTGCGGCATGCTCGTGAGCGAACGGATGTTCGCCGCGGGCTATCGCGACGCCGGCGGCGAGGCGCGTGTGTTCGACGACATCGGGTGTCTGCTGCAGGCCGCGCGCGCCGAGCCCGCGGCCGCGCCGCGCGCGTACTGGTTTCACGACGCGCCGTCGCGGACGTGGATCGACGGGCGCCGCGCCCGCTTCATCCACGCCGCCTCGCTGAACACGCCGATGGCCGGCGGCATGCTGGCCTACGCCGGCGCGGACGCCGCCGCGCGCGCGGCGGCGGATCGGGGCGGACGCGTCATCGGCGGGCTCGACGAACTGCTGACGGAAGGTGCGCGATGACACGCAGCCGCGTGACGGGGCTGCTTGCGGCGATGGGCGCCGCCGCGCTCGTGTGGGTGGCGGCCGGCCAGCCGCTCTGGACGATGACGATGCGCGCGCCGCAGTATCCGAAAGGGCTGCGCCTCGAGGCGTACGGCACGGGCATCACCGGCGATCTGAAAGAGTTGAACATCCTCAATCACTACATCGGCATGCGGCCGCTCGATCCCGCGCCGCCGCTCGAGACCGCCATCTTTCCCTATACGATTGCCGGCCTCATCGTGCTCTGCCTGGCCGCGCCGCTGCACCGGGGGCTGCGCCGGCTGGCCGTGATCGCCACGGTCGCGACCCCGATCGGCATTCTCGCGGACCTGCAGTGGTGGCTCTACACGTACGGCCACAGCCTGAATCCGAAAGCGCCGATCAGGCTCGAGCCCTTCACGCCGCTCGTGCTCGGCACGTCGTCGATGGGCAACTTCGAAAGCCACGCAATGATTTCGACCGGCGTGCTGTGCCTTGCAGGGGCGGCAGCCATGCTGGTCACCGGTGAGCGCCTGAGCCGGCGGTGGACGCTGCATCCCTCCACACGCATGACGCGTGATGTGGCCGCCGCACTCACGGTTCTGGCGCTTGCCGGCTCGTTAACGACAGTCTGGGCGTCACCGCCCTCGTCGGCGTCACCGCCGCCGTCGGCGTCACCGCACAGCTGCTTACTGGCGATGACGGGGACGGGTCTCTTCGAGACCTGTCCCTCGTCTCTGCCTGGTTCGACGCAGGAGCAGGATCTGCAGTCACTGATCGATGCCACGCCGGCGGGCGGCACACTGCGCGTGCCGGCGGGTATGTACGCGGGGCCGATCGTCATTCGCCGCTCCATGACGCTTGCCGGCGACGGGTGGCCCGTCATCGACGGCGGCGGCGCCGGCAGCGTCGTCACGCTCGAAGGCGACGGCATCGCGCTGCGCGGGTTCGTGATCCGCAACAGCGGACGCAATGTGACGGAAGAGGCCGCGGGCGTGAAGGCGTCGGGCACGAACCATCGCATTGAGGGCAACGAGCTGCGCGACGTGTACTTCGGCGTGCATGTGTCGGGCGGCAGCGGCCACGTCATCGAGGGCAACGTCGTGGCGCCGGGCGAAAAGCATGGCGCGCGGCCGGGCCACGGCATCAGCATCTGGAACAGCGCGGGCGTCCGCGTCGCGGGGAACACCATTCGCGAGGCGCGCGACGGCGTCTATCTGTCCTTCACGAAGAACGTGCTGGTGACGGGCAACACGGTCACGGCGTGCCGCTACGGCCTGCACTCGATGTACTCCGAGCAGGCGCGGTTTCTCGACAACCGGCTGACGGCGAACCTGCTCGGGTCGGCGCTGATGAATTCCGATCGGCTCGAGCTGCGCGGCAATCGTATCGAGCAGCACCGCGAGGGCGCCGCGGCATACGGCATCCTGTTGAAGGACATCGGCGATCTCGTCGCCGAAGACAACATCATCGCCGCCAATCGCGTCGGGCTCTACGCCGAAGGCGTGCCCGACCGGCCGTCGCGCGAAGCCATCCTCCGCCGCAACGTGTTCGCGGGCAACGACGTGGCCATTGCGCTGCAGGCCAACGCGGCGCTGACCTTCACCGGGAACCGCATCGCGGAAAACCTCACCGACGTGCGCGCGCTCGGCAGCCGCCTCTCGCCGGCCACGCGCTGGTCGCGCGATGGCGTGGGCAACGCGTGGAGCCAGTACCGCGGCTTCGACCGCGACGGCGACGGCATCGGCGACCTGGTGTTCCGCATGGACGGATCGGCCGACGCGCTCGCCGGCGGCAACGGCCTGGTGCGCGCCTATCTCTACACGCCCGCGCATCTCGCGCTCGAGGCGGCGGTCCGCATGTTCCCCCTGTTCCGCCGGCCGCCCGTGCTGCTCGACGAGCACCCGCTGATGCAATGGCCGGCGCGGAGGCATCCATGATCGTGCTCACGCACGTCTCGAAGCACTTCGGCGCGCGCGCCGCGCTCGACGACGTCTCCCTCGAATTCCGCCGCGGTGAAATCACGCTGCTGCTCGGATCGAACGGCGCCGGCAAGTCAACGCTGCTGCGCTGCCTGCTCGGCGTCATCGACTTCGACGGCGACGTGCGCGTCGGCGGCCTCGACCCGGCGACCGACGGCTCCGCGGTGCGCTCGCTCATTGGCTACATGCCGCAGACCGGCGGGCTGCATCCCGACCTCACCGCCACGCAGACGCTCGATCTCTACGCCGCCATTCGCGGTGTGGCGCCCGAACGCGGCGCGGTGCTGCTCGAAGAGGCCGGGCTCGCGGCGCACGCGCACGAGCGCGTCGCCGACCTGTCGGGCGGCATGCAGCAGCGGCTCGGGTTCGCGCTGGCGCTGCTCACCGATCCCATGGTGCTGGTGCTCGACGAGCCGAGCGCCAGTCTCGATGCCGCAAGCCGCGACTGGCTTGCGGCGCGGCTCGACAAGGCCGCGGCCGAGGGACGCGCCGTCATTGTATCGACGCACTCGGGCCAGGAACTGCTCAGCGCCGGGCACCGGCGCATCGTGCTCGAAGACGGACGGGTCGTGCATGCGGACCCGCCCGGCGGCGTCCCGGAGGTGGTGCACTCCCGTCCCTTTCGTCCCGGAGAATCGGGACGCGCGCGCCCGCTGATGGCCAAGGAGCTGCGGGACGCCATCGGCAACCGCTGGCTCGCCGGGTATGCCATCGTGCTCGGCGCGCTGGGCTTTGCCGCCGCCGCCACCGGCATCAACAGCAGCTCGGGTCTCGCGCTGCAGGCGTTCGGCCGCACCACCGCGACATTGATGAATCTCTGCCTGCTGCTCGCGCCGCTGGTGGCGGTGGTCATGGGCGCGGCCTCGATTGCCGGCGAGCGCGAGCGCGGCACGCTCGAGAACCTGCTGGCGCAGCCGTTCACGCGGCGCCGGCTGCTCGCGGCCAAGCACGCGTCGCTCATCGCGTCGCTGGCCGCCGCCACGCTCGCGGGCTTTCTGCCCGCCGGCGTGCTCGTGGCGTGGTACGGCGGCATCGCCCCGTTCGCGCACTACCTGCTCTTTCCCGTCATCGCGATCGTCGCGGCCGTCGCGCTCGCGGGAATCGGGCTGGCGATCTCGGTCACGAGCCGCACGGCCGTGCAGGCACAGGGCACCGCGATCTTCGTGTGGTTCGCGCTGGTGCTGCTCTATGACCTCGTGCTGATGGGCACGCTGTCACTCGGAGGCCTGCCCGCCGGCGCCGTGGCCGCGTCGCTGGTCGCCAACCCGATTGACGCGGCGCGCGTGCTCGGCGTGCTCACGCTCGAGCCCGACCTGTATCTGCTTGGCCCGGCCGGTGCATATCTCACGGCAACGTTCGCCCGCGGCGGCGCGGCGCTCGTGCTCGCCGGCAGCCTGGCCGCCTGGACCATCGTTCCCCTGCTGTTCGCGTTTCACGCCTTCGACCTGCGGCCTGGGAGGCCGTGCACTCATGACCAGACTTCGACGACTGCCTCTGCTCATCCTGACCGCGTCAGCGCTCGCGCTGGCAACCGCCTGCAGCTCCAGCGACGATCCGGACACTGACAAGGCCGGCGCGGCGCCCGAAAAGTCGGCGGTGAAGGTCACGCACGAGATGCTCGAGCGCGGCGAAGAGGTCTACGAAGCGAACTGCATCGCGTGCCACGGCGAAGGCGGCAAGGGCGACGGTCCGGCCGCCGGCGTCCTGAAGCCGCCGCCGCGCGATCACACCGACCGCGCCTACATGGACACGCTCACCGACGAAGACCTGAAGAAGGTGATTGTGATGGGCGGCGCCATCAAGGGCCGGCCGCTGATGCCGAGCCATCCGCAGCTGCGCGGCGAGCAGCTCGACGCGCTGGTCGCCTACGTCCGATCGCTCAGCCGCGGCAACCCGGACTGAGCCGCCTCATTCCGCCGCGATCGCCTCGAGCTTCGGCCGATCGATCACGACGAAGCCGTCCTTGTCGGTGTGCACGATGGCGTGCTTGCCCCAGCGGCTCATGATGCGGATGGCCGTTTCGATGGTGGTGCCGGTCATGTCGGCCAGCTCCTGGCGCGACAGCAGCAGCGGCACGAAGAGGCCGCCGCGCTCGGCGCGTCCCATGTCGGCGGCCAGTTTGAGGAACAGCCGCGCGAAGCGCGGCTCGATGCGGCTGCCGCTCATCTCGGCGAGACGATTGGTGAGCTCGACCATCCGCACGGTCATCCCCAGCATCAGGCCGCGGACCAGTGACGGGTGCGCCTCGAGCAGCGCGAAAAACGCCTGGCGGGGGATGACGACGCATGTGGTGTCTTCGAGCGCGACCGCGCTGGCCGGAAACGGCCGGCCGTCGTAGGCCGCGATGGCCCCGAGCGGATCGCCGGCGCCGAACACCTCGAGAATCATGTCCTTGCCGGTCGGCAGCATCTTGAACACCTTCACCCGGCCGCTGGCAATCGTGTAGAAGGCGTCGGACGGCGTGTCCTGCTCGAAAATCGTGTCGCCCTTGCGGAACCGCCGGACGCCGGCCGCCTGGGCGATGGTCGCGCGGTCCTCCGCCGACAATTTTCTGAAAATCGTCGTCTCGCCGAGCACGGCGCCGATCTCGCCGGTTGTCCCGCCCATCCGCAGATTCTAGTGCGAACCCGCGTATGACGCCGGTCATAGGCCGGCCCGGGCGGCGGCCTCATGCTGCCCCTGACGCGATCTTTTCAAGGAGCCAGTTCATGCGCCGGTTCGGTTTGTCCCTCTTGTTCATTGTCGCTGCCGCCACCATGCTGTCCGCCCAGTCGGCCCGCACGATCGAGATCGTGGCGACCGACGACATGAAATGGAACGTCTCTCGAATCACCGCGAAGCCGGGCGAGGCGCTGCGCATCAAGCTCACGTCGAAAGGCACGATTCCGAAGGTGGCCATGGCGCACAACTTCGTGCTGCTCGCGGGCGGCACCAACGCGCAGAAGTTCATCGACGCGGGCGCGTCCGATCGCGCCACGGATTTCATCGCGCCGGCCATGAAGGCGCAGGTGCTGGCGGCGTCGCGGTTCGCCGGGCCCGGCGAGACCGTGTACATCAACTTCAAGGCGCCGGCGAAAGCGGGCAGCTACACCTATCTCTGCACCTTCTCGGGCCACTTCCAGGCCGGCATGAAGGGCCTGCTCGTGGTCAAGTGACACACCCGTAAAAACACGCGGCGCCGCGGAGAATTCCGCTGCGCCGCGCGCCAACGCGCAGCGGTTCGCCCGAATTCCGCCGCAAAACCGCGCGACGCGCCGGGCACGCGGGTTGCGCTCTGGATCACCATGTCTCGCCTCCTGCTGACCGCACTCGCGGCTGGCCTCGCCGCCACGATGATGGCCGGCGCGCGCATGACCGCTGCGGGCGCGTCGCAGCAGCCGATCTCCGCGCTCGATCGCACCCTCGCGAACCGCTTCGGCCTCACGGCCGCCGAGCGCAACACGCTCGCGGATGGCTACGAAACCGCGCGCGCGCTCCCGTCGCGCGCCGACGACGGCGTCGCGGCCATCGGCGCGATTCGGATTCAGGCACGCCCCGAAACCTATCTGGGCTGGGCCGAAGCGTTCGCCGACTTCGACCGCGGGACATCGGTAGAGGCCTCGCGCATGCTGTCGACGCCGCCGGTCGCCTCGGACTTTCGGGGCCTGAAGTTGACCGACGACGAGCTGCGCGGCCTGGCGCGGTGCCGCGTCGGCGCCTGCACGCTGCAGCTCGACGAGGCGAGCATCCGCCAGGTGACCGGCATCAGGTGGCAGCGCTCCGATGAGAGCGCGCGCGCCGCCGGCATCGTGCGCGACTTCATGCTCGAAGTCGCGCGGCAGTACGTGGCGTCGGGCAATGCCGGGCTGCCGCACTACCACGACGCCCGCCGCGCCACCGACGTGCAGGCGAATCTCGCGAGCCTGCTCGACGAGGAGCAGGCCGATCGCCGCACGCCCGCTCCGCTGCTGGCGTTTCTTCGCGGCTATCCGGCGGTGCCGGCGCCGCCGCAGTCCACCAGTTATCTGTCGTGGACGACGAACGTCTTCGGCTTGAAGCCGACGACGCGCCTGAACCACACCATCGTGCAGCGCGGCGACGACGAGGTGATGGGGATCATCGCCACCAAACAGCTGTACGCGACGCACTATTTCCACGGCGCGCTCGACATGCGCTACGTCGTCGCCAACCCCGCGCAGGACGATCAGTTCGTGCTGGTGATGGTGACGCGCACGCGCTCCGACGGACTCACGGGCGTGACCGGCGCCCTGATTGGCAGCCGGGTGCGGCGCGGAGCCCTGCACTCGCTTCGCGCATATCTGCGCTTCACGAAAGCCGCCGTCGAGAAGCGGCAGCACGCGGGCAACACCGCCGCCCGCTGACCGGCGGCGTTTTCCGAGGAGACACACAATGGTTCGCACGCTGGATAGAGCCGACGCGCAGCTGCGCGATCGCGTGCTGCAGCAGCTCACACACACCCGGGATCTCGATGCGCACGACATCGGCGTCCGCGCGCACGCCGGCTGCGTCACGCTGGTCGGATCGGTGCGCTCGTTTCCCGAGAAGGTGGCCGCGACGGGCGCCGTCAAGCGGCTCTACGGAGTCCGCGCGATTGCCAACGAGATCGCCGTCCTCGACGATGCCCCCGTGTCGGACGCCGACCTCGAACGGATGGCGGCCAACGCGCTGGCGATGCGCGCGGGCGTCGCGCCGCCCGTTACCGCCCGCGTGAACCGCGGATGCGTGGTCCTCGAGGGCAGGGTCACGTGGCGGTATCAGCAGCTGGCCGCCGAAACGGCCGTCGCCTATCTGCCTGGTGTGCGCAGCGTCGAAAATCGCATCACGCTCGCGGCGCATGACGGAGGCGAGCGCCTGCGGGAGGAGATTGAGCAGGGCCTCATGCGCACCGCGGGCCTCGAGTGGAAGCGGATTCGCGTCGACGCGGCGGATGGCCGCGTGCGCCTCTCGGGCACGGTCTTCTCGCTTCTCGAAAAGGAAGCGGCCGAGCACGCGGCCTGGGCGCACCCATCGGTGCGCGATGTGGACAACGCGATCGACGTGGTCGCGCGGCGATGGTGGTGAGCTGATGCGTGACTCGCTCCACGTGTCGCCGGTGGGGGCCGCGGCCGCCGCGCGCCACTACCTGCGCGACATGGTCTACGGCGCCATCGACGGCATCGTCACGACCTTCGCCGTGGTCGCCGGCGTGGCCGGCGGCGCGCTGTCGCCGCGCGTCGCGCTGATTATCGGCGCCGCGAATCTCGTGGCCGACGGGTTGTCGATGGCCGTCGGCAATTACCTGAGCATCCATTCGAACGAGGGCGTGCGGCGCGCCGCGGGGCTGCCCGAAGAGGAAAGCGAGCCTGCGCGGCACGCGGCCGCGACGTTCGCGGCCTTTGCGTCCGCGGGGCTGCTGCCGCTGCTGCCGTACATCCTGCCCGTGCCGCCGGCGTCGCGGTTCCCCGCCGCCATCGTGCTCACGCTGGCCGCGCTGTTCGGCACAGGCGTGTTCCGGGCGATGGTGACGGCCGAAAGCTGGCTGCGGAGCGGGCTGCAGATGCTCGGCCTCGGCGCGATTGTCGCCGTGGTGGCGTACTACGCCGGCCGGCTGATTGCGTCGCTTGGCGGTGGCGCATGAGGATGATCGTCGCGCTGGCCGCGGCCGCGCTCGGCGCCGCGCAGCTGACGCCTCCGCAGGTGTCAGCGCCCGCGGTGGTCGGGTTCGTGAGCGAATACCGCGTCGCGCGCGGCGATACGTGGACGGCGGTCGGCGCCCGCGCGGGCGTCTCGCCCTCGACCCTCGCGCGCCGGAACGGCCGGTCGCTCGATGTGCCGTTGCGCGATGGCGAAACTATCGCGATCGACGCGCGGCACATCGTGCCCGCGAACACCAGTGGCGCCGCGATTGTGATCAACGTGCCGCAACGCCTGCTGTTTCATTTTCGCGACGGCGCCCTCGGCGCGCACTTTCCCGTGGCTGTCGGCCGCCGCGACTGGCCAACACCACTTGGCGCGTTCACGATCCGCACGCGTGAAGAGAATCCCATCTGGGACGTGCCGGTCTCAATCCAGGAAGAGATGCGCAGGGAAGGGCATCGGGTGCTGACCACCGTCCCGCCCGGTCCCGACAATCCTCTGGGCCGCCATTGGCTCGGGCTGACGCTGCCCGGCGTCGGCATTCACGGCACGAACGCGCCGTCGAGCATCTATCGCGCGACGACGCACGGCTGCATCCGCATGCATCCCGATGATGTGGCGGCGCTGTTCGCGCGCGTCGCGGAAGGGGATGCGGGGCGCGCTATCTACGAGCCGGTGCTCGTGGCCGTGACAAGCGACGGCCGCGTGTTCCTCGAAGTGCATCCCGACGTGTACCGCCGCGTGCCCGACGCGCTCGATCTCGCCAACGACCTGCTCGATCGCGCCGGCGTCCTGCGGCGTGTGCGTGCCGAGGCGGTCACACGCGCCGTCGCGGCGCGCGAAGGCATCGCCATCGAGCTCCCGCCGGAAGGCTCGTGATCGCCGCTCTGGTCCTGGCGGTCGCCACGCTCGCGCCGCCCGCGCAGGACACCCCGGTCGAACCCCTGTACGTGAACCTGGCGGCGCCGGTGCGCGTGCCCGGCGTGACCCTTGCGCCCGGCGAGTATGTCTTCGCGGCGGGACGGCCGCTTGCGGGCCAGCTCGTGCTCGACATCTACCGCGCCGGCGCCATGTCGCTTGCCGCGTCAGTCCTGATGGTCGAAAGTCCGCTGCCGCGTCCGGATCGCGGCACGCTGCTCGAGTACGGCGGCCTGGAGCCGCCGTTTCTTCGCGCGTGGTTTCATCCCGTCTTCCGGCACGGATTCGAGTTCGTCTATCCGCCGGACGAAGCCGCCGCGATTCATGCCGCGTCGGCGGCCGCCGTGCCGTCCGCGGTGTTTCGCGGATCGCGGGCCCTGGCGGGGCTGCTGCCCATCGATCACATGGACGCGACCTACCGCGGCGGCCGGCCTTCGGCCGCGGCCGGCGCCGCCGCGCCCGCTGCACCTGGCGACGGGCCCATCGACAACCTGACCCTGGCGCGGCTCGAGATTCTCGCGCACCTGCCCGAGATGCCGCCCTCGGCCGCGACGCGCCTCACGCTCTTGAACCACCAGCTCGCCGATCTCACGGCGTCGTACTGGCTGGGACGCGACGATGTCGTGTGGCGGCTGTCGCTGGTGACGGCGACGCTGGGCAACTCGGACTTTCCCGGCGATCCCGGCGCCGCGCATGTCGTCGAGCGCGTGCGCCTCAGGGTCGATCGGTTCGTCGCGTTCTTTCGCTGAACATCTTCATCACCTGGCCGGCGACCGCGGGAACCGCCGCGCATGCCACGACCACGGCCCAGTCCAGCGGCGCGAGCCACGTCAGGTGAAGCACCTGGCGCAGCGGCACGTACACGACGGCGATCACCTGCAGTCCGCCCGCAAGACCGGCGCCGGCGAGTGCCCAGGGGTTCGACATGATGCGCGCGGGCGTGACCACGGCGCCGGCGCTGCGCGCGTTTCCGAGGTGCAGCACCTGCGCGAGTCCCAGCGTCATGAAGGCCACGGTGGTCGCGCGTTCGGGATGCACCTGCAGCGCCCAGACGAACGCCGCGAGCGTGGCGGCCGTGAGCAGGCCCGCATAGAGAAGGATCGCCAGCAGGAACGAGCGCGACAACAACGCTTCGCGCGGATCGCGGGGGGGCCGCAGCATCACGTCGCGGTCGGCCGGTTCCACCGCCAGCGCCAGGGCGGGGAACGTGTCGGTCAGCATGTTGAGCCACAGCAGCTGCAGCGGCGCAAGCGGCAAGGGAAGCGTCGCGAGTCCCGCGATCACCAGCACGAGGATCTCCGCGAGATTGCAGCTGAACAGATAGAACACGAACTTCCGGATGTTCGTGTAGATGACGCGTCCTTCCTCGACGGCCGCCACCACGGTCGGGAAGCGATCGTCCTGCAGCACGATCGCCGCGGCTTCCTTCGCGACATCGGTGCCGCGGCCGCCCATGGCCACGCCCACGTCGGCGCGCTTCAGCGCCGGCGCGTCATTCACGCCGTCGCCGAGCATCGCGACGATTTCGCCGTCGCGCTGCAGCTGTTCGACGATCCGCAGCTTGTCTTCCGGCGAGACGCGGCTGTGCACGGCGGCAATGCCGAGATCGCGCGCGATGGCCTCGGCCGTCAGCTTCTGATCGCCGGTGATCATGATGGTGCGAAGGCCCGCGCCGGTGAGCGTCGCGATGGCCGCCTTGACGCCCTCGGCAGGCGGATCGACAAAGGCGGCGAGCCCTTCGAACGTGAGACTGGTCAGCGCGTCTTCGTCGGCGCGCGCGACCTGGCCCGAGGCGAACGCCAGCACGCGCAAGCCGTTGCCGGCCAGCGCGGCATTCGCATCGTGCACCCGCTGCCGTCCCGGCTCGTCGAGGGCCACCGCGCCGCCATCCTGGACGATCGCCGCGCTCAACTCGAGCACGCGCCCCGGCGCGCCTTTCACATACGCCGTCACGCCGGTGCCGGTGTCGCGGAACGAGGCCATCAGCTTGCGCGCGCTCGAGAAGGGAAGGCTGCCGGCGTCGGGCCGCTCGCGATCGAGCCGCGTACGATCGATGCCCGCCGCGCCGGCGGCGCGGAAGATCGCGGCGTCGAGCGGATCGTCGGCGCCGCTCGCCAACACGCCGGCTTCGAGGAATCGCGGCGGCGCGTCGCCGGGCGTGACGTCGCGCCCATTGACCCACGCGCGCGTCAGCGTCATGTCGCCGGTCGTCAGCGTCAGCGTCTTGTCGGTGCAGACGACGGTCGTCGATCCCAGCGTTTCGACGGCCGGAAGGCGGCGCACGATCGCATGGCGTCGCGTCATGCGGTGCATGCCCACCGCCAGGGCGATGGTGACGACGGTCGGCAGCGCTTCCGGCACCGCCGCAATCGCGAGCACCAGCCCGGTTTCGATGACGAGCCCCAGGCCCGCGCCCTGCAAGGCGGCGAGCGCGCCCACCACCGCGCCGGCACCCAGCGCGAGCCAGATCAATCGACGCCCGAGCGCGTCGAGCCGCACTTCGAGCGGCGTCTTCTCCTCGCGCACCCCCGCGACCAGCGCGCCGATCCGGCCGAGCTCCGTCAGCGGGCCCGTCGCCGTCACGACGGCGCGCGCCATGCCCGCGGCCACCGTCGTCCCCTTGTAGATCATCGTCCGGCGATCGGCCAGCAGGACGTCGGCGGCGATGACGGCGAGCGCGTCTTTCGACACCGGCATCGATTCGCCGGTGAGCGCCGCTTCGTTGACGCGCAACTCGGCGCCGCCGAGGAGCCGCGCGTCAGCGGGTATGTTCGCGCCGGCCTCGAGGATGATGACGTCGCCGGGCACGAGCGTGCGCGCGTCGATGGCCTTCACAGACCCGTCGCGAAGCACCGTGGCCATGGCCGCGTCGAGCCGCAGCAGCGCTTCCATCGCGCGCCGGGCGCGAAGCTCCGTGACGAAGCCGATGAGGGTGTTGATGACGAGCACTGCCGCGATCGCCGCCGCTTCGATGCGGTCGCCCTGCACGAGCGCGATCGCGGTCGCCGCGACGAGCAGCCACACGACGACACTGCCGAATTGATGGAGCAGAATCGTGAGGGCTGAGATGGGCTGCGCGCGTGTGAGCTGGTTCAGGCCGACCCGCTCCAGCCGCGCCGCGGCCTCGGCATCGGTCAGGCCGTCGCGCGACGCCTCGAGGCCGGCCAGGACGTCATCGATCGGGGTTGACGCCGCGTTCATCGCGGCGTCTCAGTACTCGATGCCGCGGCGTTTGCGCCGCGGGGGCAGACGCTCGACGCGTACGCGCGCGTCGACGACCACGGCGCCGGAGGCGAGCACCTTGACCGGGTTGAAATCGATTTCCTGAATGTCGGGGCACACCGTGAGCAGCGCCGACACGCGCAGCAGCACGTCGTGAAGGGCTGCGACATCGGCCGGCGCCGCGCCGCGGTATCCGCCGAGGAGCCTCGCTCCCTTGAGCCCCTCGATCATTTCCGCGGCGCTTTCGGCCGTGAGCGGATGCAGGCGGAACGCCGTGTCGGCCAGCACGTCGACGAGGACGCCACCCGTGCCGCACAGAATCAGCGGGCCGAACGTCGGATCCTGCGTCGCGCCCACGATCATCTCGACGCCGCCAGGCACCATCTGCTGCACGAGATAGCCGTCGAGATCGGCGCCGAGCGATGCGGCGAGATCGGCCGCGGCGGCGGCAAGCGCGGCGTGATCCTCGATGCCGAGCCGCAGGGCGTGCCGCTCGGTCTTGTGCAGCAGCGCCGGACCGGTGCCCTTGAGCGCGATCGGGAAGCCGATCGCGTCCGCCGCGGCCGCAACGTCGGCGGGCGTGCGGGCCACGCGCGACGCGGCCTGCTCGATGCCCACGGCGGCGAGCAGCGCGCTCACGTCCGCCTGCGGAAGCCATCCGCCGCCGCATGCGAGCCGCCCATCCACGATGCGCGTGGCGGCGGCCTCGTCGATGCCGTCGAGCACCGGCACGCGTCCTTCCGGCTTCTGCCGCCATTCGGCGTGCGTCGCGACGCGCGCAAGCGCCACCGCCGCCGGCTCGGGAAAGGCGTACGATGGAATCGGCGAGAGCGCGGGCGGCGCGCCTTCGGCACGCATGAAAATCGCCAGCACGGGCTTGTCTGGCGCGGCCGCGGCGCTCGCGCGGATGGCTGCCGCGACGCTGTCGGGCTCGGTGACGAGCGGCGGAATGAAGATCGTGAGCACGCTGTCGACAGCCTCGTCGCCGAGCACCGCCGCCACCGCGCGGCCATAGTGATCCGCGGGCGCGGAGGCGAGCATGTCCACGGGGTTGCCCACGCTCGCGGCCGCCGGCAGAAACGATCGCAGCTCCGCGCGTGTCGCCTCACCGAGCGCGGGCAGCTCGAGGCCGTTGGCTTCGCAGGCATCGGCCGCAAGAATGCCGGGCCCGCCCGCGTTGGTGACGATGGCGACGCGGCGTCCGCGCGGCAGCGGCTGGTGCGCGAGCAGCGCGGCCACGTCGAACAACTCCTGCAGCGTGCCGGTGCGGATGACGCCCGCCTGCGCGAACAGCGCGTCGACGGCCGCATCGTCGCTCGCGAGGGCGCCGGTGTGCGACGAGGCCGCGCGCGCGCCGGCGTTCGAGCGGCCGGCTTTGACGGCCGCGATCGGCTTGACGCGCCCGACGCGCCGCGCGATCTCGCTGAACTTCCGCGGATTGCCGAAGCTCTCGAGATAGAGCAGGATGACCGACGTCCGCGGATCGCCCGCCCAGTACTGAATCAGATCGTTGCCCGAGACGTCCGGCTTGTTGCCGACCGACACGAAGCTCGAGATGCCGATGTTCAGGCGCTTCGCGTAGTCGAGAATCGCGAGGCCGAGCGCGCCGCTCTGGGTCGACATCGCGATCGATCCGGCCGGCGGATAGACGGGCGCGAACGTCGCGTTCAGGTTGAACGCCGGATCGGTGTTGAGCAGGCCCATGCAGTTCGGCCCTATCAGCCGGCAGCCCGCGGCGCGGATCTTCGTGAGCAGCGCCGCCTCGCGCAGCGCCCCTTCCGGTCCCGTCTCGCTGAATCCCGCGCTGATCACGCAGATGCCCCGCGCTCCCGCGGCGAGGCAGTCGTCGACGGCCTCGAGCACCTGCGCGGCCGGCACCACGATCATCGCGAGATCGATGGGCGCCCCGATGTCCACCGCGCGGCGGAACGCGCGTCGCCCCTGGATCTCGTCCGCCGCGGGATGGACCGGATAGATGGGCCCCGCGAAGCCGGCCGCGATCAGGTTGTGCAGCACTTCGGAGCCGATCTTCCCGCGCTCGCGTCCGGCGCCGACGATGGCGACCGCGCGCGGCTCGAAGATGGGCGTCATCGACGCGCGGGCCGCAATCTGCGAGCGGTCCGCCGCGCGCTCGGCATAGAGAACGGTGGGCGCGAGATCGATGCGCACGCGCTCGACGGCGCCATCCGGCTCGGCGTGCGTGTCGACGACGGCATAACCCGAGCGGGCAAACATCTCGAGCATCGCGCTGTTGCCGCCGCGCACGTCGGCCTCGAACGTGCGCACGCCGCGCGCGCGCGCCGCAACGGCGAGCCGATCGAGCAGCCGCGTGCCGATGCCGAGCCCCTGCTGCGCGTCGCTGACGGCGAAGGCCGCTTCCGCGCGATCGGGCGCGTGACGGTTGGTGTAGAAGGCGGCGACCGCCGCGAGCCGCCCGCGCGCGCTCGCCACGAGGCAGAGGCCGTCGGCGTCGTCGGCGGGAATCATGCCCGCAATCGCGGATCGGTTCGGGGTGATGGGGCCGAGGAAGCGTTGATAGCGGCTCTCGGGCGAGAGCTCGCGGAAGAACGTCTCGAGCGCGTCGACGTCCTCGTTGGTCGCGGGGCGGATCCACATCGTGGATCCGTCGCGGAGGACGATGTCGCAGGTCAGGTCGTCAACGGGTGTGCCCATGGAGGCCGAACTTTTCGATGCGGTAGCGCACCTGATCGCGGTTGAGGCCGAGCAGCTGGCCGGCGTGCGTCTGGTTGCCGTCGGCGCGCGCGAGCGCCTGCAGCAGCAGCTGCTTTTCGACATCTTCGAGGTCCACGCCCTGCGCGGGCAGCTCGAACAGCGCCGGCGTCGCGGCGCCGCCGATGAGCGTGAAGTCGGACGCCTCGAGCCTGTCGCCGCGCGCGAGCAGCATGGCGCGCTCGACGACATTGCGCATCTCGCGGACGTTGCCGGGCCAGTGGTACTTTTCGAGCAGGCCGATGGCCTCGGCCGTGATGCCCTTGATCTTCTTCTTGAACTCGCGGTTGAAGTTGTCGATGTAGTACCGCGCCAGCAGCGGAATGTCGCCGGTGCGCTCGCGCAGCGGCGGCAGCACGATGGGCATCACCTGCAGGCGGTAGTAGAGATCCTCACGGAACCTGCCTTCCTTCACGCCCTGCTCGAGGTTGCGGTTGGTCGCCGCAATCACGCGCACGTTGACCCGGATGTCGGACAGGCCGCCGACGCGCTTGAAGGTCTTCTCCTCGAGAAAGCGCAGCAGCTTGGCCTGCAGGGCCGGCGTCATCTCGCCGATCTCGTCGAGGAACACCGTGCCGTCGTTCGCGGTTTCGAGGAGGCCGCGCTTCTGCTGGCGGGCGTCGGTGAACGCGCCGCGCTCGTGGCCGAACAATTCGCTTTCGAGCAGCTGTTCGGGCAGGGCCGAGCACGTGATGTTGACGAACGGGCGCGTCGCGCGGTCGCTGTTGTAGTGCAGTACCTTTGCGGCGAGATCCTTGCCGGTGCCCGTTTCGCCGGTGAGCAGGACGGTCGACGCGGGGCTGTCGGCGATGCGCGCAATCAGATCTTTCATCGCCATCATCGCCGGGGAGTTGCCGATGATCGCGTCGATGCGGTAGGTGTTGGTGCCCGACCCGCGCAGCGCCTTGATTTCGCGCCGCAGGCGGCTGGTCTCGAGCGCCTTCTCGACGAGCATGGCCACCTCGTCGACGTTGAACGGCTTGTTCGCGTAGTGATACGCGCCGAGCTTCATCGCCTCGACGGCGCCTTCGATGGTGGAGAACGCGGTGAGCATGATGACCAGCGCGTCGGGGTCCTGATCGCGCAGCCATCGCAGCACGGAGAAGCCGTCGCCGTCGGGCAGCTTGTAGTCGAGCAGCACGAGATCGGTGCCCGGCGCCAGTTCGCGCGCGTCGGCCGCCGTGCCGGCCTCGAGCACTTCGTACTCCTCCCGCGCGAGCCGTTCCTTGAGCGACCACCGCACGAGCGGCTCATCGTCGACGACGAGTATCGTGGCCTTTGCCATACTGCGCTAGCATGGCACAGCGAATGCCATTTCGGACCACCGCGCGCCGCGACCGCATGCTGGTGCTCACGGCCGCGCTGCTGTCGGCCGCCATCTTCCTGCTCGACCTGCTGCTGCCGCTCGGCACCATCGCCGGGATGCTCTACATCTTCGTCATCCTCATCGGGCTCTGGGTCCGGGCACCGCACTATCCGGCGGCGGCCGCCGCCGCCTCCACGGCCCTGCTGATGGCGGATACCGTGCTCAACTGGACGGAGCAGCCGCCGGCCATCATCTTCTTCAACCGGCCGCTGATGGTGCTGATCTTCTGGGTGACCTGGGGACTCGTGGTGCGCTACGCGCGCATCGAGCGCGCGGCCGAGGACCAGGTGCGGCAGCTCGCGGATCTGAAATACGCGCTCGATCAGTCGGCCATCGTGGCAACCACGGATGTGCGGGGGCGGATTACCTACGTCAACGACAAGTTCTGCGAGATCTCGAAATATACGCGGGAGGAGCTGATCGGGCAGGACCACCGCATCGTCAACTCCGGGGCGCATTCGAAGGAGTTCTTCCGCGATCTGTGGCGCACCATTTCACAGGGGCGCGTCTGGCACGGCGAGATTCTCAATCGCGCGAAGGACGGGTCGGCGTACTGGGTCGACACCACGATCGTGCCGTTCGTCGACGAGCGGAATCATCCGTATCAGTACACCGCCATTCGCGCCGACATCACGCAGCGCAAGCAGATGGAGGCCCGGATGCGCGAGCAGGCCACGCTGGCGCGCGTCGGCCAGATGGCGGCCGTGGTCGCGCACGAAGTGCGCAACCCGCTGGCCGGCATCAAGGGCGCGATGCAGGTGCTGGCGGCGCGGCGGCCGGAGGGCGACAGCGAAGGCCCGGTGATGCGCGACATCATCGCCAGGGTCGATTCGCTGAGTGAGTTGATCAACGATCTGCTCGTGTTCGCGCGGCCCATCACGCCGCGCATGGCCGCCGTGCCGGTGCGCGGGCTGATCGAGGATGCGGTGAGCGCCGCGCGGCGCGATCCCGCCGCGGCGAACATCGCGATCGACGTCCAGGCGCCGGCTGACACGATCGAGGCCGACCCCGAGCTGATCAAGGCGATGCTGCTGAACCTGCTGCTCAACAGCGCGCAGGCGATGAAAGGGGAAGGGCGCATCGAGGTCAGCGCGACGGCGTCGACGCACGAGGTGCGCATTGCGGTGCGCGACCACGGGCCGGGCATCCCCGACAGTGTGGCGGCGCAGATGTTCGAGCCATTCTTTACGACCAAGACGCGTGGCGGCGGCCTCGGGCTCGCGATTGCGCGGCGCACCGCGGAGCTGCACGGCGGCTCGCTCACGCACCGCACGCCGCCGGGCGGCGGCGCTGAAATGATCGTGGCGCTGGCGGCGCGGCCGCGCGTCGCTCCCGCCTCACGCCTCGCCGACGAGCACGGGGAATAATCCGCGGCGCGCGGATTTTCCCGCGCGAGCCGCCCGCCGCGCGACCAGCCAGGAATCCGCGTTTCCTCGAAATCAGGCCTGAATGCGCAAAATCTGCGCGCGGCATACCTGTTGCCCTATGGAGGTCGAAACGTCCGGCGCGAACGCGCCGCCATCATTCGATTCATCCGAGGGAGAGCGTCATGAAATCAGTTGTTCTGCTTGCCGCGGCCGCCGTCGCGGCGTCCGTTGCGGCCGTCGCGGCCCAGCCCGCCGCGCTGAAAATCGCGAGCGCGAAAGTCACCATCACCGGCACGACCAACGTGCACGGCTACACCGCGTCGACATCCACCGTCCGCCTGAGCGGCGTGAAGCTCGGCACGTTCGACGGCGACCTGTGGTCGCTCACGCAGCAGCCCGCGCTGGTCGAGGCGTTCGAAGTCGCGATTCCGTCGGTCAGCCTGAAGTCGCCGAAGGACGGCATCGACAAGAACATGCACAAGGCGCTCAAGGCGGACAAGTTCGCCGAGATCACCTTCCGCACCAGGTCCATCGCGAAGAATGGCGCCGGCCTGCGCGCGACCGGCACGCTCACCATTGCCGGCGTGTCGAAGGACGTCACGTTCGACCTCGCGGTGCAGCGCAGCGGCTCGAACCTCTCGGTGATTGGCGACGTGCCGCTGTTGATGACCGACTACGGCATCACGCCCCCGAAAGCCATGATGGGCATGATGCGCACCGATCCGAAGGTCACCATCCGCCTCGAGCTCGTGCTCGCGGCGGCCGTGAGCTAACCATGACCCGCTTCTTCCTCGTCCTCTTCGCGATGGCCGTCACGGCGACGGCGGCGGCCCAGACGCCGCCGCCCACCGTATCGGTGCGGGAAATCGCCGGAGCGTATGCGGTGGAAGCGCGCTTCGAGGTGGCCGCGCCGGCCGCCATCGTCCGCCAGGTGCTGACCGACTATGCGGGCATCCCGCGCTTCATGCCCGACGTGCGCACGAGCGTCGTGCGGCGCCGCGCGGGGGATGCGGTGGTGGTGGAGCAGGAGGCGGAGTCGAAGTTCCTGCTGTTCTCCAAGAAGGTGCACCTGGTGCTCGACGTGCTGGAGGGGGAGCGGGTGATCACGTTCCGCGACCTTTGCGGCAAGAGCTTCGACCGCTATGAAGGGCAGTGGACGCTCACCGGCGATGGCCCGGCCATCACCGTGGTCTACACACTCACGGCCGATCCGTCGTTCGCGGTGCCGGCCTCCGTGCTGAAGCGGCTTCTCGAGCGCAATGCCCGGCAGACCATCGACCATCTTCGTGCGGAGGCCGCGCTGCGCGCGGCCCGCTGATCGAAACCGAGGCTCGTCATGCCGTTTCTCCGTTTCATGCACACGCCGGCGGGTCGCACGCTGCGCATCATTGCCGGACTTCTGCTGCTGGTCTACGGCACGCTGTCGCCGACGCTGCTGGGCATCGTGGCCATGATGGCCGGCGTGGCGTCCATCGTGACCGGGCTGACGCGGCTGCCGAAGCTGCCGCCGGCGCCGCCGCGCCCGCGCGAGCATTCGCGATGAGCGGGCCCGCCATTCTCTGCCCGGTCGACTTCTCGGACGCGTCGCGCGGGGCGCTGCGCTACGGCGCGGTGATCGCGCGGCACTTCGGATCGCGCCTGGTGGTGCTGACGGCCACCGATCCCCTGCTCGCCGAGGCAGCGTCAATCGAGACGAGCGCGGCGGCCTTCACGACCGCGACCCTGAGCGCGCTGCGGCGATTCGCCGGCGAGACGATTGACGGCGGCACGCCGGCCGTCGCGATGGCCTTCGATGCCGCCGTCGGGAAGGCGGACGCCGCGATCCTGCGCGGCGCGGGCGCGCACCGCGCGGCTCTGATCGTCATGAGCTCGCACGGCCTCACCGGCTTCCGCAAGATGTTCTTTGGATCGACCACCGAGCGCGTGCTGCGGGAGACGCGCGTGCCCGTGCTGGTGGTGCCCGGCGACGATCGGGGCCCGATCGACCAGTCCGACCTCGCGCGGCGCATCCGGCGCGTCCTGCTGCCGGTGCCGCTCGCCGAGACGCCGGGCGCGCCGCTGGCCATCACGCGCGGCATCGCCGAGGCGCTGACGGCGTCGGTGCTGCTGCTGCACGTGGTGGAGCCGCTCCGCTCCGTGCTCACGCATGGCGAACCGTACATCGCGACAGTCGAGCGCGAGCGGCGCCTGCGCGCCGAAAGCGCGCTCGAGCGGATCGCCGCGCTTCCTGGTGCCGCACCGATTGAGACGCTGCTCGCGTACGGCGAACCGTCCGAGGAAATCGTGAAGGTCGCGCGCGATCGCCGCGTGGGCGTGATCGTGATGGGGCTTCAGAGCAGCCGCGAAGGCGGCCGCCGCATCGGATCGGTGACCTATCGCGTGCTGTCGGCGGCCGGCTGCCTGGTGCTGGCGCTGCCGGCCGCGGCGCGCCGCGCGGCGGCGGGGAATTTTTCCGGAAGCGCGAAAAAAGCCGCGCGCGCCCAGCGCGGCAGAAATCAAAAACAAACGAAATCACTGAGGCAATCAGCGAAATAACGCTTTGGCACAGTGCGTGCCCTTAGAGAGAGACGAAAGGACCCATGACCATGACTCGCACACTTCGCACCGCCCTCACTCTCGGCCTCACGCTGGGTGTTGGCGCTCCGGCGCTCGCGCAGCAGCCGGCCACCACGCCGCAGGACTGGATCGCCCAGCTGCCCGCGGTCACGTTGCAGGCCCCGCAGGCGACAGAGGACAAGGCCGCCGCGCCGGCCGAGCCGTCGAAGGCGGCGCCGTCGCTGGATCGCAAGATCGGCATTCAGTACATCCGGCCGCAGGACGCGCGCGGCCTGAACATCTTCGAGACGTCGAAAGTGGCCGGCGCCGATTTCGACGGCTTCCGCGTCGACTGGGGCGCGGCCTTCACGACGCAGGTGCAGGACCTGTCGCACAGCAACACCTCCGCGCCGGTGCTCGTCAACGGCGTGAACACCAACAAGCTGCAGGACATCGGCTTCGGGTTCAACAACTCGACGGCGAACCTGTACCTGCACAGCCAGCTCGCGCCCGGCATGCGCGTGCAGCTGAGCATGTATCTCTCGTCGCGCCACCACAACGAGGCGTGGGTGAAGGACGGCTACCTGCAGATGGACGAGTCGCCCATCGAGTTCCCGCCCCTCCAGGCGCTGATGCAGTACCTGACCATCAAGGTCGGCCACATGGAGATCAACTACGGCGACGCGCACTTCCGCCGCAGCGACAACGGCAACGCGATGTTCAATCCGTTCGTCGGCAACTACATCCTGGACGCCTTCACGACCGAAATCGGCGCCGAAGTCTACGTCAAGGCGAAGAACGTCATCGCGATGGGCGCGGTGACCGGCGGGGAGGTGCGCGGCACGGTCACGGTGCCGAACAAGCGCGGCCCGGCCTTCATCGGCAAACTCGGCTACGACCGGCAGATCAACGACGACGTGCGCGTGCGCCTCACGGGATCGGCCTACAAGGCGAACAAGTCCAACAGCAACACGCTGTATGCGGGCGACCGCGCGGGCTCGCGCTTCTACTGGGTGATGGAGAACACGGCGGCCTCCGAGACGGCGCAGTTCCGCTCGGGCCTGTGGAATCCCGGCTTCTCGAACGAAGTCACCGCGCTGCAGGTCAACCCGTTCGTGAAAGTGCGGGGCCTCGAGGTGTTCGGCGTCATCGAGCGCGCGGAAGGCCGCGCGTCGACGGAAGCGGCCGACCGCACCTGGACGCAGTTCGCGGTCGACGCGGTGTATCGGTTCCTCCCCGGCGAGAAGCTCTTCGTCGGCGGGCGCTACAACACCGCGAAGGGCGACGTGCTGAACGTCCAGAACGAAGTAAGCGTCGACCGCTACGAGGTTGGCGGCGGCTGGTTCGTGACGCCCGCGGTGCTCGCGAAGCTGGTCTACGTCAACCAGAAGTACAACGACTTCCCGGCGACCAGCATCTACAACGGCGGCAGGTTCAAGGGCTTCATGATGGAAGGCGTCATCGGCTTCTAACCGAGGGGTAGGCCGGGACTTCAGTCCCGGCGCTCACGCGGGGCGCCACCGGGCGCCCCGCGTTTTGTTTAATGCCGGCTAGAGCGAGCGCAGGAACGCCAGCAGCGCCAGCCGCATCGACGGATCGAGCCGCTCGAACTCGCGGCGCGCGCCTTCCGCCTCGCCGCCATGCCGCCGAATGGCATCCTCGATCGTGACCGCGCTGCCGTCGTGCAGCAGCGGACGCCGGAACCGCAGGCCCCACAGCGCAGGCGTGCGAATCTCGAGATCGGTCGCGGCCCCCTGGGGGATGCCGTCGCCGGTGCCGATGTCGTGCAGCAGCAGATCGGAGAAGAGCGGCACGAGCACGTTGTTGAAGAAGGGCCGCGCGCTCGGGCCCGTGCGCAGCGCCGGGCGGTGGCACGTCGCGCAGCCTGCGGCGGCAAACACCTGCTCGCCGGCCTGCTCCGGCGCGCCTACGGGGCCGCGTGGCAGCGGCGCGAGGAAGCGCATGAACGACGCGAAGTTGTCGATGCCGCGCCGGCCCGTGCGGCGGTCGCGCACGTCCTCGGGATCGGGGAACGGATCGCACAGCCGAATCTGCTCGGGCCGGATGCCGAACGCCACCTCGGTGGGGAAGATGTCGTTGGTGATCCCCATCTCGTTGCGGTACGCGTCGGCACCAAACGTGATCAGCGTCGCGTGCTGCGCCTTCCAGCCGAAGCGGCCGACACGGATCCGCCCCGTGTCGATGTCGCGGACGATGGCGGCGCGGCCGCTGACGCCGTCGCGGTCGCGATCGAGCGGATCTTCGAGCGCGATGATGGCCTCGTCATCGATGGCCTCGACCAGGCCGGCGCCGAACAGCGGGATCGGCGCGCGGCGCGCCACGATCGTGGCCTGATCCGGAATGCCGGGCTGGCAGCCATGTGTCGGCGTCGAGAACAGGTGCATCAGCGTTTCGCCCGTCGGGTCGAATGTCTTGAACACGCCGCTGGCGTCGCGGTAGCCGGCGCGGACCTCGAGAATCAGGCCTCCGCCGCCGATAGCGGGCACGTTGTGGCAGACCGCGCAGCTCGTGCCGTTGAACGCGGGGCCGAGTCCTTCCTCCGCGGTTTCGACTTCCAGAAAGTCATCGAGCCCGAGGCGGAACTCCGAAAACTCGGATGGCGCGAGGCCCGCGAGTGGACCGCCGGCGCCGGCCGGCCGATCCTGCGCGCGCACGGCGATGGCGATGGCGAGCGGCAGCGCAAGAGCGGCGATGCCGGCAGCGCGGCGGGCGGTCATGGGCGGTCCTTCTCTTTCGGTGTCTTCACGACGATTTCGCCGCGCATGAAGTGATGGCCGGCGCCGCACATGCGGCTGCATTCGAATCGCCAGGGCCCGTCGCCGTCGGCCTTGAAGCGCACGACCACTTCACCCTGCCCGCGCTTCGGGATTTCGACGTTGATGTCGGTGCCGGCTACCTTGAAGCCGTGCGCGGTGTCGGCGCTCGTCAGATGCAGCTCGATCTCTTCACCTGGCGCGACGGTGATGCGCGACGGCGCGAAGTCGAACCGCTCGGCCTCGACTTGCACGATCCTGGGAGTCGATTGGAGAAAGAGAAAAAGGAGCAATGACTGGACAATGGAAAAGGAGCTGATCATTAGAACCACCACCCAAGGCCGATGTTGAGTGACCGAGGGAGCCGCACGAAGCCGCTGCGGCTCTTGAGCGTCGTGTAATCCACCTTCACGGCCACGTCCGGGTCGGGATAGTAGGTGGCGCCGACGACCCAGGCCGTGCGGTCGAATTCCTCGAGCGGGATGTAGCCCTCGGGCATGCGGAACTGCGTGTCGAAGTTCTCGTGGCGCGCGAACACCACGACGTCGCGGGCCGGGCCGCCGTTCCACACGCGCCAGGCCGCCTCGAGATAGAAGCCGCGCAGCTGCCGCGCGATGTTGGGCGACACGCCGGTGGTGCGCTCGATGGCGTCGTTGAGGCGCGCCGCGTCGGTGATGCCCACGTGCGCGTACTGCGCGCGCAGCTCGAGCCGATCGAGCCGGTAGCGCGCGTCTGCTTCGGCGAGCCAGACTTCCGAGTCGAGCCGCGGAACCGCGAAGCCAGACTCGCCGCGCCATCCGCCGACACCGAGCTGCAGTCCGCGCACCCCGAGATATTCGAGCCGGCCCGTGTAGGCGACGTTCGAGACGTCGGCCTCCGCGCCCTTCTGCCGGCCTCCGCGAATGCCTTCCTCGGCGGAGAATTCCAGCGCGTTGAGCGGCGCGACGGCATACGCGCGGTAGCGCCATCCGCGCCCGACCTCGCCGTGCACGCCCGCGCCCACCTCGAACCACGTCGTCGGAATGATCACCGTGTCGACGAACGTGCGCTCGACGCCTTGAAACACCGGCGGCTCGTGACGTTCGTTGAGGATGCCGAGCGGCATCAGCAGCATGCCCGCCCGCACGTTGACGGCGCGCGAGATCAGGAAATCGAGATACGCCTGCTCGAGTTCGAGCTCCCCGGCGGCTTCCAGCCCTTCGACGAAGGCGTGCTCCAGCTCGAGCTCGCCGACGAAGCGGATGCGATCGGTGAAGCTGTGATTGAAGAGCAGCACGAACCGATGGAAATCCAGCACCGCCGGCGCGTCGTTCGGCCGGTTGAGGTGCAATTCCATATAGCCGGAAATCGGACCGGTTCGCGGGGCGGGAGGCGGCTCTGCCTGAGCCATGGCAGCGGCCGGAATCAACAGGAAAACAAGGATGATTAGCGTCTTCAAAGCAGTCATTTTGACGCATCAAAACTTACGCTTGGGTCAGACGAATGTCAAGCCTGAGCTCGATTTTCCTGAGAAAACCCGTACTATCGAATTACCCATGCGCCATCGCTCCCTCGATCTCTCCAGAGCCGTCGCCGTGACCGTGGCCGTCGGCATTGCCGGCGCCGTTGCAGGCGTCGCGAACTTGCGCGAAGCGGCCTCGCGTTCCGTCACGACGCGCGTGGCTGGTCCTGCGTCCGTTGCGGCATCGGCCGCGGCGCGCATGGAAGCCCGCCATCTGGCCGACATCGCCGCGATGGGCAAGTTCCGCCCGAACTATCCGTTCTGGCGCGAGGTCTTCACCATTCCCGACGGCCGCGTCGTGTTCGGCCGCGCCTCGGACGGCGAGCGCCTGGCGGTGATTCGCGCCGCGAGCATGGATCGCCGCGAGTCGATCGCCAGCGAGCTCGAGGCCGAGCACGGCCCCGTCATCCACAACGAAACGCGCGGCACCTTCGCGATGCCCGGCCTTCGCGCGTACGGCGCGCTGCTTGGCGAATGGGGATCGATCTACGAGCGCTTCGGCGTGCCGCGTGAAGTGGGCCTCGCGCAGGCGCTGCTCGAGTCGGGCTTCGTCGGCACGCGCCGGTCGGAAGCCGACGCCATCGGCCTCTGCCAGTTCCTCGCGTCGAACTGGAAGATCCTCGACCGTCTCGACCCGGCCGTGATCGAAATCGAGAACCAGACGACGCAGGCGGCGTATTGCGCGGCGTATCTGGCGGTGCTGGCCACCAAGTACGACTCGTTCATTCCCGCGCTGTCGGAGCATCACGCCGGCGGCACCAACGTCGGGCGCGTCCTCGTCAACGGCGCGCGGCTGGGCGGCGCGAACGCGCGCGAGCAGTACTTCCTGGGCTCGGATCTCGCGGTCGACTTGCGCACGATTGGCGACGGCGACTACAGCGACATCTACGGCTCATACGGGCCACGGTCCTATCGCTACGCGGAAATGGTGTTCGGCAACGCGCCGACCATCGAAGAGACGATCGCCGCGACGCCGCAGACGCCGATCTTCGCGATGCGGACGACGCGCGCGCTGTCGCTCGACACCGTCGCGCAGCAGACCGGCCTGTCGAAGGCGGTGATTCAGCGCTACAACCCCGCGCTCAACAAGCGCGTGCCGGACGGCGCGACGCTCTATCTGCCGGCGTACCACGCCGCGTTTGGCGCGGACGTGTCGTTCTGGCACCGGCCTGCGCCGGAAGCGTTCGCGCGGCTGCTCGACGAGTTCACGGCGATCGACGTGCCGGTGGAGGAGTGGGAAACGAAGGCGTTCGGCGCCACGCTGAAGGACTTCGCGCGCCGCTTCGAGGCGACGGGCACCGAGGAGGGCACCATCATGGCCACCATCCTCACCTACGTGCGCGGCGAGTCCATCGGCCCGCGCGCGCGCATCCTGGCCTCGTTCCGCAACAGCGACGCCATCCTCGAACTGTTCGAGCAGGGCGTGCGCGAAGCCGAAGCCGCCGCCGAGTAGGCGCCACGAGCCGCGCGCCAAATAAAAAAAGCCCTGCTGCAAAGCAGGGCTTTTTTATTGAGATGGTGCGGAAGAGAGGACTCGAACCTCCACGGGATTGCTCCCGTCAGCCCCTCAAGCGCGGCAACGTTTCGGCCGGGCGGCGCCGCGCACCTCGCGCGCAGACCTGAATCTGCCTTCCTTGATACTCGAAATACGGCGCTGGGACGAGGACGGCTCGCGGTTTGTGTCGCCAGATGGAAACCGGACCATCCGGCCGAACGAGCCACGCCCTGATTGCGTTCTTGATAACCGCGGTCTCGAGACGTTCGAGGCTGCGGTCATGGCCATGTTCAGGCGCGATTCAGGCGCCGCCGGTCTCCTCGCCACGGTCGTGCTTTGACTACTTGCCAGCGTCCGCTGCGATCGCGCTAACGAGATCTTGGACGAAGCTATTCAGATCTCTCTTGATATTCCTGGTAATGGTGGATCCTCCGCGGGCGCGAGAGACCACTCGACCTCCAGGCTTCAGTTCAAACCTGCCGCCCCATTGTGACGGAGTAGACAATCCCAGACTCAAAGGGTCGCAGGAACATAATGAACTCTTCCTGATTCAGAGGCCGAAGAAAGCCTGGGGTTTTGGCCTCTGCGTAGAGCCCGTTGCCGAATTCGACGCGGCCACCCGGGATCCGAACCTGGATGTCGCGGCCGGTCAGTCGGACGTCGCCCTTGTAAACATCGAACACTTGGACCGTGTAATCGGTCATCACTTGTTCGACCGGTTGGTCAAGGCCCATGTCTGCGCGCACGATGACGCTGGCGTTGCGCTTTATCACCCCGCGAACAATGAGCTGCGACGGATACGCCAGGATGCTGAGGTCTTTGGCTGACAGCTCGTCGTCGAAATCAACGGCTTCGACAAAGCCTCCGCCGGACAGTCTAGCGGCTTCCTTCAAGCCCTTTTTGACGCGAACTTCACGGAGCTTCTTCTTGTCTTCTCGGGCCTGCGCCGCCACTTCTGAGCGTGGATCGATCCGCTGGGCCTGATGGGCGAAACTCACTGTTACCGCCATGACCGCCGCGATCGTTCCGGCAAAAAAATATCTTTTCATGTTCATTGAATTATCCAGATCTGGGAGCTGGAAGGAACGTACTGTGCGCAGCCGCGACGATTCAGAAAACCGGCCTTATGTCATCGCCGTCGATCTTCACGCCAATGACCGCGTCGGCAAAGAAGAAAGACATGACGTTGTCACCGTCGCCCCTGACCGTAGCTTCCTCCTCACTGATTTGCATTTCAAGGTAGTGAAGAAAGAAATCCTTCTGTGATCGAGCGGTGTGCCTGCCTCCGCCTCCCGGCGCCACATGATGCCCAGCACGAGCGAGCCAATCATGAACAGCGCCGCCAGAACCGTCGTCGCGGGTCAGCAGGGTCGCGCCCGACCGGGCGCAGGACGTCCACAAAGCCGAAGCCGCCGCCGAGTAGAGGCATCGCTCGGCATGTAAAGACATGCTATCTTTACATCATGGCCCGCAGACTCGTGAACGTGCGGCTCGATGCCGAACACGCGCGAAAGGCACGCAGGCTTCGGGAACAGGGCATTGCGCTCTCCGATGTGGTCCGCGAGGCGATCGATGCCAGGTATGCGGAGACCGAGGCGCGCCCGACGCCTCTCGGCGCACGGGCGCTGGCGCGTCGCATTTTTGATGACCACCCTGATCCGGCCGGGCTCCCGGCCCACGGCTATGACGTGCACGACGGCCGCGCTGCCCGTCAGGCGATA
>JAKFEY010000060.1:0-23406 GCA_036675475.1 Vicinamibacterales bacterium
TCGCGCAGCGGGACCTCGATGATCCAGGGCGCGTCGGCGTGCGATTTGGGCGCGCGCGCGGCCGCGAGGCGGCCGATGATCTCCACATCGAACGCCCATCGCGAGATGAAGGTGTCGGCAAGCGCGGCGTCGAGCGCGGGGCCCGCGCGGAACACTTTCGCGCCGCACTGGGTGTCGTACACGGGAAGCTGCAACGCCGCGGACGCGAGCGTCGCGAAGACGCGCCCCAGATAATGACGCGCCGCGCGGCGCTCGATGCGGCGGCCCAGCAGCGCGACGCGCGATCCGATCGCGGCTTCCGCGCCGGTGGTCTCGAGCTGACGGACGATCTCGAGCATCTCGGCCGGCGGCGTCGCGAGGTCGGCGTCGTAGTAGCCAACGATTGGCTGACCGCCGGGACTGACGTCCTGGCGTACCGCACTGACGCCCCGGCCCACCGCCGCGGCACGCATCCCCTGCCGAACCGCTTCTGCTTTTCCGCGATTGGTGTCGAGATGCATCACGCGGATGCGCGCCGGCTCCTTCGCTCGCATCACCTCGAGCGCGTCGCGTGTCCCATCCGTCGACCCATCGTCCACAAACAGCAGCGACAGGTTGTCGCGGGCATCGAGCATGCCGAGGAACGCCTGCGCGTCGAGCCGCGCGGCCTCGTTGAAGCAGGGAACAACGATCGTGCAGGGCGCGACGCTAGTCATGCCGGCACAGCGCCCAGTAGCTGAGGCCGGGAAGGTTCACGCGCAGACGCGCGAGCGCGAGCGACACGCGCGCTTCGGCTGCGAGGACGCCCGTGAGCGCACGCGTCACGGCCGGGCCGCGGCTCCACGCGATCGGATTGACGCCCGCGCCGTCAGTCGCGCCGCGCATACGCCCGAGCGCCACAGCTGCCGCGCGCATCGGCAGGAGCGAATGAAACAGCCCACCGTCCTCGACGATGCGCAGGCCGGCCGACTGCAGCAGGGCCCGCGCTGACGATGTCGAGTAGCGGCGATAGTGCCCGAGCGCGGTGTCGCGTCGGCTGAAGACAGCCTGCCACGCGGGCACGGTCACCAGCGCATGCGCGCCGGACGCCGCGACGCCGTCGACGATGCCGGCCAGAAAGCCGCGGTCGTCTTCGACATGCTCGAGGACGTCGAGCAACAGCAGGAGATCGAAACGGCCGGACGGACGTTCGGCGGCGAACTCGATGCGCGGATGCGCGAGCGCGAGCGATGCGCGATCGCCGGCCGAGTAGTTCGCGTCCCAGCACACCACGCGCGCCGCGGGATTCAGCTCGCCGCGCAGCTGCGCCGCGAGCCACGCATCACCGGATCCGATGTCGAGCAGCGCGGACGCATCGCTCAGCAGGCCGCCGCGCTCGAGCGCGCGCCGCACGAACCGGAAGCGCGCGAGCTCCCAGGGATGGCGCGCGTCTGAGCGGCCACGCTCGATCAGATCCATTCGCTGGGGATTCTAGCAGGCGGGGATCGGGCGCTGGGCGGGGCGCTCGCGCTGTCGAGCGCCCGGCTCGCTTACGCGGGACGCGAGGTATTTGCCCCGCCCTCCTCCGAGTTCGGATCAAGTCGGTCGGGACAAACACCTCGCATCCCGCCACGCTCGCCAGACGAACCAGCAACGCGCCCGGCTCCCGCAAGCTGGGCGCCGGCGCCGCTCGCTAACGCGGGACGCGGGGTATTTGCCCCGCCCTCCTCCGAGTTCGGATCAAGTCGGGCGGGACAAACACCACGCATCCCGCCACGCTCGCCAGAGCGCGCTCGGCCTCAGAAACTTCCTCACGGCCGCCGCTCTACATGCGACCTCGCCGGTGCTGGTGGACCCACGACCTCGCCGCCCAGCATGTGCTCCGGCTTCTTCACTCGCTCCGGAATCTGTTCGCCTTCAATCGCCGACGTCAGGAATATCCGGTCGCCCCAGACGATGGGCGATGAATGACCGCGGCCGGGGATGGGCGTCTTCCACTGAATGCTGGACGCGTCCCAGCTCACCGGGAAGGACGTCTCGGTCGAGACGCCGGTGCCGTTGACGCCGCGCCAGCCGGGCCACGGATCGGCGGCATGAAGCAGCGCGCCGATGGAGACCGTAAAGATCAGGGACGCCGCTGCGCGCCGCCAGAAAGTTGGACGGCTGGACGGTTGGAAGGTGCTCATGGGCGTCTCGGCTACAATCTAGGACTCAGCGTCTAAGTGCTTGCGGGTCATAGGGTAACGCTCACAAGGCCCTGTGCCCAAATGGCAGTGGCAGACCGTTCCCTGGTGGGGATGAGGGGCAGAGGAACGGGTTCGGAGGTTCAATGGTTCGAGTGGTTCGACTGGTTCAGGTTCTCGCCCTCATCGCGTGCGCATCGGTGACGCTCGGCGCCCAGTGGCCCGAGTTGCGCGGGCCGTCGCGCGACGGGCGGTCGGGCGAAACGAATCTGCCGAGCTCGTGGTCGCCCGCCGGCGACAACCTCGCCTGGCGCATCCCGATCGGCGGCCGCGCCACGCCCGTGGCGTGGGGCAACCGCATCTACATGCTCACCACCGCCGGCGATTTCTCGAACACACAGGAACGGCTCGTCGCCATCGACGCCGCGTCGGGCAAAGTGCTCTGGGACCGCACGTTCAGCCTCTATCTCAGCGACGTGCCGCAGAACCGCGCGGCCTGGGCGTCACCCGCCGTCGATCCGCGCACGGGCAACATCTACGTCTACACCGTCGCCGCCGAACTGTTCGCCATCAGCCCCGACAACAAAATCCTCTGGTCGCGCTCGCTGCCCGAAGAGTACGGCGCGGTGACGACGCATGGAGGACGGACGGTGTCGCCCATCATCGACGGCGACAAGGTGATCCTGAATGCGCTGATCCTCGCATGGGGCAGCGACCTCGGACGCCCCGGCAACCGCTTCTTCGCCTTCGACACGAAGACCGGGCAGACGATCTGGGTCAGCTCGCCGCAGGCGCGGCACTACGACACGAATTTCTCGGGACCGATCATCGCTGAAGTAAACGGGATGAAGCAGATGATCGTCGGCGGCACCGACGGCCAGTTCTACGGCCTGAAGGCCAACACCGGCGAGAAGGTCTGGCAGGTGGACGTCAGCAAGCGCGCGATTCTCAACAGCGCACTCTATCGCGACGGCGTCGCATACATCACCCACGGCGAAGAAAATCTCGACACGACCGAGATGGGCATGGTCGCCGCCATCGATGCCACGAAGACCGGGCAACTCGGCAAGGACGCGTTCAAGTGGATCACACACGGCTTCATGCCGACGTTCGCCTCACCCGTCATGGACGGCGAGCGCCTCTACTCCGTCGACAACGGCGCCATCGTCGCCGGCTTCGATCTGAAGACGGGCGCGCAGCTGTGGCACAAGAGCCTCGGCACGCTGCAGAAGGGATCGCCGCTGCTCGCCGACGGCAAGCTGTACGTCGGCACGGAGAACGGCAAGGTGTACATCCTCGAGCCGTCGGCCACGGGCGTGAAGGTGCTCGATGAAGACGCGCTGCCCGCAGGCACGCAGGGCGGACCGGAAGTGATCGTCGCGTCGCCGATCGCCGCCAACGGCCGCATCATCATCACGTCGATGGACGCGATGTATGCGATTGGAACAAAGGCGGGTTCGCGGGTTCCTCCCGGTTCGGCGGGTTCGGCGGGTTCGGGTTCGCTGAGTCCCGGACCTGTCGCGCATGTTCAGGTGTTCCCGTACGAGGCGCTGCTCGAGCCGAACGGGAAGCAGGCGTATTCGCTGAAGCTGTTCGACGCGAAGGGAAATCTCGTTCGCGAAGAGAAGGGCGCCGCGGCGACGTGGGCGGTGGAGGGCGGACTCGGGGGCACGGTGTCGGCTGACGGCACGTTCACGGCGTCTACCGGCGCGTCTTCAAGTCAGGCCCCTGCCGGGTCCGCCGGATTCGTAAAAGCCACCGTCGGCGGCGTCAGCGGTACGGCGCGCGTGCGCGTGATGCCGCCGCTGCCGTGGACGTTCGACTTCGAGAACGCGCCCGCCGAGGGCAACGGCCCGCCGCCAGGACACTGGGTGGGCGCCAACGGCAAGGTGCAGCTGCGCACTGTTGCGGATCTCGGAAGAGTTCTCGTGCGCCCGCGTGACGACACACAGGGCCGCCGCGCGAAGGTCATCATCGGCAAACCCGAGTGGTCGGGCCTCACCGTCGAGGCTGACGTGCGCGGACGCACCGAGCGCCGCCAGCGCGGCGACGCCGGCGTGATCAACCAGCGCTACATCCTCACGCTGTTCGGCAACGCGCAGAAACTCGAGCTGCAGCCGTGGCAGGCCGCCGACGAGATGACGGTGCGCATCCAGCCGTTCGCATGGAATCCCGACACGTGGTACCGCGTGAAGCTGACCGTCGACAACCTTCCGAACGGCGACGTGCGCGCGCGCGGCAAAGTCTGGCCCGCCGCCGAGCCCGAGCCGGCCGCGTGGACGATCGAGAAGATCGACAAGATCGGCCATAAACACGGCGCGCCGGGACTCTACGCCGACGGCATCTCAGAGATTTATTTCGACAACGTCAGGGTCTACAGAAATTAAGAGTTGGTGAATTGAGAGTTAAGAATTCTCAACTCTTAATTCGCCAACTCTGAATTACACAGAGACGCTACTAATGAAGAAACTGTTCGTACTCGCACTTGTCTCGCTGGCCATGACCGTCCCGTCGAGCAAAGGGGACAAAGACTGGCCCATGTGGGGCGGCTCGCCCGATCGCAACATGGTCGCGCCCGACGCGACCGGGATGCCGACGACCTGGGATGTGAAGACCGGGAAAAACGTGAAGTGGGTGGCGGAGCTGGGGTCGCAGAGCTACGGCAATCCCGTCGTCGCCGAAGGCGTGGTGCTCGTCGGCACGAACAACGAGGCGCTGCGCGATCCTGAGCAGACCGGCGACCGCGGCGTGCTGATGGCGTTTCGCGAAGGCACAGGCGAATTCCTGTGGCAGGCCACGCACGCGAAGCTCGCCGCCGGGCGCGCCAACGACTGGCCGTTCCAGGGCATCGCCTCGTCGCCGCTCGTGCGCAACGGCGTTGCGTATTACATGTCCAACCGCGCGGAGCTGATGGCGGTGGACATCCAGGGCTTCCACGACAACGGCGAGAACGACGGGCCGTTCAAGGACGAGAAGCTGACGGGCAAGACCGACGTCGACATTCTCTGGGCGTTCGACACGATGGAGGAAGTGGGCAACTTCCCGCACAACCTCGCGAACTCGTCGCCGGTGTTTCACGACAACCTGATCTTCATCAGCACCGGCAACGGACAGGACGAAAGCCACGTGAACGTGCCGTCGCCGAAGGCGCCCGCGCTGCTCGCCATCGACATCAACACGGGCAAGCTGGTGTGGGAAGACGGATCGCCGGGCGAAAACATCCTGCACGGCCAGTGGTCGACGCCCGCCGTCGGCACCATCGGCGGCGTGCTGCAGGTCGTGCACGCGCAGGGCGACGGCTGGGTGCGCGGCTTCGAGCTCGCCACCGGCAAGAAGCTGTGGGAGTTCGACACCAACCCCAAGGACTCCGTCTGGCCGAAGACCCGCAACGAAGTCATCGGCACCCCCGTCATCGTCGACAACGTCGTCTACATCGCGAACGGACAGGATCCGGAACACGGCGAGGGCGTGGGCCACGCGTATGCGATTGACGCCACCAAGCGCGGCGACATCACCGAGAGCGGCCGCCTGTGGCATTACGACGACATCCGCCGGTCGATCTCGACGGCCGCGGTGAAAGACGGGCTGGTCTATCTCGCCGACTTCAGCGGGTTCCTGCACTGCATCGATGCGAAGACGGGCAAGCAGGTGTGGAAACACGACATGTTCGCGGCCATGTGGGGCTCGCCGATCGTGATCGGCGACAAGGTCTATCTGGGCGACGAGGACGGCGACGTCACCATCCTGCAGCACGGCCGCGAGCTGAAAGTGGTCAACGAAGTGAACATGGGCAGCTCGGTCTACGCCACGGCCGTGCCCGCCAACGGCACGCTGTACATCATGAACAGAAATCAGATCTGGGCGCTCGCGGAAGGCGCGCAGCTGAAACGATAAAGCCTCAAGCCGGAAGCCATAAGCCGAAAGATGAAGATCAAAGCTGCAATCACGAAAGCTCGATTCGCCGCAGCCGCCGTGTCTTTAGGCTTCGGGCTTACGGCTTTAGGCTTCGCGCAGACGTCCTCATGGACTCAGTTCAGAGGCACCCCGAACCTGTCCGGTGTCGCCGGCGAGCGGCTCGATCCACCGCTGCGCGTGCTGTGGACGTACAACGCGGGCGAGTCCGTCGAGTCGTCGGCGGCCATCGCGGGCGACGTCGCGTACGTCGGATCGATGAGCGGCGAGCTGCACGCCATCGGGCTTCGCGACGGCAAGGCGCGATGGAAATATCGCGCCGTCTCCGCCGATCACGGCATCGGTGAATCCTCCCCCGCCATCGCCGGCGGCATCGTCTACATCGGCGATCTGTCGGGCGTGCTGCATGCGGTGAACGCCGCCACCGGCAAAGCCGTGTGGACGTTCAAGACCGAAGGCGAGATCAAGTCGTCGCCGATCGTGTCCGCCGGCACCGTGCTGATCGGGTCGTACGACGGCAGCCTCTACGGGCTCGACGCAAAAACCGGCAAGCAGCGCTGGAAGCTCATTACCGACAACTACGTGCACGCGACGCCGACGATTGCAAACGGCATCGCGTATTTCGGCGGCTGCGACGAGGTGTTTCACGGCGTGCGCGTGAGCGACGGCCGCGAAGTGTTCAAGGTGCCTGCCGGCGCCTACACCGCCGCGTCCTCGGTGATTGCCGGCGGCGTGGCGTACTTCGGCACGTTCGACAACGAAGTGGTGGCGCTGGATCTCGCGGCGAAGAAGATCAAGTGGCACTACAAGGACGACACGCGCCAGTTCCCGTTCTACTCCTCCGCCGCCTTCGCCAACGGCACCATCGTGATCGGCGGGCGCGACAAGTTCGTGCACGGCATCGACTCGGCCACCGGCCGCCGCCGCTGGACCGTCGCCACGCGCGCGCGCGTGGAGTCATCGCCGCTGATTTCGGGATCGACCGCGTGGATCGGCTCGAACGACGGCCGCCTCTATGCGATCAACGTGTCAAGCGGCCGCAAGCTGTGGGAATGGGAAGCCGGCGGCCCCCTCTCCGCCTCCCCCGCGCTCGCCGGCGGCGTCCTCGTGATCGGCTCGCAGGACGGCCAGGTGTTCGGATTGGGCAAGTAGCAGCACCTCCCCTTCGGCCAGCGTCGGGATGACGCCCGGTATTCCTCAGCGCCGCCGGGGCGAGTCGAGCCAAAGAGCGGTCTCTCCGTCGTCCTTTTAACGGCGTCGCTGAAGAACACCGGGCATCATCCGCACGCAGGCCTCTTCCGCGATCGGCTGACGCCTGACGGCCTACGCGACCACATCCCAGCGCGACACGTCGTGCGGCCCGTCGAGCAGATCGGCGCGCTCGGCGCGCGCGCGGACGACATGCGGCGCCTGCGCATGCGCCATCAGCGCCGGCTCGCTTTCCCACTTCTCGAAGAACGTGAACATCCGCGGATCGGCCTGGCTCTGCACCATCTCGTAGTGCAGGCAGCCGGCCTCGGCGCGCGTGGGCTCGACCAGCGCGCGCAACACGTCGCGCAGGCGATCTTCCGATCCAGCCTTCGCGGTAAACCTGGCGATGACGACAAACGGCATGTGCGAACGGGGCGGGCTGATGCCCGCCCCTATTATTTAATGAACAACATCTCGCGGTATGTCGGCAGCGGCCAGATCGAATGCGGGATCAGCAGCTCGAGCTGATCGCCGGTTTCGCGCAGCGCGGCCATCGACGTGCAGACCTTGTCGCGCATGTAGCGCGCGTGCTTCGCCATGTCGGCGTCGTGATGATCCAGCGCCGCCTCGAGCGCATCGGTGCGCGCGCGGAACTGATCGATGAGCGACGTCATGCGGTCGAGCAGCTTCTTGGCGGATTTCGACGCGCCCCCGGCGGCCTTCACCGCGGCCACCGAGTCGGCGACGTTCTTCTGATACTCGAGCGCCGCCGGCAGGATGTAGCGGTTGGCCATCAGCACCATCAGCTGGCCCTCGATGTTGATGGTCTTGTTGTACAGCTCCACTTCGACGTCGTACCGCGCGCGCAGCTCGCGGCCGTTGAGCACGCGGTGCGACTCGAAGGCCTTCAGGACGTCGGGCTTCACGAGCTCGGCGAGCGCGTCGACCGTGTTCGAGTGGTTCAGCAGCCCGCGCTTCGCGGCCTCCTTGCGCCACTCGTCGGAATAGCCGTTGCCGTTGAAGATGATCCGCTTGTTGTCCTTGATCCACTTCGGCAGCCGCTTCTTGAGGACGTCCTTGAGCGGCGTGCCGCCTTTGGTCGCCTGCTCGAGCTCGGTCGCAATCGTGTCGAGCGCCTCGGCCATCGCGACGTTGAGCGCGATGTTCGGGAAGGCGATGCTCTGGTTCGACGAGACCGCGCGGAACTCGAACTTGTTGCCGGTGAACGCGAGCGGGCTCGTGCGATTGCGGTCGCCGGCGTCGCGCGGCAGCTGCGGCAGCGTCGGCACGCCCGTGTCGAGCAGGCCGCCCTGCCGGGTGCTCTTCGCGCCGCCCTTCTCGATCTGCTCGAGCACGTCGGTCAGCATGTCGCCGAGGAACACCGAGATGATCGCCGGCGGCGCTTCGTTCGCGCCGAGCCGATGATCGTTGCCCGCCGTCGCAATCGACATGCGCAGCAGACCCTGCCGGTGGTTCACGGCCATCAGCATGGCGGTGCAGAAGACGAGGAACTGCAGGTTGTCGTGCGGGTTGTCGCCCGGATTGAGCAGGTTGTTGCCCTGGTCGTCGCTCATGCTCCAGTTGACGTGCTTGCCCGATCCGTTGACGCCGGCAAACGGCTTCTCGTGCGTGAGGCACGCCAGGCCGTAGCGCGGCGCCACCGTCCGCAGCATCTCCATCGTCATCATCTGGTGATCGGTGGCGACGTTGGCGTTCTCGAAGAGCGGGGCGAGCTCGTACTGACTCGGCGCGACTTCGTTGTGACGCGTCTTGACCGGCACGCCGACCTTGTAGAGCTCGGCTTCGACCTCGTGCATGCAGGCGAGCACGCGCTCGGGAATGGCGGCGAAGTACTGATCCTCGAGCTCCTGTCCCTTGGGCGGACGGGCGCCGAAGAGCGTGCGGCCGGCGTTGATCAGATCGGGGCGCGCGAAATAGAAGCTGCGGTCGATCAGGAAGTATTCCTGCTCGGGCCCGCACGTGGTCATCACGCGCTCGGCGTTCGAGCCGAACAGCTTCAGGATGCGCAGCGCCTGCCGCGAGAGCGCCTCAATGGAGCGCAGCAGCGGCGTCTTCTTGTCGAGCGACTCGCCCGTCCAGCTGACGAACGCGCTCGGGATCACGAGCGTCGTGCCGTTGACGCCAACGAGCAGCCAGGGCGCGCTCGTGGGGTCCCACGCCGTGTAGCCGCGCGCTTCGAACGTGGAGCGCATGCCCCCCGACGGGAAACTCGAGGCGTCGGGCTCGCCCTTGACGAGCTCCTTGCCGCTGAATTCCGCGACCGCACGGCTGCCTTCCGCCGACGGCGCGAGAAACGAGTCGTGCTTTTCAGCCGTGATGCCGGTCATCGGCTGGAACCAGTGCGTGTAGTGCGACGCGCCGTGCTCGACGGCCCAGTCCTTCATCGCGGCGGCAATGATGTCGGCCGCGGACGGATCGAGCGGCGCGCCGGCGGTAATGGTCTTGCGCAGCGCGCGATAGACGTCGCGCGGAAGCCGGCGCTTCTGCACCTCGTCGTTGAAGGTCAGCGAGCCGAAAATTTCGGTGGCTTTCGGGCGGTTGTTCGCTGGGCGGCTCGTGCGCTCCCAGTCGGTGATGTTACGAACGGCATCGAGCAGAGCAGTGGAGGACATGGCGAGGCATTATTCGTCGCCCGTGCAATCGTGAACAGAGAGAAAGTATGGCGAAAGTTGACGAATGGCGTGTTTTCAGGGACGAGTTACCGAATATCGGGATGAGTTACAGAATAAAAGTTACGGATACCGCAGGCCTGAAGGCCTGCGCTCCCCCTCAGCGGCCACACTCCGCGGGCAGCGGGAAGTCGACACCGGCGCGCACGGCGAGCGTGGTGCGATAGCCGCCAGACTCCGCGAGCGGGATCAGGCGCCATGCGGCGGCATCCGCGTTGACGTCGAGCGGCCATGACGGCTCCCACGCGATGGGACCCAACAGCACAGCGTCGGTATTCGCCAGCAGCGCGCGTCGCGAGGCGACGTCGGATACCGGACTGGGCACGCGAATCGCGATCCTTTCGCGATGGTCGAGCATCGACAGATACACCTCAGGCAGGCTGTCGATCAGCAGTCGCGTGGCGTCAGGCGCGGCATCAGCCACGCAGTGCCGCATCGATGCGGCAAACGCCGGATAGTCGAGCGCGCGCGCGCGCACCGCAAGGGCGGCCACATACGCCGCGTGAACGGCCACGAGCGCCACGACCGCGACACGCGCGATGCCGAATGGCGCGCGGGCGCGCGCGGCCATCGCGCCCAGACCCATCGCCGCGGGAATCGCCATCCACGGCACGTACGTCACTTCCGGGCGCAGCAGGTTGAGCGCGAGTCCGAGCAGCGCCGCAATCAGCAAGCGCCGCGCGTCGGCGTTGGGCCGCATCCGGGCGAGCGACACGGCGCCCGCGGCGTACGTGGCCCAGATCGCGAGCGCCACCGGGAGGCGCGAATCCAGATTCCACGTCACCTGCGCGATGTTCCATCCTGCCGGCGTGGAGTCGCGCGTGATCTGCAACAGGAACTGTTCGAGAAAGACCGGCGGATCCATCGCGATCTGCAGCGCCCAGGGCGCGACGCCAATCAGAACCCCGAGCGCGAATCGCGCCAGAGGACGGATGCCTGCCCTGGCGACCACCATGTCGAGGCCGATCGCGGCCGCGGCAATCCCTCCTGCGTTGTGGGTCGCGAGCGCAAGACCCGCGAATATGCCGGACCATACGCCGCTTCCTCTCCACAGCGCGAGGAACACCAGCGCCATGGCCAGCACGTCGTTGCGCCCCACAATCGCCGCGCGCAGAAAACGCGCGTCGGCCACCAGCAGCGTGACGGCGATGGCGGCCGCCAGCGCGCCGGCCATGCGCGAACCGATCCGCCACACGGCGACGAGCAGCACGAGGGCCGCCGCGAGCGACACGGCCCGCATGCGTTCGACGCCGGGTCCAAACGTGCGAAACGTCCCGGCCACTACAGCGGTGTGCACTGGAGGCTGCCACGCAAGATGCTGCGCGGCCCCTGGAATCTGATCGCCGAGCGCCGGCGTCGCGAACCCCTTCCCCGTGGCCAGCGAGTAGGCTGTGTCGCCAAACATCGCCTCGTCGGGCCACACCGGCGGCAGGTAATAGAACAGATGAACGACGACGGCGAGCGACCACAGCGAGAGCGCGGCGATCCAGAGACGCCGGCGGCGAGGCGTCATGCGCGCGGCGACACCGGCGGCCTGCGGCCGAACGTCAGCGCCGCCAGGCCGGGCCACCAGGCGATGAACCACGCGACGAAGTGCCAGAGGTAATTCGGATCGTCGCCGTGGTCGGTCCACACGCCCGAGATCATGTAGAACGCAATGCCGCCGAGGATGGCGGCCACCAGCCCGCGCACGATCCACGACGAGCCGTGATGCTTCCACAGCACGTAATGATCGAAGGCGGCCAGTCCCAGCCAGATGGCGGACCACGACGCGAACATCGCGCCCCATCCCAGCACGCGCCACAGCGCATAGAACATCACCGCGCCGGCCGCACCGGCCACGATGCCGCCGAGCGCGCCGAGGCCGACGCGCCTGGCCTGGTATCCGAGCACCGCGCCGAGCGTGCCCATCATCACGATGCCGTGCAGGATGCCGGTCACCGGATTGTGGCGAATCCCGAATTCGAACCATGCGTAGTCACCCGCGGTGGTGACGGCGGCCAGGAGCAGCGCCCCGATGAGCGATGGATGCATGGCGTGACTGTAACAGCGAGGGCGGCTTTGCCGTAAACTCCTGACGTGTCCCCCCACACCCCGCTGTCGATGGGCGCCGGCCGCCGCGGCCTGACGACCACTGAGTGGCTGATCTGCGTGATCGCGGCCATCGGGTTCGCGTTCGACATCTACGAAATTCTGATCCTGCCGCTCATCGCGCGGCCCGCGATTCTGGAGCTCACCGGCGCGGTGCCCGGTTCGCCGGAATTCCAGATGTGGGTGGGACGCCTCTTCTACATCCCGGCGTTCGCGGGCGGCGTGTTCGGCCTGCTCGGCGGCTATCTCACCGATTTGTTCGGCCGCCGCCGCGTGCTGACGTTCAGCATTCTTCTCTACGCCTTCGGTGCCTTCTTCTCGGGCTTCGTCACGTCGATGGAGTGGCTGCTGTTCTTCCGCTGCCTCGTGTTCATCGGCGTGTGCGTGGAGTTTGTCGCCGCGGTGGCGTGGCTCGCCGAGATCTTCACGGATCCGAAGCGGCGCGAGAAGGTGCTCGGCTACACACAGGCGTTCTCGTCGGTCGGCGGCCTGCTCGTCGCCTTCGCCAACAGCGCCGCGGTCGCCTACTCCGCCAGCCTGCCCGCGCTCGACAGCTTCGCCATCGGCGCCGGCGCGGTCACGGATCCGCACGCGCCCTGGCGCTACACGCTGATGTCGGGCGTCATCCCCGCCATCCCGCTGATTCTGATTCGGCCGTTCCTGCCCGAGTCGCCGACGTGGCAGCGCAAGCGCACCGAAGGCACGCTCAAGCGCCCGAGCATCGCCGCGCTGTTCGCGCCCGACCTGCGCCGCACCACCATCGTCACCACGCTGATGTTCGCGATGTCGTACGGCGCGGCGTTCGGCGCCATCCAGCAGATTCCCCAGATCGTGCCGGGGCTCGAGGAAGTGCGCGCCGAGGTCGCCGGCATGGCGCCGCCTGCCGCGCGCCGCGCCGAACAGGCCGTCGCCGCCAACGTGGTCAAGGTGCAGGAAATCGGCGGCCTCGTCGGCCGCGTAGCGCTCGCGTTTCTCGCGCTCTACATCGTCAGCCGCCGCAGATTGATTCGCGTGTTTCAGATCCCGGGCTTGATCATCATGCCGCTGGTGTTCTGGTGGGCGTCCGGCACCAACACGACCTATCTGTCGATCGGCATCTTCCTCGCAGGCTTCGTCACCGTCGCGCAATTCAGTTTCTGGGGCAACTATCTGCCGCGCGTGTATCCGCTGCACCTGCGCGGCACGGGCGAGAGCTTCGCGGCCAACATCGGCGGACGCATGATCGGCACCTCGTTCGCGTGGCTGACGGCGTCGCTCGCGATCACCGCCAATCGCGCCGATGCGCCCGCGCGCGTCGCGCTGGTAGCCGGCGCCGTCGGCCTCGGCGTCTACATCGTCGGCTTCATCGCGTCGTTCTGGCTGCCCGAGCCGTCAGCGGAGGAACTGCCGGAATAACTTGGGCACGCACCTCAACTTCGGCGCAGGCTCACTGGACGCGCTGGGCGCGACGGCGTGGGCGCTCGGCTTTCGCAAGACGCTGCTCGTGTCGGACCCTGGCTTGCGCGGACTCCGCGATCGCGCCGCCGGCCTGCTGCTCAAGGCGGGCATCTCCGTTCATCTCTACGATCGCGTCGGCGTCAACCCCGACTCCGACATGGCGGAAGCGGGGCGCGCGTTTACCGAGCCGCTTGGCGTCGATTCGGTGATCGCGCTCGGCGGCGGCAGCGCGCTTGACGCCGCGAAAGCCATCAACTTCCTGGTCACCAACGGCGGGCGCATGCAGGACTATCGCGGCTATGGCAAGGCCGCGCGGCCGCTGCTGCCCGCGATTGGCGTGCCGACCACGGCGGGCACGGGCAGCGAGGCGCAGAGCTACTGCGTGATCGCCGACAGCGAGACGCACATGAAGATGGCGTGCGGCGATCCGTCGGCCGCATTCCGCGCGGTGATTCTCGATCCGGATCTCACCGCGTCGGCGCCGAAAGCCGTGCGCGCGGCGGCCGGCATCGACGCGGCGGCGCACGCGATTGAAACGTGGGTCACCACGCGCCGCTCGCCGCTGTCGCAAACCCTCTCGCGCGAAGCCTGGCGGCTGATCGCGCCGTCGCTGTTGCCGTCCATTGCGAGGACCGACGATGCCGGCGTGCGCGCGGACATGCTGCTGGGATCGCACTACGCGGGCGCTGCGATCGAGGCGTCGATGCTGGGCGCCGCGCATGCGTGCGCCAATCCCCTCACCGCGCAGTACGGTACGCCGCACGGCGTGGCGCTCGGCATTCTGCTGCCGCACGTGATTCGCTGGAACGCTGAAGCGGTGAGCGGCGCCTACGAGGAACTGGGCGGCGCGGAGCAGGTCGCGACGCTGATCGAAGGCGCCGTGAAGGCGGCCGGCTTCCCGTCGACGCTGCGCGCGCTGAACGCGAAGGACGAGCACCTCCCCGACCTCGCGATGCTCGCCGCCACGCAGTGGACGGGGACCTTCAATCCGAGGGAGCTGGGGACCGCCGGCGCCGCGGAGATCTACAAGCGCGCCCAATAATGGGGACGGGTCTAATTATTCACGCCAGCCAACCGTGAATAATTAGACCCGTCCCCATTATTGGTTTTCCCAACATGGCCAGCCAGGTCAGGCCGGCGAACAACAGTGCCCACATCAACGCAACGACACGCACCGTCATGACGCCGGCGGCGGGGGTTCGTCGGCTCAGCAGCCATCCCAGAATCGGCAGCGCCTGCATGGCGTGCAGGCCGACGAAGTGCGCCGCGCGCAGGTCGCCGCCTTCGGTGCTCCAGTTCACGAACGGCAGGCCCGGGCCCCCGTCGGGCACACCGACGGCGTGCGCGTTGGCCGCCACCATCATGCCGCCCTCGAGGCCGCCCACGATGAAGAGCAGCAGGCCCAGGCGGATGCCGGCGAGCAGCGCGCGTGGCATCGGCTCGGGAGCACGCAGGAACAGGATCAGCAGCCACGCGACCAGCCCGGTGTTGATCATGATGAGGAGGCCCATCGCGGCGAACACCATCACGTCGAAGACACTGCGCTGGTTGAAGTGCGATGTCGTCCCTCGCGCCGCCTGCATGACGATCAGGACGATCTCCAGCGACATCACAAGCAGCACGCCCCAGCCAATGAGCGATCGTGTGCGCCGATAGCCGCGCACGCGCGGGAGCATCCACGCGAGCGTGATCAGATAGATGCCGACCGAGACGAGGAACTTCGCGGGCTTGATCCACGGGTTGATGCCGAGAATCAGGCGGTCGTCGATCGCCATCGCCGCGAGCACCGGCACGAGGGCCGCGAGGTGCAGAAGGCCGGCAAGCAGCAGCGGTCGATGCATCGGCGTCACGGCCTACTCCCTGCCGGGCAGCTTGCGCACGACCGCCAGGCGAATGATGAAGTACAGCAGCAGTCCCACCGGGCCGACCAGGAACGTGAGCACCAGGCATGGAATGACGAGCAGGTGCGGAACGTTCAGGCGCATCGCGTCGCGCACTTCCCAGGCGCCGATGAACAGATCGAACGCGAGGTAGTGCACCCATCCCGCCAGCAGCAGCCACTGGCTCGAGAACAGACGCTCCACTTGCGCCAGCGACGCGAAGCCGGCGCCTTCAGGCGGCGTGTTCATGACGAGCAGCGTGAGATAGACGATACCGAGCGCCGCCGGCACCGCGTAGGCCGCCACGATGCGCGTCCAGCGCGATCGCGGAAGAAACACGAGCATCAGCCACGCGGGCACGACCGTGAGGTTGACGAACGAAAAGGTATCAGCCGCGGACATCGAAATACCTCCGCACCGTGGCCTCCCCAGGACGCGGCGTGGCCACCGACACAACCCACATGAGCAGCGAGGAGCCTAGTGTGGCCGCAACGACCGGAAGCACACCAACAATCGCCGTGCCCGACGCCACGCGGGACAGGATCGTCACGCCGCCAAGGCTCCACGCCACGACTTCGCGTCCGGGCGGCGGCGCCGGCACCATCTGCTGAAAGATCGCCACGCCAAGCACCACCGCCGCGGTCCACACCGCCACGGCCAGCGCGCCCCACTTGGTGCTGCGGCGCCAGAACAGCGCGCCCACCAGCAGCGGCACGAGCGCCGCATATCCCGTAAAGGCGTACTGCACAGCAAGATCGAAAATCGACTGCGGCGCGCGCATCGCAATCACATACGCGACGGCGGTGACGATGACGACGAAGGCGCGGCCGGTGGCGACCTGGGCACGCTCGCCGAACCGGCGCTTGCCGCCGTAATACGCAAAGACATCCTCGGTGAACATCGTCGACAGCGCGAGAATCTGCGAGTCGCTGGCCATGACGGCCGCCATGATGCCGGCGCCGAGGAGGCCCGCCAGCCAGATCGGCGCGTAATGCTCGAGCAGCACGATGACCACATCGTCGCCGCGCGCCTCGGCGCGAAGGGCCGCGCGAGCCTCCGGCGGCGTGGCAGGAGACGCGAGCGCCGCTCGCGCCTCGAGCTTGGCGTCGATGGCGGGCACGTCGCGCATGCCGTTGGCGGCGACACCGAGAAACACACACGGCAGCCAGATCGCGAGAATGCAGAGGGGATAGAGGATGATCGTGCGCTTGAACTCGGTCATCCGCCGCGCGGTGAGGCAGAAGATCGAAATGTGCGGGAAGGTGATGGTCGAGAGCGGAATCAGCGTGTAGGCCCAGAAGAACGACGGCGACACGCGCTCACGCGTCAACAGCCACGCATCGGGCGACGCCGCGATGCGCTCCATCGCGCCGGCAAATCCGCCGCTGCGCCATCCGATGAAGAGCACGGCGGCAAGACCGAACGACAGGAACAGCACGGTCTGGAACGCGTTGACGAACGCCGTGCCGCGCATGCCGCCAAAGAACACGTAGCTCATGACGACCAGCGCCACGAGCGCGCCGCCGGCCCAGTACGGCACGGCGCCGCCCGAGATGGCGCTGATCGTGGCGCCGCCGCCCATCACGCCGATGATGATGTACGGCACCAGCAGCGCGGCCTGCAGCACGAAGATGAACGTGCCGATGTGCCCGCACTCCCAGCGATCGCGAAACATCTGCACGGGCGTGATGAAGCCGAACCTGCGGCCGAGCGCCCAGATGCGCGTGCCGAAAAGAAACAGGCACAGCGGAATGATGAAGGCGGACGCCGACGCCATCAGGCCGAACGTCACGATGCCGTTGCCGAAGCCATGGCCGGCCGATCCGAGAATCGTGAACGCCGTCATGTTCGTGCCGAACAGCGACAGCAGAAACACGGCAGGCCCGAGCGATCGCCCGGCCACAAAAAACTCTTCGGCGTTCGGCGTCCCGCTTCGCCGGAAGGCGAAGATGCCGATGTACAGGACGACCGCCAGGTAGCAGAAGACGATGACGGCGGCGGTCATTCTGCTGGCCAGGCGAACTTGACCAGCGCCCACATCAGGGCGGCGCAGGCGGCGCAGTAAATGGCGTGATAGAAGAGGCCGACCGGCAGCACGCCGAAGACGAGGCGGCCGTCGCGCCAGAACCAGAAGTCCTGGTGCAGCAGGTACAGGGTCAGCGTCGCGATGGCGAGCGCAAGCTTGGGCATCGTCAGATCACCAGTTCATCAAATCGCAGGTCAACAAATATACTTTGGCGATGCACTGGATAGCTTTTGCGTTTGGCGCGGCGATGTCGTGGGGGCTGTACGGCCCCATGATGCACCAGGGACAGGTGAAGCTCGGAAGCCCGTTCCGCGCGCTGCTCTGCGTGGGCGCCGCCTACTTCGTGATCGGCGTCATCGTGCCTGTCATCGCGCTGATGTCGCAGGGACAGCTGACCCGTGCCGGATGGAACATGGACGGCATCGTCGGCGCGTCGGCCGCGGGCGCGCTTGGCGCGCTTGGCGCCGTCTGCATCATCTATGCATTCCGCGCGGGCGGCGTGCCGGCCTACGTGATGCCGCTGGTGTTTGGCGGCGCGCCCATCATCAACGCGCTGTATACGATGTGGCTGCATCCGCCGAAAGTCGCGCCCAACCCGCTGCTGTACGTGGGCATGCTGATGGTCGGCGCCGGCGCCGCGATGGTGCTGTACTTCAAGCCGCAAGCGTAATGGTTCAGGGGTTCGGCGGTTCGAAGGTTCAAACGTTCGCTGGTGTCGCTCGCGCCGTGGCGCTCGCGACAGTGTTCGCCGCACCTGCCTCGGCGCAGACGCTGGCGCCGCGGCCGTCGCTGGCGGCCGTGAAGGTGGCGCAGGCGCCTGTCGTCGACGGGCGCATCGACGGCGATGCGGCGTGGGACGCGGCGCCGGCCGGGGGCGGGTTCACACAGGTCGCGCCATCGCAGGGCGCGCCGATGTCGGAGCGCACCGAAATCCGCGTCGTCTACACCGACACGACGCTGTATGTCGGCATCACCGCCTTCGACGCCACGCCCTCGGACATCGTCTCGGCCAATCCCAAACGCGACGGCGCGCTCGATGAGACCGACAGCGTCCGCCTGATTCTCGATACCTATCGCGATCGCCAGAGCGGCTTCGTCTTCGGCACGAGCCCCGCGGCGCTCGAGTACGACGCGCAGGTCGTCAACGAGGGCCAGGGCGGCAACTTCACGTCGGGACAGGCAGGCGGATCGGGCGGCGGCTTCAACATCAACTGGGACGGCACGTGGCGCGTGGCCACGGCCATCACCGATGCAGGCTGGAGCGCCGAGTTCGCGATTCCGTTTCGCACCTTGCGCTATCCCGACGATCCGGAGCAGCGCTGGGGCTTCAACGTGCAGCGCACCATCCGGCGCCGCAACGAATCCGGATTCTGGGCGCAGATGCCGCGGCAGTACGATCTCAATCGCCTGTCGATGGCCGGCGAGCTCACGGGCCTGCAGATCCCACAGCAGCGCAACCTGAAGATCTTTCCCTACGTGCTCGGGCTCGCGCGCAACGGCATGGGCGCCGGCCGCACGATCAGCAAAGGCGAGATTGGCGCCGACGTGAAATACAGCGTGACGCCAAGCCTCACGCTCGACGTCACCGTCAACACCGACTTCGCGCAGGTCGAGGTGGACGAGCAGCAGATCAATCTCGATCGCTTCACGCTGTTCTTCCCGGAGAAGCGTCCCTTCTTTCTCGAGAACGCAGGCTTGTTCAGCGTCGGCAGCCCCGGCGAAGCGGAGATCTTCTTCAGCCGCAGCATCGGCATCGGCCCCGGCGGCGAACCGATTCCGATACTCGCCGGCGCGCGTTTGTCGGGCCGCGTCGGCGGCGCCACCATCGGCCTGCTCAACATGCAGACCGAGGGCGTGGACGATGTGGCGACGCCGGAGAATTTCACGGTCGCGCGCATCCGGCGCGATCTGCCGAACCGCTCCGCGATCGGCGCGATCTTCGTGAACAGACAGGCCACCGGCTCGGACCGGCCGGTCGCCGGCGCTGACGCTCCGGCCCACAACAGATCCGTGGCGGTCGACGGACGATGGGGCATCGGGCGCTACGGGCTGATCTCCGGCTTCGTGGCCCGCACGTTCACGCCCGGCGCCGACGACTCGGAAACGGCGTATCAGATATCGGCGGCGCGCACCGCGCCGGCCTGGGATTTGACGGGCGCTTACACGGAGACCGGCCGCGACTTCAATCCGGCCGTCGGCTTCCTCAGCCGGCGCAACGGCTGGCGCAAGCCGGAATTCCTGACCATGCACCGGATCCGGCCGGAAGACTTCATCGGCATCCAGGAGCTGCGGCCGCATGTGTCGTACCGCGGCTACTGGAACCAGGACGGCTTTCAGGAAACCGGCTACGCGCACATCGACAACCACTGGGAGTTCAAGAGCGGCTGGGAAGTGCACACCGGCGTGAACCTCACGCGCGAGGGCGTGGTGCGCGCGTTTCCCTTGAGTGGTGTGACGGTGCCATCGGGCACGTACGACCATCGCGAAGTCCAGATCGTCGGCTTCACGCCGCGGTCGAAGCGGCTGGCCTACAACAACCGCTTCACGATCGGCGGGTTCTTCGGCGGCGATCGCGTGTCGCAGTCGCACACGGTGCGGCTGCGCGCGAGCGACACGTTCACGGGCGAGATGACCTGGTCGCGCAACGACGTGGATCTGCCGCTGGGCAGCTTCGTCACCAACCTGCTGCGCGCGCGCGTGAGCTATTCGTTCACGCCGCGCATGTTCTTGCAGAGCCTCGCGCAGTACAACGACTCGGCGCGCCTCTGGTCGCTCAACGCGCGGTTCGGATGGCTCCAGAACGCCAACACCGGCCTCTTCATCGTCTACAACGACGCGCAGCTGACCGACGACATCTTCGAGCCCGGGCATGGCCCGCGCTTCGGCGATCGGTCCGATCGCTCGCTCACGATCAAGATCAGCCGCGTGTTCGACGTGTTGCGCTAGCTGTACGCAGGGCTAAAGCCCTGCGCTACCGCATGCGCCTCCAGAGGCTCGCGCGCCCTACCGCGCCTTTCGATCCCCGATCACCCACAGGTGCGTCTTCGTGCGCAGGAAGAGTTGCCCCTGCGAGACGGCGATCGAGCTGAGGGTGTAGTCGTTCATCGCGTTCTCTGCGACGATCTCGAACTTCGGGCCGGCTTTGTAGACCGAGGTGATGCCTTCTTCGCTGGTCACGTAGATGTGACCGTCGGCGAGGACGGGCGAGGCGCTGTAGGTGCCGGGCGGCAGGCGCTCGGGACCATAGGCGACGGCGCCGGTCTTCAGATCGAGCGCGAAGGCCTGGCCGCCGTCGCGCACCACATACAGCAGCGTGCCGTCGGTGACAGGCGTCGGCACGTCGGGCCCCTGATCGAACGACCACAGCGTGGGCGGCGTGCCCGTGCCGCGTTCGCCGACATTCAGCACGAGCATCGGCCGCACGCGCGTCGGGGCAATCACGATGTCCTGCCACACGACCGGCGACGCCACGATGCGATACGCGCCGTTGTTCTGGGGATTGAGCCCGTCGACACGCCACAGCTCCTTGCCTGACGCCGGATCGTGGCCGGTGACGATGTCGCCGCCGGTGATGACGATTTCCGAGGCGCGGCCGCGGCGCACGACGGCGGGCGTGGTGTAGGAGTCGGGCGACTCGCGAATGGCGTTGGTCGGCCGCTCAATCTTCCATTCCGTCTTCCCCGTCGCGCCGTCGATGCGCAGCAGATAGGACGGGTCGTCGGTCTTCATGCCGTGCAGCACCTGCACGATCAGGTCGCCATCCATCAGCAGCGGGGACGAGGCGTATTCCCAGTTGAGACCGAACGCGCCGTAGTCCTGCTGAATGTCGCGCGACCACTTCTCGGCGCCCGCGAAGTCGAAGGCCTTGAGCACGCCGACGCCGGTCATCACCCAGACGGTGCGGCCATCGGTAACGGGCGAGGGCGACGACATGTTCTGCTTGCGGCCCTGTTTGTTACCGCCGGCGATGGGGCGCTTCCAGACCACGTCCTTCTTGTTGCGATCGACGGCCCAGAGCTCGAGGTCGCCGGTGAATTCCCCGGTGGCGATATTGAGGAACACGCGGTCGCCCCAGATGATGGGCGTGGCGCCGGTGCGCGAGGGGGTCGCCAGCTTCCAGGCGATGTTCTCGGTGGGCGACCACGCGCGCGGCAGGCCGGTTTCGGCGCTGACGCCATTGAGCTGCGGTCCGCGCCACTGCGGCCAGTTGCGGGCAGACACCACGGCGCCGGCGGCCACGATGAAACACAGGGCGATCAGGACGGTGGGCGATCGGCGCATGGGGTCTCCTGCAGGCAGATTACAATACGGGACACTCAAGCGTTTCACGCATGACGATTTTCAGTATCAGCCGGCTTGCCCTGGCCATTGGCGCGATTCTGCTCTCCAGCTGGACCGTTCTCGCCCAGACGCCGGCCCCGCCGGCCGAATCCGCGGCCGCTCTCAACGAGGAAGCGAAGCGCATTTCGAGCGACAACCCGCAGAAGTCCGGCGAGATCGCGCGGCATGCGCTCACGCTGGCGCGTGCGGCCGGTGACGCGGTGAACGCCGCCGAGGCGCTGCACAACCTGGCCGTCGTGCAGCGCAACATGGGTCGCTACGATTTGGCCGCGGACTTCGCGCAGCAGTCGGCCGACGCCTACGCCGCCGCGGGCCACCGCAAAGGACAGGCGCAGGGCTTCAACACGCTCGGCTTGATCAGCAGCGATCGCGGCGACTATCCGCGCGCGCTCGAGTTCCATCACAAGGCGCTCGCCATCCGCCTCGAGATCAATGACGAGGAGGGGCTCAGCTACTCGTACAACAACCTGGGCAACATGTACCGGAACGTCCAGGACTACACGCGCGCGCTCGAGAATCATTTCAAGGCGCTCGAGATCAAGAAGCGGCTGAACGACCGGTCGAGCCTGGCGTTCTCGTACGCCAACATCGGAACGGTCTACAGCACGATGGGCGACGTGCCCAAGGCGCTCGAGGCGCTGCGCGAAGCGCTGCGGTTGCGACAGGAGCTCGGCGAAGCACGCTACGTCGCGAGCACGTACAACGCGATCGGCCTCGCGCTCGACGAAAGCGATCCCTCGGCTGCGCTCGCCGAATTCGAGAAGGCGCTGGCGATCCGCGAGCGGCTCAACGATCGGCGCGGCACCGCCGGCACGCTCGCGAACATCGGCGAAATGCAACGGCGGCTGGATCGGCCCGATCTGGCCGTCGTCACGCTCACGCGCGCGCTCGCGATCGCCGACGAGATTCGCGCGCCGGTGCTGCAGATCGAAATGTATGACCACCTCGCAACGGCCGAGGCCGCCCGGGGCAACTTCCAGGCGGCGTACGACTGGCACCAGAAGTACGCGACGCTGAAAGACCAGACGTTCAACCAGCAGAACTCCGACCGCCTCAACCGGCTCAACGCCGCGTACGAAGCGACGCAGCGCGAGCAGCAGATCCGGCTGCTCAACAAGGAAGCGGAGCTGCAGCAGGCGCGGCTGCAGCGCCTGCAGATCATCGGCGGCGCCGGCGCGCTGCTGCTGATCGCGCTGCTGGCGCTCTACGCCCATCGCCGCAACTCCGAGCGCCGCTATCGCCGCCAGGCGGCGGAGCTGCAGGCCGCCATCGATGCGGCGAAAACGCTGCGCGGACTGCTGCCGATCTGCGCGTCGTGCAAGAAGATTCGCGACGACCGCGGCTCGTGGCAGCCCATGGAGAGCTACATCAGCGCCCGCTCAGACGCCGACTTCACGCACGGCTACTGCCCCAGCTGCTCGGACGACATCATCAACGACGCCGCCCGCAGCGAATCGCGGCTGATCTAGCAACAGACGGGCGGCCGGCTCGAAGGCCGTGCGCATGGCGCTCGCTTACGCCGGCGTTCCGAGGCCCCGGTGAGCCGCGCGAACGGCGCTCGGGTCAGTCTGTCGCTGCGCCGCGTAGCTCGGGCGATCTCAGCTCGCATGCACAACCACGGCGCCGCGACAGACCGACCACTCGCGCCCAGCGCGGCCTGTCCCTGCTGTTACGGACCGCGATGCGCGCGCGGAGGC
>JAKFEY010000052.1:0-23326 GCA_036675475.1 Vicinamibacterales bacterium
GGGCTCGCCGCCAGCACCATGCCGTTCGACTCGATGCCCATCAGCATGCGCGGCTCGAGGTTGGCGACGATGACGACGTGGCGGCCGACCAGCGCCTCAGGCTCGTAGGCCTCGGCAATGCCGGCGGCCAGCGTGCGCTGTTCGAAGCCGAGATCCAGCGTGAGCTTGATCAGCTTTTTCGACTTGGGCACGCGCTCGGCCGTCAGCACCTTGGCCACGCGCAGATCGACTTTCATGAAGTCGTCGATGGTGATCTTTGCGCCGACCGCTGCTGAGGATTGTGCCGCCGCGGGTGCGGGCGCCGGCGCGGCGGTTCCGGGTGGCGGCCCCTGCGCCGCTGCGGGCGCCTGCGGCGACGTGCGTCCGGTTGCGGGCGTCACGCTGGGCACCATCTCGGGCTCGGGCTTCGGTTGCTGGTCGCTCACGGTCTTCTCCTTGCCTTCATGTCAGAACGCGCGCCGTACGCGGCGATCTCCGAGGGCGAACGAGTATAGTACTGATAGACCCTCATGAGTTGCCACCGCTATGCGTGATCGCCACCTCATTACCAGCGCGCTGCCCTACATCAACGGCGTCAAACATCTCGGCAATCTCGTCGGCTCGATGCTGCCGGCCGACGTGTACGCGCGCTACCTCCGCGCCCGCGGCAACGACGTGCTGTTCCTGTGCGCGACCGACGAGCACGGCACCCCCGCCGAACTTGCCGCGATCGAGGCCGGCCTGGACGTGTCCGAGTTCTGCCGGCAGCAGCACGAGATTCAGGCGGATCTCGGCCGCCGCTTCGCGCTGTCGTTCGATCATTTCGGACGCAGCTCCTCGCCCCAGAACCACGAGCTCACGAAATATTTCGCGCGCCGGCTCGAAGAGAACGGTCTCATCGAAGAGCGCACGACCAAGCAGGTCTACTCGATTGACGATGGCCGCTTCCTGCCCGACCGGTACGTCGTCGGCACATGCCCGCATTGCGGGTACGAGGCGGCGCGCGGTGACCAGTGCGAGAACTGCACGCGCGTGCTGGACCCAACCGACCTTCTCAATCCGCGGTCCAGCATTTCCGGCAGCCCCAACGTGGAAGTACGCGACAGCCGTCACCTGTTCTTCAGGCTGTCGACGCTCGAGCCCGAGCTGCGCGCCTGGATCACGACGCGCGAGAACTGGCCGCCGGTCGCCACGTCAATCGCGCTCAAGTGGCTCAACGAGGGACTCGAGGATCGCGGCATCACGCGCGACCTGAAGTGGGGCGTGCCTGTCGACCGGCCCGGGTTCGAGCACAAGGTGTTCTATGTCTGGTTCGACGCCCCGATCGAATACATCGGCGCCACCCGGGAGTGGGCGGAGTCTCACTCGCCGGCCCGCGACTGGCGCTCCTGGTGGTACGACGCGCACGCCGTGAACTACACCCAGTTCATGGCGAAGGACAACGTGCCGTTCCACACCATCATGTTTCCCGCCACGCTCATCGGCACGCGCGAGCCGTGGAAGCGGCCGGACTACATCAAGGCGTTCAACTGGCTGAAATACTACGGCGGCAAGTTCTCGACGAGCCAGCACCGCGGCGTGTTCATGTCGGATGCGCTCGAACTGCTGCCGGCCGACTACTGGCGCTACTACCTGATGGCCAACGCGCCGGAGTCGGATGACGCGGACTTCACGTGGGAGCTGTTCGCGGCCTGCATCAACAAGGACCTGTGCGGGGTCTTCGGCAACTTCGTCAATCGCGTGGTGAAGTTCGCGGCATCGAAATTCGACGCGGTGATCCCGGCGGCGGGCGAGCCCGGCGCGCCGGAGGCCGCCCTCGTCGCGTCGCTGCAGCAGGATCTGCGCGCCTACGAGCAGCATCTCGACGCGCTCAACTTCCGCAAGGCCATGGGCGCGCTGCGCGCGATGTGGGTCACGGGGAACGGCTATCTTGCCGCTGAGGAGCCGTGGAAGCTGATGACGGCCGACCGCGCGCGCGCGGAAATGGTCGTACGCACCTCGATCAACCTCGTTCGCTTGTACGCCGTCCTGTCGCATCCAATCATTCCGGAGACGAGCGACCGCATCCTTGACGCCCTCGGCGCCACCGGCGCGGAGCGCGCGTGGCCGGCCGATCTGGCTGACGAGATGCAGCGGCTGGAAGCCGGCCGCGCCATCGTCCCGCTCGAGCCGCTCTTTCGTCGCATCGCGGACGAGGATGTCGCCGCATGGCTCGCCCGATTCTCGGGCTCGACGGCCGCGTAGTGGGTCTGCCGTCGGGCCGCGTTCCTGCTCGGTCCTAGAGTCTTCCCAGTTCCTTCATGGACGCGTATCGGCTGTCGGCGAGCACGATGTGGTCGAGCACATCGATGCCCACCAGGTCGCCGCCGGCGAGCATGCGCCGCGTCAGCAGCACGTCCTCGCGGCTCGGCGCGGGATCGCCCGACGGATGGTTGTGGAACAGCACGATGGCCGCCGCGCCGGCCAGAATGGCCTCGCGGAACACCTCGCGCGGATGGACGACGCTGGCGTCGAGCGATCCGATCGACAGAATGCGCGCGCGCATCAGGCGGTGCCGCGTGTCGAGCAGCAGCACGCCGAAACGCTCCACCGGATAGCAGCCGAAGAGCGGCAGCAGATAATCCGCCACGTCGCGCGGCGTCGGAAACCGCGGCCGCTCGGCCGGGTCGCGGGTGAGCGATCGGCGCCCGAGCTCGATGGCCGCCTGAATGCGCGCCGCCCGCGCCGCCCCGATGCCGTGCGTGCGCGACAATTCGTCGCGCCCCATGCGCGTCAGCCCGCGCAAGCCGCCCGCGGCGTCGAGCAGGCCGTTCGCCACGTCGAGCGCGGTCTGCCCCGGCGTGCCGCTGCCCAGCAGCACCGCCACCAGCTCGTTGTCGCCGAGCGCATCCGTGCCCGCGCGCGCGAGCTTTTCACGGGGCCGATCGTGCGAAGCAAGCGCTTTCATCCGGTATACTGCGGCGGATGCGCCGTCTCTCCGCTCTGTTGCTGTTGCCGCTGGCTCTGGTCGCCTGTGGAGAACCGCCGGAGCGCGAATATCACCAGGCCGTCGGCGCCATCGAAGCGGCCAAGGCCGCGGGCGCCGAAGCGTATGCGCCCGAGGAGCTCAACGCCGCGCAAACGGCCCTCAAGCGCTATGACGAGGCCGTCGCGGAGCGCGACTACCGGCAGGCGCTCAATCATGCCCTCGACGCGCGCGAGCGCGCCTCCGCCGCCGCCAAGAAAGCCGCCGCCGACAAAGCCACCCGCCGCGGCGAACTCGAGCGCCTCATCGTCGTCCTCTCAACGGATGTTGAACGCGGACGCGTCGCGGCCCGAAGCGCCACGCGGGCCCAGGACGCCGCCGCGCGCACACTGCGCCAGGTGATCAGCGACACGGAGCAGGCCCTGCAAAATTCACGCGCCGCGCTCGAGCGCGACGATGTGAAGCGGGCGCACGAGCTGCTCGAGGGCCTCGAAGCCCGTCTCGCACAAGCACTTGCGCCGTTCGACGCCTCCGCCCCCGGCACCCCGCCCCGCCGCCGCTGACATCGCCGGCAGCGCTGTTTCTGGACTGCTCGCTCGCCGCGCTGGTCGCAGAATGCGCGACCGCGCGCGAGTCGCGCATGCTCGCCACGCCGGACGCGAGGTATTTCCGCCCGCCTCCTCTACGCTCTGATCAAGTCGGCAGGCAGAAACACCTCGCATCCGGCCACGCTCGCGGGCCGGGATCGGCGCGCTGGCTCCCGCGCGCGCCTTCGCCGTTCGAAAGACGCGCCTCCTGGCTTCGCATGCGCGCGCTTGCGACAGATTCGAGCGCGACCGATCCAACATCTGCAACGTCCGACGTCGGCAAGCAGTTTCTGCGACCCTCGCGAGCGCGATCTGTGGATGGATTGCGGAAACCTCCCTCAAAGGAAGGTTTCCACCGATACCCGTTGCAGAAAGTGGCGCGGCCTCGGAGGCGCGATGTTTGCGCCGCCCTCCGATCGACCGGCAAACACACGGAGCCAGGGCGCGCACTGCTGTCTCCGTTTTTTGGTCGATCCAGTCGGGCGTCACAAGCATCGCGCCTCCGGGCGCTCGTGCGCCCGCGCCTCAGACGGCGAAGCGGCCGATCGTCATGACGGTGGCGAGGATGACGAAGTAGCCGAGGATGTCGAGCATCACGCCGTAGCGCATCATCTGGGTGATCGGCACGTGGCCGGAGCTGTAGACGATGGCGTTGGGCGGGGTGGAGATGGGCATCATGAACCCCATCGAAGCGCCGAAGGTGGCGCCGAGCGCGGGTTCGAGCGGCGACACGCCGGCGGCGGTCGACACGGCGATCGCGATGGGCACGATGATCGTGGCCGACGCGGTGTTCGACGCGGCTTCGCTGATGACGATGGCGACGGCGGTGAAGACGGCGGTCAGCAGGAACGGCGAGGGCTGGTCCATCGAGCCGGCGAGCGCGCGGCCCATGGCGGTGGCGAGGCCCGTCGAATCGGCGAGCGCGCCCATCGAGAGGCCGCCGCCGAACAGCAGCACGATGCCCCAGTCGATGCGCGACGCATCTTCCCATGTCAGCGTGAAGCGCCGCGCCGCCCAGTGCACCGGCAGCAGAAACAGCAGGATGGCGCCGATCATTGCCGCGATCGACTCCGGCACGAGCCGCGCGTAGGCACGGGCCGCGTCGCTGGCGCCGAATCCGGTGATGGCGAAGACGCCGGGCAGCAGCCACAGCAGCACGGTCGTGAAGAACGCCGCCATGACGTTGCGCTGGCCGCGCGTGATCGTGCCAAGCTTGCGCAGCTCGTCGCGCACGAGATCGGCGCTGCCTTCCACGACGGTCATGCCGCGAACGGCAAGGAAATGAAAGATCGCGAAGAGGCCTGCGAGCACGAGGATGACCATGGGCAGGCCGACGAGCATCCAGCGATCGAACGAGATGTCGATGCCGGCCTGCTGTCGCAGCAGCGCAATGCCGATCAGATTCGGCGGCGAGCCCACCGGCGTGCCGAGGCCGCCGATCGACGCCGCGAAGGCCGTCACGAGCATCATCGCCAGCGCGTAGCGGCGCACGGCCGGCTCGCGCTCGCGGCCGGCGGCGAGATGCCCGACCAGCGCCATGCCGAGCGGAAACATCATGGCGGTGGTGGCGGTGTTGCTGATCCACATCGAGATGACCGCCGTCACCAGGCCGTACGCGACGAGGATGCGGCCCGGGCTGCGGCCGACCGCCTTCAGCGAGAGCGCCGTGAAGGCGATGCGCCGATCGAGGCCGTGCACGAACATGGCCTCGGCCAGGATGAAGCTGCCGATGAATAAAAAGATGATGGGATCGGCAAAGGGCGCGAATGCCGCGCGCACCGGCGCGACGCCGAACAGCACCGCGAGCACCGGCCCGATGAGCGCGGTGACGGCCAGCGGCAGCGCTTCGGTGATCCAGAGCACCACCATCAGCGCCAGGATCGCCGCCAGCGTGTGCGCGGGCGGCGTGAGACCGGGGAAGGGCGCGAACAGCAGCGCGAGGAAGATGGCGGGGCCGAGGAACAGGCCCGCCGTGCGGCGCCGGCGATTGAATTGTTCTTCGGCCGGCGAGTAGGACTCGACCGACTCGAACGCCTCCTCCGGCTTGATCAGCCCGCGAGCCATTCCCCGTCCATGGTGAGCTCCGCCCACCCGGTGAGATAGATCCCGTCGCCGGTCCACTCGACGCGCTGCTCGCCGCCCGGCGACTGGATCACCGCGTCGCGCGCCGCGCCGCCGAACGCCGCCGCGGCAACGCCGGCCGCGCACGCGCCCGTGCCCGACGCGTGTGTCGGCCCGACGCCGCGCTCCCAGATCAGGATGCGCACACGATCGGGGCGCTCCACCTCGGCGAGCTCGACGTTCGTGCCTTCGGGAAACGCCGGGTGCGTCGCCAGCGCGCGCGCGATCGAGTGGAGCCGCTCTTCGGTTGGCGGGCCGAGCACGACGCACTGCGGATTGCCGACGCGCAGCGTGACGACCTCGAGCGGCGAGCCGAGCACGTCGAGCGTCTGCTGCCGCAGCCCGGTGGGCGCGCCCATCGCGGCGCGGAACGTATAGCGCGAGCCTTCGCGCGCGAGCAGCGTCAGCCGCTTCTCGCCCGCTTCGGTGTCGATCGTCACCTCGCGCGCGCCCGGATGGCGGGTCGCCAGCAGCACGGCCAGGCATCGCACGCCGTTGCCTGACACTTCCGATCGGCTGCCGTCGGCATTGAGCAGCCGCATCGACGCGGCCCCACCACCCGCCTCGCGATAAATCATCAGGCCGTCGGCGCCGATGCCGCGATAGCGATCGCAGATGCGCCGCGCCAGATCGGCGCGGTCGATGCCGGCGGGCAGCTGCGACTCCTCCATCAGGAGGAAGTCGTTGCCATAGGCGTGCGATTTGATGACGCGCATTACTTGCGGCAGAAGGCGAGCAGATGCCAGCCGAAGCGCCGCACCAGCGCGCGCGGCAGCGCGTTGAAGGTGCCGACAAAGAACGTATTGAAGAGCGTGCCCTTCCAGCCCTTGTGCAGGCGCGACTTGACGGGAAACCGTTCGTAGACGACACGGACGCTGCTGAAGCCGCGGAGCAGCGCCGTGAACTCCGCGGGCGAGAACTTCCGCAGCACGGGGGCGCCCTCGTGCTCGAGATCCACGCGCATCAGTTTCGACAGCGCGTTGAGCCACGAGATGCGGTTGTAGGCCTGGAAGATGGCTTCCCCGCCCGGCTTCAGGACGCGCCGGCACTCGTCGACCACGCGCTGCGTGTCGCTCGAATACTGGATGACGCCGTGCGCGAAGACCAGATCGAACGTGCCGTCCTCGAACGGCAGCCGCTCCGCGTCGGCGACCTGCAGGTCGACCGTCAGGCCCTGATACGCCGCGTTCCTGCGCGCCAGCTCGATGGCGCTCGGCGAGATGTCGACGCCGGTGGCCAGCGCGCCGCCCTTCGCGAACCGCATCAGGTCCACGCCCGTGCCGCATCCCACGTCGAGCACCTTTTTGCCCCGCATCCCGTCAAATGGCACGAGGCGCAGCAGGTGGTGCAGCTTGTCGAAGTGATACTCGTCGAGATCGGCAAAGAAGCCGGACGAGCCGGGCGGATGGCTGGAGATCTCGAGGTCGTGGATGTGCGTGTCCCAGTACTCGCGCACGCGCGCATTCGCGTCAGTCACAGGGTCACTACTATAAGATGAACGCCGCCCGTGGTGACGCTCGCTGTGCCGGAGCCGGATACGTCCACGCGCAGGAGCGGTGTCCGGTGTTCCTCGGCGACGCCGTAAAAAGGACGTCGGAGGGACCGCTCTTTGGCCCGACTCGCCTCGGCGGCGCTGAGGAATACCGGACATCGCACCGAGCACCAGAACGATGACAAGAGATCTCGATCGACTCGGCTCCGAGCATTTCGACCTGCTGGTGATCGGCGGCGGGATTCATGGGCTCGCGGCGGCGTATGACGCGGCGGGGCGCGGGCTGCGCGTCGCGCTGATCGAGCGCGACGACTTCGGCAGCGGCGCCAGCTTCAATCACCAGCGCACCGTGCACGGCGGGCTGCGGGCGCTGCAGCGCGCGAGCCTGCGGCGCGTGCGGGAGGGCATCCACGAGCGCCGCACCTTCGCCCGCATCGCGCCGCACTACATCACGCCGTTCCCGTTCATCACCGGCATCTACGGCGGCGTCACGCGCGGCCGGCTCGCCATGAAAGCCGCACTGCGCGTGTACGACGCGATCGGCCGCAGGCGCAACGACGGCGTGAGCCAGGAGCTGCACCTGCCCGCGTCGCGGCTCGAGTCGCGCACCGCCACCGCGCGGCTGTTCCCGCTCGTCCGGCCCGAGGGCCTGAGGGGCGGCGCCGTCTGGTACGACTATCAGATGCAGCAGGCCGACCGCCTCACGTTCGCCTTCGCGCTCGGCGCCGAAGCCAAAGGCGCCGTGCTTGCCAATCACATCGAGGCCGTCGCGCTCGAGCGCGACGCCACTGGCCGCGTCACCGGCGCGCGCGCCATCGATCGCCTCACGGGCCGCACCGTCACGATCGCCGCCGATGCCGTGCTCGCCGCCGCCGGCGGCCACGCCGCTGCGGTGGCGGCGCTGGCCGGCATCCGGCTGGATGTGCCGCTGGTGCGCGCGATGAACGTCATGACCTCGCGCCCCGCGTCCGACATCGGACTTGCCGCGCCCACCAAAGCCGGCCGCATGCTCACCATCGTCGGCTGGCGCGGGCGTGCGCTGGCGGGAACGGGGCAAAGCGACACACTCGTGCCGTTCGACGCGGCCCCGCCGGGCCGCGACGAGGTGCTCGCGTTCATCGCCGAAATCAACGACGCGTTCCCCTCGTTCAAGCTGCAGCCGTCGGAAGTCACGCTGGTGCACCACGCCAACGTTCCCGCGTCGGCCGGCGACGGCAAACCCGATCTGCGGGCCGAGCCCGAGTTGATTTCGCACGACAAGGACGGCGCTCCGGGCTTCTTCTCGCTCATCGGCGTGAAGTACACGACGGCGCGCAAGGCGGCCGAAGCGGCGGTCACGCGCATCGCCGCACAGCTGTCACGAAAGGTGGGGCCGAGCCGGTCAGCGCAGGACGTGCTGCCGACAGCGGAAGTCGCAGATGTCGAAGCGATCGCCATCGAAGCCGCGCGCGCCGCGCGCATCGAGCTCACGCCCGCGATGGCCCGCCACCTCTCGGCGTGGTACGGCTCCGCTACCCCGCCCGTGATTGCGGCGATGGCCGAGCGCGCGGAATGGCAGGAGCCGCTTGCCCCCGGCGCGCTCGTCACAGGCGGCGAAATCGCGCACGCGGCACGCCACGAGCAGGCGCTGCGGCTGCGCGATGCCGTGCTGCGCCGCACGCTGCTCGGCTCCGCGGGACATCCGGGCGCCGCGGCCGTCGATCGCGCGGCCGCGATCATGGCCGAGATTCACGGCTGGGACGCGGCGCGCGTCGGCGAAGAAAAACAGCTGCTGGAAGAAATCTACAGACCGCTGCCGCTCAGTAGTTGATCACCCACGTCAGCCCCGCGGTGACGCCGAACGTCGGATCGTCGGCCAACACCCCGATGAGCGCGCCGGCGTCGATGCGCACCGGGCCTTTTGTGAAGCGCAGCCCGCCGCGCACGATGGCGCTCGACTGCGTGCCGGGCGGCGGATCGTTGTCGCCGGTGTGCAGCCGGCCGTTGATTTCGCCCACGACCTCGGCCGCCTGCGTCAGCGCGCGCGCCACCGACAGCCCGTACGTCAGCACATCGTTCTGCCGATCGCCGCGCGTGGCGTCGCCGAGGATGCCAATGCCGCCGTTGCCGACGATGCGGAGCGACTGGATCGTTTTCGCGACCAGCAGCGACGCGTAAAAGTCGGTCGTGTCACGACCCAGACCGCGCTCGTTGCTCGCCATCGGCAGCTTGGTCGCGAACCTCAGGCCCAGGGCTGGCCGGCCCGGCGCTTCACTGAACAGGCGCAGCTTGGTGCCGATCGTGAAGTCCTCGACGCCCGAGGTGCTGTCGCCCGTGACGGTCAGCATGTGCGCGAGCGGCGCATCGAAGCGCTCCTTGATCTGCAGCTGCTGAAACGCGGCGCCATCGATCTGAATTTCCGCGATGCCCACGCCAATGCTGACGCCGAGCGTCGGCAGCCTGAGGAGGGCGCCCTCGAGGCCGGATGCCGGAAAGCGCTGAGCCCAGATCTGATCGAAGCCAAGCTCCAGCAGGATCTGGCCCTGCGACACGACTTCCGGATCTTCGGTCACGAGCGGCCGCTGCTGCGCGGCTGCCGCGGCCGGCAGTGTCAGCATCATCACCAGAGCGAGCACTTTTTTCACAGGAAACGTCTCCTAAAACTGCTTCTTCGAGTCCAGCAGGATCGTGACCGGTCCATTGTTGACGAGCGACACGTCCATGTGCGCCCGGAACTCGCCGGTTTCCACGTGCAGCCCGCGCGCGCGCAGCGCGGCCGCCACGCCCTCGTACAAAGCCCGTGCCAGTTCCGGCGGCGCCGCGTGGATGAACGACGGCCGCCGGCCGCCGCGCGCGTCGCCGAGCAGTGTGAACTGCGACACCAGCAGCACCGCCCCGCCGGCCTCGCCCACATCCCGATTCATCTTCCCCGCATCGTCAGCAAAGATGCGGAGGTCGCGAATCTTGCCGGCCACATATTCGACGTCCGTCTCATCGTCCTGGCCGCCGACGCCGACGAGGACGAGGAGTCCGTGCCCGATCGCGCCGACGGGCCGGCCCTCGACATGCACCGCTGCGGACGACACGCGTTGGACGACGGCGCGCATAAATGGGGACGGGTCTAATTATTTCGCGGACTCGACCAAATAATTAGACCCGTCCCCATTTTGCAGCCGTCTGTCCAACAGATGCCGGGGGTGGACGTTCGACAGCGCCTTGAGCATCGAGTTCTTCACTTCGGGGTGTTCGACTTCGAACTCCGCGAGCATACGCTTCAGGCGCTGCCGCTTCAGGCTCAGGTCCCCGCACGCCGGGCAGCAGCAGCCGATGATCGGCAGGCCACTCTCGCGCGCGTAGCTGCGCGCCTCCGGCTCGGTCACGTACACGAGCGGGCGGATGACGATGTGCTTTTCGTTGTCCGAGACGAGGCGGGCAGGCATGGCCTTGAGCGAGCCGGAGAAGAACAGGTTCAGCAGCAGGGTCTCGACGAAGTCGTCGAGGTGGTGGCCGAGCGCAATCTTCGTGGCGCCGACCTGGTCGGCCATGCGATAGAGGACGCCGCGGCGCAGCCGCGCGCACAGCGAGCACGGCGTGTCGTCGACGTCGAGCACTTCCTCGATCTTCTCGCCGATGGTCGTGACCTCGCGCACGAACTCCCAGCCGCGATCGGCGCACGTCTTCGCCAGGACGTCGTGCTGGTAATCCTTGTAGCCCGAGTCCACGTTCACAGCGACGACCGAGAACGCGATCGGCGCGCGGCGGCGCAGCACGTCGAGCACCTGGATCAGCGCCCAGCTGTCCTTGCCGCCCGACAGGCCCACCATGACGCGGTCGCCGTCTTCGATCATCGAGAAATCGACAATCGCCTTCGTGACCTTCTTCGCAATCTTCGCTTCGAGGGGTGTGGCGTAACTCATGTGTCAGAACAATCAGACGATGACGAGCTTCGACACGGCGTGCGGCCAGGTGATGGCCGCGGCGTCCCCGGCAGCGGCCGCGCCCTGGCGCCGCGCCGTCGGCTCGTCCATGACGCGCGCAAGGGCCATGGCCAGGGCCTCGGCGTCGGGTTTGGCGACGTAGCCGTTGACGCCGTCGCGCACGAGTTCGGCAGGGCCGCCGCTGTCGGTGCAGGTGACGACGGGCTTCGCCGAGGAGAACGCTTCGATCGTCACGAAGCCATAGTCCTCATCATAGGGCGCAAAACAGACGGCGCGACACTTTGCGAGATGCTCCACGAGCTGGGCGTCATCTAAACGGCCGAGCAGGGTCACGCGATGCTCGAGCTTCTCTTCTTTAATAAGCCGCTCGAGCGCGTCCCGGTCTTCGCCGTCGCCACCGATGAGGCAGCGCACGCGCGCCGCGGCCGGATGCGCCAGCGCGCGAATGACCAGATCGATCCGCTTGAGCTTTGTGAGACGCGAGACGACGAACAGGTAGTCGTCGTACGCGTCGGTGCGATAGGCGCGCTGCGGAGCGGGCGGATAGAGCACTTCGCTGGGAATACCGCCCCACGTTTCGAGCCGCTTCTGAATCGTTTTCGACTGCACGAACAACTTCGTGACGTTGCGCGTGAGCAGGTATTTGTCGACGCGGTGCGTCGCCTCGCGCCGGATCATTTCCTTCAGCCGGCCCTGCGGCGACAGCGTCGTGCACCAGCTGTCCCAGAGGTCGTAGTACTCGCGCATGGTGTGATTCAGCCAGCACACATGGCGCGGGTGGCGCACGGCATAGCTCGGATAGCGGAGGCTGATCACCTGATCGACGGGATCGCCGCCGCCCGTGCGGCCGACATCGGTGAACCACGTGGCGATGTAGGAGCTGGCCAGCCGGCCAAACCGGTTCTGCGGCGTCGTGATCACGCCGGCGTCGTGCCCCTGATCCTCGAGGGCCCGCGCCAGCGCGCGCGCGATCACCATGTGCCCGCCTTCGGCGAGCGGCGGCGTGGACGTCACGACGGCAACGCGCGGCATCACTTCCCCGAGGGGCTTCGCCCCTCGGACTCCCCCACACCGTCGCTCGCGGGGCCCCCAACGCCCCGCTCCGCTCCGGTGATTCGCTCGCGTTGCTCGCTCATCAGCGTACCAGCACCGGCTTGACCTTGACGCCAAGGAAGCGGTTGTCGGTGGAACCGGGCTCGAATTGCGCGGGCAGAAAACCGCCCTCGGCCGACACGGAGAGGTTCCACACGCGCGTGCCGAGGTACGGAAATCCATCACCGGTGTCGAACGAGAGCACCGTCGTGGCGCCGGGCTGCAGGTCGTAGTCCTCGCTGCGCCATCCGAGCCGCACCGAGCCCTTGACGGGCATCGGGCCCGCCTGCAAACCGACCTGCAGCGTCCGCACGGGATCCGGAAGCTTCATGATCAGGTCCGCGCGTGAATCGCCCCGCACCCAGAAGGCGTCGTCCGGCTCGCGGAAGAAGGCGTTGTCGTCGACGTAATAGAGCTGAAAGCGCGGATCCTGGCCGAAGAGAATCCGCACGCGGCGGATGTCGGTGTTCATCGGCAGGTCGTTGACGAGCGTGCGCTCGACCGGCAGCAGGCGCAGCGGGCCGCTCCAGGAGTGCTGGTCGGGATTGTAGGAGTAGTAGAACGGGTTGAGCACGATCTTGCCCGCGAACAGCATGCCGATCGCCCACGCCCACGCGCCCGCCGCGGCCGACGCCAGCGGCGGCAGCAGAAACACGAACATGCCGTACGCCGACATGAAATAGCGGTTGCCGATCGAGCCGCCGCTGCCGTTCCAGGTGTACGGCTGCGCGACCATGATGCCGCCGATCTGCATCGCGCACGACAGCAGCACGAGCCATTGCCACACGGGCCGCGCGCGCGGCCGCCACAGGAAGATGGCGATGCCGAGCGCCGCCGGAAAGAAATACGGCACGATGCCGGCGTGGCGTCCGAAGAAGTTGTAGAACGTGTTCCAGGTCAGGTTCGTCAGGAACACGTTCGGGTCGAAGATGATCTCGGTGAGCGATTCGTTCCGCGCCTTCTCCTGGCCCACCTCGAAGCCGGCGCCCGGCGCCTCGAACGGATAGCCGGGCTGCCCGCCCGGTTTCGGATAGAACGTATTCCGCGTCGTCTCGTTGCCGATCTGTCCGCCCTGGTAGTTCCAGTCGCCGCTCGTCGCCACGTTTGCGCCGAAGAATGCGAGCGTCACGACGGCAAAGATCGCGCTCGCCACGAGCGCGCGCAGCCACTGCCGCTTCCAGAGCTGCCACAGCAGCATGGGCACGAACATCGCGCCGTTGGTCACTTTCGAAAACGTCAGGATGCCGACGATCGCGGCGGCGGCATAGTCCGAGCGCGCATCGCGCAGCCATCGCGTGCGGCCGGCCGGCGCCACTTCCTTGTAGAGCCAGCAGAAGTACGCAAGCGTGCCCAGCGCGAAGTTGAAGACCTCCGGCGCAATCCAGAAGGCGTAGGCCGGCACGACGGTGGCCGCGACGAATGCCAGCGCGAAGGTGAGCGAGGCGGCCGGCGACGAGCGCGCATTCAGGAACGTGTACGCCGCCAGAAACGCCGCCGCGATGAGCAGCGCGTTGAAGAGCAGGAAGCCGTTGGTGCCGAAGGCCTTGATGAACGGCGACGCCAACAGCGGATACACGAAGGACTTGCCGTAATAGAGGCGCGTGGAGTCGGGGTCGGGCCGGCCGTCGATCGTCTGCCCCTTCTTGAGGAACACGCCGGATGGACCCGACGGATATTCCTTGAAGGCGCGCAGCAGATCCTCGCGGCGGTACTCGAGGTCGCCGTCCTGCGCGATGCTGTGGCCGATCAGGTAGTACGTGGCCTCGTCGCTGTGAAACCCGAAGGTGGCTTCGGGCACGTCGATCGACAGCGCGACGCCGCCGAACAGCGCAAAGACCAGCACCGCCGCGAGAAGACCGGGCCGCAGGTTCACGGCCGCGCCTTCACCTTGCGATCGAGAAACGACAGATCCGTTTCGAAGATCGCCTTGCGGCCCGTCGCGCGCGAGCGCGCGTGCAGCAGATCGTACAGCCGCTCCATCTTGCGGACGAACGCGGCGATGTCGTACTCGCGGCTCGTCTCACGCGCGTTGGCCGCGAGCCGTTCGCGCTCGACCGGCGCGTCGATCAGGCGGACGATCTTCTCCGCCAGCGCCGCCGCGTTGCGCTTCGGCACGATAAGGGCGTCGCGCTCGTCGCTGAGCACGTCGAGCAGGCCGTCGGCGTCGGTCGCCACGATCGGCTTCCCCGCCGCCATGGTTTCGAACACGGTCAGCGGCGTGCCTTCCCAGAGCGAAGGGAACACGCTGATGTCGAACGCGGCGAGCACTTCCGCGACGTCTTTCACGAAGCCGCCGAACACGAAGCGGTTGCCGAGGCCCAGCCGCGCGGCCTGCTGCTCCAGCGGCTCGCGCAGGGGGCCTTCACCGTACAAGAAGAACTTCGCCTGCGGCCGCTGGTCGACCACCAGGCGCGCGGCGTCGACGAGATAGTCGTTGCCCTTCGAGTCGTGCAGGCGCGTGATCGTGCCGATCGCGATCTCTTCGGGATGAATCGCGAGCCCGCGCCGAATCGCCGCGCGGTCCTCAATCGTCCGGATGCGCGCGAACTCATCGAGCGGCGCGCCCAGGTAGACCACTCGCGTGCGCTCCTTCGGCATCTGGCGCGCGCCCACCACGAATTCCGCCGTGCTCTCCGACACCGCGATCGCGATGTCGGTGAACGGCGCGAGCATGCGATCGGCGATCTTCTGGAACCAGGGCGTATCGGTGAGGTTCGCGTGCTCGTGCAACACGACCGGCAGCTTGCGCTTCGCGGCCACCAGCCGCCCGAACGTGGTCGCGCCGTACCCGTGCAGGTGCAGCACGTCGATCGTCTTGCGATCGACCACTTTCAGCAGATCGAAATACGTCGCCGGATCGAACTTGCCGCGATGCAGATACGTGATGTCGACGCCGAGCGCGTCGAGCGTCTCTTCGGACAGGTCCTTCTTCCTGAGGCTCACGAGCGACACGTCGTAGCGCGACGTGTCGAAGCGCGGAATCATCCACGCGAACAGGCGCTTGACGCCGTGCATGCGCGATCCCTCCCAGCCGAGGTGATCGCAGACGTGCAGGACGTTCAGCCGGCGCCCGCTCACTGGCGCGATCCAATCACGCGCGCCGGCATGCCGACGGCAATCGCGGCCTCGGGCACGGCCTCCTTCACCACGGCGCCCGCGCCAATCACCGCGCGATCGCCAATGCTGACGCCGTCGAGCACCTTCGCGCCCGCGCCGAGCCATGCGCCGGCGCCAATCGTCACGCCGTCCGACGTGCGGCTCTGCGCCAGCACGCTCTGCGCCGGATCGCTCCAGTCGTGGTCGCCGCCAATGACATAGCAGTAGGCCGCGAGCAGCGTGTCGCGCCCGATCGACACCCGGCTGGCCGAGAACACTTCGCAGTTGAACCCGATGTTCACGCCGTCGGCCAGCTCGATGTCACCGTTCTTCGACGACAGGATCGAGTTGCGGCCCACGAACACACCGCTGCCGATGGTGATGCCGCGGTTGCTCGTGCCCTTCGCGTCGATCAAACAGTTGTCGTCAATCATCACGTTGTCGCCGATGTGAATTTTGTGCGGGTGCCGCAGCACGACGTTCTGGCCGAAGATGACGTTGCGGCCGCACGATCCGAGCAGCAGCGGATAGAGCAGCTTGCGGAGGCCCAGGCCGAGCGCGCCCGGCACGTGCTGCGACCACAGCGTGACGATCTCGTGCGTCAGCAGCGCGCCGAGGCCTGGACGGCCGACCACCAGCTCGGCGTACTTCTCGCGCGCCGACTTCGACTGATCGAAGACCTGCTCCTGCGCTTTGCCTATATCCACTTGTACTGCCTGTACCAGTCCAGCGTCCGCGTGATGCCCTCGTCGAGGCCCACCGCCGGCGCGAAGCCGATCTCGGCGCGCGCCCGTGAAATGTCGAACGCGCGGCTCTTCGTGAAGAAGTCCACGCGCCGGCGATACAGCGGCGGCTCGATCTTCAGCGGCGCGCACACCGCCTCGCACAACGCGCCGGCCGTCCACACCGGCCACACCGGCAGCGACCGCTTCGGCGGCTCCACCCCCGCGATGCGCGCAATCCGCCCCACCAGCTCCTTCAGCGTCGTCACCTCCCCGCCGGCCAGGATGTAGGTGCGGCCTGCCGCCGCGGGCACTTCGCCGCACAGCCGGAACCCCTCGCAGAGATCGTCGATGTACGTCAGGTGGTAAAAGATATCGCCCTTCCCCAGCATGAGGAAACGCCCGCGCGCCACGCCCTTGAACAGCTTCAGCAGACGCGTATCGCCGGGGCCGTAGATGCCGGACGGACGCGCAATCACCAGCTCCACGCCGGTGCGGCCGGCCGCTTCACGCGCGACCGATTCGCCTTCGAGCTTCGTCCACTGATACACGTCGCCGGGACGAAGCGGCGCGTCCTCGTTGGCGGGCGGCTTCTGCACGTCGCCGTGCACGCCGACCGTGCTGCAGTGCACCACGCGTTTCGCGCCCGCCGAGGCGGCCGCGTCGATCAGCCAGCCCACCGCGCGCGCGTTCACGTCGCGATAGGCTTCCTTCGGCAGGCCTGCCTGCCGGTAGAGCGCCGCGATGTTGTACACCACCTCGACGCCGTCGCACGCCGCCGCGAGCGAATCGCGATTGAGCAGATCGCCTCGCACGAGCGTGATGGTCTGCCCGAGGGTGTGCGGCTTGCCGGGATCGCGGACCAGCGCGCGCACGTTGTGGCCCGCGGCCGCGAGGTGCCGCGCCAGATGGCCGCCCGTGAATCCCGTCGCGCCGGTCACCAGCACGTTCACGCCCGGCGCTCCGCGACGATGGTGACGGGCGAGCCGAAGGCGCGAAGCAATCCGGCCGACGCGAGCGCGCCTTCGACGCCGCGCGTGAAGCCGAGCGAGCCGATCTTCTTGTGCACGGCGATCGGCAGCACGAACTGGCGATGCTCGCGCCGCACGCGCCAGCCATGCCGGGCGAGCTCGCTTCGCACCGCGGCTGCGCGCATCACGCGGTACGGCTCGGTCTTGATGCCGGCCGCATGCGCCACGCGCCGCGCGCCGGCCTGCACGGCTGCCGCGCTCAGCGCCGCCGGAAAATCGAACACGAGCCGCGCGCGCGAGACGCGGCACAACTCGCCGAGACAGCGGCGCCAGTCGGGCGTGTGCATCAGCACGCGCAGGCAGACGGCCGCGTCGACGCTGCGATCCGCGAGCGGCAGCGCGTGCGCGTCGCCGCGCTCGAATCGCAGATCGAGTCCCTCGTCGCGCGCCCTGCGCGCGGCCACCGCCAGCATTTCGTTCGAGGCGTCGATGCCAATCACCTCGGCGCCGGTGCGCGCCAGCGCGAGCGCCGCGCGTCCCGTGCCCGTGCCGACATCCGCAATCGATTTGCCCGGCCCCGGCTCGAGTGCCTCGCGCAGAATCGCTTCCTGCGTCTCGAGCAGCAGCCGGCCGATGGCGCCGCTGAAGCGCAGCGCGTCGAATCCCTCGGCCACATCCGTGCTGGCGTAGTGCGAATAGCTGTAGTGAGAAGGGTCGCTCACGCGGCGTCTCCGGCGGCCTGGGCCTGCGCCGGCGCGAACAGCCGGTCCACCGCCACCCGCGTGCGGCTCAGATACGCCTCGTAGCTGTACTTCGTCTCGGCCAGCTCGCGCGCCTGCCGCGCCACGCGGCCCGCGCGCTCGTGGTCGACCAGCGCGGCCACGATGCCTTCCGCATAGCCCTCCGGCGTCGGCTCGGTGAGAATCGCGTTCGTGTCGTCGAGCACCTGCGTATGCGTGAGCAGCCGCGTCGCCACAACCGGCCGGCCCGATCGCAGGTACTGGTAAATCTTCAGCGGCGTGTTCGTGCCGGTCGATCGCGGCGACACCAGCGCCGTCGCGGCGTCGAGATACGCAGGGATCTCCTCCGACGGGCGCTGGCCCGCGAAGATCACCGCGCCGCCCAGGCCCGCCTTTGCGGCCTGCACGCGCGCCGCCTCGATCTGCGCCGGCTGTCCGCCGGCCAGCACCAGCTTCGCGCCGGGCACGCTTCGAAGCGCAATCGCCATCGACGCAAACAGCAGGTCGAGCCCCTGATAGTGCTCGAACGTGCCGGTGTAGAGCACGACCGGCGCATCCGCGGCGATGCCGAGCGAGGCGCGCACCGCCGCGCCCGATCCTTCCACCGGCAAATCGCCCGATCCCGGTGCGTTCTCGATCAGCACCGGCCGCGCGTTTCGATCCACGTCGCGCACGACCTCTTCGAGCTGCGGGCAGATGACGATGACGACTTTGGATCGGCGGACCATGTGGCGCTCGAGCACGCTGAAGATGCGCGCGAGCCAGCGCTTGTTGCCGTGGCCGAAGTTCGAGATCTGCTGCGGCAGGCTCGAGTGCATGTCGTAGAGATGCGGTACGCCGAGCAGCTTCGCCAGGACGAGGCCAATCGCGCCCCCCTCCTCGTGCGAATGCACCGCGTCGTACTTCGTCGTGAGCGCCAGGCGCATGGCCGACGCCGCGAGCGTCAGGTCGAGCGGCACCTTCGACCAGGATGGGCCGATGCCGATGTGCTTGATGAAGGGTGGACGCAGGCACCGGATCACGCGCAGGCCCGGCAGCTCGACGTCGCGCCCGAACGGATAGGTCACGAGGTCGACGGTGTGCCCGAGAGCCAGAAGCGCGCGGATGCGGTGATATTCGGAAAACGGTGTGCCCCGGGGCTCGAAAAACGGCTCCGGCGCGATCATCAGGATGTGCACGATCCCGCCTATTCTAACGTGCTAAGTGCTTGGCGCTGCGTGCTTTGTGCTTGATGCGCGGTCGTGTACCATCACGCCCGTGAGTTCCCCAGCGGCCGGACGGCGTGCCCTCGTCTGGCTGGTCAAGATTGTCGTCAGCCTCGGTCTGCTTTCGCTGCTGTTCTCGCGGGTTGATTTCGCCGCGCTGTGGGCGCGGGCGCGGGGGGCGTCTCCGGTATGGCTCGCGGCCTCACTCGGGCTGTACCTGCTCATGGTCCTGGTGAGTGCCTGGCGCTGGTCCGTGCTGCTGCAGGCCGCCCGCGTGGCGGTGCCGCTGCGAAAGCTCGTGACGTCGTTTCTGGTGGCGACCTTCTTCAACAACTTCCTGCCCAGCAACATCGGCGGCGACGTCATTCGGATCGCGGATACGGCCCGCCCCGCCGGCTCGAAGACCATCGCGACACTCGTTGTGCTCGCCGACCGCGCCATCGGCCTGCTCGGGCTGCTGCTGGTGGCGGCGCTTGGCGCATCCCTCGCGGCGCATCTGCCGGGCACCGGTGTCGTCGGCCCCAGTATCCTCTGGCTGCTGCTTGCGGGTGGGGTCGGAGCCGCCGGGCTTCTGATCTGGCATCCGTCCCTGCTGCTGCGCCTGCTGCGCCCGGTGCAGCGGCTCCATCCCGAGTGGATCGGCGAGCGTCTCGATCGGCTCGACACCCTGCTCTCGCACCTCCGGGCGGCCCCCATAGCCCTTGCCCGGTGCTTTGTCGGCGCGGTGGCGGTCCAGCTGGTGCTCGTGGGCTTCTACCTGGCCATCGCCCGCAGCATGGTGATTCCAATCTCGTTCTGGCAGCTCGCCCTGATCGTCCCCATGTCGTTTCTGGTGCAGATGGTGCCGATGTCGATGAACGGGTTCGGCGTCCGGGAGGCGACGTTTGCCTATTACTTCACCCGCATCGGCCTGAGCATCGAGCAGGCCCTGCTCGTGTCCTTCATGGGGGCCGCCATGATGATCGTTTTCTCGCTGACAGGGGCCGCCGCCTACGTCGGCCGAGGTCGCCAGACCCTTGACACCACGCAGGCCGTCCCCTAAACTATCCGAGCCGACTTCCAGCACTGCTCCCCTGCAGGCTAGGCACTCCTAAACTTCGTAACAGTTTCAGTCGATAACCGGAATTGCACACTCCGACACGCGGAGTTGTCGCATTTTCTGGAATGGTGCAGAGCATGAACTCAGTGCTGCGTCGTACGCCCGGTCTCGTTGCCTGTTTCGCCCTCTTTGTGGGCGCGGCGGCCTGTGAGACCGCCAAGAGCTCCAACCCCTTGAGCCCGACCCTGGCCGGGCCCATTGAAGGTGTCACGTTTACTCCACCCAAGGGTCTGGAACCTGCGCCCAATCAGCAGATCAAGGACAAGGACCAGCCCTTCAACGTCGTCATCGAGAACGCGTCGAGCACCAGCCCGCGGCCGTTCAAGATGCGCATGCAGATCGCGACCGACGCCAACTTCGCGTCGGTGGTGTGGTCGCGCGACGGCATCGAGCCGGGCGAAGGCGGACAGACGCGGTTTGTCATGCCCGAGCGCATGCAGGCCGGCCGTCAGTACTACTACCGCGTGCAGGCCGACGATGGCGCGAACCAGAGCCCGTGGTCGGATGCGGTGGGCTTCCAGATCCTGATGCCCTCGGCGTTCGGCGCGCCGACGCCCCGCTCGCCTCTCGGCAACGAGCAGCTGACGACCTCGCGTCCTGAGCTGCGTGTGGCCAACGGCACGGCGCAGGGACCGGTGGCGCAGGCCTACTACCTGTTCCAGGTCTCGACCGACCCGGCGTTCGGCAACGTCGTGGTCAACGAAGAGGCGCCGCAGCAGAACGGCGAGACGGCGCTGACGGTGCCGGGCAACCTGCATTACTCGACGACCTATTACTGGCGCGCGCGCATCTCCGACGGTGAGACGATCGGCCCGTGGTCGGCGGTCGAGTCCTTCCGCACCGGCGCGGCCCCCGCGCCGACGCCTGGCCCCGCGCCGGGTCCGGCGCCTGGCGGCTCGTGCGTGCTGTCGACGGGCAACGCGATCGTGGTGTGCAACCGCGCCCGGTATCAGGGCTTCATGAGCCAGGACCAGGTGGTGGCGTTCCTGACGCAGAGCGCGAAGGACCTGAACGCGGCCGGCATCAACGGCGCGCCGTTCGGCATCCTCGTGAAGGATGGCGGCTACAACTGCAACGGCTTCTCGTGCGACATCCTCTGCGCCGGCAACGGCAGCGGCCAGCGGCAGTGGGACGTCCTCGGCGACGCCGACGGCGCCCAGAACCCCGGGTTCGAGGAGATTCACGGGCCGAAGGTCGTCCGCCCCTGCATCATCCAGTAAGTTCCAGCGACGACGACACACGCGCGGCCGGCTCACGCCGGCCGTTCGTGTTTAAGGGCATTGGAAATTGGAGAATGGAAAGTGGAAATAGCATTGTCCATTGGCTATTGATCATTGCGGGCTGAAGCGCTGCCTCTGAGGCCGTGGCGGCGGCCGGCGGTGTCTTCGGCAGTCATGCGCGACTTGGCCAGGATGCGCGTCAGTTGACGCCCCTCGTCGAGGGCGCGCTCGAGGGCGGGGCCGGTGAGCGTGCCGCGGCGCTTCGACATCTCGAGCCAGCCGACCGCTTCATCCGCTTCCTCGAGAGCGATGCAGAGTTTCGACAGAAACTCGTTGTGCGACCGCGCGATACATGCCGCGCGATAGTTGCTGGCAGCCGAGTCCGCCGATCGCTGCAGCTGGTTCGCCCGGTTGCGCGTCTCGATGCGCGAGAACAGCGGCGTCGCAAGCGCGTCGACTGCAACGGCCCACAGGGTGATCCGATCGCGGAGTTCGTGAGACTTCATGCACGGTCTTCAAGCATCCCGCGTGCCCGCGCATTAACAGGCCTTTCAATAACTCAATAACAAAATCTCCAATGCTATTTCCACTTTCCATTCTCCAATTTCCAATGCCCTTAAAAGCAAAAAGCCGGCGTGAGCCGGCTTTTTGCTCTCCGAGAGCTGCCTAGAACCTGATGCGAACGCCGGCACCGAGCTGGAAGCCGCCGGCGTCGATCTTGGTGTCTTCCGTGAGATCCACGGAGGCCGCCGAGAACTTCGCGAGGGCGCCGAGGCCAATGCGGCTGGTGATCATGTAGCGCACGTCCGCGCCCACGACGAAGCCGATGCCCGACTCCGAGAACTCCGTCACCGACACGTTGGTGAGCGTGGGGCCGGGCTCGCTGACCGTGGCCGTGCTGGGCAGCTCCTGCTGCACCTGCACGAACGCCGGGCCGCCGCTGAAGAAGACATCGATCTTGTCGGTCACCGGCATCGCCCACGTCAGCAGGCCGGCAATCCACGTCTCGCGGTGCGCGAGATCGGCCGCCGTCACCGTCGCGGTGCGCGGGCTGTCGAAGAGGATCGGGTCGGGGATGCTGCCCGTGATGGCCGCGTCGGACTTGCTCGACATGAAGGACACGCCAACGCCGACCGCGAGGTTGCGCCAGACGCGATAGCCGGCCTGGCCGTCGATGAACAGCCCGCCTTTGACGTCCTGCGCGCTCGCCAGGGTCGCGGTTTCGCCGTACAAATCAAACGTCTGCGTGCTCGACACGTCCGACGTTCCGATCTGAAGGCCCGCCGACAGATTCACGAACCCCTTGTCGGCCCACTGCACCTGGGCAAGCGCCGGTGTGGCAGATGAAAGCACGAGTCCACACGCGAGCACTGCAAGTCGTCTGACCATTCCTCTCCCTCTTTCCTGTTCGTTCAACGCCCCGAAAATCACTATCGCTGGGATCCGCGCCGGACGGCGCGTGGCAGGCATGGTAGCACGCCTTTGCACGGTCCCGCTGGAATCTGCACACTCCCCTGGAGTAGAATGCCGCTCGCGGCTCCCAGCCCGCATTCCCTGCAACCTCAGCTATTTGGAGTGATTTTCATGCTTCGACACAAGTACGCCGTTCTGGGCGCTGGGTGTCTGTTCGCGGCCACGGTGGCGTGCAGCAACACCGCGAACCCGGTTTCACCGAACGCCGCCCTCCCGGGCTCCGGCGCCGCCGGCCCCAACGGCGAAACGCTGAAGATCAGCGCCCCAGGCGCGGCCGCGCCCTCGGGCGGCGCCACGAGCGCGTTCCCCCTCACGCTGACCATCTCCAACGTCAGCGGCACGTACGCCAGCTTCCCCGTGACCTATCGCTATGAAGTGCGCAACGCCGCCGGCACCACCGTCGCCAGCGGCACGCAGGCGGCCGGCTCCGGCAGCACCACCAGCATCGTCGTCAGCCAGACGCTGGCCTTCGATGCGGCGCACACGTGGCGCGTGCGCGCCGAGTACAACGGCGCGTTCGGTCCGTGGTCGGCCGCGTCGGCATTCCGCTCGCCTGCGGGTTCGTTCCTGCACGCGCAAGAGGCGCTCGACCTGCTGACCGACGGCAAGACCGTGGGACAGGCGGTGGGCGACGTGACGTTCGGGCC
>JAKFEY010000037.1:0-88731 GCA_036675475.1 Vicinamibacterales bacterium
GCTCTGAAGGAGCTGAGGCAGTAAGCACGTAATATTGTGCTGCACGTATCTACGTGCTAGGCTGTCCTTGTCATGAAAACCAACGTCACGCTGAAGCTGGATGCTGGCCTCCTGCGCGAGGCGCGTGTCGTGGCCGCTGAAGAGGGGCGGTCGATCAGTGCCCTCTTGACCGACCGGCTCGAGGCCCTCGTGCGCGAGCGAAAGGCCTTCGACAAGGCTCGCCGGCGCGCGCTCGCCCGGCTCCGAGAAGGCTTGGATTTGCAATGGACGCCGCCCAAGTCCCGCGGCGAACTCCATGAGCGATAGGTATTTCGTCGACACGAACATCCTGATGTACGCGCACGACAACGCTGCGGGCGAGAAGCACGAGCGCGCCAGGGCCCTCGTGGAAGAGCTCTGGCGCGAGCGGACGGGCGTCGTAAGCACCCAGGTGCTTCAGGAACTCGCCGTCAATCTTCGTCGGAAGGCCGCTCGTCCGCTCGACGCCAGGGCCACGCGTGAGATCGTCGCTGATTACCTGACGTGGCAGGTGGTGGTGAACGGTGGCGAGTCGATTCTTGAAGCGCTCGATCTCGAAGCGCGATTCCAGATTTCTTTCTGGGATGCTCTCGTCGTTCAAGCAGCACAGGCGTCGGGTGCGGAGATTCTCTACTCAGAAGACCTTTCCGACGGACAAACGTACGGAACTGTTCGAGTGGTCAATCCATTGCGTGCCCGAGCGTAGCCGCAGTCGCGGCAATATGAGGCTCACGGCGTCAGAGCCTGAGCCGGATGCCGCCGTTCACAGTGCGCCCATCGAGCGGCGCCCAGGCATCAACCGTCCATCGTCCGTCCGGCGCGCGCGTGGGGCGGAGCAGAGGATGCCAGTTGCTCTGACGCACGCCGGTCAGGTTTTCGCCGTTGACGAAGACACGCAGCCGGCCGAGTTGACGCTCGACGAGCAGACCGACGATGACGTAAGGCTCGCTGCCGGTGGCGTAAGGGTTCTGTTCCAGCCGTTGCTTGCCGGTGTAGTAGACCTCGACGCCGACGCGGCCCACGTCTTCGCGCTCCCACATGCCCACGAGACCGGCCGAATGGCGCGGTGTCAGCGGCGATTCCAGACGGGCGCCGTCGTCTGACTCGCGGCTGCGGACGAAGGTGTAGTTCGCCGTCACGGCAAACGGCTCATGCCGCAGCGTAGCCAGTAACTCCGCGCCGATGTTGGTCGTCGCCTCGCCAAGATTCGTCAGAACGAGTCCGGCCGATCGGTCGACGTGAATCGGATCCTCGACGCGCGACGCGAACAGCGTGGCGGTATACGACAGCGCGCCCTGTGTGCGGCTGACGTCCATGGACAGGCTCGACCCGCGCTCGGCCACGAGCGGCCGCGGGATCACCAGCCGGGTCAGGCCGGCCGCTTCGGTTTCTTCCGTGAGCGCGGACGGACCGAAGAAGCCGGTGCCGGCCGAGATTCGACTCGTCCAGCGGCTGGAACGGAAGAGGGCCGCGACGCGCGGGCTGAAAAACGATCCGTACTCGCTGTGCTGATCGAACCGCGCGCTCGCGCTGAGCGACAGCCAGTCGGCCACCACCACATCGTCCTGCGCGAACACACCCGGAATCGTGAACGCGCGATCGAACCGGCTCAGTCTCTGCGATTCGTAACGGTCGTGTTCGAGCGCGGCGCCGAGCACCCACGTGTGCGCGCCCGCGCTTCCTCGCACCGCGAGCTCGCCGAAGCCGGTCGTGTGCCGGTCGTCTTCCACGATCTCGCCGAACGTGTGCGCGTGGCTCGTGCGGGCGAACGCGGCGCGCGCGCTCGCGACATAACGGCCACCCCACAGCGTCTGCCAGAGCGCGCCCGCATCCCACCGCGCGGTGTCGAGTGCTTCCCGGTACGGCGCGCCTGTCGCGCCGAGCACTTCGCCGTCGAGCGTGCCGCCCGTGCGCTCTTCGATGGTGGCGCCTGCCGTGAGAAACAGCGAGCCGCCCGTGCCGTTGTTCCAGAACAGCCGCGGCCGCACCACGCCGCGCGAGTAGCCTGGAAGGTCCGACCAGTTGTCATCGTCGACGTCCGCCTGGTCCTGCCAGTGGCCGCCCCCAAGGAACGACAGCGACCATCCCGAGCGCAGCGGCGTCGAGTACCAGAGGATGGCATCGGTCGCGCCGCGGCTCGATCGATTCAGCATCAGCTCGCGCTCGGCCGTTTCGCCCGGCCGGCGTGAAATCAGATTGACGACACCGCCCATGGCGCCAGCGCCGTACAGCGACGATGCGGTGCCTTTGATGACTTCGACCTGCCCGAGATCCATGGGCGGAATCTGCAGGAGGCCAAGCCCGCCCACGTCACCGAACAGCGGAAGGCCGTCGGACAGGAAGCGCGTGTACCGGCCCTTCATGCCCTGCACGCGCACGCTCGCGGCGCCGAGCGACGGCGATGTCGCCTGCACGCGCATGCCGCCCATCTCATTCAGCATCATGACGATGTCGCCGGGCGTCATGAGCATTTTCTCTTCGATTTCCTCGCGCACGAGGACTTCCACGCGCATGGGCTGATCGTCGAGGCGCGTGTTCGTGCGTGTCGCCGAGACGGTGACCGCTTCCTCGATCTCCGCCGGGGACAGCTCCACGAGAACCTTCTGTTCCTGACCCTGGGCCACCGTGACAGTTGTGGATGCGGGGGCGAATCCTTCCTTCACGACGAGTACGTCGATCGATCCCGGCACGACCGGAATGCGAACGAATCCCTTCGCGTCGGTCCTGACCGTCGTGCCGGCGGCGGTGACGCCGGCGCCGGCGATGACCGCGTCACCGGCTGTGACTTCGACCAGCAGGGCGGTGCCGGTCTGCGCGCGCGCGACCGGGACGAGGGAAAGGGCAACGACACACACACACATGAAATACATAAGGTCCAATCGCGGAGGCAGCTGCCAGTATATGCAGCATCCGGCGTCTCCCTCGAAGCTTCGCTGGTGGGCGTGCTCAGCGGACCGATCGCGCTACCATGGGCCTCACCATGACGCCGCGGTTCATTGCCCGTCAGCTTGCGCATCCCCGCGGTTTGCTGGGCCGTCTGATCATGCGGCTCATGAATCGTCACAATGCGCGGCTCAATACCTTCGCCATTCAGACACTCGATGTCGGCCCGTCCGATCGCGTGCTGGAAGTCGGCTTCGGCGGCGGGTCCATGCTGCCGTACCTTCTGGACCACGCGGCCTTCACGGCCGGTGTCGATCGCTCGGCTGCGGCCGTCGAGCGCGCCCGAGCCAGCTTCGCGTCGTCGATTCAGTCAGGGCGAGCCGACTTTCAAGAGGGCAGCGTCGAGGCTCTTCCTTACGAAGCCGGCTCCTTCAGCCGTGTCCTGACGGTCAACACGATCTATTTCTGGACGTCGCTCGAGACCGGGTTCAAAGAGATGCGCCGCGTGCTGGCCCCGGGCGGAAAAGTGGCCGTGGGCTTCCTTCCGCGAGAAGGGATGGAGCGCATGGGGACTCCGCCGGACATCTTCACGATGCGCGAGCCGGACGACGTGATCGCCGCGCTGCGGCGTGCCGGATTCGAGGATGTCCGGGCAGAGCGGCCGACGCCGGCGACGGGCTGGATTGTGATCAGTGGCAGGGGGCCCGTCAGCCCACATGAATCCTGGGCCTGCGAGCCGGATCCGGCTCCGCCTGCCTCAAGACCTCTCGCGTGACAGGGGCCGTATCGCCCTCACCGAAAGCGAGAAACTTGAGCAGGTAGGCGATGGGATTCCCTTCAGTCCACCCGAAATACGCATGGGGGAGGACTCCTGTCCGATCGCGCAGGCTCAACAGAATCGCGGCGATGGCGTTCGGAATGGCCGGGCTCTCGACCGTGAGCACCTGAAACTCGCCCACACGTTTACCGTGTACTTTCAGGACGTCGGAGAATTCAGACGCGTCGCCTGGAAGGATCTCCAGGAACACCACGCGCGCATCGGGCGGCAGATGGTGGGTGTCGCCCGCGTCTCTCAACTTCGCGGCGTACTCGCTGGCCTGGCCCGTGTCGGGGCGATTCGCCAGAATTCGCACAGGTTGCCCTTCGGCGCTCGCGAGGAAGGTTTCGGCGAACCCGTCGTAGGTGACGCCCCGCGCCCTCAGCTCCGTCGAGCGCATCACGCGCGAGAACAGTGACGCCACGACAATCGCCGCAATGAACCAGCTGGCGATCTTGATGCCTTCCGGCCGCTCGAAGATGTTCGCCACCGTTGTGTAGAGGAAGACGGCCGTGATCGCGCTGAACAGCAGCCGTCGCCGCCGATAGCTGATCGTCGCCGCGAAGGCGGCCGACGTCATCAGGACCAGCACGCCAGTGGCGTACGCGCCGCCTTGCGCGTCGACGTCGGCGTCGAACATCCACGTGACCAGGAACGTGATGGCCGTGATGAGGAGCACCAGAGGCCGTGTCGCGCGTGCCCATTCGGGCGCCATCCCGTACCGCGGGAGGTAGCGCGGTATCAGGTTGAGCAGGCCAGCCATCGCAGACGCACCCGCGAACCAGAGGATCGTGATCGTCGACACGTCGTAAATCGTGCCGAACGCTTCGCCGAAGTCGCGATGGGCAATGTAGGCCAGCGCCCGCCCGTTGGCCGCTCCGCCCGGTCGGAAGGCTTCCGCCGGAATCAGCATCGTCGTCACAAGACTGCTCGTGATGAGCATGACGCTCATGATGACGGCTGCCGTCAGCAGCAGCCGCTGCGTGCGGACGATCCGCGACCGCAGACGCTCGTCGTCTGTTTCGCCGCTTCCCCGGACGAGCGGCATCACCGCCACGCCGGTTTCGAATCCTGACAGGCCCAGGGCGAGCCGGGGAAACAGCAGGAGGGACGCGCCGAGCATCATCAGGTAGTTCGGCTGCTGGCGGAACAGCCCGTCGCGCCAGTAGGCGAGCGTTTCCGGGTGCATCGCAATGCGCCAGAGCCCCGCACCGATGATGACGATGTTCAGGGCGAGGTAGACGATGACGATCGTGACCGCCAGCCAGAGCGCTTCCTTGAAGCCCTTCAGGAACACCGCGCCGAGCGCCGCCAGAAGCGCGAGCGTCACAAGGACCGGGTGCTCCATCCAGTGCGGCACGAACGGATTGTCGATGACGTGCGCGGTGGCGTCGGCCGCCGAGAGCGTGATGGTGATGACGAAATCCGTGGCGGCGAAGCCAAGGAGTACGAGCACGGCGCCTTTGCCGCGCCAGCGAGGCAACCGCTCCTCGAGGATCGAGATGCTGCCCTGGCCGTGAGGGCTCAGGGTGGCAACCCGTCGATAAACGGGCAGCGCGCAGCAAAGTGTCATCACAACCAGAATGGCCGTCGCGATTGGAGAGAGGAAGCCGGCCGCAAGGAAGGCGATGCCTGGCTGATAGCCGAGCGTGGAGAAGTAGTCGACCCCCGTGAGGCACATGACCTGCCACCACGAGGCGGAGTGTGTCGGCTTGCCGTGCGGTCCGGATGCCAGGGTTTCCGGATTAACGCCCTGGTACATCCAGCGCGACAACCGCGACTCGAACGAACGAACGGGCACGAGAACTCCCAAAGGCCGGCGAGGTTAGCTGACGGGCTCGAGGTTGGAAGTCCTCGTCCAAAGGGATTCGCCCCTGGCGCGCACGATTACGCGCCGGTGGTTCCCCCGCACCGCGGATCGCGGTTTAGGCCTGTGTCGATCCTACGCCTGCCACCGCGCGGGCGCGCGGATCCGCCCGCGGAAAGTCGTTAAGAGTTCATAAAAACGCGCGGCATCCGCAGCCGCTATCATGTGACCGTGCTGAGCCGAAGCGTGATAACGGCGGGCGCGGGCCTGGCCGCCGTCGCGGCCGCCACCGCGTGCCTTCGGGGAATCGGCATCCACAACCCCACCACGGCCGCGCTGAGCTTTGTGCTGGTCGTGTTGTTCGTGGCCGCGGCCGGCCCGCTCTGGGCCGCGGTCGTGACGTCGTGCGCCGCGGTGGTCTGCTTCAACCTCTTCTTCCTGCCGCCGCTCGGCACGTGGGTGATCGCGGATCCGCAGAACTGGATCGCCCTGACGGCACTGCTCATCACATCGGTCGTGGCCAGCCAGCTCTCGGCCCGCGCAAGAGCACGCGCTGAGGAACTGCGTCTCGCCGGGATTGCGCACGAGCGCGCCGAGCTCTCCTCCGCGCTGCTGGCGGCGCTCGGCCACGACCTGCGGACGCCGCTGACCGCCCTCAGAGTGGCCGTCGAGAACTTGAAGAGCGACGACTTGGATTCATCGTCCCGGGCCGCGCAGGCGGCTCTCGCGGCTGGGCAGGCGGAGCATTTGACGCTGGCCTTCGACCAGATTCTCGACATGGCGCGCATCGAATCGAAGTCGATACGCGCCGACATGTCCTGGTGCGCGCCGGCCGAAATCGTTGAGGCCGCGCTTACGCATGCCCAGCCTTCGCTCGCCAGGCACCGTGTCGAGATCGACGTCGCGGGGACCGACGAGGTGAACCTCGATCCGCGGCTGACCGCGTCGGCCCTCGGCCACATCCTCGAGAACGCCGCGCGATTTTCGCCGCCGGACAGCACCGTGCGGGTCGTCGCTGAGACCGATCGTGACGGCCTGCTCCTGTCAGTGGAAGATGAGGGCCTCGGCGTCGCGGCAGAAGAAGTGGAGGAACTCTTCCAGCCGATGTTCCGGGGACGAGCGGGGCGCATAGCTGGCGTCGGCACGGGCATGGGCCTTGCCATTACGCGCGGGCTGCTCGCGGCCGAGGGCGGGCGGACATGGGCGGAGAACCGCCCGCAGGGAGGCGCGCGGTTCTGGATCTCGGTGCCTGCGCAAACGCGTGGAGCGGAGGCGCCGTGAGCGAGATCCTGATCGTGGACGATGAGCCTGCGATTCTGGCGGCGATGGTGCCCTTGCTGCAGTCGCGCGCCTATACCGTGGCAACGGCCACATCCGGATATGGTGCCCTCGACGCCGTCACGCGCCGGCAGCCGGATCTCATCGTGCTGGATCTGGGCCTGCCCGATCTCGATGGCATCGAAGTCTGCGGGCGGCTCCGTGAAACCACCGCGACACCCATCATCGTCCTCTCCGCGCGCTATGCCGAGCGCGACAAGGTGGCGGCGCTCGACGCCGGCGCGGACGACTATGTCACCAAGCCGTTCGGGGCCGAGGAGCTGCTGGCCCGTGTCCGTGCCTCTCTGCGCCGCGCCGTGGCGGCGCCGGCGGCGTCGGGCGAGATCGTGCGCGGAGACTTGACGATCGACCTCGATCGGCGGAGGGTGTTGAGGGACGGCGAGGAAATCCGCCTGACGCCGAAGGAATTCGAGTTGCTGGTGTTCGTTGCCCAGCATTCGGATCGCGTGCTGACGCACCGGACGATCCTGAAAGCCATATGGGGTCCGCATTCAGTCGAGCAGCCGGAACACCTGCGGGTGCTGATGGCCGCCCTGCGGAAGAAAATCGAGCCGGAGCCCGCTCGGCCCCGCTACCTTCTCACGGAGCCCTGGGTGGGTTACAGGTTCAAGACGTCGGAACCCACCACCTGAATCCGGTATTCTTCGCGATCGATTGCGATGCACCATGCCGTGGCCAGGGCGCCCGTCATCATGACGGCAATAAGGACGGGCACGAACACGAGCCCTGCGAGGGTGACGGTTACAAACAGTATCCACACGACCACCATCGTGGCGCCAGGCGCATAAAACGGGTGTGAAGAGTCCGTTAAGAAGTCATGCTCGTGTACTACGGAGGCTGAACGATGCACTTGATTCTTCCGCTCGCGTTCGTCGTGTCGCTGGGTTCCACCGGGGCGCAGGAGATGCCCGCTGACTACCGGCAGGCGCTGACCAGCCTCGGCCGCGGCGGCGACTTCAAGGATGGTGTGCTCAAGGTCAACATCCCGCGCGGCGAGGTGTCCGTCGCGATCGGCGGCCGCCCCGCGCCGACGGCATTCGGATTCGGCGGATGGGTCGCCTTCACGAAGGGCGAGCACGGCGAGGTGATGATGGGCGACCTCGTGGTGACCGAAGACGAGGTCAACCCGGTGATGTCGGCGCTGATCGGGAACGGGCTCGAAGTCACCGCGCTCCACAATCATTTCTTCTGGGAACAGCCGCGCATCTTCTACATGCACGTGCACGGACACGGGGCGCTCGACAGCCTTGTCGAGAAGCTGAAGCCCGCGCTGGCGCTGATGCCCGCGCAGCCGGCGCCGCCGAGACCGTCAACACCCGCATCGCCCGGCGTGAACGGTGCGGCGCTCGCGAAGATCATCGGCCATCAGGGCGACCAGAACGGCCCGGTCTACAAGATCACCATCGGCCGGCCGGATATCGACGTGCGCGAGCATGGCGCGCGCATCAACGCGCGCATGGGCCTCAACACGTGGGCCGCGTTCGCCGGCACCGATGACGATGCGATGGTGGCCGGAGATGTGGCGATGCTCGAGGGCGAGCTGCAGGGCGTGCTGAAGGCGCTTCGCGCCAACGGGCTGCAGGTGGTCGCGATTCACCATCACATGACCGGCGTGCAGCCGATGGTGGTGTTCCTCCATTACTACGGCACCGGTCCGGCGGCGGCACTCGCACGCGGCGTCAGAGCGGCTGTGGATCAGACGGGGCCGCGCGCGCGCTGACGCGAATCTACGCATGAGCTTTTGTCTTCACGGCTCAGCCTGCGGCGGAAAATTATTGACATCACGAACACCGGTGGGAATATTGGAGAGTCCGTTTTCCACCCAGAACAGTTCACCGATCGTCGACGTCGCTCCCCACGATCGTCCAAGAGGTTGCGGTGAATCTCGACGCCCGGCCGCCTGCGGCGGCCCTCGATCCCGGTCTGGCCGCACTCGCGCACGCGAGCTCGGAGATCGTGTGCATCGTCTCGGCGTCGGAACAGCTGCTGCTGATCAACCGCGCGGGCCGCGCGGCGCTCGGTTTCGCCGATGACGCCGGCGACGCGGCGGCCGACGGACCGCTTGCCGCGTATCTCGCGGCCGGCGACCGCGCCGCCGCGAGCGACGTGCTGTCGGACGTGCTGCGATCCGGGCAGTCGCGCGTGCAGACGCTGCATTTCGCGCGGCGTGATTCCGGCGCCCTGACGCCCATCGCCTGTACGATCGCGCGCCTGCCCGTGCGCGGCGAGCGGTGCGCGTGTGCCGCGATCGTCGGCCACCTCGCGCCGGGGCCTGACGCCTGGCGCGAGCGTGAGGCGGCGCACGACGCGGCCGAGCGCGCGCGCCTGATGGAACTCCTCATCGGCGTGGTCGGACACGACCTCCGCAATCCCCTCAACGCCATCATCACGTGCGCCCACTTCGTCGCCAAGCAGAGCGAGGTGCCGGGGGCCCGGGCCCTGATGGCGCGCATCATCGGCAGCGGCCAGCGGATGCAGCGCATGATCGAGCAGCTGCTCGACTTCACGCGCGTCCGCGCCGGCGGCATTCCGCTGCGCACCGCCGCCGCCGACTTCAGGGCCATCGTGGAGGCCGCGGCGGGGGAGATTCGCGTCACGCACCCGGGCTGCCCGATTGCGATCGAGACGCAGGGCGACCCGACCGGCGTCTGGGATCCCGACCGCGCCGCGCAGCTCGTGTCGAATCTGCTCGGCAACGCCGCGGCGCACGGCGAGGGCGGGGTCCGCGTCGCGATCGACGGCACGCGCGCCGGAGAGATCCGCGTGACGTTTTCGAACGGCGGCGCCATCCCGCCGGAGATCCTTCCGCTGCTGTTCAATCCGTTCCGCGTCGTGCACCAGCGTGGCGAAGGCTCGGGAGGACTCGGGCTCGGCCTGTATGTCACGCGGCAGATCGCGCTGGCGCATGGCGGCGACGTGCGCGCCTCGTCGGACGCGACCGGCACGCGCGTCGAGGTGCGGCTGCCGCGCCGTCCGGGCGCCGGGCCGCAGGCCGACGAGCCCGGCGCGGAGATCCATGCGCTCGAGCGCCTCGCCGCGCCGCCGGTCAACACCTCGGTCACGGCGCAGCTCTTCGGCGCCGCCCCCCTGCACGAACGGGTGCCGCAGATCTATTGGGAGATGTTCGAGCGGTATGGCCGCGCCCTCGACGCCGCGCTGGAACATCAGACCTACAAGCGCGTCGCCGGGGACTTCTCGGGCGATCTGCGAACGCTGGCCGAGCAGCTCGCGGACCTCGGGGCCGGGGCGCGCGAAGTCGCCGAGCTGCACAGCCGCGCGCTCCGGCAGCGCATGCGCTCCGGCACCTTCGCCAGGGCGCAGGCCTACACCGCCGAGGGCCGGCTGGTGTCCTTCGAGCTGATGGGGCATCTGCTGTCGGCGTACCGGCGCCGCGCGGGGCTCGGGCCCGGGGGGCAGCGTGGCTGATCTCCAGCTCGAGCTGTATGTCGTCGGCCAGTCGCCATCCTCCCAGGCTGCCATCGAGAACCTGCGGGCGATCTGCGACGGCGTGCTCGCCGGCCGCTGCCACGTGCGCATCGTCGACGTCCTCGACGAGCCGGACGCGGCCGAGCAGGCCAACATCCTGGCCACGCCGACACTCATCAAGCGCGCGCCGGTCCCGGTGCGCCGCATCATCGGCGACCTGTCCGTTACGCGCGACGTGCTCGACGGACTCGATCTGAATCGCGAAGAGCCTGCCACAGGCGAGGACCCCACACATGGCGGAAGCGCACCCTGAGTCCCCGATCGAGAAGACACCCACCGGCATTTCCGGTTTCGACCACATCACCGACGGCGGGCTGCCGCGCGGACGATCGACGCTCGTGTCGGGCACCGCCGGCAGCGCGAAGACCGTGCTCGCCATGCAGTTTCTGATCGAGGGCATCGCCCTGGGCGAGCACGGGGTCTTCGTGACGTTCGAAGAATCGCCGGCCGACCTCCGGCGCAACGTGCTCGGATTCGGGTGGGACGTCGCCGCGCTCGAGGCGGCCAAACAGTTCTGCTTCGTCGACGCGTCCCAGCGGCCCGACGAAGAGCGGATTGAAGCCGGCATGTACGACTTCGGCGCGCTGCTCGCGCGCATCGAGGCCGCGGTGCACAAGGTCGGCGCGACGCGCGTGTCGCTCGATTCGATCGGCGCGGTCTTCGCGCAGTTCCGCGACGCGGCGATCGTCCGCCGCGAGCTGTATCGCATCAGCGCCGCGCTCAAGCAGCTCGACGTGACCGCCCTGATTACCGCGGAGCGCAATGAGGAGTACGGCGCGATTTCGCGGCACGGGATGGAGGAGTTCGTCACCGACAACGTCGTGCTCGTGCGCAACGTGCTCGAGGACGAGAAGCGCCGCCGCACGATCGAGGTGCTCAAGCTCCGCGGCACGAACCATCACAAGGGCGAGTACCCGTTCTCGGTCAACCCCCAGGGCCTCATCGTGATCCCGCTGTCCGCGATTCTGCTGAAACAGAAGTCCACGACGCTGCGGATTACCTCGGGCAACAAGGAGCTCGACGCGATGTGCGGCAGCGGCTTCTTCCGCGACTCGATCATCCTGGTGTCGGGCGCCACGGGCACGGGCAAGACGCTGATGGTCACGGCGTTCACCGCCGGCGGCATCGAGCAGGGCGAGCGCTGCCTGACCTTCTGCTTCGAAGAGAGCCGCGAGCAGTTCTTCCGCAACGCCGCCGGGTGGGGGTTCGACTTCGAGGCGCTCGAAGCGAAGGGCGACCTGAAGGTCGTGACCGACTATCCGGAGATCATGCCGCTCGAGGATCACCTGATCCGCATGAAGCGGATTATTTCGGAGTTCAAGCCGAATCGCGTGGCGGTCGACAGCCTGTCGGCGCTCGAGCGCGTGTCGGGCAACCGCGGGTTCCGCGAGTTCGTCATCGGCCTCACCGCCTTCATCAAGCACGGCGAGATGGCCGGCCTCTTCACGTCGACCACGCCCACGCTGCTCGGCGGCACGTCGGTCACCGAGGCGCACATTTCGACGATCTGCGATTCGATCATCCTGCTGCGCTACGTCGAGATGCACGGCGAGATGCGGCGCGGGCTCACCGTCCTCAAGATGCGGGGATCGGCGCACGACAAGGAGATCCGCGAGTTCACGATCGACGGCGCCGGCATGCATCTCGGCAAGTCGTTCCGCAATGTCACCGGCATCCTCTCGGGCAATCCGATGCAGCTGGCAATGGCGCCGGCCGACATCGACCGCCTGCGGGACATGTTCGAGGAATAGCGATGGCGCGATCCACGATCCTGGTCGTCGAGGACGATGCGGCGCAGCGCGGCGCGCTGGCCGACGTGCTGCGCGAGGAAGGCCACGACGTGCGCGAGGCCGCGAGCGCGGAAGAGGCCCTGGCGCGCCTGGAGGATTCGGCCATCGACCTCGTCGTGGCCGATTATCAGCTGGCCGGTGCCACCGGCACGTGGCTCGCGCGCATCGCGCGCAGCGTGCACGGCGCCCCGCGGCGGACGATCATCATCAGCGGGCACGACACCCTGGCCGACGCGGCGGGCTTCACCGTGCTTCGCAAGCCGATCGACGTGGCCCGCTTCCTCGACGCCATCGGCCTGGCGCTCGGCGAGGCCCCCGCGCCGGCCGACGCCTTGTCGGGGCCGCTTCAGCGGATCGCCTTCGTGCTGTACGTCACCGATTCACTCTCGTCGCGCCGCGTGCGCAGGTCGCTGGAGGCGGTGATGCAGCGGTATGACCCGGCGCAGATCGCGCTCACCGTCGTGGAGCTCACCCGCGACACGGCCGCACAGGCCGAGGAGCATCGGATTGTGGTCACCCCCACATTGCTGAAGACCTTTCCTGCGCCGCGCGTCTGGATCTCCGGCGAGATCGAGCCGCCTGGTGTGCTCGAGCGCCTGCTCCAGCAGGCCGGCGTGGAGGCGCGATCATGACCACGGTGCTGTATGTCGAAGACGATCCGCAGGTCAGGGCGTTCGTCGAGAATCTGTTGACCAGTGAAGGCTACGACGTCAAGCCCGCGTCGAGCGCGGAGGAGGCGTCGGCGCTCATGGCGCGCGAGCCGTTCGACCTGCTGCTGACCGACTACAACCTGCCCGGGCACAATGCCGACTGGATGTTGAGCGTCGGGCAGAAGCACGGGCTCCTCGATGGTGTTCCCGTGGTCATCCTGACCGGGACGGAGCGTCCTGCAGGCGTGGAAGGCTACCGCATCCTGCGCAAACCGGTCGATATTTCCGTGCTGCTCTCGTCCCTCGACGACGCGCTCGCGGCGTCCGGCAAAGGCACCCGGCCACAGCCCGACACGACCGAGGTGTCGGCGACGCTGCTGTTGACGCTGTACATCACCGGGACGTCACGCGAATCGCAGAAGGCGCTGCGCAACCTCCAGCGCGCGTTGAAACCGTGCGATCCCGGCACCTATCGGCTGGTCGTGCACGACGTCACGAGCCCCGGCCTGCCCGCGGATGCGCTCGAAAACGACCGCGTGGTGGTCACGCCCACGCTCGTGCGATCAGCGCCGCTGCCCAAGCTCTGGGCGTTCGGCGATCTGTCGAAGACCGAGGTCCTCGACGACATGATCGCGTCGGTCTGCCGGGCGGAGGCGCCACCCGACTGAGGCCGCTTGCGGAGGGCACCCGCTTCGCCGACAATAGGGAAGGATGTCCCCCGCCAGATTGATCGCCGCGTGCGCACTGCTGGTCACCCTTGGTGGCCACCACCTGCTCACGTGTGCCGGCTGGAGCTCGTCGGCCGAAGCCCGCATGGCCTGTTGCCAGCGCGTGAGCGACTGCCACGAGATGGCCCGCGTCGACGCCTGCTGCGCGACCGGCCAAACCGAAGAAACCGCGCAGGTCTCGAGTGTTCGCGCGCCGCATGCGCCGGCTCCGATCCTCGTCACTCCCGTGCGTCCGGCGGCCGACGTCGCATTTCTGCACGTCCGCACCGCCGCCATGGGGCCGCCCCTCACGTTCCGCAACGCCGTCCTCCTGATCTGAGGCCCTCCCAGTACGAGTGTGTCTGAACGCCCCGCGGCGTTCCGAGCGTACTGCTGCGTCCGCATGCCCGCATGCGGCGCCCGTGAAGTGAGCCTCTATGATTCATCGTCTCGTTGAGCTGTCGCTGCGCTATCGCGCCGTCGTGATCGGCCTGTCGCTGCTGCTCGGCCTTGCCGGGTACGCCGCCATGACCACGACTGCGGTGGACGCCATTCCCGACCTGTCCGACAACCAGGTCGTCGTCTTCACGGACTGGCCCGGCCACAGCGCGCAGGAGGTCGAAGATCAGGTCACCTATCCGCTCGCCACGAGCCTGCAGGGGCTGCCCGGCACGCGTGTGGTGCGCTCGCAGTCGGCCTTCGGCTTCTCGATGATTTACGTCATCCTGCAGGACGACGTCGATTTGTATTTCGCCCGTTCGCGCGTCCTCGAGCGCCTCACGCTCGTCGGCACGCAGCTGCCGGATGGGGTGACGCCGATGCTGGGCCCGGACGCGACCGGCGTGGGACACGTGTTCTGGTACACCGTTGAAAGTCCCACGCACTCGCTGACCGAACTGCGAAGCCTCCAGGACTGGTTCATCCGGTATCAGCTGACCTCCGTGCCAGGCGTCGCGGAAGTCGCCTCGGTCGGCGGACACGTGCAGCAATACGAGGTCGATGTCGATCCCGCGAAGCTTCGCGCGTATCGGATTCCGCTGAGCCGCGTGGTCGAGGCCGTCCAGACGAGCAATCGCAATGTCGGCGGCAACGTCCTCGAGTCGAGCGGGTCCTGGACGGTGGTGCGCGGCCTCGGATTGCTGGAGTCCACGCGCGATCTCGAAACCATTGCCGTCGGCTCGGCCGAGGGCGTGCCCATCTTCCTGCGGCAGGTCGCCGACGTGCGCATCGGCGCCGCGTTTCGCGTGGCCTCGCTCGTCAAGGGTGAGCACGAGGCGGTCGGCGGCGTCATCGTGGCGCGCGCCGGCGCCAACGCCAAGGCCGTGATTGACGGCGTGAAGCGCCGCATCGCCGAAATCGCGCCGGGCCTTCCCGAAGGGGTCCGCATCGTGCCGTTCTACGATCGCTCCACGCTCATCGAGCGCGCGACACAGACGCTGCGAATCGCGCTCATCGAGGAAATTCTCCTGGTCACGCTGGCGCACATCATCTTCCTGATGCACGCGCGCTCGATTCTCGCGGTCACGCTGCCGCTGCCGCTCGCCGTGCTCAGCGCGTTTCTCGGCATGCGGCTGTTCGGCATCACCTCGAACATCATGAGCCTCGCCGGCATTGCCATTGCCATCGGCGTGCTCGTCGACGCCGCCATCGTCGTCACCGAAAACGCGATCCGGACGATCGAGCAGCGCAAGGTGGATACGCGCGATCGGGCGGCGGTGCGCCAGGCGGTGCTCGATGCGACGGCGCTCGTGGGCCGGCCGATCGTGTTCTCGATGGTGATCATCCTGCTGGCGTTCCTGCCGGTGTTCGCGCTGACCGGACAGGAGGGCAAGCTGTTCCATCCGCTGGCCTTCACCAAGACGTTCGCGGTGCTGGCCGCCACCATCCTTGCCGTGACGCTGGTGCCGGTGCTCTGCACGTTCCTGCTGCGCGGCAGGCTGCATCGCGAGGATGCCAATCCGCTGATGCGCGGCCTGCGCCGCGGATACGAGCCGCTGCTGCGCGGCGCGATTCGGCGTCCCGCCGCGACGCTCGGCCTGGCCGCGGCGCTGCTGATGGCTGCGCTGCTGCTCGCCACCCGCATCGGATCGGAGTTCATGCCGCCGCTCAACGAGGGCGACTTCATGTTCATGCCGATCGCGGATCCCGCGATCTCGCTCGACGAAACCACGCGCATCGCGGCGCGGCAGAACGCCATCCTGCAGACGTTTCCCGAGGTGGAGTACGCCGTCGCAAAAGTAGGGCGGGCCGACACGTCCACCGATCCGTCGCCGCTGAACATGACCGAGACCATCGTCCATCTGAAGCCGCGCGACGCGTGGCGTCCGGGCCTGACGCCCGAGGCCCTGCGTGGGGAGATGGACGCGGCGCTTCGCCTTCCCGGTGTCGCCAACATCTGGACGATGCCGATCGTGAACCGGATTGACATGCTGACGACCGGCATCCGCGCGGAAGTGGGCGTCAAGGTCTTCGGCCCCGATCTCGCGACGCTCGAACGCCTCGCGTCGCAGGTGGCGGCCGTGCTGCGACAGGTGCCTGGCGCCGCGAACGTGTATCCGGAGCAGATCACGGCGGGGCAGTATCTCAACATCACGGTCGATCGCGTGGCGGCGGCGCGGTACGGGCTGACCGTCGACCAGGTGCTCGAGGTGGTCGAGCGCGGCATCGGCGAAGCGCCGAGCACGACGACCATTGAAGGCCGCCGCCGGTTTCCGGTGCGCGTGCGCTACGCTCCGCAGTTTCGCGCCAATGCCGCGAGCCTCGGCGATGTCCTGGTGGACACGCCGGCCGGCAGCCAGGTGCCGCTGAAGAGCGTCGCGTCGCTCGCGTTCACGCGCGGCCCCGCGATGATCTCGTCGGAAAACGGCCTGCTGCTCGCGACGGTGCTGCTGAACGTGCAGGGACGCCCGGCCGGCACCTTCGTCAACGAGGCGCGACGCGCGGTGGCGGCCGGCGTCAACCTGCCGGCCGGCTACGTGCTCTCGTGGAGCGGCCGTTTCGAGAATCAGGAGCGGGCGCGCAGCCGCCTGCTGGTGGTGCTGCCGGTCGTGCTCGTCATCATCTTTCTGCTGCTCTGGTGGACCTACCGATCGCTGCTGGAGGCGGCGCACGTGCTGCTGGCGGTGCCGTTCGCGCTTACCGGCGGCATCGCGCTGGTGTGGGCGCTCGATTACAACGTCTCGGTTGCCGTCTGGGTGGGCTTCATCGCACTGTTCGGCACGGCCGTGCAGACGGCCGTCGTCATGGTGATCTATCTCGAAGAAGCGGTGGAGCGCAGGCGCGCGGACGCCGGCGTCATGACGAGGACGCTGCTGCGCGAGGCGGTGATGGAGGGCGCGCTGCTGCGGCTGCGCCCGAAGGTGATGACCGTCGCCACGGTCGTGGCGAGCCTGCTGCCGATCATGTGGAGCGCGAGACCGGGCGCGGAGGTCATGAAGCCGCTGGCGGCACCGGTGCTCGGCGGCATGGTGTCGTCGCTGGCGCACGTGCTGATCGTGACGCCGGTGATCTTCTTCCTGCTGCGCGCGCGCACGTTGCCGCCTGAGGAACCGCGCGCGGCCGTTCGTCTCGAGGGACCGCCCCGGCGGCGGCGATGGCTGATTCCGGTCGCCGTGGCCGTGTTGATCGCGGGCGTCACGGCGGTGGTCCTCTGGCGCGGCGGGGATGCGCGGCCGGGTCACGTCGCCCTGGACGGCCAGCAGACCGTGTTCGACACCACGGCGGGCGACGTCCGGGTGATCGCGTCGGCGCCTGCGACCGGTCTGGCGCAGAAGGGGACGCCGATGACGGTCGAGTTTCGATCCGCCGCGGATGGCGCGCTCGTGGATGTGCGCGATGTGCGCGTGGAGGGGGCGATGTCGATGCCCGGCATGAACATGGCGGCGCGAATCCGCACCGAGCGGATCGACGCCGGCCGATACCGCGCCACCGGCGAGTTCGGCATGGCGGGCGCGTGGCGATTCACGATCGCGTGGGTCGATGGCGGCACGCCAGGCTCGGTGCGATTTGAGAGGACGGTGCAGTGATGTCGCGACACAACGCAGTGTGCGTCTTGGCGGTCTGTCTGGCGGTGCCCGCCACCGCAGCCGCGCAGGACGCGTCTCGACTGCTCGATCCGGCCCGCGGCGTGACCGTCGAGCAGGCGGTGGCGACAGGCCTGGAAAACTCGCCGTCGCTCAAAGCCGCCAAGGCCATGGTGGCGGCGGCCGAGGCACGCCGCGCGCAGGCGGGGCTGCGATCGAACCCGAGTGTGTCGACCATGTGGCGAGAGCAGGCGGACGGCATGGATCGCATGAACGACGTCTCGATCACCGTGCCGCTCGATCTGTTCCGGCGCCGCGCCCGCGTTGGGCTCGCTGACGCGGAAGTGTCGGTGGCCGAGGCGGAGGCGCGCGGCGCGCTGCTTGCGGCGGAGATCCAGGTGCGCAGCACCTATGGCGCCGCGCTTGCGGCCATACGCCGCCTCGACACGGCGCGGGCACAGGAGGCGGCGGCGCGGCAGACGTACGACTTGCTCGCCGCCCGCGCGGAGGAGGGCGCGTCGCCCCCGCTCGATCGCGATCTCGCCCGCGTCGAAGCCGATCGCCTGTCGGCGCGCGTGCGGCTGCTCGACGCCGGCGCCGCGTCCTCACTGGTCGCGCTGACGCGCGCGCTGGGCGTCACCGATGGTGAGGCGCTTCGGCTTCGCGCGCCGCTCGACGCCGTCGTGGCCGATCCGGCTGTAGCCGCGCTCGCCGCGGATGCGGCTGCGCCGGACCGCCGTCCCGACGTGCAGGCCGCCCTGGCCCGCGTGCACGCGCGCGATCGGGCGATCGAAGAGGCCCGCAGTGAAGGCCGATGGGATGCGTCGATCGTGGGCGGCTACACGCGGGCGCGCGCCGGGTTTCCGTTTCGCGCGTTCGACGCCGCCGGGACGCTGCAGGGCATTGACGCCACGATGCACAACGTGAGCATCGGCGCGATGGTGATGGTGCCGCTCTTCAATCGCAATCAGGGAGCTGTTGCAGCCGCCACGGCGGAGCGGCGCGCCGCCGAAGCCGAGGTCGAGGCGCTTCGGCTTTCCGCGCGCGCTGACGCGGCGGCCGCCGCCATCGATCTGCGGGCCGCACTCGACGCGGCCGGCCAGTACAAGGCCGGCATTCTTCCGCTGGCCCAGCACAATCTCGACACCGTGGTCGCGCGCTACGACCTGGGCCGCGGCACGCTGTTCGACGTGCTGCAGGCCCGCCGCCAACTGCTGGAAGCGCAGGACGAGTACACCGATGTGCTGCGCCGCGCCTACGACGCATTCGTCGCCGCGATTGCGGCGCGAGGAGGATTGACGCGATGATCGCCGCCCAACCAACCTGGAAGCTCGCGCTCGCCGGCGCGGCACTGTTCACGGCTGGCGTCGCCGCAGCCCTGCTGCTCGTTCGCCCGCGCGAAACGCCGGCCACCCACGAGCCGCCGCCGGCCGTTGCCGTGTCGAGCGCTGAAGCGCCGCCCGCCGCCGTGTTCGTGGACATTCCCGCTGACGCCGTGGCGCGTGCCGGCATCGTCGCCACAGAGGTGGTGCCGGCCGGACTTCCGGCGACGCTGCGCATGCCCGCCACCGTCGAGCCCGACGCGTACCGCGTCATTCCGATCACGGCGCCGGCCGGCGGCCGCGTGATTCGCGTGGTGCCGCAACTGGGCGATCGCGTGAGCGCCGGTTCGCCGGTCGCCGTCATCCGAAGCCCGGAGCTCGCCGGCGCGGCTACGGATCACGCATCCGCGTCGGCTGCGCTGAGCACAATCGACCGCGATCTCGAACGGCTGCGCAAGCTGGTGGCCATCGGCGCGGCCAGCAGGCAGGAGCTCGAGGCGCGCGAAGCCGACAGGGCCGCCGCGCTGGCACGCGTCGACGCCGCGCGCGCGCAGGTGCGGCATCTCGGCGGCGCGGGCAACCGCGCCGGTGACATGACCATCACCGCCGCATCACCCGGCATCGTCACCGCACGCGCAGCCAATCCTGGCGAAGTCGTCGAACGCGGCGCGCCGATTGTGACGACGGCCGCGCTGTCGCCGGTGTGGGTGATAGGCGAGTTGCCGGAGGCGGACATGGCGCGCGTCAAGGTCGGCGATCGGGCTGTGATTGCGGCCCAGGCCTATCCGGGCCTCGACGTCGCGGGCCAGGTCACGTACATCGCGCCGCAAATCAGGCGGGAGACGCGCACCGCGCAGGTCCGCATCGAAACGCCGAATGAGGGGAACCGGCTCCGCTTCGGCATGCTCGTCGAGGCGCGTCTGGAATCGGCCGGCGGAGGCGGCGGCCTCGCCGTGCCGTCGGCCGCGATTCAGCGCGTGGGCGCAGACACGGTCGTCTACGTGGCGGCGGCGGGCTCGTCGTCGCGCTTCGAAGAACGCCGGGTCGAAGCCGGCCCCGAACATGACGGCCTCACGCAGATCACAAGCGGCCTCCGCGGCGGCGAACGCATCGTCACCACCGGCAGCTTCTTCCTGCGCGCGGAGGTCGATCGGCAGGGCCTCCGGCCGTCACACGCCGCGGCGGTCCCGGCCGCGGCCGCGCCGGCAGTCACGCTCGCACACGCGCCGCGCGTGATCCCCATCACCGTTGACGCGTCGGCGTTCACGCCGGCGCGCGTGCCGGTCCGGCACGGCGAAACGGTGATTCTGCGGTTCACGCGCACGGCGGCGCAGACGTGCGCAACCGACGTGCTGGTGCCGCCCGCCGCGGAGAAACATGCGCTGCCGCTGAACACACCCGTGGATGTCCGCTTCACCGGCGCTCAGCGAGGCGCCGTGACGTTCTCCTGCGGCATGAGCATGCTGAAGGGAACGCTGGTGGTCGAGTAGCGAATCAGTGTTTGTGAAGCGGCGTTGCCGGACGCGCGGGCGGCTCGCCGCCGCCGCGCAGGAACTCTTCCTCTTCGAGCCGCTGCAGCCATGCGTCTGCGGAGATCGGGTTGAGCTCCGCCATGTGCTCGAGCTCCTCGGCAGTGAGCTTTGGAAGGCGGCGGATGAACTGCACGAGATGCCACGTCGCCGCTTCGCCCTCCGCCTCGCCCGTGCCGAAGCCGGGCATGCCCGTCAGCGGCACGCCGCGCTCGATGATGTAGAACAACTCGCCGTCGGTCAGGTCCTGCGTGCGCGCAAGACGCATGTCGGGCGGCTTCGGATACAGGCCCGGTCCGAATTCGCTGTCGCCGGAGCCGTCGTTGCCGTGGCACACGGCGCAGTGGTCGGCAAAGTGCGCGAGGCCGTCGCGAAAGGTTTCTTCGGTTTGCGGATCCGGATTGCGCCGCTCGCGGGCCTCGTCCGGAATCGCCGCGGCACGCAGGCGCAGGGCGATGGCGGTTTCGAGCGAGCCCGGGTGCGCGCGCGCATCGAACCCGTGGCCGTTGACATAGACGTAGGCGCCAGCCGTGACGACAAACAGCGCCACGGCCAGCACGAGCGCGATCCGCGCGCGGCGGCTCACTTGATGCCCGCCTCCTTCAGGTAGGTCTCCGGATTCCTGATGAAGCGAAGACGCTCCGCCGCGGTGCAGAAGTAATACCGCTTGCCGCTGTACGTCGTCGTGGGCGCGTCATCGGGATTGACGGCCGCGTCGCAGACGAGCTTCTTCGGATCGTCGGCGATTGCGGTCCGCTGCGGCGAAGCCGGCGCGGTGTCATGACCCGCGTGCGCGTCAGCCGGCTTTTGCGCGGGCCGGGCCGCCGGCCTGGCCGGTGCGTGTCCGGCGTGCGGGTCGGAAGGCTTTGCCGCGGGCGCCGCAGCGGGCTTCGCCGGCGCGGCGTGGCCGGCATGCGGATCGGCCGTGGCGGGCGTCTTCGCCGCCGCCTGCGGCTGGGCGGCAGGCGGTGTCGCGCGATGCGCGTGCGCCGCAGCGGGCGTTGGAGCCGCGGGCTGCGCCTCATGCTGGTGCGCCGCCGCCGGCTGATGCTGTGCCGGCACTGCGCCGGGCGCCGCGGCGGTTGCCGCGTGCGTCATTCCCATGCGCATGGCCGCGGGACGCAGCGTGAGATAGATGCCGACGCCCGGATTCACGCGCGCGCCGTAGACATGCTCCAGCGCTGAGGGCACGGCCGAGAGCGACGCGGTGAAGCCGAGGCCCGGCTTCAGCTCGTTCCACGCGCCGAAGTAGCGCGTGTAGCCCGCCTGCAGCTTGCCAACCGTGAACACCTCTTCGTCTTCTCCGTGATGACCGCCGGCCACATCCAGATCGTGCGCCGTCTTGCCCGCGATCTCGAACCGGCCGTACCAGGCATCGCGATCGTCGAGCGTCAGGCTCGTCTCGAGCAGCAGGGCATGGGTCCCCTGGCCCGATTCAGCGTTCCGGCCCCACGCGAGGGTATTGGCCCAGATGCCGGCCGCGCCGAGAAGGCGATGGTACGTCGCCGAGGCCGTGATGCGCGTGACGTCGACCCGCGGGCCGCCCGCCTCACCCGGTTCGGCCTCGTTCAACCGGCCTGCGGAGACCTGCAGCGCGAGATTGTCGTTCGGCAGGTACCAGAGACGGCCCGACACCGAGTCGAGCGCCGCGAAATCGAAGCCTGTGCGATCTTCATCCGGCTCGCGGCCGTTGAACGCGGACGCTTCCGCCTTCCACCGCGATCCGTAGACGCCTGCGGTGACCACGCCGAACGTGATGTGCGTCGCATCCAGCCAGTGATGCGCAATGGGCGCGAGCAGGTTCGGCATGGCGGAGATGCGGTGCGGATACGCGACCGGTCCCAGCGCCGGTTCGCCGGCCGGGCCTCCGTAAATCTGCCAGCGTAGATCGCCGCCCAGCGGCGCGTCGTACATGGCGGCGACTTCCATGATCAGATCGTGCTGATGCTGGCGATCGTGAATCGCGTCGCCCTCGCACAGCTCACCGGTGGCCAGGAGGTCGGGATAGCCGCATCCGCCAACCGTGAAGGGCTCGAAGCTGAACATGCCGCGGAAGGCCAGGCGGCCCGGGCCGAGGTCGCGTTCGGCCATGCCCATCACCCAGTTGATGCTCCCAAACTGGTCAGCGCCGCGCGCGCTGCCTTCGTTCAGGTACTGCAGGAAGCCGTTGCCGTGCGCCATGAGTTCCCATGCCCCACGCTGCCGGTGAATGGCGTACATCAGCGACGCGTCCGGCTGCCACGACGTTCCCGAGGCCTCGCGGATCGTGCTGGTGGCCGCGTGCGCCATCTGACTGTGATCAACCTGCGCCGCGGCCGGTTTCTGCGGCGGCTCGTGCTGGTGCTGCTGGCCCGCGGATGACGAGGGCGGCGGTGTCTGGGCGGCGGCTGCCTGCACAGACACGAACGTGACGAGACTGCCGGCGGCGAGGGCGATGCGAAAGCGCGAAGCGCGCATTGATGACTTCTCCTGTACGACGAACAAACGAAACCGTACGCGGCGGGATAACAGCCGCGCGTAGACGAAGAACTGTTGAGGGGAGGAGCTAGACCCGCAGAGGAGCGATCAGGCCGGGAGAGCGGCCCGGAGGCGCAAGATTGTGCGCCCGGACGCTCCAGGCCGCGCCGGTCGCGCCCTCGGACACATGATCAGCCGGCGCGGGCAGCGCGTTCAGGCCCTGCGCCCGATTGAGCGTCACCGGCGCGAGGGGATTTCTGAGATGCGGCACGGCGCCCGAGTGCTCGGCGCAGTCGTGCGGCGCCGCGCTCAGCGTAAAATCGGCCGGCACCGCATCCCGGGTCTCGCGATGACAGGAGCCTGCCGGCGCCGGCGCCTCGCTGGCGACGGCGATGCCGGCGGGGGCGCAGTCGAACCCGCACGCGAACACCGACACGGCGGGCGCGAGAAGCGCCGTCACGAGGGCGAGTGCTGTTGAGGTTCTGAACCGCATGGCTGTCTCCAATGTAACGCAGAAGGGCAGACCTTCTTACAGGTAACCGATGACGACAGACGAGCTGATCGCGCGCTTCGAGGACGCCACGCTTCCGGGAGCGGCGTTCGATCACGCCCACCATGTGGAGGCGGCGTGGGGATACCTGCGCCGCTTCACGCTGCCCGAGGCGCTGGCGCGCTTCACGGCCGCGCTGCAGCGCTTTGCGGCCGCCAATGGCGCGACGACCAAGTATCACGCGACGATCACCACCGCCTACATGCTGTTGATTGCGGAGCGCATGACCGAGACCGGCGCTGAGGAGTGGACGGAGTTCGCCGCGCGGCATCCCGATCTGCTGGCGTGGAAGCCGTCGGTGCTCGCGCGCTACTACCGTCCCGAAACGCTCGCGTCCGAGCGCGCGCGCACGACCTTCGTCATGCCCGACCGCCTGGCCGACTGAACGGCGCGCCGTCAGGCAGCGTCGCTAGGTGCGCGGCAGCGGCCGCGTCAGGCACGTTGGCCCGCCGCAACCCTTCGCCGAGATTTCCGATCCCTCGTAGATCACGACGTCCGCGCCGGCCCGCTCGAGCGCGGCGCGGGTTTTCGGATTGCCGTCAACCATCACCACGCGCCGCGGCGCCATCGCGAAGACGTTGGCCCCCATCGTCTCGAACTCATCGTCCGGCACCTCGACGAGCGTGAAGCCGAGCGCGAGCAGGCGCTCGCGGAAGGGCACCGGCATGAGAGGCGAGTACACGACCGCGAGGTCGCGATCGACAGGGCTCACGATTGACATCAGATGGAAGACGTCGTCCGGACCGCGATAGTGGGGGAGCGGCACGACGATGAGCTCATCGACGTCGCCGGCCAGGAGCGCGCGCAGTTGCTCGATGCCGGCGCCGTTCGTGCGATAACCATGACCGACAGCGGCGACGCGGGGGCCGAGCCACGTGAAGTCACCGCCTTCGAGCTGTCCCGGCGGCTCAATCGCGCCGAGAATCGGCACGCCGAGCGCCGCATACTCACCGGCCAGGGCCTCGGGCTCACTCTGACGAGCGGTTTTGCCCATCCGGCACAGAATCGCGCCGCGCGGCGTGACGATCGACGCGTCGCGCACGTAGATCGCGTCGAGCGTCAGTCCTGCGGGCGGGTTCTCGATCACGTGGACCGGCGCGGCGGAGCGCAGGACGCCGACGAAGGCGTCGTGCTGGCGCGAGGCCGCGCGATAGTCGGGCGCGGCGGTGAAGTTCAGTGCGCGCCACTCGGAGTCCACGCGCGCCTGACTCTCGAACGTGCGCGCCGCGGATCGCACGACAATCCGCGCCCAGGGTCCCCAGTCGCTCATGCCTTGCGCCGGATCATCACGAACACCGGCAGGCCGGCCATCAACAGCAGGAAGCCCCAGAACACCGTTTCCTGTCCGGCGCCGTAGACGGCCCAGAGGGCGTACGTAAACGCCACGCCGGCAACGATCTTCATGCCGCGCGTGAGCCGGTCGGGCGCCGTGAGGAACGTCGCCAGCGAGCAGAAGAGATACGGCACCAGCGTCGCGAGCGTCGACAGCAGGATGATGAAGGTGAAGACCTCGACCAGGCCGCGCGTCGAGTTCATCGCGATCAGCGACGATGTCAGGATGCCCGCGATGATCATGCCGGCCACGGGCGTACCTGTCGCCGACACGCGCGAAAAGATCGATGGGAACAAGCCGTCGCGCGAGACGGCCAACGGCAGCTGCCCGACGACCAGCACCCATCCGTTGAGCGCGCCGAAGCAGGAGATCGCGGCCCCCAGCGCCACGAGCCGCGCGGCCGTGTCGCCCCAGAGCGCCCGCGCCGCGTCGGCAAACGGCGCCGTCGTCGTCGCCAGCGTCTCGGCAGGCACGAGCGACATCACACCGACGGTGCTGACGATGTAGATGACGCCGGCGATGAGCGTGCCGATGACCGTCGCGCGGGGAATGGTGCGGCCGGGGTCGTCGATGCTGTCGGCCGGAATCGTGCCGCTCTCGAGACCCAGGAAGGCCCACAGCGTGAGCGTCGCGGCCGCCGAGAGGCTGGCGGCGGCTTCGCGCGGCGTCCCCACCGGCAGCGCAAATGCGCCGCTGTCGAAGTACAGCACGCCGCCGATGCCGATCACCGCCAGCGGCAGAATCTTGAGCACCGTCGTGGCCACCTGCACGCCGCCGGCCGCGCGCACGCCGGCGCTGTTGACCGCGGTGAACAGCCACACCGCGCCGATCGCCAGGGCGGCGGCGCTCGCGGGCGTCCGCACGATGCCGGGAATGAACGGGTCGAGATAGCCGACGCCGGCAACCGCGAGTGCGGCGGTCGCGCTCCATGCCGAGATCCAGTAGCCCCAGGCCACGAGAAATCCCGGAAGATCGCCGAACGCGCCGCGCGTATACGCGTAGAGGCCGCCCGCCGCGGGATTCGCGCGGGCCAGGTGCGCGAAGACAAACGCGAGGCACGCCGCGCCGCCGACGGTGACCAGCCACGCCGCGAGCGCGAGCCCGCCGAAGGCCGCCAGTGACGCGGGCAGCAGGAACACGCCCGACCCGATCATGTTGCCGATGACCAGTGAGACGGCCATCCAGAAACCCATGCGGGCGGGACGCGGCACGAACAGAGGATAGCTCAGCTGGCGTGCATCGCCACGAGCCGGTGAGATTCGCGGCGCGCGCGCGCGAGGAGGCCCGCCACGCCAATCTGGCCGGCGTAGTTGCCGCAGATGCCGAGCCACGGCGGCAGCGTGTCGCACGCGGCGCGCACCGCAAGGATGGTCTGGTCGTAGAGCGGCAGCGCGGCAGGCACGCGCGTGACGTGCACGGACACCGGCGCGCCGGTACCGCCAATCAGACGCCGATCGCCCTGAATGGCGCGGGCGACCTCCGCATCATCCGCCTGCAGAACATCGGTTCCGCCGAAGATCCACGTTTCCGATCGCAGGTTGCTGCGGCCGGTGAACGTGTCGCTGTTGAACAGCACGCCGCGCGCGCGCGCCGCGCCGGGCGGAAACAGCACGCCAAAGCCGCGCAAGTCTGTTGCCGCCGGCTCGAAGAACGCCGTGGCTGTTACGAGCGGCAGCGTCTTCACCGACCGAAGCAAAGCAGCGAGCGGCTCGAGCCCCGCGGACGCGACGAGCCGCGCCGCCGCCGGCGCGCTGGTGCAGATCATCGTCGGCACGTCTGGTTCGATGTGTTCGAGCGACGTGTTGAAACTGAAGCGGACGCCGCGGCGCGTCAGCGCGGTGTACAGCGCGTCGATGAGTGCGCCCATGCCGGCGCGAGGCGCAGCCAGGCCGGGACGACGCCTGCGTTGACCAAGTCCAATTGCCTCGGCCGACAGGAGGCTGGCGGGCGCGGCATAGACGCCCTGCAGGGCAGGCTCCAGCACATGCTCGGTCGCCGCGCGACCAAGCGTGCGCCGGCCCCACGCCGCCACCGATTCGCCTGCGCGCGGCGCGAACGCGCGCGTCGCCCAGCTGCTGCCGGCGCGCGCGGCCGTCGCGGCCGTTTCGAGCGGCGACAGCGGCCACCGCCGCGGTACGCCGTCGCGCACGATGTAGCGCCGCCGGCTTTCGGGGCGCGGCGTCATCAGCTCCAGCCCGAGATCCGCGAACAACTCGCGCACGTCATTGGTGCAGACCAGCGCATTGGCCGCGGTCTCGACCAGGCCGTGCGCCTCGACGCGCGTGCCGATCAGGCCGCCGGGCCGCGCCGTGGCTTCCAGCACCTCGACATCCGCCCCGAGCGTCGAGAGATACCAGGCCGACACCAGCCCCGACAGGCCGGCGCCGGCGACGCGCACGCGCGTCATATCGAGGTGGAGAAGACCGGCGCCGCCGGCTGCGCGCGGCGGTACTCATCGTCGAAGAACGCCGCGATGTTGCGAAGGAACGGACGCCCGCGCCGCGTGACGCGCAGCGCGTGCTCGTCAATCTCCACGAGGCGATCCTCGACGAGCGGCGCGAGGAACTGGCGCGCATCGGCCGCTTCGCCCGCATCGAGCGGCGCCTCGAAGGCGGTCATCAGCGCGAGGATTTGATCGCGGCGGCGCTGCTCGCGCGCCGTGAGCTGGTGGCCGCGATGCGTCGGCAGTTCGCCTGCTTCGACGCGGCGCTGGTAGACCGGCAGCACCTTTTCGTTCTGGTGATAGCAGTCCGGCGTCTCCGAGATCGCGCTGACGCCCAGCCCCAGCAGCACGTCGGTGCGGACGTCGGCGTAGCCCATGAAGTTGCGGTGCAGCCGGCCCGCCGCCGCGGCGCGCGCCAGGCCATCGTCAGGCCGCGCGTAGTGGTCGAGGCCGATCTCGACGTAGCCCCCAGCGAGCAGGCGCGTGCGGATGATCTCGGCGAGCGCGCGCTTGTCGGCGCCGGCCGGCACCTGGTCGTCGCGGAACTTCCGCTGCGCCGGCTTGATCCACGGCACGCGCGCGAAGCCATAGACGGCGAGCCGATCGGGCGCGAGGTCAATCAGGGCATCGGCCAGCGCGCGCATCGAGTCCGGCGTCTGACCAGGCAGCCCGTAAATGACGTCGATGTTGATCGATTCGAAATTCATGCGGCGCGCGTTGGCGCACAGCTCCGCGGTGAGCTCCAGCGGCTGATGCCGGTTGACGAGGCGCTGCACCTCGGGATCGATGTCCTGCACGCCAAACGAAATGCGGCGGAAGCCGTGCGCGGCCAGCACCTCGAGATGCTCGGCGGACGTTACCCGCGGGTCGGCCTCGAGCGACGCCTCGAAAATGTCGGAGCGCAGCGGCAGCCGCTCCTGCAGCCCGCCGGCGAGCCGGCCGAGTACTTCCGGCGACAGGAATGTGGGCGTGCCGCCGCCGATGTGCACCTGCCGCACGGGGCGGGTCGCGAGCTCGGGAACGGCCGCGAGATGGCGATCGAGCTCCGACAACACGAGATTCACATACGGCGTTTCGTGATCGTGATTGCGCGTGATCACGTTGTTGCACCCGCAGAACGTGCAGAGCGACTGGCAGAACGGCACGTGCACGTAGAGCGCGAGCGACGATGAATCGCCGGCCAGCGCGTCGCGAATTGATTGCAGCCACGTGTCTTCCGGCGGTGTCTCGCGCCAGTGCGGCACCGGGGGATAACTCGTGTATCGCGGCACGGCGACGTCATACCGCGCGAACAGCTCCGTCATCGTCATCCGAACACCTCGCGCACCGTCTCGACAAAGGCGCGCACGTGCGCCTCGGGCGTGCGAGGCAGCACGCCGTGGCCGAGCCCGCAGATCCACCCGCGCCGCTGCTCGACGCTCAGCTCCTGCAGCGGCTCGAGGTACATCCGCAAGGCCAGGCGGAACTGCGCCTCGGGCAGCTGCAGCAGCGCGGGATCGAAGTTGCCTTGCACGAAGCCCTGCGCGCGCCCGGCGAGAAGCTTCGCCATGGACCACCGGCCGTCCACGCCGATGCCGCACCACGGCGCCGACGCGAACACGGGCGCGCGCAGCTGATCGGGGTGCGAGGCCTTGGCGTAATACCCGACGCGTCCGGGAAACGACGCAGCCAGCGCGGCGAGATCCGGCGCGACGAACTCCGAAAACGTTTCGCACGCCAGCTCGCCCGCGGCCGTGTCGAAAATCATCACGAGGTCCGCGCCCGCGTCGAGCTGCATGCGGATGGTTTCCACCAGCAGCGGCACGCAGACGGCGGCAAACCGCGCATAGAGTTCAGGCGACGACTTCGCAAGCGTCAGCGCGCCGGCGTGCGAGCCCTCGACGGCATAGACGAACAGCGTCCACGGACCGCCGACAAATCCGATCAGGCCCTTGCCCGGATCGAGCCGCTCTCGCGTCGCTCTCATCGCCTCGCCTTGGAAGCGCAGCAGCGGCGCGGCTTCGGGCCACGGGCGGAACGACGCCAGCCGCTCGTGTGTGAGGTGCCCATCCAGCTTCGGGGGCCCCTCGTCATAGCTGAGGCCAAACCCGAGCGCCTCGAGTGGAAACAGCAGGTCGCTGAACAGAATGGCCGCGTCGAAGTCGAAGTCTTCGATCGAGTTCATCGCCACCTGTGCCGACAACTCGGGCTCGCGGCAGAGTGTGTCGAAGCGATGCCGCGCGCGCAGCGCCTGATACCGCTGCTGATACCGGCCCGCCTGCCGCATCATCCAAATCGGCGGCACCGGTGTCGGCTCACCGCGCAGCGCCCGCAAGAAACGTCCGTCGGTCATTGCTCTGCCGTCCATTGATAGCCGACGCCGCGCACCGACTGAATCAGCTGCTCGTCGGCATCCAGCGCCTGGCGCAGGCGGACGATGGCGTTGTCGACGCCGCGCGGGGTGGGGAAGCGATGCTCGCCCCAGACCTTGTCGAGAATTTCCGATCGCGGCACCACGCGCGGCGCCGCGTCGACCAGCAGCTTCAGCACCTGGCAGTCGCGCGCCTGCAGCTGCACCCGTGTGGTGCCGCGGCTGACGGTCATGGCGCCGAAATCGATCTCGCTGCCGCCGGCCTTGACGATGCGCTGGGCGCGCTGGCGGGCGAGCACATGTCGCACGCGAAGCATGAATTCCTTGAGGTGAAACGGCTTCGGCAGGTACTCGTCGGCGCCGATTTCAAAGCCTTCGAGCCGGTTCTCTGCCGAGTTGAGGGCCGTCATGAACATGATGGGCGCCGCGCTGCGGCCGCGCAGCTCGCGCGCCAGGCCGAAGCCGGACCCGTCGGGCAGCTTCACATCCACGATGGCGAGGTCCCAGGTGCTGGTGTCGAACAGCGCGCGCGCATCGCGCACGCTGCGCGCCCAGTCGACGGTCAGGCCGTCTTTCTGCAGACGTTCGGCGAGCGTCTGTCCGAGCGATTCATCGTCTTCGATCAGGAGGATGCGCCGCGTCACGCCGCGCCCTCCTTCAGGTCGAGCACGATCGCAAAGCCGGGCGAGGCCGCATCATCGATGACGAGGCGGCCGTCCATGCGCGACAGCAGACGCTGCGAGATGTAGAGCCCCACGCCGGTGCCGCTGGTCGATGACACGCGCTCGAACGGCGCCGTCAGCGTGCGGCCCACACCCTGCGGCGCCCCCTGCCCATCGTCGGCCACCCGCACGGCGAGGCGCCCGGGGTGCCGGGAGCCTGACACCGTGACGCGGCGCGCGCGGCCGTGCACGGCGGCGTTCTGCAGCAGGTTGCGGAGTACGCCGAGCAGCGCGCGCTCGTCCCCTTTGGCGACGAGGCCGGGCTCGATCGCGACATCAAGCTCCGGCCAGTCCATGGCCGCGCGCGCGGCGAGGTCGCTGATGTTCACGTTCTCGGACTGAAGGCGCGCATCCGGCTGCGCAAAGTGCAGCGAGTTGTCGAGCTGCAGCTCCAGCCGCACGGTGTCTTTCGTCAGGCGTTCGAGGCTGCGTGTCGCAGGCGACCCGGCGAAGTCCTCCTGCAGGCTTTCGGCCTGCAGGCGCAGGCTCGCGAGCGCGGTCTTCAGGTCGTGCGTGAACGCGGTGAAGAAGTCCTGCACGCGCCGGCGCCGCTCCTGCTCGCTGCGAATCGCGCGAACCAGCGCGATGCCGCCGCCGAGCAGCAACGCGATGAAGACCACGCCTTCCCACAGCAGCATGCGCTGCACGTGCGCGGCGCGGGCGGACATGCCGGCGGCCTGCTGCAGCTCGCGCGCCTGCGACAGCCCGAACAGCAGCCACCATGCGGCGAGCGACACCGTCATGGCCAGCCACACCACGGCCAGTACGTAACGCAGGTTGCCGGGTCTCATGGCGTGGCGGCCGCCTGCGCCGCGGCGGCCAGTGCCTCGGTGGCGGCGGCCAGCGCTGCGTCATCGTGCGCCAACGACAGGAAGCACACTTCGAAGCCGGAGGGCGGCAGGTACACGCCGCGCGTCAGCGCTTCGTGAAAGAAGCGCGAAAACCACGCGCCCTGTTCAGCGGGAATCTGATCGAGTGTCGCGGGCTGCGCATCGCGCGTCGCGGTCAGCCAGAAGATCGAACCGCGCCGGACGATGCCGGGGCCTGAGGGCAGGGCGGCGAAGCGGGCGGCGAGGCCGTCGCAGAACTGCGCCGTGCGCTCGTCAAGTGTCTGCCAGCCGTCGAGCCGTTCCATCTTTTCGAGGCCCGCGAGGCCGGCGCGCACGGCGACGGGGTTCGCGCTCAGCGTACCGGCCTGATAGACCGGACCGGCCGGCGCGACCTGATCCATGAATGGCTTTGTCCCCGCGTATGCCGCCAGTGGAAACCCTCCACCGATCACTTTGCCATAGCAGGCGAGGTCCGGGGTGATTCCGAGCGCGCCCGACATGCCGGTCAAGCCCGTGCGGAAGCCGCTGATCACTTCGTCCATGATCAGCAGCGCGCCGGCCTGGCGGCAGCGATCCGCGAGGTGTTGCAGAAACGCGGCGCGCTGCGGCAGCAGCCCGTAGTTGGCGGGCAGCGGCTCGATGATGGCTGCCGCAATGCGCGAGCCATGCGCCTCGAACACCGCATCCAGCGCGCGGTCATCGTCGAGCGATGCCACCAGCGTGTCGTCAGTGACTGACGCGGAAAGGCCCGCGCTGGACGCCGCCGACGCGCCGGCGAGGCCGCTGCCGGCTTTCACCAGCATGCTGTCGGCATGGCCGTGATAGCAGCCTTCGAATTTGAGGATGACGCTGCGGCCGGTCGCGGCGCGCGCGACGCGCAGCGCCGACATCACGGCTTCGGTGCCCGACGAGACGAAGCGGACGCGATCGAGAAAAGGCAGCCGCGCCAGCAGCCACTCCGCCAGCTGCACCGAGTACGGCTCCGCCGCGCCGTACGACCAGCCATCGTCCATCGCGCGCACGGCCGCGGCGCGTACGTCGGGATCACGGTGACCCAGAATCAGCGGACCGAAACTCATGCAGAAGTCGACGTAGCGGCGCCCCTCGATGTCTTCGAGATACGCACCCTCCGCGCGCGCCACGTACACCGGTGTGCCGCCGACGCTGCGGAACGATCGCACGGGACTGTGCACGCCGCCGGGCGCCGCGTCCAGCGCGCGCGCGTGCCACGAGACGCTGTTCATGCGCCCAGCCCCAGCCGCCGCGCGTGCCGCGCGCCATACGTAATCAGGTACGACGCGCCGGCGCGCCGGAAGACATGCCACGTTTCGAGCAGGGCCGCGTCGAAATTCGTGAGGCCGCGCTCGGCGAGCAGCGTTAGCGCAGCGAATTCGCCGCTCACCTGATACGCGCCGGTGAGCATGCCGGTGGCTTCGCGAATCGGCGCAATCAGATCGATCGACGTCATGCCCGGCTTCACCATCAGCAGATCGGCGCCTTCGGCCGCGCAGCGCACGCTCGAGGCCAGCGCGTCGGTGCGCGCGCGCACATCAATCTGATACTGCCGGCGATCACCGAACTGCGGCGCCGACGCGGCGGCCTCGCGAAAGGGGCCGTACATCTGGCTCGCGAACTTCGTGCTGTAGCTCATGATCGGCACATGTCCGTGCCCGGCATCATCGAGCGCGGCGCGAATGTGCGCCGTGCGCCCGTCCATCATGTCGCTCGGGCTCACGCCGTCGGCGCCGGCATCCACCATCGAGACGGCCGACGCGCTCAGCGCCGAAAGCGTGGCGTCGAGATCGATGCCGCCTTTGGCATCGAACAGGCCGCAATGTCCCGTCGGTGTCGCGGCGCAGAGGCACACATCCACCCACACATGCGCGGCGTCGCCAACCGCGCGCTTGATCGCCGCCGCGGCGCGCGCGCCGTGCGCCGACCATCCGCGGGCGTCCTTCGACGCCGGCACGGGGAAGAGCAGGAAATGGCGCACGCCGCTCTGCACGTCACGCGCCGCGGCATCCGCGGCAGCCGCAATCCCAAGGCGCGCGTTGTCGCCGAGGCCCGTAATGGCCTGCGGCTCTGCAAGGTCTTCGACGATGAAGAGCGGCTGGATCAGATGCGCCTGGGTGAACGTGGTCTCGGATGTGAGATCGCGCAGGTGCGCCGAGTGGCGCAGGCGCATCCGCGACCAGGCGGCGCGTGTCGTGGCAGATGTCAGTGTCATTCCCGGATGTCCTCGAGCCAGGCGTCGTAGGTGAGATAGGGCCTGACGCGGCGCGCGCCCGAGAGCCGCTGCACGACGTCGAAGGTGTGGCCCGGCCCGCACGCATGCCAGCCGTCGCGAATCGACGGCGCCGCGGCGAGCGCGAGGCGATATTCGGATCCGCTGCGCCAGAAAAAGTGCGTGCGCGCCGCCAGGTCGGATGCGAGCGGCGTGTCGGCTTCGTAGGTCGGCACGGCGTCCGCCACGTCGGCGCGCGTATGCGTGAGGCGGTGCCACGTCATGGCCCGGCCCGCGAGACGATCGACGGCGGACGGCTCGAACGTGCCCAGGCCTTCCGACGACCCATGCACCCAGACGCCGCGCGCGGCAAGCTTGCGCCACGTCGACGAGCCGGCGGCCCACACGATGCGACAAGCCTGCACGTCCCACGACGCGGGCAGTGCCTCGTTCCTGGTGACATAGAGGCCGCGATCGCCGGACGGATCCGGTACCGACAGCGGGCGGCGCGTCGCGCCGTGCAATTCATCGGGACGCGGCCACACGGCGGCGAGCGGCGCCTTCGGCAGTACCGGCCCGGTGGACTCGAGCGACCACTGCTCGAGGGTTTCACCGGCATCCGTCCGGCCGCGGAGGCTCGTGACCGTGCCGAACGGCAGCGGCAGCACCGTGACGCCGATGGCCTGCGCGCATCCGCCGCCATAACCGGCGAGGATCTCGCGCTCGCGCTGCACGGCCTGCCAGGTCGGTGCGTGGTTGATGGTCTTCAGCACGTCGCGAAGCGCCGTGTTGTTCACGGCAATCTCGAGGGCGAGCGCACCCTGGCCGGCCGCGCACGGCTGTTCGCGCAGCGGCAGCACCATCCATCGGCAGCCGCGCATCGCCTCGCGCACCGCATCGGCCGCTTCCGCAAAGGGCGACGCCGGATCCAGCAGCCGATCGAGCGCGGCTTTCGCCACGACGAGTCCGTCTGCCGCGCCGCCCGCAAGCTGTCGCAGCCGCGTCGGCACGTTGCCGCGCACGGCCGCGAACGTGATCGCGTCCACCGGCCACGGCAGCAGGCCGGGCAGCAGCCCGCCGAGCATCAGCGCGCGGCGCGGCGACGAGGAGAGAATCGAGAGCCGCGGCGCGCGCTTCGCGGCGGCGTCCTCGCGGATCAGGAGCACGTCACGCGGGTCTTCGCGGGGGAGCGTGGCGGCGACGATCGTGTCGCCCCGCGGCTCAATCGGCAGATCTTTCCAGGAGTGCACGACGAGGTCGGCGTCGCCGCGCGCGAGCGCGTCGGACAGATCCGCCGTGAAGACGCCCTTGTTGCCCAGCTGCCACAGCGGCGTCGCGGTGTCGCGGTCGCCGGAGGCCTCGCGCGCGATCAGGTCAGCGTCGACACCGGCCGCGTCGAGGCGCCGCTGAACCAGGTGCCCCTGCAGCCGCGCGAGGTCGCTCGCGCGCGTCAGAATCCTTACGCGCACAAGTCATCCCACCCGAACGGTCTGAGCAGCTGCCGCCGCTCGAAGGCCGACGCCATGCGCCGGATGTCCTCGCGCGCCCGCGCGACGCGCGCCGCCGTGGCCGCCGTCGACGTCTCGACCGCCGCAAACACATCGTCGAGCGTGATCACGTCGACGCCGCTGGTGCCGCCCACGCCGCTGATCGCATCGCGCTCCTCGGCCGCGCGCAGATCGATCACGCGCGCGAGCGAGGGATAGCATCGCGCCACGACGGCAATCTGCTCGGCCCGCACCGGCGCGGCGACGATGATGGCGGCGCGGCCCTCGGCCGCAGGACGGCCGGCGGCGTCGGCAATGACGGCGCGCGTCCAGTGGTCGACGACGCGACCCTCCGCCACGTACGGCAGCACCTCATTCGCGAGCGCGCCCGCGCCGACCAGCGCGACACGCTCGATGCCGTCCATGTATTTCCGCACGGCGCTGCCATACGAGCGCGTGCCAAGGCCGCGCAGGTGCCGCTCGCGAATCACGCGCGCGTCGGTCAGCAGCTGCTGGCCGATGCCGCCCAGCCACGAGGCGTCGTCGGGCGCGAGCGTCGCGAGAAACGCGCGAAACTGCCCGAGCACCTGCGTTTCGCCGACGATGGGCGACTGCATGCCGCAGATGGTCTCAAGAAGGAACGCGTAGGCGTCAGCGTCGGCAAGCACGTCGCCCGCGGCCGCGGAAGACAGCTCCAACGGCGCGTCCTGAAAGAGGACTTCGCGAAGGCACGTGCTCCAGATCGGGCGGTGTGAAAGGGGAGCCTCAGGAGCGGCAAGACCGGCCGGCCGCTGCCGGTGAAGAATGCTGAACCACACGACCCCACGATCATAAGGATGCGGCCCTGACGAAGTGTCACGGAATTGTCATGGGAGTGGCCTGTGGCCGCGGCCGTTCCTTATCGTGAGAGGATGCCCGGCGCCCTCGGCGTGCTTCTGCTGCAGCTTGGAACGCCTGACGCGCCGACCACGCCCGCCCTGCGGCGCTACCTGCGCCAGTTTCTGAGCGACCGCCGCGTCATCGATCTGCCGCGCGCGCTGTGGTGGCCCATCCTCAACTTCATCGTCCTGCGCCGCCGCCCGCCGCGCTCGGCTGCGCTCTATCGCAAGGTCTGGACGGACGGCGGATCGCCGCTGCTCGTGACCAGCCGCGCGCAGGCCGCCGCGCTGCAGCAGCGCCTGCAGGTGCGCGCGTCGCGGCCGGTGGTGACCGCGGTGGCGATGCGCTACGGAAACCCCTCGACCGAAGATGCCGTCGAGGAGCTGATCCGGCAGGGCGCCGATCGCATCGTCGTGCTGCCCATGTATCCGCAGTATGCGAGCGCCACCACCGGCTCGAGTCTCGAGGAGCTCTTCGCCGTCCTGGCGCGCCGCCGCGTCATTCCGCCCGTCCGCATCGTCGCGCCCTATTTCGACGACGAGGGATATGTCGAGGCGCTGACGGCCGTCACGCGCGAGGCGCTGGACGGGGCGGAGCCGCCGCAGCGAATCGTGGTCAGCTTTCACGGCCTGCCCAGGCGCTACGTGGATCTGGGCGATCCCTATCAACAGCATTGTGAGGCGACGGCGAAGCGACTGACCGCCGCGCTCGGATGGCCCGAGGATCGCGTGATGCTGGTGTATCAGTCGCGGTTTGGCCGCGAGCCGTGGCTGCAGCCGTACGCGGATGACACGATCAAGAGCTTGCCGGCGCAGGGCGTGACGCGCATCGCCGTGATGTGCCCCGGCTTCACGGCCGACTGCCTCGAAACGATCGAGGAGATGGGCATGACCAATCGCGAGCTCTTCGAGCACGCGGGCGGACGCGACTATCTCATGGTGCCGTGCGTCAACGAGCATCCGGTGTGGCTCGACGCGATGGCGCGGCTGGTTGGCCGCGACGCGTCGGACTGGCTGCAGTCCGGCGGGCCGGGCCAGCGCGTCGCGATTGACGATCAGCGGGCGGCCGCGAGCGCCATGGCCAGCTCCTCGAGCCTGTCGTAGCTGATCGCCGCGCCTTTATCCATCCCCGAGTTCATCACGATGTCGCGAATCTCACGCGACGGATATTCCACGGTGGCCGTCATGCGCGTGCGGCCGTTCACGAAGCGCCATTTGCCGCCGACGCGCAGGTCGACCTCGCAGACGGGCACGGAGTCCCCCTCGCCGAGGTTGCCCCCCAGCGGCGGATGTGCTCGGGCTTCGTCATCTCGGTGACCGCGCACTGGCCCGTCGCCAGGCGGGCGAGAATCGCCCGGCGGGTCGGGTCGGCAAGTGCGGCGAAGGTGACGCTCAGGTGGTCGGTCCGCATGTCAAGATGTGAGCATGATGGGCACCCAGATTCGCCTCGCCGCTGTCCTGTGTCTTGCGCTCACCCTCGGCGTGCAGGCTCAGACGCCTGCCCCGGCCCCGGCGCCTGCCGGCATCCAGCCGGCGCCGGCCACCGTTACCGTGTTGTCGACAGGAACCGGCGAGAAGCGCGCCGTTCGCTACAAGCTCGTGCAGGGCGCGAAGGAGCGCATCGAGCTCACGATGAAGGCGACGATCTCGATGGACATCCCGGATGCGGGCCCGCAGACGATGGATGCGCCGGCCGTCAAGATGGCCATGGATATCGACGTCACCGAGGTCGCCGCCAACGGCGACATCACCCTGACGATGGCAATTGTGTCGGCGTCGATGGATGGCCCCGGCGCACAGGAGGGCGTGCTCGACATGCTCAAGAACCTCACGGCGTCGGTCGTCATGACCGACCGCGGGCTGGTAAAGAGTATGAAGATCGATGACTCGAAGCTTGCCAACCCCATGATGAAGCAGGTCCTCTCGTCCATGGGGTTCGAGCGCTTGTCGGCGCCGCTGCCGGTCGAACCCGTGGGCGTTGGCGCGAAATGGGAAGTCGTGCAGTCGATGGACGCCAACGGCATGCGGCTCGATCAGAAAACGATCTTCGAGGTGGTCGCGATGGATGCCGGATCCACGACGTTTGCGTTGTCGATGACGCAGACCGCGCCGGCGCAGAAGATCGCCCCTCCCGGAATGCCCGAAGGGGTCGGCGTGAATCTGATCAGCATGTCAGGGGAGGGAAGCGGCCGCATGGCGCTGCCGGACGGATCCGTGGCGCTCATCGGCGACATGGCCATCACGTCGAAAGTCGTGATGGAGATGACCGCCGAAGGCATCAATCAGCGGATGTCGACGGCCACCGACATGAAGATGACCGTCGCCCGGTCTACCAGCCCTCGTCGGCCGTAGGCCCGTAGATCGACGGGATTGGGACGTCGAGCAGCCGTAGATAGACCGTCAGCTGTCCGCGGTGGTGCACGAGATGGTTGATGGTCTGCCGGACGACGTCGCGGCGCGTGTCGGTGAAGAGCGTCTTGGGCCCCATCTTCAGCGACCACTCGACCGCGAACGCCTCGTCGACCGTATTCGTGATCGCCGCGCGCGCATCGCGCACGTTCTTGTCGAAGGCCGCAAGCAGCGTGTCGGTCGTTTCGAATGAGTACTTGCCGCCTTTGGTGAGATCGAGCTCGGTTTCGGTGACGATGTTCGTGAGCCAGCCGGGCATGCCCGACACGAGCTGCGCGAGGTGGCCGAGGGGGAATGATTTCTCGTGCGGCTTCCATTCCGCCTTGGCGGATGGCACGCGCTCGAGCAGACGCCGCGTCGTGGCCATCTCCTGGTCGAACTCCTTCAGCAGCGATTCCGCGATGGTCATGGATCGATACTAGCCGCCCGGGCAGCCGTCTTGCTAGATGGCGATTGTGTTCGATTGGATCACCGAAACGATTCAGAACCTCGGCTATTGGGGCATCGCCGCGCTCACGCTGCTCGAGAACATTGTCCCGCCCATTCCCTCGGAAGTCGTGGTGCCGCTCGCGGGATACGTGGCCGCGAAAGGGGAGCTCACATTCTGGGGCGTTGTCGCGGCGGCCGCCATTGGCGCCCTGCTGGGCGCCGCCGGCTGGTACGGCGTCGCGCGCTGGATCGGGAACAAGCGCCTGCGCCGCTGGATTGACGATCACGGCCACTGGGTCACCCTGACGTGCGACAGCATCGACAAGGCCCAGAAGTGGTTCGACCGCCACGGCAAGTGGGCGGTGTTTCTGGGCCGGCTGGTGCCGGGCGTGCGCACCTTCATTTCCGTGCCGGCGGGCTTCGCCGGCATGGCGTTCCTGCCGTTCATCCTGTCGTCGGCCGCCGGCACTTTCATCTGGACGCTGGCGCTGGCATGGGCCGGCACGGTGCTCGAGTCGCAGTTCGAGAAGGTCGGCGACTCCATCAATCAAGTCTCGAACGTGCTGCTCGGCGCGTTCGTCATCTATCTCGCGTATCGCTACGTCAGGGTGTTTCGCGCGCGCGCGGCCCGGTGATCACTTCTTCACGAGATCAATCACCAGGCCCGTCACGCCGCCGATGAGCGTGCCATAGAACGTCAGCGAGCCCACGACCACGTGTTGATCGGGCCACTCGCCGTCGCCCTTGCCGTAGATGAGAATCCCCGCCACGGCGCCGGCGCCGGCGCCCGCCAGCGCGCCCGCGAGAGCGCCGTCCCACCTGTGATCCGTGCGTGGCTTGGCGGCGGCCGGCTGCGCGGGGCCGGATGCTGCTTGCGCGGCATGCGACGACAGTTGCGACACCAGCGTCGGGCGTACGGGTTGCGGGGCCGCGAGGGTGGTGGTGAGCAGGCCGGCGATGAGAATCGGGGCGGTAAGCATGATGTCCTCTCCGCCCTGATATGCGCCAGGGCGGAGAGGAACGGCTCAGTAGGTCCAGCGCACGCCGAGCTGGATCTGGCGCGACGAGGTGGTGGTGCTCCGGATCTGCCCGAACGAGGCGAGCGGCGCCTCCGTGTCGGAGGCGCCGGCAAAGGCAATCAGCGACGGGGTGCCGAAGTTCGCGCGATTGAACACGTTGAACACTTCCACGCGCAGATCGAGGCGGCTGCGCGAGCCGAGTGCCGGCGTCGCAAACGCGCGGCTGACCGCAAGGTCCACCGTCCGCAGGTCGGGCCCGATCAACTCGTTGCGGCCGACGTTGCCGTACGTGCCGGCCGGCTGCAGCGCGAACGCCGACGGATCGAACCACTGCGACGGATCACCCGTCACCGCATCGTCAGGCCCGCGGCCCGGTGCGTAGTTCGGACGGTCGGGGCCAGTGCCGGGTCCGAGTGACGGCGACCAGAGCGAGCGCGAGCGATTGGTCTGCAGCATCGGCGTCACCGGGCTGCCGCTGCGCATGCGCAGCAGGCCCGACACGCGCCAGCCGTTGGCAATCGCGCCCGCGAGGCCGCCTGTGTCGAGGCGCGGCAGGTCCCACACGAAGTTGAGCACCCAGTTGTGCTCGGCGTGATAGTCGGCCAGGCCCTTGTTGTAGTCCTCGATGAACTCGGGCAGCGCCGACACCGTGCCGGTGGTCGAGTCACTGAAGAACACGGCGTTCTGCGTCGTGTCTTCCGCCTTCGACCAGGTGTACGACGACTGCACCTGCACCCCGCCGCTCCAGCGCTTGCGCGCGTCGACGATCAGCGCCTTGTACCACGAGTCGCCGTCGCTCGACTTCAACTCGATCGCCGAGAAGCTGCGATTCGGACGCGTGAGGCCGGGCGGATAGAACAGCGTGCCGTCGGAGAGCGTCGTCGGCGCGGGAATGTTGACGTCGGTGTTGCGCCAGAGATGCCGCCCGCGCGACCCCGCGTACCCGAGCGTGAGCACCCAGTCGGCAAACAGCTCCTGCTGCACGTTGGCGTTCCACGTGTGCATGCGGGGCAGCTGCACGTCGTACTGCACCGGGCGGATCGACACGCCCGTGCCGCGCTCGAACGGCGGCACCGGGAATGTGGGATTCGCGATGATCACGCGCGGCGTGGCCGGCGGATTGGTGACTGTGACGATCAGGTTCTGCTGGTTGCTGGTGTTGAAGTAGAGCCCGTACCCGCCGCGCACCGACGTGCGGCCCGATCCGCCCACATTCCATACCGCGCCCACGCGCGGCGACAGCGCGCCGCCCGGGTTGTCATAGAGCGGCCCGACTTCCGGCTGGCCGAGAAAGTCGCGCATGTTGATGTCGCGCGGATCCTGCGGCATCGTGGCGCCCTCATAGCGCAGGCCCGCGTTCACGGTGACATCGCGGCCGGCCTGGATCTCGTCCTGCGCGTACACGCCATACAGCGTCCAGCTCCACTCGCGGTTCGTGTCGCCGGCCGGCGTGAGCCCGATGAACTGCGCGGGCTGGTTGCGCAGGAACGCCGACAGATTCGCGAAGCGGAAGATGCCCAGGCTGAACGTCGGATTGAACTCATCGTCGCGGTAGTGCTCGGCGAGCACGCCGGCCTTGATCAGATGGCGGCCGCGCGCATGCGCAACGTCGTATTGCGCGCTGTACACGTCCTGGCCGAGCAGCAGGTTGGCCGAGGCCTGCGGCCCGAACCGCGGGAAGCCACCGATGTCGATGGCGCCCATTAGATCGCGGCCGGGCACGAACACCGGCAGTGATCCGGCGCTGCCGGCGTCCACCGTCTGGCCCACGCGCGTGCGGCTGTAGCCGGCGCGCGCCGTGTGCACCGTCGCGCCGGTCAGCACCTGCCGCAGCTCGAACGTCAGGAACTGGTTGCGCGACACGAACGTGCGCGGAAACTGCGGGTAGTCGGTCGGCAGCTCCTGATCGGTGTCGTCGAACGTGTAACGGCCGAACAGCTGGATGCCGTCGGCCGGCAGCGCGTCGACGCGCGCCTGGAAGAAGTGCTGGCGCAGCGTCTGGTCGAAGGGGAACGTATAGCGCGCAAGCCCGCCTCCCAGGTTCTCGCCGTTGGCGCGCGGAAACTCATTCAGGTACGGCTGCACGACGGGCGACACCGCCACCGTGCCGGCCGGCAGGATGCCAAGGCGCGCCTGCTCGTCGGGCACGGTGGTGACGATGGTGCGGCCGAGGTTTTCGAGGAGCGCTTCATAGCCGGCAAAGAAGAAGAGGCGGTCGCGGCGAAGCGCGCCGCCCACCGTGCCGCCAAACTGGTTGCGCAGGAAGTCGGGCTTCTCGCCCACGTCGAAGTAGTTGCGCGCGTCGAGCGCGTCGTTGCGGTGAAACTCGAACAGGCTGCCGGCCAGCTGGTTCGTGCCCGACTTGGTGATCACGTTGATCTGCCCGCCCATCGCGCGCCCGAACTCCGCGCTGTAGGCGTTGGTCTCGACGCGGAACTCGCGCACCGTGTCCATGCCGAGCGCCGTGCCGGCCGCGCTGCCGGCCGGGCCGTTGGTGAAGTCGTTGAGCAGCGTGCCGTCCAGCAGGTACACGTTGCCGCGCGGCTCGACGCCGTTGACGCTCATGGCCAGGCCGTGGGCGACCACCGATCCGGTCTCGCGATGCGGAAACGGCGTGACGCCCGGCTGCAGGGCCATCAGATCGGTGAAGTTGCGGCCGTTGATCGGAATGCGCTCGATGGTGCGCTCGTCGACCAGGTAACTGAGCTCGGAGCTGCGCGTGTTGACCTGGCCCGCGCCGCCCGTGACGCGCACCTCCTCGGCCGCGCCGGCCGTCAGGCGCAGCACGAGCGACGCCTGTTCGCCAACCGACAGCCGCACGCCAGACTGCACGAGCGGGCGAAAGCCCTGAAGCTCGGCGCGGACGGCATAGTCGGCGGCCGGGAGTCCCGCGAAGGTGAAGCGTCCCTCGCCGTCGGTGACGGCGGAACGGGTGAGGCCGGTGGCCGCGCTGGTCACCGTGACGGACACGCCGGGCAGGCGGCCGGACGCCGCATCTTCCACATGCCCCGCGAGTGTCGCGGTGGTTTGTGCGGAGGAAGGCGCGGAGAAGAGCAGAAGAAGGAGAACGGAAATCGACAGCCGCATGATGCAGCGTCGATTATCTATCGCTTTTCGGCGTCGCGGATGATGACGAGCACTTCGCCCGGCTTGACCAGACCGAGATTGCGGCGCGCTTCTTCTTCGATGGTCGCGGGATCTTCCTTCAGGCGGCGGCCGTAATCCCGCAAGCGGACGTTCTCCGCCTTCAGCTGCGAAATGGAGGCGCGCAGCTGCGCGTCTTCGCGGCGGGCGCGAAACGTCTGCAGCAGGCCCTTCTCGCCGACCACCGCGTCAATCGTGATCACCGCGGCCACCGCCAGGATGGCCAGCTGGACGATGCGGGTGCGGCGGGCGGCCGCCTCCGCCTTCGGCGGCACGTCGGCCTTGCGGCGGGGCCGCGCGCCGCGCGGGGCCGTGTCGGGCCCGTTCGTCTCGGTGGTTGGTGTGCCGGTGTCAGCCATGCTGAAATAAAGCAGCATCTTTGTACCAAAGTTCCCCGGCCAGTACAAGAGGAAACAGAGCTCGGCTGGAAAAAAACCTATGGCGGATCAGATAGCAGACTGCGTCCTCGTCCTCGTCACCATCCCGGCCGACGCCGACACCGAGACCTTCGCGCGCGGCCTCATCGACAGCGGCGTCGCCGCGTGCGTCAACGTGCTCGCGCCGATGCAGTCCGTGTACCGGTGGGACGGGGAAGTCCACGTCGAACAGGAGTGCCAGACGCTCATCAAGACCACGAGCGCCGCGGTGCCCGCCCTCTGGCAGCGCGTTCGGGACCTCCACCCCTACGACGTGCCCGAGTTCCTCGTCGTGCCCGTCATCGACGGCAACGAAGCGTACTTGAAGTGGATCAGGATGAACGTGCTTTGAGGGCCTGATCAAGATCCTCGATCAGGTCCTCGGCGTCTTCGATGCCGGCCGAGATGCGGACCATGGCGTCGCTGAGGCCGATCCGGGCGCGGCGGTCGGCGGGCACCGACGCGTGCGTCATCGAGGCCGGGTGCGAGATGAGCGTCTCGACGCCGCCGAGGCTTTCGGCGAGCGACATCAGCCGCACGCGCTCGAGCATGGCGCGCGCCGCGGCCTCCGACTCGAGCTCGAAGGTGAGCATGCCGCCGAAGCCGCGCATCTGCCGCGTGGCCAGCGCGTGCTGCGGGTGGCTCTTGAGCCCCGGATAGATCGTCTGCTTCACCTTCGGGTGCGCCTCGAGGAACTCCGCCAGGCGCTGCCCGTTCTCGTTGTGCTGCTTCATGCGCACGGCCAGCGTCTTGGTGCCGCGCAGCACCAGCCAGGAATCGAGCGGGCTCAGGATGCCGCCGGCCGAGTTCTGGATGAACTTCAGCCAGTCGATGTGCTCGTCCTTCACGCCCACGACCACGCCGCCCACGCTGTCGCTGTGGCCGTTCAGGTACTTCGTCGTGCTGTGCACCACGAGATCGGCGCCGAATTCAATCGGCCGCTGCAGCACCGGGCTCGCAAACGTGTTGTCCACCACGAACACGCAGTTGGCCGCGCGCGAAATCCCGGCAACGCCGGCCAGGTCGGTGAGCCGCAGCACCGGGTTGGTGGGCGTCTCGACGAAGATCATCTTCGTGTTCGGCCGTACCGCCTCGCGCACGCGATCCAGGTTCGACGTGTCGACGTAGCTGAACTCGAGCCCGAACTTCGTCAGCACCTTGTCGAACAGCCGGAACGTACCGCCGTAGGTGTTGTCGGTGACCACCACATGGTCGCCCTGCTTCAGCATCGTCATGATGGCGCTGATGGCCGCCATGCCCGACGCGAACGCATACCCGGCCTTGCCGCCTTCGATGGCCGCGATGTTCGCCTCGAGCGCCGCGCGCGTCGGATTCTGCGTGCGCGCGTACTCGTAGCCCTTGTGCTTGCCGACGGCTTCCTGCACGTAGGTCGACGTCTGGTAGATGGGCGTGATGATCGCGCCGGTCGCCTCGTCCGGCTGCTGGCCGGCGTGAATGCAGATGGTGGAAAAACGGGCGTGGGCAGGAAGTTTCATGGCCGGGACAGGATGATATCATTCGGGCGTCAATACCCCGCATGGCTGAAGGCGCACAACAGGGACGCCCGAAAGGACGATATCGTCGCGGGCGCGGCGTCCCGGTGATGCCCACGCCCGCGCCGCCTCCGCCGGCGCCATCGCGCACGCCGCGCCAGCTGCTGCTCGGCACACTCAGCGGCCGCGTGTTCCTCGCCGCCGCCGCGATCCGGCTGCTCGTCGCCATCGTCGACCGCGTGAGCGGCGCGCCGCGCGCGCTGAGTGCCCTCGGCACCCTCGCCAGCATCATCCTCATCGTCACCGCCACCGTCTTCCTCGTGCGCGGCTTCGTCGTGATGCGCCGCCAGCTGTTGTGGCCGGTGCGGCGCAAGCTGATCGTCTCGTATCTGTTCATCGGCTTCGTGCCGGCGCTGCTGCTGGTGGTGTTCTTCCTGTTCGGCGGGCAGGTCGTCTTCAACAGCGTCACGTCCTACCTGTTCAAGAGCGGATACGAACGCTACCTGCTCAACGCCGAGCAGATTGCCGTGGCCACCGCCAACGACGTCGCGCGCGATCCCGCGCGCGCCGCGCAGGTGATGGCCAGCAAGATCGTCAACCTGACGGCCGACAATCCCGGCCTGTCGATCGCCATCGTGCCGCTCACCGCGGACGCGCCCGTGGGGGCGGGACGGGCAGGCCCGTGGCACCACGCCGATCCGCCGTCGGGGCCGTTCCCTGAATGGCTGCGGGCGCAGGCGCGCTTTGCCGGCAACGTCGTCTGCCGCCTGCCCGACGGCCAGGACACGCTCATCGCGCGCGCGGTGCGCGTGCCTGAGGGGACCGCGCCGGCGTTTGCGGCCATCGTCGACATCCCGCTTGGCCAGAGCATCGCCGACAAGCTGCGCGAAGACATCAAGGTCACGCCGGTCGGCGTCAGCGCCAGCGTGGCGCGCGGCCCCGGCGGAGAGGTCATCGTGCCGCGCCCTTGCCTGGCGTCGGCCGAGCCGGGCCTCGTCGGCGAAGACGTCCCGACCATGCTGTTCCGGTATGACCGGAGCATTGCCTTCTTCGATTACGTCGACTGGGAAACGGGCGCGAGCGCCCAGGTGTCGGTGGGGCTGCGCGTGCGGCTGCGGCAGCTGTATCGCGAAGTGTCGGAAGGCCAGCGCGTGCGCGTCGGCAACACCGAGCTCGGCGAGCTGATGTGGGTGCTCGTCATCGTGGTGGGCGTGCTGTTCGTCATCATCCAGATTGCCGCGCTCGTGATGGGCCTGGCGCTCGCGCGATCGATCACCACCGCGGTGCACGAACTGTTCGTCGGCACCGAGCGCGTGCGGTTCGGCGACTTCACGCACCGCATTCAGGTGCAGGCGCGCGATCAGCTGGGCCAGCTGTCCGACTCGTTCAACCAGATGTCCACCAGCATCGAGCACCTGCTGCAGCAGGCGGCCGAGAAGCGGCGGCTGGAGGAAGAGCTGCGCATCGCGCGCGAAATCCAGATGTCGCTGCTGCCGTCGGGCCCGCTCGACATGCCGGGCGTCAGCATGACGGCGCTGTGCGTGCCGGCGCGCGAAGTCGGCGGCGACTACTACGACTTCTTCAAGCTGAGCGAGCATCGCTTCAGCGTGCTGATTGCCGACGTGTCGGGCAAGGGCACGTCTGCCGCGCTGTACATGGCGGAGCTCAAGGGGCTGCTGCTGTCGCTCAGCTCGATCTACCAGTCGCCGCGGCAGCTGCTGATCGAGGTCAATCGCATCCTCTCCGATCAGCTCGACACGCGCAGCTTCATCACCATGACCTACGCCGTCATCGACATGGAGGCGCGCACGCTGGTGTTTGCCCGCGCCGGCCACACGCCCTTCGTGTATCTGCCGGGTGCCGCCGCGCCGGGCGCCGCGGCCGGCAGCCGGCGCACCGCGCAGGTGCTGATTCCCGACGGCATGGTGCTCGGCCTGCGCGTGCCGAACATCGAGCGGTTGTTCCCGCAGCACCTGGTGGAGCACACCATCGAGTTGAAGACGGGCGATGTGCTCGCGCTCTACACCGACGGCATCACCGAGGCCATGAACGCCGCGGGGGATCTGTTCGGCGAGCCGCGGCTCTCGCACATCATCGAGGAGCACGCGCACCTCGACATGGCCGAGCTGCGCGAGCGCATCGTGCGCGACGTCGAGGCCTTTGCCGGCAACGAGGATCAGCACGACGATCTGACGATGATCCTGATGAAGATCGAGGAGCCGGGCGCGCGGCTGCCCGCCATTCACACCGAAGGCATCGTCGACGGATGACGGCCGTCTTCACGACGCACTCGCACGTGGAAGCGGACGTCGTCCGCGGCCTGCTCGACGCGCACGGCATCCAGGCGGTCATCACGTCGGACATCTCGCAGGCGGTCTTTCCGCTGCGGCTGTCGGGCCAGTGGCAGCTGCGCGTGTGCGTCGACGCGGCGCGCGCGCGCGAGGCGACGGAGCTGATCGAGTCGCACCGCGACGCGGTGGGCGCCGGCGCCGTACGGCTGCGCGACACGCTCGGGCCGCTCGAGCAGGCGGCCGGCTACCGGTTCAAGGATCTGGGTCTGCTCGAGCACGCGCTCACGCATCGCTCGAAGGCGCACGAAGACGCGTCGGGCGGCGTGTTCGACAACGAGTCGATGGAGTTTCTCGGCGACGCGGTGCTCGGCTTCGTCATTGCCGACCTGCTGTTCCGCGAGTTCCCGCAGCACGACGAGGGGCACAAGTCCAAGATCAAGGCGTCGATCGTGTCGACGCTGTCGCTCGGGCGGCTTGCCGAGGGGATCGATCTCGGGCGGTTCGTGCTGCTCGGCCGCGGCGAAGAGAAGACGGGCGGGCGCCGCAAGCAGGCGATTCTCGCCGACTGCTACGAGGCGCTGATCGCGGCGGTGTATCTGGACGGCGGCATCGAGGCCGCGCGCGCCTTCATCGCGCGCCAGTTTGGCCCGCTCATCGCCGAAGCCCGCGAGTCGGGCAGCGAGGCGGCGTTCACGGAAGACTGGAAGTCGGAGCTGCAGGAAGTGCTGCAGGCAGGCGGCAGGGGCCTGCCGGAATACGTCCTCAGCGCGGAAGAAGGCCCCGCGCACCGCCGCGTGTTCGTCGTGGAGGTGCGCGTGAGAGGCGAGGCCCTCGCCCGCGGCGAAGGACGGTCGAAAAAGGCCGCAGAGCAGGACGCCGCCCAGGCCGCCCTCCGCGTCCTGCGCCCTCAGTAATTCTGAATTCTCAACTCACCAACTCTGAATTCAGTCGATCTCGATGATCCCCCACGAGCGATCGTCGGTGCCGGTCGCGGCGACACCGGCGAGCGCCGGTTCGGGCGCGGCGCCGGGCGCGGGCAGGCGGCTCATGGCGAACTCGTGCACTTCGCGCGCGACGTCATCGTCTGACGGCGGCGCCGGCTGCGCGTAGAGGCGCACGAACAGGCGCAGCAGCGGGTCTTCGAACGTATAGCGCTTGCGCGTGCTCACGACCAGGTCGACGTCTTCGAGCCAGGAGAGATAGTCCTTGGTCGATCCGGGCGTGCGGTGCAGGCGCTGCGCGATCTCGGTGAGCGTCAGCCCTTCCTGTTCCGACAGCACGCCGAGAATGGCCTTGAGCGCGCCGTAGCCGCGGGCGCGATGCAGGCGCAGCTCGTACGCCTGACGGCAGCGCGCGGCCATCTCGCCGCCGGGCGCCATGAGCGACACGAGCGCGCTGATCGGATCGAGGCGGCTGCCGCCGGTCGCGCTCTCGAGCGCGCGCGCCAGCGACGACGCGTACGTGGCGCGGCCGGCCGACAGCGCCTGAATGGCCGCGGCGGTGTCATCGCTGTCGCGATCGCGCCGGCGCGCCTGGCTGCTGCCGCACGAGGCCTGCACTTCGGCCGCCGACATCGGGCCCAGCTGAATCACATCGAACCGCGCCGGCGCGTCGCGCAGCACGCGCAGCGTGCGCGCCGTGTAGCGGCTGGCGAGGACGAACCGGTTGCGGCTCTCGCCGACGCGCGCCATGAAGTCGCGGATCACGTGACGCAGGCCGGGGAAGTTCTCGAACGTGCGGAACTCGAGGAATTCGTCGAGCAGGAACGTGGCCGGCTCGTGTCCGGGCGCCCGCGAGGTGTCGAGATGCGTCAGCAGCCGTTCGAACGCGGCCCGCGCATCGTCAACCGTCTGCGCCGGCGCGCCCGCGGGCGGGAAGGGCGACGCCTTGCGGATGGCGTCGGCGCAGCGCTCGGGCGTGGTGGCCACGGCTTCGAGATCGATGTACTGCGCCGAGCCGTGCCCCACGAGCTCGCGCAGGCGCAGCAGCAGCGACGTGCGGCCCGTGCCGCAGCCGCCGACGAGCACGGGAATGCGCGACGGGCTCGCGTCGATGGCCGCCAGCAGGCGGCGCTCGAAGAGCGGACGCTCGGGGATCACGACGTCTTTCCTGACATGGGGATGTCGATCCCGCGTTCACGCGCCGTGGCAATCGCTTCGGGATAGCCCGCGTCGGCATGACGCGCGACGCCGCTGCCCGGATCGCCCGTGAGCACGCGTTCGAGCTTTTCGTCGGCCTCGCGCGTGCCGTCAGCCACGATCACCATGCCGGCATGCAGGGAATAGCCGATGCCGACGCCGCCGCCGTGATGCACCGACACCCACGTGGCGCCCGACGACGTATTGAGGAGCGCGTTGAGGATGGGCCAGTCGGCGATGGCGTCGCTGCCGTCGCGCATGCCTTCCGTTTCGCGATTGGGCGAGGCCACCGAGCCCGTGTCGAGATGATCGCGGCCGATCACGATCGGCGCCGAGACCCTGCCGCTGCGAACGAGTTCGTTGAGCGCGAGTCCGAACCGCGCGCGCTCGCCGTAGCCGAGCCAGAAGATGCGGGCGGGCAGTCCCTGAAACGCGACGCGCTCGGACGCGAGGCGAATCCAGCGGCACAGCGCCTCGTCGTGCTTGAACATCTCGAGCGCGAGCGCGTCGGTGGCGGCGATGTCGGCGGGATCGCCCGACAGCGCAGCCCAGCGGAACGGCCCCTTGCCCTCACAGAAGAGCGGGCGGATGTATTCGGGCACGAAGCCGGGGATGTCGAACGCGCGCGCGACGCCGGCCTGCTGCGCCTGCGCCCGGATGTTGTTGCCGTAGTCGAACGCGACGGCGCCGGCGCGCTGCATCGCGAGCATGGCGTCGACGTGGCGCGCCATCGACTGCATCGATCGCGCGATATAGGCGTCGGGATCCTGACGGCGCAGCGATGCCGCGGCCTCGAGCGAGAGGCCGTCGGGCACGTATCCATTTAAGGCGTCGTGGGCCGACGTCTGATCGGTGACCACCTGAGGCGTGATGCCGCGGCGGACGAGCTCGGGCAGCACCTCAGCCGCGTTGCCCACCAGGGCAATCGACCGTGCCTCGCGGGCCTTCAGGCACGCGTCCACGCGCGCCAGCGCCTCATCGAGCGAGCCGGCGCGCTCGTCCACATAGCGCGTCTCGAGCCGGCGCTCCACGCGAGCCGGATCCACCTCGATCACCAGCGCCACGCCGCCGTTCATGGTGACCGCCAGCGGCTGCGCGCCGCCCATGCCGCCCAGGCCTGCCGTGACGGTGAGCGTGCCGGCCAGCGACCCGCCGAAATGCCGGCGCGCCACCTCGGCCAGGGTCTCGTAGGTGCCCTGCAGGATGCCCTGCGTGCCGATGTAAATCCAACTGCCGGCCGTCATCTGCCCGTACATCGTCAGCCCGCGGTCTTCGAGGTCGCGGAACGTCTTCCAGTTGGCCCACGCGGGCACGAGCATGGAGTTGACGATCAGGACGCGAGGCGCCCAGGGGTGCGTGCGGAAGACGGCGACGGGCTTGCCTGACTGCACGAGCAGTGTCTCGTCGTGCTCGAGCCGTCGCAGCGTGGCGACGATCGCGTCGAAGGCTTCCCAGTTGCGCGCGGCACGGCCCGTACCGCCGTAGACGATCAATTGATCCGGGTTTTCGGCGACCGCGGGATCGAGATTGTTCATGAGCATGCGCAGCGCCGCTTCCTGAGGCCACCCCTTGCACGTGAGGGACGTGCCGCGTGGGGCGGAGATGTGGCGAGCGGTGGTGCGCATGTGGAAGAACTCGGCGGCGTGGGGGCGACGCAACCGAAGTGCAGACTTTAGAAAAGCCACAAGGGACGTGTCAATCGATCCGAAAAAAAAGATCTACTTGACGCACTAATGAGATGGTGGATCGTGTTGTCAGCGCGTCGCGGCCTGCCGGTTGCGCGTCAGATGCGGCACGATCCCGAGCAGCCGTTCGATCAGGAACAGCTGCGCGCGGTGGTGCATCTCGTGTTCCTTCACGCCGAGCAGCATTTCGAGGCGCGATTTCTGCGACGGCTGCAGCGGCGGCGGAAAACTGACGGTTTCGGCAAGCGTGGCCTCGTCGAGCGACGCGAGCCACGACGCGAACTCGTCGCCGTGCTGCTGCAGCGCGTCGAGGATCTGCGCCTTCGAGGTCAGATCGGCGGCGGCGCGCGACGCGTCGCCCAGATAGCCCATGAACGTGTCGCGCGAGATGTGCGATACGCGGTCGATCTTGTGCGCCTGCAGCGCCCACAACGTGCCCGTGGCGATGTGCGCGAGCATGTCGCGCACCGACATCACGTCGGGTGTGGCCTTGAAGCCGTACTGATCCTCGGGAATGTCGCTGGCGATCTGAATGGTGTTCTTCCGGACGGTGCGGAACGCGTCGGCAAGCTGGGCCGGGCCGTAAATCATCGTGAGGTGTCCTCGGAAAAGGCGCCGCCGCTGATGAGCGCGGCAAGCGCGGCAATGTCGGGCGCGGGCGGACGGTCGGCGCCGAGCGCCGGCACGTCGCGCCGGATGCGCGTGTGCACGTGTTTGAGACGCGCGGACGTTTCGAGCGGCGCGAGCAGGTCAATGGCCTGGCTGGCGCAGAGCAGTTCGATGGCAATCACCTGGGTCGCGAGCTCGACGGCGCGCGCGCCCTTGAGCGCGGCGCCCATGCTCATGCTGACGTGATCCTCGCGGCTGGCCGATGTCGGAATCGTGTCGACGCTGGCGGGATGCGCGAGCGTTTTCAGCTCGGATGTCAGGGCGGCGGACGCCACCTGCGCCATCATGAACCCCGAATGCAGGCCGCTGTCCTTCGTGAGAAAGGGCGGCAGGCCGCTGAGCGTGGGATTCATCAGGCGATCGGTGCGCCGCTCGGAAATCGTCGCGAGGTGCGTGGCGCCGATGGCCAGCAGATCGGCGGCCATCGCCACCGGGGCCCCGTGGAAATTTCCACCAGATACGATGTCGCCTTCGTCGGCGAAGACCATCGGATTGTCGGTCGCGGCGTTGGCTTCGGTTTCCGCGGCGCGGCGCGCGAACGCGATGGCGTCGCGCGCGGCGCCGTGCACCTGCGCGGCGCAGCGCAGCGAGTACGCGTCCTGCACGCGGCCGCAGGTGGCGTGCGAGGCATTGATGCCGCTGCCCTCGAGCAGCGACAGGATGTGCGCGGCCGACTGCGACTGGCCGTCGAACCCGCGCGCGGCATGGATGCGCGCGTCGAACGGCTTCATCGATCCCTTGAGCGCGTCGATCGACAGGGCGGCGGCGATGTCGGCCGCGTCGGCCAGACGCTGCGCGGAGGCGACGGCCAGCGCGAGCAGCGCCGCCGACGGCTGCGTGCCGTTGATGAGCGCGAGGCCTTCCTTGGCCTCGAGCGCGACGGGCTTCAGGCCGGCAATCCTCAAGGCTTCCGATCCGGAAATCGTCGATCCGTCCCCGGCGATGGCCTCGCCCTCGCCGATAAGCACGAGCGCCAGATGCGCCAGCGGCGCGAGGTCGCCGCTCGCGCCCACCGAGCCGCGGCTCGGCACGCGCGGATGCACGCCCGCGTTGAGCGCATCGATCAGCGCCTGCAGTGTGTCGAGGCGGATGCCGGAAAAGCCCTTCGCCAGCACGTTGGCGCGCAGCGCCATCGTGGCGCGCACCGCGGCGATCGGCAGCGGCTCGCCGACACCCGACGCGTGGCTGCGCAGCAGGTTGACCTGCAGCGCACTCAGCTTGTCGCGCGGGATCGCGACTTCGGCCAGCGATCCAAAGCCGGTGTTGATGCCGTACACCGCCGCCGTGCCCGCGGCGTGCGTCTCGACAATCGCGCGCGCGCGGCGCACGCGCGCGGCCGCGTCGTCAGCAATCCCGGCCGTAGCGCGGCCCTCTGCCAGCGCCACCAGGCCGGCAAGGTCGAGCGTGTGTCCGTCGAGCAGAATCATGCGTGGCACGGGTGAGATGAAAGGGTATCATTCTCTGCTGCAGACAATCTCGATGACGACACACACTTCTTCACCGAATACCGTGGTTCTCGGCGCGCAGTGGGGCGACGAGGGCAAAGGCAAGATCGTCGACCTGCTCACGCCCGGCTTCCAGATCGTGGCGCGATCGCAGGGCGGCCACAACGCGGGCCACACGGTGTACGTGAAGGGCCAGAAGTTCGTGCTGCACCTCATCCCGTCGGGCATGCTGCACGCCGGCATCACCTGCGTCATCGGCAACGGCGTCGTCGTCGATCCGCAGGCGCTGTTCAAGGAAGTCGATCAGCTGGCGTCGCTCGGCATCGACACGAGCGGGCGGCTGATCGTGAGTGACAAGGCGCATCTGATCCTGCCGTATCACCGCGAGCTCGACATCCTGTCGGAAGCGCGCCGCGGCGAGCGCAAGATCGGCACGACGTCGCGCGGCATCGGGCCGGCTTACGAAGACAAGATCGGCCGCCGCGGCATCCGCGTGGGCGACCTCGCGGACACGTCGCCCGGTTCGCCGACCGCGGAAGCGGTGCGCGAGAACGTCGAGGCGCGCAATCGCCTGGTTGGCGACACGCACATGGATCCGAAGGCCGTGCTGGCGGATCTCGAGATCGCGTGGCAGCGTCTGCGGCCGTGGGTGGCCGACGTGTCGCTGATGCTCACGCGCGCGATTGCGGACGGGAAGCGCGTCATGTTCGAGGGCGCGCAGGGCACGCTGCTCGACATCGATCACGGCACGTATCCTTATGTGACCTCGTCGAACGCCACCGTCGGCGGCGTGTGCACGGGCCTTGGCGTCAGCACGAAAGCGATTGGCGCCGTGCTCGGCGTGGCCAAGTGCTACACCACGCGCGTTGGCGAAGGCCCGCTGCCCACTGAGCTCAATGACGCAATTGGTGATCGCCTGCGCGAGACGGGCCAGGAGTTCGGCGCGTCGACAGGCCGCCCGCGCCGCTGCGGCTGGTACGACGCCGTCGCCGTGCGCTACGCCGTGCGCCTGAACGGCCTCGACGCGCTCGCGCTGACGAAGCTCGACGTCCTCGATGGTCTCGACGAACTGCAGATCTGCACGGCCTATACGGTCAAGGGCGAGCGCATCACGGAAGTGCCGAGCGACGTCGCGCAGCTTGCCGCGTGCGAGCCGGTGTACGAGTCGTTCCCTGGGTGGAAGGGCAGCACGAAGGGCGTGAAGCGCTACGAAGATCTGCCCGAGGGCGCGCAGAAGTACCTCGCGCGCCTCGAGGAGCTGACTGGCTGCCCCGCGGCCATCGTCTCCACCGGCTCGGAGCGCGACGAAACGATCATCCGCAAAGACACCGACATCGGCAGGCGGATGGGACTTTAAGCCACAAGCCACAAGCCTTAAGGCTTCCGGCTTGCGGCTTACGGCTTGTAGAATGTCGCCTCCCAGGAGGCCGCCATGGAATCGCTCCGCCAGGACGTCCGGCTCGCCGTCAGACTGCTGCGCAAGCAGCCCGGCTTCTCCCTCCTCGCCATCGCCACGCTTGCGATCGGCATCGGCCTTTCCACCGCGCTCTTCAGCGTGCTCGACGCGGCCTTCATCAGGCCGCTGCCGTATTACAGCCCCGAGAACCTCGTCGACGTCCACATCGGCATCTCCAGAGGCGGCGACCGGATGTCGTACCAGTCGCCATCGCTCGACGACATCCGCGACTGGCAGGCGCACGGCGGCACGTTCACGCATGTCGCGCTGTCGCGCTATGCCTTTACGGATCCGCTCATCCTCGACGGCGAGCAGCCACTCCGGCTGCTGGCCCAGCGCGTCTCGCGAGCGTTCTTTCCGATGTACGGCGTGACGCCATTTCTCGGCCGCACGTTCTCGGATGCCGAGTACGAGACGGTCGACCCGTCGGTGGTGCTGCTCGGCCACGATTTCTGGAAGACGCGTTTTGGCGGCGACCGCAACGTCGTCGGCACCACCGTGAAATTGAATGAGGAGCCCGTGTCGGTCATCGGCGTGCTGCCTTCATGGTTCTACGCTGAAACCGAAATCTGGCGGCCGTTCGATCTGCGCCGCGACGCCACGCGCCGCGGCAGCGGCGCCGGTATCGACGCGCGCCTTCGGCCAGGCCTGTCGCTCGAAGCCGCGCAGGCGGAGTTGAACGCCCTGATGACGCGGGCGTCGCAGGCGCGAGGCGGGCCGGCGGCCACCGTCAGGCTGACGTCGATGTACCAGGCGGCCACGCGAAGCAACGTGAAGACCGCGCGCGTCATCGCGTACGGGGTCGGGCTCGTGCTGCTGCTGGCCTGCGTCAACGTCGCGGGTCTCCTGCTCGCCCGCGGCGCCGCGCGCCGTCCCGAACTCGCGGTGAGGGCCTCGATCGGCGCCCGGCGCGGCCGTCTGGTTCGTCAGCTCCTCACCGAGAACCTGGTGCTCGCCGGCACGGGCGCAGCACTCGGCGTGCTGCTCGCGTGGCTGTCGCTGGATCTGCTGGTCGCCAACGTGCCCATGTCGCTCCCCGACAACGCACCCGTGGACATCAACGTCAAGGTGCTCGCGTTCGCGGTGGCGATGGCGCTGGTGACCACCGCACTCTTCGGGTTGTTCCCGGCCTGGCGCATGTCGCGCGTGACGGCGGGCGACGTGCTGGCGCGCGCCGGCCGCGGCCAGGGCTCGGCGTTGACCCACCGCACGGGGAAGCTCCTGATCGCGTGCGAAATTGCCCTCGCGCTCGTGCTGCTGGCCGGCGCCGGCCTGATGATCCGCAGCTTCACCAAGGTCATGGAGGTCAATCTCGGCTTCGATCCGCATGGCGTGATTGCCATGGAGGTGTCGCCCGCGACACCCGGGCGCGCCGCGCACGCGGCCTACTATCCGGAGCTGATCGAATATCTCCGTGCGCGTCCTGGCGTGGCGGCCGTCGGCGCGGTGGACTACGCGCCGCTCGTCAGCGGCTCGCGCTTCACGAGCGCCGTCGTTCCTGGAAAGGAACCCGCCGGCGTCGGCGTGCGGCAATACATGGGCGACTTCTTTGCCGCGCTTGGCGTGACGCTGACTGACGGCCGGTTCCCCACGGACGCTGACCGCGCACGCGCCGTTCCTCTCGTCGTGCTCAACGAGAGCGCGCGGAAGGAGTTCTTCGGCGGGGAGCGCGCCGTGGGCCAGCAGATCAGAATCGGCCGGGGGCCGGCCGTGTACGAGATTGCGGGTGTGATCGAAGACCTGCGGCATTCCGGCCCCCTTTCGACGCCCGAGCCGGAGCTCTGGTATCCATTCGATCCCAACGAGGAGCGCGGGGCGGAACTGGTGGTCGTCGTGAAGCCGTCCGCCGCCGGCGGTATCTCGCCGGCCGACGTCAGGCAGGCCGCGTTCGCGACGGGCCGGCGCGTGATTGTCGACGAGGTTGCGCGGGGCACGACGTGGCTCACCGAGGATGTCCGCACGCCGCGGCGCCGCACGGTGCTGTTCGGACTGCTTGGCGCATTCGGCTTTCTCCTCGCGCTGGTCGGCGTCTTCGGCATGACGGCCTACGCCGTCGCGCGCCGCACCCGCGAAATCGGCGTGCGCATGGCGTTTGGCGCGACGCCCGGCAATGTCGTGCGCGCCGAAGTGCGCGCGTCCGTCTGGCCCGTCGTGCTCGGCGTCGCGGCGGGCCTCATCGGCTCGTGGTGGGCCACCCAGGTGATTCAGACCTTCCTGTTCGAGACCGAGCCGCGCGACCTGACGACGTTCGCCATCGTCGCCGCGCTCTTGTCGGTGGCCGCGATCGTCGCCGCCTGGATTCCGGCGCGTCGCGCGGCACGCGTCGACCCGATCGTCGCGCTCAGAGCGGAGTAGGAGAGCAGGCCGGAGTCTTCGCGCCGGGCGGCGTGTGCTATCCTCCGCGCGGGTTCGTAACTACAGCGCGGAGGCGGATGAATGCGGGTAATTCCCGTTACCGCCGTACACCAGCGAGGCTTCGGCGAGACCTATCGCCGCGACACCTGGTGGACGGCCCCGGTCTTTGTCTTCATCGTTCTCGGGTCCTTCATCGTGTATGCCACGTGGGCGGCGTTCCAGAACGCGCATTACACCTACGGCCCGTATCTGTCGCCGTTCTATTCGCCGGAGCTGTTTGGCGATTCGCAGCACGCGTGGTTTGGGCCGAAGCCGGATTTCTGGCCGGCCCTGCTGCCGTTCTCGCCCGCCCTGCTCATTCTGCCGTTCCCCGGCCTCTTCCGCGTCACCTGCTACTACTACCGCGGCGCGTACTACAAAGGTATGTGGGCCGATCCGCCGAACTGCGCCGTCGGCGAGCCGCGCAAATCGTACTGGGGCGAGCAGTGGTTTCCGCTCATCCTGCAGAACGTCCACCGCTACTTCCTCTATTTCGCGCTGCTGTTCCTCGTCTTCCTCACCTATGACGTCTGGCTCGCGCTGTGGTGGGACGATGGCGCGGGCGGAAAGGTGTTTGGCGCCGGCGTAGGCACGCTGCTGCTGGCCGTCAACGTGGTGCTGCTCGCGTTGTACACGCTCGGCTGCCATTCGTTGCGGCACCTGATCGGCGGGCGGAAGGACGAGGTCTCGAAGAGCGCGTTGAGCGGCTGCTACAACTGCGTGAGCGGCCTCAACCGGCGGCACCAGCGGTTTGCGTGGGCAAGCCTCTTTTCGGTGGCCTTCTCGGATCTGTATGTGCGGCTCTGCTCGATGGGGATCCTCACCGACTGGAGGATCTTCTGATGGCGGTGCACGCCACGCACAACTACGACGTGCTCGTCATCGGCGCCGGCGGCGCCGGCCTGCGCGCGGCCATCGAAGCGGCCAACGCGGGCGTGTCCGTTGGCTTGATCTGCAAGTCGCTGCTCGGCAAGGCGCACACGGTGATGGCTGAAGGCGGCATGGCCGCGGCCCTCGGCAACGTGGACGACCGCGACAACTGGAAGGTGCACTTCTCCGACACGATGCGCGGCGGCCAGTACGTCAACAACTGGCGCATGGCGGAGTTGCACGCGAAGGAAGCGCCCGATCGCGTCCGCGAGCTCGAAGCGTGGGGCGCGGTCTTCGATCGCACGCCCGACGGCAAGATCCTGCAGCGCAACTTCGGTGGCCATCGCTATCCGCGCCTCGCGCACGTCGGCGATCGCACCGGCCTCGAGCTGATTCGCACGCTTCAGGATCACACCATCTATCTCGGCGTCACCGTGCACATGGAATTCACGGTCGTCACCCTGCTGATGGATGGCGGGCGGTGCGCGGGCGCGCTGGCGTACGACCGCGAGCGCGGCCGGTTTCATGTGTTCGCGGCCAAGGCCGTGATCCTGGCGACTGGCGGAGTCGGCCGCGCGTTTTCGATCACGAGCAACAGCTGGGAAGGCACCGGCGACGGCCACGCGCTGGCGTATCGCGCCGGCGCCGAGCTGATCGACATGGAGTTCGTCCAGTTCCATCCCACCGGCATGGTGTGGCCGCCGAGCGTGAAGGGCATTCTCGTCACCGAAGGTGTGCGCGGCGAAGGCGGCATCCTCAAGAACAGCGAAGGCCGCCGCTTCATGTTCGACGACATCCCTGAGAACTACCGCTCGCAGACGGCGAGCGACCCCGAAGAGGGCTGGCGCTACACGCAGGGCGACAAGAGCGCGCGGCGTCCGCCGGAGCTGCTCACGCGCGATCACGTCGCGCGCTGCATCAACCGCGAGGTCAAGGCGGGCCGCGGGTCTCCACACGGCGGCGTCTATCTCGACATCGCGTGGATCAAGGAAAAGCTGTCGGACGCCGAGGCGCACATCAAGCGCAAGCTGCCCTCGATGTATCACCAGTTCAAGGAGCTGGCCGACCTTGACATCACGAAGACGCCGATGGAAGTGGGGCCGACGACGCACTACATCATGGGCGGGATCCGGGTGGACGCCGACTCGCAGATGTCGACGATTCCGGCGCTGTTCGCGGCGGGCGAGTGCGCGTCAGGCATCAACGGCGCCAACCGTCTCGGCGGCAACTCGCTGTCGGACCTGATCGTCTTCGGCAAGCGCGCCGGCGAGCACGCAGCCGCGTTCGCGCGCGCAAACGCCGCGCCGGCCGTCGACGATGGGCAAGTCGCGCGCGCCATCACCGAAGCGCTCGCGCCGTTCGAGCGCGGCACGGCCGGCGAAAATCCCTATACCGTGCAGCACGACCTGCAGCAGACGATGCAAAGCCTGGTGGGCATCGTGCGGCAGGAGGACGAGATGCGGGAGGCGGTCGAGCGCATCGCGGCGTTCCGCGCGCGCGCGGCCAACGCCGGCGTCGGCGGCCATCGCGAATATCACGGCGGCTGGCACACGGCGCTCGACCTGCAGAACCTGCTCGACGTGTCGGAGGCCATCGCGAAATCGGCCATCGAGCGCAAGGAAAGCCGCGGCGGGCACTTCCGCGAGGACTATCCCGACAAGGCGGCGGACTTCGGCAAGGTCAACGTGGCGGTGCGGCGCGGCGCCGACGGCACGGCGCAGGTCACGCGGGTGCCGATTCCCGAGATGCCCGCCGAGCTCAAGCACGTCATCGAGGAGATGGGCTGATGGCCAAGGCGACCTTCCGGATCTGGAGAACGTCCGACTCGGCCACGGCGCACGGCCAGGCCCCCGCCACCGACGTCGCGCCCGAGGGCGGCGCCTTCCAGGACTACGCCGCCGATGTGTCGGAAGGCATGGTGGTGCTCGACGCGGTGCATCAGATTCAGGCGTCGCAGGCGCCCGATCTTGCCGTGCGATGGAACTGCAAGGCCGGCAAGTGCGGCTCGTGTTCGGCGGAGATCAACGGCATGCCGCGCCTGATGTGCATGACGCGCCTGAGCGACCTGAATCTCGACGAGCCCGTGACCGTCGAGCCGATGCGCGCCTTCACGCCGATTCGCGATCTCGTGACGGACGTGAAGTGGAACTATGCGGTCAAGACGCAGATTCAGAAGTTCACGCCGCGCAAACCCGACGCGCCCGACGGCACCTGGCGCATGGCGCAGGCCGACGTCGATCGCGTGCAGGAGTTCCGCAAGTGCATCGAGTGCTTCCTGTGCCAGGACGTGTGTCACGTGCTGCGCGACCATCACAAGCACGAGGAGTTCATCGGGCCGCGCTTCTTCGTCTACAGCGCCGCGCTCGAAATGCACCCGCTCGACACGGCCGACCGCGTGCCCGATCTCAAGAAGGACCAGGGCATCGGCTACTGCAACATCACGAAGTGCTGTACGAAGGTCTGTCCCGAGCACATCACGATTACCGACAACGCGATCATCCCCCTCAAGGAGCGCGTCGTCGATCGGTTCTATGATCCGGTGACGCGCCTGCTGCGGGTGATCAGCGGGCGGTGAGGCGCCTGGCTGCGATGGCGCTGGAAGATGCCGGCGTCGCAGAAGAACATCGAACGTCGCGCCTGCGCGTCGAGGCGCCACCCTGCGATGGTCGCCGCTTCAGAGCGCAGCGGCGAGGTCCGGTGTTTCGGCGTCGCGGCGTTAAAAGGACGTCGGAGAGACCCGGCGCATCATCAAGCGCCTGGCTCGACTCGCCTCGCCGCGACGACGAAATACCGGACCTCGCCGTGAGCATCACGCGGCGGAGGAGGAAGTGCCAATGGTTGACCTGAAGAGACTGTCGCCCACCGCGATCCCGGCGGCGCTGCAGAAGGCGGAGCGGTATCGGCTGCTCAACGAGCCGGAGCAGGCGGAGAGCATCTGCGAGGATGTGCTGACCATCGATCCGGAGAACGCCGAAGCGAAGGCGATGCTGATCCTGGCGCTCTCCGACCAGCTGGCCGACGGATCGCCCGATCGCGGCGAGGCGCTGGCGCGGGCGCAGGCGCTGGCGGCGAGCGTGGCGTCGGAATATCACCGCGCGTATTTCCGCGGCCTGATCGCCGAGCGGCGCGCGCGCGCGCTGCTTGCGCGGGGCGGCGCGGGATCACGCGCGGCGGCGGGCGAGTGGCTGCGCGAGGCGATGCAGCGGTTCGCCGAGGCCGAGCCGCAGCGGCCGGCGGATGATGACTCGTCGATTCTGCGCTGGAACGCGTGCCAGCGCCTGCTCGACAGGCACAAGGAGTTGGCTGAGACTGGACATGACAGGGTAGATCCGGTCATGTCTGAGTAGTTCAGAGTTGGTGAGTTGAGAATTAAGAATTGCTGTCGCGGCTGTTGCGCTGGGCGTAGCCGGCGATTCTCGGGTCGGACTCGTTGAACTCGAGGCCGGCGCGATAGCGCGGGCCGCCGCTGCCTTTGGGCAGCTCGAACGACGCCCACGCCACCGTGGCGCGCAGGCGCGCGTCGGGCTCGAGCGGCAGCGAGATGCGCACCTTCTGATTGGGCCGCAGCGCGCTGACCGACACCACGTGCGCGCCGCCTTCCGACAGGTCCACCACCGTCGCGTCCTTGCCGTCGATCTGCGCCACGATGCCGTCGCGCATGCGGTAGCGCGGATGCCGCCGCGTGCCGCGCCAGTCGATGTGCGCCACGGGCGTCGCCGTCGCGGCCGCCGCTGATGAGGTCGCCGCAGGCGAAGCCGCCGGCGCCGTCTGCGGAGCCGGGACGGGCGGTGGAGCAGCCGGAGCAGCGGCCGGAGGCGCCACCGCCACCGAACCGCTCGAACCACTCGACCCCCCCGAACCATTCGAACCTGCCTCCGGCTTGACGATCACCCGCGAGTAATCCCCCGTGTGCGACAGCACGCGGATCTCGGCGTTCGAACAGCCGGGGTCGGCCTTGATGCGGTTGATGAGGGCGGCGCCGCGCGGCGTGGCGGCGAAGAAACGCTCGAGCACGACCAGCGGCGGGCGGTTCAGCGTGATCGCTTCGAGCGCTTCGAGCGGCTGCGCGTCGGAGAAGCGCAGCGTATGGCCCGACACGGCGGCGCGCTGTTCGAGCGCCGGAAGCAGATCACTGGATGCTATGAGAACCGCTGCGGGGGGCACAGCCTCTAAGTTTACACGCCGCAGGCCCGTAGCCGGGCCGCGCGCGTCACCCGCCGAGGACTTCCTTGACCTTTTCGATCAGCTGCTGGCGCACGAAGGGCTTCTGCAGCAGCGCCTGGTGCGGGCCGAGGTCGCCGGGCGCCACATAGCCCGACACGAAGATGATTTTCAGGTCCTCCTGCTTCGCGCGCAGGTGGCGCGCGAGCTCGGGGCCCTTCATGTACGGCATCACCACGTCGGTGACGAGCACGTCGATGTGGGGAATGCCTTTTTCCACCTCGAGCGCTTCGACGCCGTTGCGCGCCTCGTGCACGGTATAGCCCTCACGGCGAAGGGCCTGCGCGAACAGGCCCTTCACCGCAGGCTCATCTTCCACCAGCAGGATGTTGACGGAGGATGGGTCCGAACTCATACCCCTACATTAACTCATCGCACTGCGGGATCGGGCAGCACGACCGCGGATTTTTCGAGCGTGCGTCCGCCCACGACCAGCTCGACGCGATACGTGCCCGCGCCGGCGAGTCCCCACATGTAGTTGGGATCCAGCGGCGCGCCGCCACCGCGTCCGCCCCCGCCGCCCCGCCGCCCGGCGCTCTGCTGCCGCTCGGCCGCGGTCAGCTCGCGCAGCCGCTCCTGCAGGTCCCACCGCACGGTGTTCAGGCCGGCGGCCTTCGTGCCCGCGATCTCACGGATGAGCCGCGTGCCCTCGTACACGCGCACCTTCACGTCGCCGGCAGGCGCGCTCTTCAGCCAGTACCGGATCTGCATGCCCGACGGGCGGCTTGGCCCCTCGAAGTTGTGCGAGCTGGTCGCGCGCGGCACCCCGAGCGCGCGCCACTGCACCACCGGGTTGATGTCGAACAGGTGGGCGTCGGCATTGATCGTCTCGGTCGTCATCTCCTGCAGATGCGACACGTCCGCGATGAAGATGCCGCGGCCGTGCGTGGCCACCACCAGTTCGTTCTCGCGCGGATGAATCTGCATGTCGTACACGAACTGGCGCGGCATCGTGCCGCGCACGTCCGTCCATGACGCGCCGCCGTTGAGCGAGGCGTACAGGCCAGGCTCGGTGCCGACGAACAGCAGATTCGGATTGCGATGGTCTTCGCGGATCACGTTGATCGGCTCGTCGGGCAGATTGCCCGCAATCGACTTCCACGTCTTGCCGTAATCGCTGGTCTTCCACACGAACGGCTTGAAGTCGTCATTGCGGTACCCGGTCACGCTGACGTACGCCACCGCCGGATCGTGCGCCGACGCCGTCACGCGGCTCACCCAGTAGCCCGGGTGCGACGGGATGTTCGCCGTGACGTTGGTCCACTCCGGCTGTCCGGTTGCCGGGCACGCATTCCTCGTGAACTGCACATTCCCATCGTCGGTGCCCACCCAGAGCATGCAGGGCGCGATGGGCGACTCGTCGAGAGTAGTGATGGTCGCAAACTGGATGTTGCCGCGGCCGTCGCGGAACTTCGGATCGTTCTTCGTGAGGTCGGGGCTGACGAGCGTCCAGTTTTCGCCGCGGAAGGTGGATCGCAGCACGCGGCTGGCGCCGAGGTAGATCACGTCGGCGTCGTGGCGCGAGACGAGAATCGGCGGGTTCCAGTTGTAGCGCAGCGTGCTGGCCTCGGGGCCGCGGTAGGCAATCGGGTTGCGCACGCCGGTTTCGAGGTCGAGCCGCTGCAGTCCGCCGCCGAACTGCGACGAGTTGTACAGCCAGCGGTTCTCGCGCCAGTCGACGACGTTGTGCATGCCGTCGCCGCCGCCCACGCGCGACCAGTCTTCGAAGGTGATCGGCTGGCCGTTCTTCTTCGTGCTCGGCCCGCACCACGAGCCGTTGTCCTGCAGGCCGCCGCACACGTTGTACGGCATCGCCATGTCCAGGCCCACGGCGTAGTACTGCGCCAGCGGCATGTCGTCGGGGTGATACCAGTTGGCGCCGGCGTCGAACGATACGCCCATGCCGTGGTCATAGCCGAGAATCAGGTGCCGGCTGTCGCGCGGATTGATCCACAGCGCGTGGTTGTCGCCGCCGAAGTTGAACGGCCGCGTCCACGTCTTGCCGCCGTCGGTGGTGTGATGCACGCCGACGCCGAGCACGTACACGTGATTCTTGTCGCTCGGATCGACGCGAATCTGCGCGTAGTAGTAGGGCGGGCCTTCACCTACGCCCTGGCCCGACACGTTCGTCCACGTCTTGCCGCCGTCGATGGACTTGTAGATTTCGTTGCCGATCGACGGCGCCTTCGGCGTTTCGCGCCCCTCGAGCAGCTGCTTGCGCCGCTCGGCGTCGCTCACGCCCTTCGAGTTGACGTTCTCCACCGTCGCGTACATCGTCATCGGATCCTGCCGCGCAATCGCGACGCCGATGCGGCCGATCATGCCGGTGGGCAGGCCGCCCGCCAGCTTCGTCCAGGTCTTGCCCGCGTCGGCGCTGCGATAGATCGCGCTGCCGGGACCGCCTTCGACAAACGTCCACGGCTCGCGCACCTTGTCGTACGACGCGGCGATCAGGATGTTCGGGTTCTTCGGATCCATGGCGACGTCGACGACGCCGACCTTCTTGCCTTCGGAGGTGACCTCGAGCGACCGCGTCCAGGTCTTGCCACCGTCGGTCGTCTTGTAGAGCCCGCGCTCGTCGTTGCTCGAGTAGAGATGCCCCAGCGCCGCGACGTAGGCGATGTTGGGATCGGTGGGATGCGTGAGGATGCGGCCGATGTGGTGCGAGTCCTTCAGCCCCACGTTCGTCCACGTCTTGCCGGCGTCGGTCGACTTGTAGACGCCGTCGCCCCAGTAGGAGCTGCGCGAGTTGTTCGCCTCGCCGGTGCCGACCCACACGATGCTCGGGTTCGGCTGGAACAGCGCCACAGCGCCAATCGAGACGGCCGGCTGGTTGTCGAAAATCGACGCCCAGGTCAGGCCGTGGTTCTCCGTTTTCCACAAGCCGCCCGAGGCCGTGGCCGCGTAGAACACCTGCGGCGTCGCCTCGACGACCGCGTAGTCCACGAAGCGGCCGCCCTGGTTGGTCGGCCCAATCCCGCGAAACGCTAATGGGGACGGGTCTAATTTCGGATTCTGCGCCTGCAGCGACACGGCGGCGACCACGGCCGCCAGCACGACGAGCAGGACCGCGCGGACACGTACGACGAGAGTGTGGGGAAGGGTCATGGTGGGGGATTGTATCGTCCCCCCACCACGTTGGAAAGTTCGCGCCTAGCGGGCCGCTGAGGCGGCGCAGTGTTCGTCGAATGCCAGCGTCAGCTGGTCGGCGATGCGCTCGGCCGACGCTGCTTCGATGTCGCGGCGCTCCATCATGTACAGGAGCTTGCCGCCGCGGAGCAGCGCGATCGACGGCGACGAGGGCGGGAAGCCCGTGAAGAATTCCCGGGCGTGTTCGGTCGCCTCGATGTCCGCGCCCGCGAACACCGTGCCGACGACGTCGGGCCGGTTGGTGTGCTCGAGCGCCTTCGCAATGCCCGGCCGGGCCTTGCCGGCGGCGCAGCCGCACACCGAGTTGACGACGAGCATCACCACGCCAGGCTGGGCGACGAGTTCGTCGACCTCCTTGGCCGAGCGCAGCTCGCGCGCGCCGAGATCCGTGAGTTCTTTCCGCATTGGAGCCGTGAGCCAGTCAGGGTAAGCCATAGCAGTGATCTTATCAGGCCAGAGGCCAGAGGCCACAGGCTCGAGCCGCGCGAGACAACGCTCGCGCGGCTTTCTTTCTTACCCGGCGCGCCGTTGTGCGCGCCGGGTCGGCCCTCTGGCCTCCGGCCTCTGGCCCCTGGCCTATGGCCTATGGCCCATGGCCCCCGGCCTGATACGATCGCCTGCTGTGCTGGCCATCCGGTGCGTCAACCTTCGCAAGCGCTACGCCGATGTCGTCGCCGTCGACGGCCTGCATCTCGAGGTGCGCGCGGGCGAGTGTTTCGGGCTGCTCGGGCCCAACGGCGCGGGCAAGACCACGACCATCGAAATCCTCGAAGGGCTCAATCGCGCCGACGAGGGCGACGTCGAGGTGCTCGGCATGCGCTGGGGCGCCGACGACAACGCCCTGCGCCAGCGGCTCGGCATCCAGTTGCAGGAAACGCAGCTCAATGAGAAGCAGACGGTCGAAGAGACGCTGCAGCTGTTTCGCTCGTTCTACACACACGGCGAAGCCCTCGACACCGTGCTCGCGCGCGTGCAGCTCGAACCCAAACGCAAGGCGCAGGTCGGCAAGCTGTCTGGCGGCCAGAAACAGCGGCTGTCTGTCGGCTGCGCGCTCGTCGGGCGCCCCGACCTGCTGTTCCTCGACGAGCCGACAACGGGTCTCGATCCGCAGTCGCGCCGCCAGCTGTGGGATCTCCTCGAGGATTTCCGGCGCGGAGGCGGCACCATCCTGCTCACCACGCACTACATGGATGAAGCGGCCGCCCTCTGCGATCGCCTCGCCATCGTCGACAAAGGCAAGGTGATTGCCCAGGGCACGCCGCTGGAGCTGATTCGATCGCTCGGTGCGGAGCACATGCTCGACTTCACCATCGAAGGGCCGGCGCTCGCGATCGAGGCGTTGCAGGGCCTGGCGGGCGTGCAGAGCGCGCGCATCACCGACACGGGCTATTCGGTGACGACATCGAGCACGCATCAGGCGGTGCCGGCGCTGCTGGGACTGATTGGGGAGTCGGGCGGCCGGTTGACGCTGCTCAATACGCACAGCGCGACGCTCGAGGATGTCTTCATGTCGCTCACCGGAAGGCATCTGCGCGATGAATAGTCCCTTCGTTCAACTCACGCTGGTGAAGCTGCGCGAGTACACGCGCGAGCCCGAGGCGATGTTCTGGGTGTTCGTCTTCCCGGTGCTGATGACGTGCGCGCTGGGCATCGCGTTTCGCGACAGCTCGAGCGCCGAGATTCAGGTGGGCGTGCTGCAGACGGCGTCAGCGCAGGCAGGGGCGGCGCAGGACGCGGCCGCGGTCGTGGCGACGCTCGATGCGGATCCCCGCGTGGCCGCGCGCGAAGTAACGGGCGACCGCGCCGCGTCGCTGCTGCGCGACGGCGAGATTGCGCTTGTTGTGATTCCGGGCGCAGAGCCGGGCAGCGTGAGTTACCGCTTCGACAAGACGCGCCCCGAAAGCGGCGTGGCGCGTTTTACGGTGGACGAAGTGCTGCAGCGCGCGGCGGGGCGCGCCGACGCCTTTGTCCCGGAGGAGCAGCTCGTGGAGCTGCCAGGCAGCCGCTACATCGACTGGCTCGTGCCCGGCCTGCTCGGCATGAACGTGGTGATGACCGGGTTGTGGGGCATCGCGTTCTCGATCGGCATGGCGCGCACCAAGAAGCTGATCAAGCGGCTCAGCGCCACGCCCATGCGCCGCGGCCACTACCTCGGTGCGCAACTCGCCGGGCGCCTGATCTTCCTGCCGCTCGAGGCGGGCGTGCTGATCGTGTTTGCGCACTACGTGTTCGGCGTGCCCGTCCGCGGCTCGTGGCTGCTGCTGTCGCTGCTGATTTTCCTCGGCGCGGTCAGCAGCGGCGCGCTCAGCCTGTTTGTGGCGAGCCGCGCCCGCAGCTTCGAGGCCATCTCGGGCCTCATCAATCTCGCGATCGTGCCCATGTGGATCATGTCGGGCGTCTTCTTCTCCTCGTCGAACTTTCCGGACGTGATTCAGCCGTTCGTGCAGGCGCTGCCGCTGACGGCGCTCAACGACGCGCTGCGCGCCGTCATGCTGGCGGGCGACGGCTTCGGCGCCGTCGCGCACGAAATCGCCATTCTCTCGGCCTGGACCGTGATCTGCTTCGGGCTCGCATTGAAGATATTCCGTTGGCAATAACCGCTGTTCTGATTGATCTCGACGACACGCTGTTCGACCATCGGGCCTCGGCGCGCCGCGCGCTCGAGTCGGTGGCCGCGTGCGACGCGGCGCTCGGCCGCGTGGCGTTCGACGCGCTGGAAGCGCGGCACCGCGTCATCCTCGAAGACCTGCACCGCCGCGTGCTCGACGGCCGCATGACCGTCGACGAGGCGCGCGCCCTGCGGTTTCGCATGCTGGTGGAGGAGCAGGGCGAGGCGTGTGACGATGCCCGGCTCGATCGGCTTACGACCGCGTACCGCGCGGCCTATCAGACAGGATGGACGTGCCTCGCCGGCGCGCCCGAGCTGCTGGCCGAAATCAAACGCCGCGGCGCCCGCATCGCCATCGTCACCAACAACATCGTCACCGAGCAGGTGGCGAAGGTGACGCGGCTCGGGCTCGAGCCATACGTGGATGCGCTCGTGGTGTCGGAAGCGGTGGGCATCTCGAAGCCGGCGCCCGGCATCTTTACGCACGCGCTGCGCGAGGTGAACGCCGAGGCTGAGGAGGCTGTGATGCTTGGCGACAGCTGGAGCGCCGACATCGAGGGCGCGATCGGCGCGGGGATGCGCGCCGTCTGGTTCAATCCGCGCCGCCTCGCGCGCCCGGGCGCGCACCCGCACGTCGTGGAAATCCATGCACTCGAGCCGGCGCGCGTCGTGGCCGACCTCGTGCTCGCGTAACCCGTCCCTTGGTGGCCGCCGTCCGTACCCGGACGGTCGCCGCCGCCCATGATGCTCCGTAAGCTGACGCTGCCGTGAACTCACTGACTGCACTTCTTGTTACCTCGCTGCTCGCGCAGACGCCGGCTTCCGCCCCGGCGTTTGACGGCCGGTCGAATCAGCTCGACGTCGCCATCCCCCGCATCGAGGAAGGCATCGAGGTGGACGGCGCGCTCGACGAGTCCGTGTGGGGCCGCGCCGCGGTGCTGTCCGGCTTTTCGCAGTACGCGCCGGTCGACAACCGGCCCGCCGAAAGCCGCACCGAGGTGCTCGTGTGGTACTCGCCGACGGCGATCCATTTCGGCATTCGCGCGTACGGCGCGCCGGCGTCGATCCGGGCCACGCTCGCGCAGCGCGATCGCATCGAGTCCGACGATGCGGTGGAGCTGTATCTGGGGACGTTCAACGATCGGCGGCAGGCGCTGCTGTTTGGCGTCAATCCGCTCGGCGTGCAGTTTGACGGCGCGCTGACGGAAGGCGCGCGCGGCGCGCAGGGCGGCGGCTTCGGCGGGCTCACGGGCGGGCGCGAGGCCGCGGATCTGAGTCAGGACTTCGTGTTCGACTCGAAGGGACGCCTCACCGAGTGGGGCTACGAGGTGGAAGTCCGTATTCCGTTCAAGACGCTGCGCTATCAGCCGCGTGACATCCAGGACTGGAGCCTGCACGTGCTTCGCCGCGTGCAGAGCACGGGGCACGAGGACACCTGGGCGCCGGCGCGCCGCAATGCCTCGTCGTTTCTCTCGCAGTCGGGCACGCTGAAGGGCCTCACGGGTTTGCGCCGCGGCGTCGTGCTGGACCTGACGCCGGTCGTGACCGCGCGCGCGGATGGCGCGCGCGACTCTGGCGGTGCATGGAGCTATGACGCGTCGCGTCCCGACGTCGGCGGCAACGCGCGCTGGGGCGTGACGTCGAACCTCACGCTGAACGCGACGGTGAATCCCGACTTCTCGCAGGTCGAGGCCGATGCCACGCAGTTTCAGTTCGATCCGCGCCAGGCCGTCTTCTTTGCGGAAAAGCGCCCGTTCTTTCTCGACGGCATCGAGCAGTTCACGACGCCGAACAACCTGATTTACACCCGCGCGATGGCGGCGCCGATCGGCGCGCTCAAGCTGACCGGCAAGGCGCGCGGCATGTCCGTGGGCGTGCTGGCGGCGGTCGACGATCAGGCGGCGTCGTTCACGGGAGACGCGACCCCGTTCTTTGCCATCGCCCGCGTGCAGCGCGACCTGCCCGGCAACGCGCGCATCGCGGCCGTCTATACCGATCGCACCGAGCGCGGCCGGAGCAACCGGGTGTTTGGCGTCGACACGCGCGTGCCGTTTGCCGGCATCTACACGGTGGACGCCCAGGCGGCAATGAGCCGCGACGCCGCCGGCACGGTGGTCAGCGCGCCGCTGTGGCAGGCCGCCGTCGCGCGCAACGGCCGGCGCTACAGCTTCCGCTATCAGGTGCGCGCCGTCGACGAGGACTTCCGCACGCGCGCCGGCTTCATCAGCCGCGCGGGCGTGGCCACCGTCAATCTGGTGAATCAGCTGGCGTTCTACGGGCCGAAGGGCGGCTTCTTCGAGCGCTACACGGCCGATGTCACCGTTGAAGGCGTGTGGAAATACGACGACTTCACCGGCGGCGAGCCGGCGCAGGATCGCAAGCTGCACTTCAATCACAACGTCGTGATGCGCGGCGGCTGGCGCGCCGGCGCGTCGGCGCTCGTCGAGACGTTCGGCTACGACGCCGATCTCTACGCGAATCACCGGCTGGTGGACACCGCAGCCGATGGCACCACCGTGTATCGGCCGTTCACCGGCACGCCGCGACTGCCGAACACCGACTTCCTGATCACGGCCGGCTCGCCGCGCATCAACGGCGTGCAGGCGAACATCTTCCTGCTGTGGGGCCGCGACGAAAACTATTTCGAGTGGGCGTCGGGCGACATTCTCTGGATCAACGGCGGGCTGTTCTGGCGGCCCACCGAGCAGCTGCGCACGGACCTCACGTTCAACATGCAGACGGTGAAGCGCCCGTCAGACGGATCGCTCGTCAACGGCCGCTATCTGCCGCGCATGCGCATCGAATATCAGCTCACGCGCGCAATGTCGGTGCGGTGGATTGGCGAGTACTCGGTCGAAACCCAGGACGACCTGCGCGACGACTCGCGCACGAACCTGCCGCTCGCGATCGTCAGCGCGAACGGCACGCCGCGCCTGCTGACGGCGTTCGATCGGCGCACGCTGCGCTCGGACTTCCTGTTTTCATGGCAGCCGACGCCGGGCACCGTGTTCTTTGCCGGCTATGGATCGACCGAAGCCGACAATCCGCTGCCGCGCATCGGCCTCGAGCGCGTGCGCGACAGCTTCTTCATGAAGCTCAGTTACTTGTTCAGACTCTAGGCTCCAGGCTCCAGGCGGATCAGGGCAGAACGATGCGGCGCATGGCCGCGTCGGCGCCGTGCGTGGCGATGACGATGGCCATGGGGGTGGAGGAGGCGACGAGCGCCCTCCACGCCGCGAGGCCGTCGGTGTCGAGTCCCGTTTCGGGTTCATCCACCAGCAGCAGCGACGGGGCCGCGGCCAGCGCGCGCGCGAGCGCGATGCGCTGGCGCTGGCCGTGCGAGAGCGTGCGCACGTCGGACGCGCTGAAGGCGGCCGCGCGCATCGTGTCGAGCGCCGCCTGCGCGGCGTCGCGGCGGCCGTGCGCGCCAAGCATCACGTTGTCGAGGCCGGTACCGGTAAAGACGAACGGCGACGGATGCACGTATACCGCGCCGCCCACGCCTGGGGCGGGCGACGTCAACGCGCCGGCCACCGGCGGAAGCAGGCCGCCGAGCGTCTTCAGCAGCGTGGTCTTGCCCGATCCGTTCGGGCCGGCGATCGCCAGGCGCTCGCCCGCGTCGACGATGAGCTCGGCGACCGACGCGACGATGCGGCCGTCGTAGCCGACGTCGAGCGCGCGCGCGGCAACCACGCTCATGACGGCTTCCTCAGCCAGCGCGAATGCACGCCGGCATTTACCGCAAGCGCGATCACCATCAGGATCAGCCCGAGCGCCATCGCCCGCGCATCGTCACCCTTGGTGTGTTCGAGCGCGATGACAGTGGTGAGCGTGCGCGTTTCGCCGCGGATGTTGCCGCCCAGAATGACGGCGGCGCCGAGTTCGGTGAACACGCGCGCGAAGGCGAGCAGCAGCGCCGACAGCACCGCGGTGTGCGCCTCACGCAGCAGGACCCTGAGGCGCGTGACGCGTTCCAGACCCAGCGTTCTCGCCGTTTCGAAGGCCGCAGCCGGCAGCCGCTCAACCGCCACCATCGTCAGCGCGGCAACGATGGGCACGGCGAGAATCGTCTGGCCCACGATCATGGCGACGCGCGTGTAGAGCAGATCCATCCAGCCGAGCGGCCCGCTTGCGCTCAGCGTGAAGTAGAGCAGCAGGCCGACGACGACGGTTGGGAGCGCGGTGAGGGTGTGAACGATGGAGGAGACGGCGCGGATCCAGCCGCCGCGCGCGTGCGCGAGCGCGTAGCCAAGAGGCACGCCGGCAATCGAGGCCAGCAGCAGCGCCGACAGCGACACGAACAGCGAGACGGCCGTGATCGACCAGACCTCGGGATCGCCCGACAGAATGAGTCGCAGCGCGTCGAGAAAGGCTGCCATCAGCGGCGCACCGGCGCGGATTCGGGCGCGGCGTGATCGACACCAGGCGGCCACGGGAAGAAGGCGGGACGCCCGTTGATGCGAAAGGCCGCGATGCGCGCCTGGCCGTCGCCTTCGGCGAGCCAACGCGCGAAGCGGGCCGCAACCGTGACATGCGTGGGTCGCACGTTGGTGAGCACGGCCACCGCGTACGTGTTGACGAGCGCGGGATCGTCCGTAAACAGCGGCACCAGCGCGACCGCGTGCGACATCTGCGCCAGTGTGGCTTCGTCGCTCAGCACGTACCCTTCGCGCTGCGACGCGACGCGCAGTGTTGAGGACATGCCCTGTCCCGTCTCGATGAGCGCCGCGGCCTGCGGGCGCGTGCCGGCCGCCGACCACAGCGTGCGCTCGCGCACGTGCGTGCCCGACTCGTCGCCGCGCGAGACGAACAGCGCGCCGCTGCGCGCGATGCGCGTCATGGCACCGGCGGCCGATTCGGCGCGCGCGACACCAGCGGGATCGGCAGCGGGTCCCGCGATCACAAATCGGTTGAACATCACCTTGCGGTAATAGCGCAGGAGGCCGTCGTTGAAGAGCGCGCGCTCGCCGAGGGGCTCGTGTGTGAGCAGCACCGCCGCGTCGCCGCGCCGCGCGATTTGGAACGCCTGGCCGCTGCCGACGGCGATCGCCTGCACGTCCACGCCGGTCTCGCGCTCGAAGTGCGGCAGGATGGCCTCGAGCAGCCCCGAATTGTCGACGCTGGTCGTCGTCGCGATGCGCAGAGTGCCGGGGTCGCGCCCGCAGGCGCAGACCAGCGCCAGCGCCGCCGCCGCAGATATCAGCCGTCTCATCAAGTGGATAGAATCATGCCATGCAGACTGCCGGGCTGCTCGAAGAACTCGATGCCATCCGCCGCCGCACCGCCGCGCTGCTCGAGAGCGTGCCCGAGGGAGACGGCTTCACGTGGCAGCCGCACGACGGCCGCGGCTGGAGCGTGGGGCAGTGCCTCGAGCACCTCAATCACATGAACCGCCTCTACTTCGGCGCGGTGCGCGCCGCCCTGTCGCGCGCGAGCCGCGCGGCCGCTCCGGTTACCGCGCCGATTCGCAGTACCTGGTTCGGCCGCAAGTTCGCCGCGTTGATGGAGCCGGGGACGAGGAAGATGCGCGCGCCGAAGCCGGCGGCGCCGCTCGCGATTCGCAGCCGCGCCGAAGTCGTCGGCGACTTCCTGCGCGGGCTCAACGAAATCGAAGCCGCGCTCAAAGACGCCGCGACCATCGACCTGAACCGCCCGACGTTTGCGAGCCCGTTCTTCAAACTGTCGCGCGTCCGCGCCGGCACCGGCCTCCGCATCCTCCTCGCCCACATGCGCCGCCACCTGCACCAGGCCGAACAGGTCATCGCCATGCACCGGGTGCGCTGAACGCACGGCGCTCGCTTACGCCGGACGCGAGGTATTTCCGCCCGCCTCCTCTGCGCTCGGATCAAGTCGGCGGGCAGAAACACCTCGCATCCGGCCACGCTCGCGGGGAGGTCTGCGCGCAGGGGCGGCGTCCGGTGTTCCGACGCGACGCCGTTAAAAAGACGACGGAGCGACCGCTCCTTGGCGCGACTCGCCTCGGCGGCGCTGAGGAATACCGGACCAAGCCCCGAGCATCAGTCGCACCCATCGCGGCCGACGTTGACACAGGTCCCGCGCCCCCTTCTGGCACGGCCCTTGATACGGTCGAGCCTGTGGGTCTTTCTGCATCTCCCGACCGGCTCAAGCGTTATGCGGGCATGGCCCGCCTTCTGTACAAATACGGCAATAACGACGCGGTAAAGCAGGCGGGGCTCGAAGACGCGCTGCTGGCCGAGGACCGGCGCGCCGAGGACGAGAAGCGCGGCAAGGACGCGCCTGTCGATCCCGCGGCGAAGGAGCTGGCCGACGACCTGGAGCGGCTCGGGCCTGCCTACATCAAGCTGGGGCAGCTGCTGTCGACGCGCGGCGATCTGCTGCCGCCGCAATACCTCGATGCGCTCGCGCGCCTGCAGGACAAGGTCGAGCCGTTCTCGTTTGCCGAGGTCGAGAAGATCGTCGAAGAGGAGCTCGGCTTCCGTCTGTCGAAAGGCTTCGAGTCGTTCGACGCGAAGCCGCTTGCGGCGGCGTCACTCGGGCAGGTGCACCGCGCCACGCTGCGCGACGGGCGCCAGGTGGCCGTCAAGGTGCAGCGCCCGACCGCGCGCGCGCAGGTCGCCGACGACCTCAACGCCTTCGGCGACATCGCCGACTTTCTCGATCGCCGCACCGACATCGGCCGCCGCATGTCGTTCTCCGACGTCGTCGACGAGTTCCGCCGCACGATTCTCGAAGAGCTCGACTACCGCCGCGAGGCGCAGAACCTCGCCACGCTGAAGGCGAACCTGGCGCGCTTCCGGCGCATCTTCATTCCCGCGCCCATCGACGACTACACGAGCAGCCGCGTGCTCACGATGGAATATGTGCCCGGCCACAAGATCACCAAGCTCAATCCGGTGGTGCGGGTGGACATCGACGGCGCGGCGCTGGCCGAAGAGCTGTTCCGCGCGTATCTGCGGCAGATCATCATCGACGGCTTCTTCCATGCCGATCCGCACCCGGGCAACGTGTTTCTGACCGACGATGGGCGGATTGCGCTGCTGGATCTGGGAATGGTCAGCCGGCTGTCGTCGAGCAAGCAGGACGAGCTGCTGAAGCTGCTGATGGCGGTGGCCGAAGGCCGCGGCGAGCAGGCGGCCGAGATCGCGATCCGCATGGGGCACAAGCTCGAGGACTTCGATCGCGAAGCCATCGAGAAGCAGGTCGTCGACATGGTCACGCGCTATCAGGACGCGCGGCTGCACGAAGTGCAGGCCGGGGCCGTGGTGATGCAGATCTCGCGGATTGCGGGCATGCACGGCATGCGGTTGCCCAGCGACCTGTCGATGCTGGGCAAGGCGCTGCTCAACCTGGATGAAGTCGGCCGCACGCTCGCGCCGAACTTCGACGTGCAGGGATCGATTCGCCGCAACGCCGCCGACCTGATGCAGGAGCGCGTGCGCCGCAGCTTCTCGGCGGCCAACATGTTCGGCACCGCGCTCGAGATGAAGCAGTTCGTCGAGCAGCTGCCGGCGCGCGTGAACCGCGCGTTCGACGCCGTCGCGAACAACGAGGTGCGCATCAAGATGGAGGTTATCGACGAGGGCGCGCTCATCGAGGGCTTCCAGAAGATTGCGAACCGGATCACGCTCGGCGTCATCCTGGCCGCGCTGATCATCGGCGCCGCGATGCTGATGCGCGTGGAGACGTCGTTCCGGATCCTCGGCTATCCCGGCTTCGCGATGCTGTTCTTCCTGGTTGCCGCCGGCGGCGGCATGTGGCTCGCGTATTCGATTCTCACCGGCGACAGACACGCCAAGAAGAAGCCAGGCAGGTAGATGCGCCGCCTTCTCGCCGCCCTTCTGCTGGCCGCGGCGCCGGCCGTGGCCGCGTGCAACAACGACGCCCCGCCGCCGCCGGCCGTGCCCGAGGCTGCGGCACGCTCCACCGCGGGCGGCGGCGTCGAGGATGCGGAGGTCAGGCCCGGCGAGCTGCCGCGCAAGCCCGGCTCGCTGCGCTTCGCGGTCATCGGCGACACCGGCCGCGGCGACCGCCATCAATACATGACCGCCGCGAAGATGATCGAGTGGCGGCAGTGGTTCGACTATTCGTTCGTGCTGATGCTTGGCGACAACATCTATGGCGACTCCGGCTCGAAGGAGGCCTACGCGCAGCGCTTCGAGCGTCCCTATAAGCCGCTCATCGACGCCGGTGTGCCGTTCTACGCCGCGCTCGGCAACCACGATCCAGCCGGGCAGGAGAACTACCCGCTGTTCAACATGAACGGCCGCCGCTATTACGCGTTCGAGAAGGAGGAGGGCAGCCTGCGTCCGCTGTTCTCACGGAAGGTGCTGTTTCTCGCCATCGACACCGTGAACCTCACGCGGCAGCAACTCAACTGGGTGGACCGTACGCTCGAGGATGCCGATGCCGACTGGCAGATCGCCTTCTATCACCATCCGCTCTACACCTCGGGCCGCTATCAGTTCGGCGCGTCGAAGATGCGCGCGGCGCTCGAGCCCATCTTCGTCCGCCATAAGGTGGATGTGGGCCTGAGCGGCCACGAGCATTTCTACGAGCGCATCACGCCGCAGAACGGCGTGCAGTACTTCATCAGCGGCGCCGGCGGCGCGCTGCGGCTCAACGACATCCGCCGCTCGGGATGGACGGCGGCCGGCTTCGACACCGACACGCACTTCATGCTGATGGAGATCGCGGGCGACACGCTCTACTTCCTGGCGATCAGCCGCAAGGGCGAGATTATCGACTGGGGGTCGGTGCGCAGGAACGAGTCCTGATCGCCGCCACTTTCTCGAGGAACGCATCCACCCACGGCTGCACGTTGGCGGCGCCCACGCGGCCGGTTTCGGCGTCGGGAAAGTTCGACGACAGGAACAGGTTCGCGATATCCACCGCGTCGTACGCGCCGAGCCGCTCGGCCACCAGCGCGCGCCCCTCTTCGGAAATCTCCACGTCCTGGAACGTCGCGCCGCGGTACGGCATGTTGGTCATCGACACCATGCAGCCCTCGGGGTCGCGCCAGATGGGCGCGTGCTTCCAGCCGAGATAGTCCACCTTCTTCGGCCCGAACGTCGCGCCGAGATCCTGCAGCATCAGCACGGGCGACGCGCACGGCTCGGCGCTGTCGTCGCCGGTGTCGCCGAGGCAAATCAACCGCTGGTTCGTGGTCTTGTTGTCCCAGTGCGCGAGGAATACCGCCATCAGGCGCAGCGCGTCCACCTCGCCGCGCGAGGCGCCGCCGCGCGCGGGGTCGACCTCCGCCAGCTCGTAGAAGCCCCAGCCTTCGTGGCCATCCACTTCAAAGGCGCGCGCCTCGTGCTTGCGCTCGACAGCCGCCCGCGCGAAGTCCGCGTACTCCGTGTAATCAAGGAACTGATCGAGCAGCCCCGCCACGAAAAACCACTCGGCCACCTGGCGCGAACGATAGGGCGATCGCGGGCAGCCGTAGCAGCGCACGCGATTGACGATGGACATGCGATCGGCGGCGAAGCCCATGGCCGACAGCAGGCGTGTGGCCGCCACCTCGCCGGGAATCTCGGGATTGATCCCGTACTTCACCTTTACGACCGTGCCGTCCGCCAGCCGGCAATCGAACTTCGGCGTCGTCCCCGTCGTCGTCTTGGGCTCGTAGCGGCACTCGACGTCGGCGCCGGCGGCCGACGGCATGTCGGCGCTCGGGCCGTCGCGCACGAACACCTTTGCGCGCGCAATCGTGTCGGCGCGCACGCGCCAGCCCTCGGAGCCGACCGGCACCTCGGGCACGTGGTACCGGTCGTATGCCATGTGCCCGACGGGCAGGGCCACTGCGAGGGCCACGAGCGCGAACAGCGCCTTTTTCACCGGCTTCCAGCAGAGCAATTCGCAGGCCATCCGGGGCGGGAGGGGCGTCCCCGGGGGCATGAATATTGAGATAGGGCGGGCGATGCGTCAGGACATGCGGGGTGGAATCGAGGCCATGGCCCGAACGGGCTTTGTCGCCAAGGGCGTGGTGTATCTGCTTTTAGGCTTTCTGGGAGCCAAGGCCGCCTTCGGCTCCTCTGAGGTCGCCTCCACCGACAAGGCGCTCCTCGCAGTTCTCGGCGCGCCCCTCGGCCGGGTGATGCTCACGGTGCTGGCCATCGGCCTGGCCTGGTATGCCGTGTGGCGCTTCATCGAGGCCTTCGGCGACGCGAACGGCAAGGGCACCGACCCCAAAGGCCTCGCCGCGCGCAGCATTTACATCGCCAGCGGCGTGATTTACGCGGCGCTGGCCCTCGACGCCGCGGCCATCCTGCTGCGGTGGGACAACGACAGCGGAGAAGTGCGGTCGTTTGCCGCCGCCTTTCTGCAGGGGCCGCTGGCCCTCGCCGCCGGCCTCGGCCTCGTCGTCTACGGGCTCTATCAACTGTGGAAAGGCCTGTCGGGGAAGTTGAGCAAGCAGCTCAATGAAGGGCAGGCGCGGCGCGAAGCCGGCAAATGGCTCATCGCGATCAGCCGCATCGGCCTTGCCGGACGCGGCCTCGTCTTCATCGTGCTCGGCGTGTGGCTCTTGATGAACCCGGCGTCGGGCCCGTCGATGGCATCATCTTCCGGCGGCGCCGCCGGCTCGCTCCGCATCGTCAGCCGCCTGCCGCAAGGCGAAACCTTCCTCGCCTTCGCCGCCTTCGGCCTCATGGCTTACGGCGGCTACCAGCTGGTGCACTCGAGGTACCGACGGATACGAGTTCCCTGAAAACGTGCGGGCACGGAAGATGCCCTCCGCCTCGGGCGTGACTCCAGGCGAACTCCGCGAACGCATCACCGGTTGGGCCGTCGACGTTGGTCATCTCGTGAGCCCTCTATTCCTTCTGCGAGGCGCCGCCACCGCGCGCGCCCTGGATGAAGGCCGCCAGCTGACGCGCATCCTGGCAAAGTCGCGCGAAACCGCCCAGGATTCGCGAGAACCTATCCAGAAAAGGCAAAGGACGCCAGAAAGACCAGGCGCCCAATGATCAATAAACAATGCTATTTACAATTTACAACTTACGTTTCAGCGTACGTACGGGAGCACGTCGTCGAACGGCATGACGACGGTGTGTCCGTTGTCTTCGCGTTTGAAGACGATGCGCGACCAGCCTTTGATGCCGGTGGGGATGTAGGACGCGCCGGCGATGGTGAGGCGGTCGCCGGCGAGCGCGCGCATGAGGACGCGTTCGTAGCGCGACTCGGCCACGAGCGGCGCGGGGAAGAGATCTTCCCATTCACAGAGGCGTCCGGCGTCTTCGTACGCGGCGGGGCGATCGGGCAGGTCGAGCAGTGACGGCGCGTGGCCGCTCAGCACCGATCGAATCAGCCTGAAGGAGAACGGATCGGCGATCGCCGAGATCGCTTTGCGGAACTCGACGAACACGCGGCGCGCGAGGCGGCGCAGGCTCCAGTGCGTGAGGCGGCCGTCGACGCGCACCGGCCAGCGCGCGTCGTTCGGGCTCGTCGCGAACGGGTTGTCGGGATAGCAGCTGAAGCGCGCGAGCCAGCCTTTGCGCGACGTGTGCGCGCAGGGCGAGAAGCCGTCGATGACGGGAACGTTGCGCGCGGCCAGCGCCTCGAGCGACAGGTCGTCCCACGTCGACACTTCGCGCACGATGCCGGTGATGAGCGTGCCGGCCGCAATCATGAGCGACGAGCTCGGCGTGAAGTCCACGGTCACCTCGATGCGGTCGCCGCGCGGCCGCACCCCGACGCCGGTGGACTGGCGGTTGGCCGCCAGCAGCATCACGGGCGCCGGCAGGATGAACGTGAGCAGCCGCGCCATGGCGTGCAGCCGCGCGCGCGCGTCGCGGCCGTGCCCGTCGGCCGACACGTTGTAATGCGCGCTGAAGCCCGCGAGCTGCGCGTGGCGGCCGGTGCGCGCTTCCCACGCGTCGAGCTCCTCGCGCACGAAGTGCAGCGACGACCAGAGCGAGCGCCCCGCGCGCACCATGCAGCCGCGCTCGATCTCCACGATGGGCGTGGCAAGCTCGATGACGCCGGTGTCGAAGTAGATCGCCCCGCCGGTTGGCAGGTGGTACGACGTGCCGGTGCGGTGCACCAGCGGCGTGCGGATGAAATCGCGCGGATCGGCGAACAGCTGCTCGGGCTTGATCTGATCGCCGTCGACGACCAGCGCAAACTCCGCCTCGAGGCCGACGGCCGCAAGGCTGAGCGGGGCGCCGGTCCGTTCGCGCCCTTTGCCGGGTTTGCGCGTGCTCATGTCACACCGCGGGCGGGCCGAACACGGGAGGCAGTCCCGGCGGCGTCATCAGCACAAATCCCACATCGAAATGAAGGTGGTCGTCGACGTGGCCGGCGGTGCTGCCGTACGGCCGCGTCCACACGCCGGGCATGAGGCGCGCAATCGTCCCGTTCAGCTTTTCAATCCGCTCCCGCGTGTCCATGTAATCCCCGCCGACGCGATAGATGTTCGCTGCAGTAGCCCATGCATGAGATGAGCCAGGCGTGGACCGCCGATGAGCCGGCGATCGATACCCGCCGTTGGCCGAGATATGTACGGTGGCAGACACTGCCGTCCGGAAGATTTCGAGGTGCGCGGCCAGCAACGTCACGGCGCAGGGCACATAACGCGGATACTGGCGCAGCAGATCGGGCTCGTACAAGTCGACGTCGATGAACTCCCACAGTGAAAAGTTGTCGGTGAGCCGCGTTTCCAGTGCCTGCGCCCACGAATCGACCTGATAGAAATAGCGCGGCAGCCGCCGCGGCACGCCGTCGGCGCACGCCACGACCTCGTCGGGCCGCATCAGCGACCGGTGCGCGTCGCTGAGCGCGACGCCGTCGACGATGGCGAGGGGGAGCAGGCGCTGCATCACACGCACTGCTCGGGCGCCGGCGGATCGGCGGCAATCAGCCACTCGTAGACGGCGGTCGAGACGCGGGCCACGGGATCCATGCGCTTGCCGCTGTCCGGCTCGTGCTCCGTGAGCACCGCGAGCACGTACGGTTTGCGTCCGGCGATGTAGACGATGCCGGCGTCGTGCGCGGCGCTGGAAATTTCGCCCGTCTTGTTGGCGATGCGCGCCTTGGCGCGGATGTCGGGCGGAATGCCGGCGGGAATGCCGGATCGGAACTGCTGCATGAACAGGATGTCGAGCATGTCGGCGGTCGCGAGCTTCGACACGCCCCAGGATTCGTAGATGGCGCGGAACAGCCGCACCAGGCCGTTGGCCGTCACGCGGTTGTTGATGCCCGCGTCGAAGGCGCGATCGTCTTCGACGCCGCGCACCAGCTCGATGCCGTCGATGCTGGCCGCCGCCAGCTTCTCGTTCGCGTAGTCGATGCCGGTGAGATCGATGAGCAGGTTCGTCGCCAGGTTGCTGCTCGTCGTGATCATGTGCGTCGCCAGCTCCGACAGCCTCATCGTCTTGCCAAGCGCGGCGTGCACCTCGCTGTTGCCGTCGCGGCCGGGCGACACGCGATAGGGCGTGCCGTCGACGCTGCTGATGAAGCGGTTGCGCACGTGCAGGCGCCGGTGCGGGCCGAAGCGCCGCTCGTCGATGGCGGCGTAGAGCGCGTACAGCACGGCGACTTTGATCGTGCTGGCGGCATGGCTCCAGCGCTCGCCCTGATAACTCCACGACATGGCGTGCTCGTAGTCGTAGAGCGAGACTGCGATCGAGTCCGACTCCGAGGCGCCGGCAATCTCCTCGATCTTCCGGGTCAGCAGCGCGGGGTCCAGCGTCCGTGAGCGCATCGAACGTCCAACATATCGCAGTCTCCAAGCTCGGCCGTGAACGGCGCATTTCTTGAAGTGGCAGCTGCCATGGCTGATTCGATTACATGGAACACCGACCTCGACAAGGCCCTCGCTGAGGCGAAGGGCTCCGGAAAGCTCGTCCTGCTGGACTTCAGCGCCGCGCCCATGTGAGCCGGCTGTGCTCGGCTGGATGCCGAGGTGTATCCGTCTGCTGCGGTCTCGACGCTCGTCAACGACTCCTTCGTGCCCGTGCGCGTGCACGTGAAACAGCAAGAGGCGTTCGCGAAGCTCGGCGAAAAGTACGGGGCGCAGTGGACGCCAACAACGCTGGTGATCGATGCGACGGGCGTGGAGCGGCATCGCATGGAGGGGTTCCTGCCCGAGGGGGATTTCGCCAGCCAGCTGCTGCTCGGACGCGCGCATGCGGCGCGGCTTGCGGGTGACTTTGCGGAAGCCGAGGACCGCTACAAGCTCGTGATCGAGCGCTATCCGCTCACCGACGCCGCGGCCGAGTCGCAGTACTGGGCCGGTGTGGCGCGCTACAAGGCCACCAGCGACCACCACGCGTTGATCGAGACGGCCCGCGCGTTCGAGCAGCGGTACCAGGACTCGCCATGGGCGAAGAAAGCATCCGTATGGCAACAGAAGGAGGCGTGATGAGAAGGCTGACAAGTGCGGCGGCGGCGTGCGCGATGGCGGTGTGCCTGGCGTGCGGCAGCAGTGAAGAGGTGGTGCCGCTCGAGCGGCAGACGGTGACCCCGCCGCAGGCGCAGGCCACGCCCGAGCGCGTGCAGGGATGCCTGCGCGCCGGCGAGGCCGCCAACACGTTCGTGCTGACCGCCAGCACGATCGACACGAGCATGCCGGCGGCAACGTATGAACTGGTCGGTGTGCCCGACAACATGCGCGAGCACGTGGGGCGTCAGGTTGAAGTCACCGGCACGATCGTGTCCGCGCAGACGGCGCGGTCGAGTGGCGCGGCTCTCCCGGCCGACGAGCAGCCGAAGGGCACGTCGGGAACGCCGACGGTGCAGTCGACGACGAGAATCGACGTCAAGCGGCTCGAGGTGACGTCAATCACGCCGGTGAACGCCGAGTGCGAAGACGCGTCACCGCGCTGACGCGCTATTCCTGGCGCAGCGCGATGATCGGATCCACGCGCATGGCGCGGCGGGCGGGCACGTAGCACGCCAGCATCGCCACCGCGAGCAGCACGATGGCGGTGGCGGCGTAGCTTGCGGGATCGAACGCGGTGACGCCGAAGAGCATCGACGCCACGAGATTCGCGAGCGCGAGTGAGCCCGCAACGCCGAGCGCCACGCCGACGAGCGCGAGCTTCATGCCGCCGCCGACGACCATGCGCAGCACCTGCCATGGGGCGGCGCCAATCGCCATGCGCAGGCCGATTTCCTGCGTGCGCTGGCCAACCGTGTACGACACCACGCCATAAAGCCCCACGGCCGCCAGAAACAGCGCGACCAGCGCGAACAACCCAAGCAGCAGCATCGAGAACCGCCGCTCGGCCATCGACTCGTCGACGATGGCGTCGAGCGGGCTGATGGAGAAGGCGGGCAGGCCGCGGTCGATGTCGCGCACCAGCTGGCGCGCCGTGCCTGCAAACGCCGACGGCGCGCCCGTTGTCCTCGCCAGCAGCCACATCTGACTGAAAATATCCTGCGTGAACGGGACGTACATCGTCGGATCCGCGGCGGCCTCCAGCGTTTCGTAGCGCACGTCGCTGACGACGCCGACGATTTCGTAGGCGCCGTCGGTGCCGTTGCCGATGTCGAGGCGGCGGCCGATGGGATCTTCGTTCGGGAAGTGGCGGCGGACGAACGCCTCGTCGACGACCGCCACCATCGGCGACGTCTGGATGTCGCGATCGTTGAGCAGGCGGCCGCGCAGCAACCGCATACCGAGCGCCGTGAAGTAGCCGGGACTGACGACGCGATGATTGGCTGACAGGTCTTCGCCGGGACGCGACGGCGGACGGCCCTCGATTTCGAACGACAGCACGTAGCCGCCGCGAAGCGGCAGCGTCTGCACCATGCCGGCTGCCTCGACGCCGGGCGTGGCCCGCATCCTGGCGAGCAGGTTGTCGAAGAAGGCGGCGCGATGGTGATCCTCGGGATACGTGGTGGCCGGCAGCGCGACGCGGAAGGCGAGCACGCGGTCGGCATCGAAGCCGGGATCGACGTTCGAGAGCTTGGTGAAGCTGCGCAGCAGCAGCGCGGCGCCCACCAGCAGGATGAGCGACAGCGCGACTTCGGCGACCAGCAGCGCGCTGCGGACCCAGCGGCCGCCGGACGTCGCCGACGAGCGGCCGCCTTCCTTGAGGATGGCGCCGAGCCCCGCGCGCGAGGCCTGCCACGCCGGCGCGAGGCCGAAGATGACGCCGGTGACGAGCGCGAGGGCGAACGCAAACGCCAGCACGCGCGCGTCGAGCGCGATTTCCGTGACGCGCGGGATGCTGCCGGCGCTGAGCGTCTGGATGGGCGCAATCGCCAGGTAGGCGAGCAGCACGCCGAGCGCGCCGCCCGCGACCGCGAGCACCAGGCTTTCGGTGAGCAGCTGCCGCACGAGCCGGCGGCGGCCCGCGCCCATGGCGGCGCGGATGGCGATTTCCTTCTCACGCACCGACGCGCGCACCAGCAGCAGGTTCGCGACGTTGGCGCAGGCGATCAGCACGACCACCACGACCGAGGCGAGCAGCGTCCAGAGCATCGGGCGAATCGGCCCCACGATCTGATCGTGCAGCAGCACGGTGTCGGCCGATTCATTCGCGCTGTTGTCCGGATACTGCGTGCCGAGGCGTTCCGAAATCGTCTTCATCTCGGCCGCCGCCTGCTCGATGGAGACGCCCGGCTTCAGGCGGCCGATGGCGGCCAGGAAATGCGCGCCGCGCGAGGCGTTGGCGGGATCGATGGCCATCGGACGCCAGAACTCGATGTCGCGGCTTGGGAACGCGAAGCCGGCCGGCATGACGCCGGCCACCGTCACGGGCGTGCCGTTGATCGACACAGCTGTGCCGGCGATGGCAGGATCGGCGCCGAAGCGCGACTGCCACGCGCCGTGGCTGATCACGATGACGGTGTTGTTGTTCGGCGTGTCCTCGTCGGGCCGGAAACCGCGGCCGCGCGCCGGCTGCACACCGAGCACGTCGAAGAATTCCCAGGTCACGATCAGGCCGGTGAGCCGCTCGGGCCCGCTGCCGGCATCGAGGGTGGCGCTGCTCGACCCGTATGCCGTCATGCGCTCGAACACGCTGTTCTGCCGGCGCCAGTCGAAAAACGTGGCGGGCGCCACCGAGAAGCGCCCGTATTGCGGCACCACCTCGTGCACGCGCGCGAGCCGCTCCGGCTCGGGGAAGGGCAGCGGCGTCAACATGACGCTGTTGACGACGCTGAAAATGGCGCTGGTGGCGCCGATGCCGAACGCCAGCGTGAGCACGGCCACCACGGTGAACCCGGGTGTCCGGCCCAGCTGGCGCAGGGCATAGCGAATGTCGCCGAGCACATCCGAAAACATGCCCGTCAGACGATGGGGCGGCGCGAAAGGTTGGTGCCCTTACTGCTTTTCAGGAAACAGCGACACCTTCACGACGTTGGCCGGGTTCAGGTATTTCTTCGCCGCCGCCTGAATCACCGCCGGCGTCAGCTTCCGGTAGTACTCGTCCAGCGCGAACAGCGTCGCCACATCGTCGGTGTACTGATACTTGAACATCAGCTGTCCGGCCAGATAGCTGTTGCTCTTCATGTTCGTTTCGAAATCGCGGAGCAGCTTTTCGCGCACGTCGCTGACCTGCTTGTCGGTGGGGCCCTGCGACTTGAGCAGTTCAATCTGCTCGAACGCCGCCTTCACGAGGCCGTCGACGCGATCGGGCGCGGAGCCGAACGCGATGTTGACCGCGTACTCGGGCACCGGGATGTGCGCGTACGAGGCGCTGGCGTTGACGCCGTACGTGCCGCCCAGATCCTCGCGCAGTGTTTCGTGCAGGCGCGTCTGCAGCACGTCGGCCATCGCGCGGATGACCACGCGCTCCTCCTGGGTGTACTCGAACGGGCCGGTGAAGATGATCGACGTCTGGCTCTGCGGCTCGATGCCCTTCTCGACGCGCTTCTCGATGACGCCTTTCGCGTAGCGTACGCCCGTGTCTTTCCACGTCTCCGTGCGGCCGGTCGACGGCAGCGCGCCGAGATAGCGCTCCACGAGCGGCTGCATGGCCGCGGGGTCGAAGCTGCCGACGAACACGAACGTGAAGTCGCCCGCGTCGGCGAAGCGGTCCTTGTAGAAGGCGGTGGCCTTCTCGAGGCTCATCGAGTCGATCAGCGCGGGCGTCAGCGGTCCGCGGCGCGGATGGTTGCCGAAGAGCGCGCCGTTGAGCGTCATGCCGTAGTGATAGGGCGGGCTGTTGCGCTGGTTCTCGATCACCGAGCGCATCTGGCCCTGCAGTGTGGCGAACGCCTGCGCGTCGGCCCGCGGCGCGGTGAATCGCAGATAGATCAGCTGAAACATCGTCTCGAGATCCTTCTTCGAGGCGGATCCCGAGAGGCCCTCTTCGTATTCGCCGATCGACACGTTGGCCGATGCCGTCTTGCCCGTCAGCTTCTTGCGCAGCTCGGGAAGGCTGAAGCTGCCGATGCCGCCGGCGCTGATGACGGAACTGGCGCTGCCGGCCGCGAAGAAGTCGGCCTCGGGCGCCAGGGACGACCCGCCGGCGCTGCTCGCGCGAAACAGAATCTCGTCTTCCTTGAACGTGGTCGGCTTCAGCACCACCGTGACGCCGTTCGACAGCTCCCATTCCGTGATGCCGAACGCGTCTTTCGTGGCGGTCTTGACGATGGCGCCCGGCTTCGGGAGCGGATCGAGCAGCGGCGCGTCGTTGACGGTGTCGACGTACGGCGCGATGTCGGCGCCGGCGTCGGCCTTCATGAGCGCGGCGACGCGTGTGGCATCCGGCACGGTGAAGTCCGGCTTGTCGGGCGCGCTGATCACGACCACGCGGCTGCGATCGGGCATCCAGTCTTTCGCGAGCGCGTTGACTTCCGCGAGCGTGATGGTGGGAAGGAAGCGGCGGTGGAGCGCGGCTTCGTACGCGATGCCGGGCACGGTTTCACCCTGGGTGACGTGCCGCACCAGCTCGCCGGCGATGGAGGCGGCCGGCGTGTTCTCCTGCTCGGTGAGCGCGCGCTCGATGCCGGTCAGGATGTTCTGCTTCATGCGATCGAGCTCGCCCGCGGTGAAGCCGAAGCGCACGACGCGCTCCGTTTCGGTGAACATGGCCTTGATGGTGGGCTCGATGGCGTTGCCCTTGACGCCGGCGCTGAGCGACGTCATCTCTTCCGACTTCACCATGACGCCGCGGCCGCTGCCGGCGCCCACGAACGGCGCGTCGGGCTTCTGCGCCAGCTCCGAGAAGCGCACGCTCAGCATCGAGCCGAACAGCTGCTCGACGAGGCGCTGGCGATAGGAACCGACCGTGCTGGCGTCGCGCGCATCGAACTTCGAGTAGATCGACACGCTCGCCGACGGCGCTTCCTTGTCGGTGGCGATCGCGTAGAGCGTGCCGGGATGCGCGGGCACGTCATACGACGGCCGCGGCTTCGGGTTGACCGCCGCTGGAATGCTGCCGAAGTGCGCCGTGATCATGGCCTCGACGGCGGCGGGGTCGAAGTCGCCGACGGCGATGACGGTCATCAAATCGGGGCGATACCAGTCCTGATAGAACGCCTTGATCCGCTCGGGCTTGAACGTGTCGATGACGTCCGTCTTGCCGATCGGCAGCCGCTCCGCGTAGCGCGAGCCCTGCAGCATCACCGGAAACTGCTTGTCCTGCATGCGCGCGAACGCGCCGCGCCGCAGCCGCCACTCCTCCTTGACGACGCCGCGCTCCTTGTCGATCTCCGCCGGGTCGAGCGTCAGGCCGTGCGCCCAGTCTTCGAGAATCAGGAACGCCCGGTCCATGACCTCGGGCTTCTCGGTGGGCACCTGCAGCATGTAGACCGTTTCATCGAAGCTCGTATAGGCGTTGACGCTGGGGCCGAAGCGCATGCCGAGCGACTCGAGGAACGCCACCGTTTCCTGCTTCGGGAAATGCTTCGTGCCGTTGAACGCCATGTGCTCGAGCAGGTGCGCGAGGCCCTGCTGATCGTCTTCCTCGACGATGGAGCCGACGTCGACGACGAGCCGCAGCTCCGCGCGCTTCTCGGGCTTCCTGGTCGTGCGCACGAAATAGCGGAGCCCGTTGGCGAAGCGCCCGTGGCGGATGGCGGGATCGAGCGGCATCTCGGCGGTGAGCGGCGCTGTTTGCGCCTGGGCCGGCGGCGCCTGGGCGGCCGGCGTCTGCGCGCTGGCGGACAGGGCGGCGACGAGCGAAGCAATGGCCGACAGGAACAGAAAACGAGGACGCGGCGTCATGGCTGCCTCCGGGTCGAGCTGGGTTGGGGGGAGTTCCGAAGCCCGATTATAGGGTACAACCCTCCCGTGCCTTTCACTCCCGGCGCGCATGTCCACGTCGCGCACTTCGGCAAGGCCGTGGTGCGCGAAGTGCGCAACGGCGGCCGCTATCTCGTCGAGCTCAAGGGCCATGCGGTGGTGGTGACCGAGTCGCAGCTGACGGCGGTGGAGGAGCCGAGGGCAGCGAAGCACCGCACCGGCGCTGGCGCTTCCGGCGGATCTGCAGGCGCCGGCGCACCCGCGCCATCGTCACCTTCGCACGCGCCGTCATCGATCGATCTGCACGGCCGTACCGTGGCGGAGGCCGAAGCCGACCTCGATCAGTTTCTGAACGACGCGCTGCTGGCGGGTCACGCGGAAGTGCGCGTGATCCATGGGCGCAGCGGCGGCCGCCTGAAGTCCGCCGTCCACGCGCGCCTGCGGCAGCTGCCCTCGGTGCGCGGCTTCTTCGTCGATCGCCGCAACGAGGGCGTGACGATCGTGCAGTTGTAGGGGAGGGCAGCTTGCGCGGTTTACGCCGGGGGATATGTCCCGGCCGTGTCATGCGCGGGCGCGGCAAGGCGGCCCGCTGTCACGTCGGTCGACACGACGCGGCCGACGATGCCGGCGCGGGTGGTGACGCCGAGTTTTTCCATGCTCTGGCGCACGAACTGCTTGACGGTGTGCGGGCTCACGCGCATGTGCGCGGCGATTTCCTTGGTGGTGAGGCCCTGCATGATGCCCCAGACCGTTTCGCGCTGGCGCGGGCTCAGATGGAAGAGCGCGCCGGCGGCGAGCAGGTGGTCCACTTCCTTGCGATGCACGCGCTCGAAGAGCAGCGCCGTGATGTAGCCGCGCTGCTGCACCACCTGCAGGGGGATCGCGCGATAGGAGTAGGTGCGCGTGCCCGACACGAAGTACTGCGTGGTGCCCCCGATGGCGCACAACGCATTGAGGCGCGTCTGCAGGCCCGCCGGTGTGGCCGGGTGATCGGGATAGGTGAGGATCGCAATCGCCGAGCGGTCGGCCTGCAGCAGCGTGAAGGTTTCGTCGACGAGCACGAGGCCCGTGCTGGTAGGCAGCACGCCGCCCTCGCGCGCGTGTGGAGTCGAAACAGTCACATCTCACG
>JAKFEY010000029.1:0-225511 GCA_036675475.1 Vicinamibacterales bacterium
CGAGCTCGGCCTGCTCCTGGCCCGGCACCTCGATGCCGGCCGCGGCATCCTCGTGATCCGCGACGGACTTCTGCGCCTTCGCATCGCCGGCGGCCAGCTGCGCGTCTTCGCCGCTGGCGACAGCGGAGAGATAGGTGGCGACGACGCGTTTCGGGTCGCCTTCGGCGCGCTTCTCGCCGGCGTCAATCCAGAGGGCCTCGTCGCAGAACTTCTCGATCAGGTCGAGCGTGTGCGTGACGAGCAGAATCGTCCGGCCGCGGCGCTTGAACTCGGCGAACTTGTCGAGGCACTTGTGCGTGAAGCCCTCGTCGCCGACAGCCAGCACCTCGTCGACGAGCAGCACGTCGGGATCGACGTGAATGGCCACGGCGAAGCCGAGGCGCATGTACATGCCCGACGAGTAGGTCTTGACCGGCGCGTCGATGAACTCCTGCATCTCGGCGAAGTCGACAATCTCGTCGAAGCGCTGTTCAATCTCGCGCCTGGTCAGGCCGAGCATGATGCCGTTGATGAAGATGTTCTCGCGGCCCGAGATTTCCGGATGGAAGCCGGCGCCGAGCTCGATGAGCGCCGAGATGCGGCCGTCGACGCGAACGGTGCCCGACGTCGGCTTGGTGATGCCGGCCACGAGCTTCAGCGCGGTGCTCTTGCCCGATCCGTTGCGGCCCATCACGCCGAACGTCGAGCCCTTCGGCACCGTGAAGGACAGATCCTTGACGGCGGCAAACGTCTCTTTCGGGCTCAGGTCACGGAGGATGCTGCGGTTGAGCAGCGCGCTCTTGAGCGTCGAGAACTGACGCCCGCCGTACTTGCGATAGATCTTGGTGACGTCCGCGAGCTCGATGGCCGGCCGCATGACTAGACGACCTCCGCGTACGAGTCACGCAGCCGATCGAACAGCCAGTACCCGAAGAGAAACAACACCACCGACACACCGCCCAGCGCCAGCAGCCATCGCCAGTGCCCGAAGGGGCCGTCGAAGAAAAGAATCTCCTGGTACGAAATGGCCAGGTGCGTGAAGGGGTTCAGGTCCAGATACCCCATGTACCCGCGGTCGGCCATGAACATCCACGTGTAGATGATCGGCGTCGCGAAAAACCAGAACGTCAGCAGGTTCGAGAGAATGTCGCGGATGTCGCGGAAATGCACCGTAAGCGCCGCGAGGATCAACGCCAGGCCCGTCGTGAACAGCAGCTGCACCAGCACGACGACCGGAAACCAGGCGAGCTCCACCACGTTCAGCGGCCGCTGGTACCAGATGAGAAACGCCGCAAGAATCGGCAGCCCCAGGAAGAAGTGCACCATGTTCGACAGCACGGTGACGATCGGCAGCACTTCGGCGGGGAACAACACCTTCTTGATCAGATTGCCGTTGGCAATCAGCGCGTTCGACGCTTCGCTGAGCGACGCCGAGAACCACGTCCAGGGCAGGATGCCGCAGAACATGAACAGCGCGTACGGCTGCACGCGCGGGTCGTCGTTGCGGATGACGATCTTGAAGACGAACGAATAGATCAGGAGCAGCAGCAGCGGGTTGATGAACGACCAGAGATAGCCGAGCACCGATCCGCGATACCGCGCCTTCAGCTCGCGCACCACCAGCGTCTGGATGAGGCCGCGGTAGCGGGGAAGCTGGCGAAGGTTATGGAGCATCAGTCAGCGAATCAGTGGTCGCGATGACGACGGCCGTGATGTTGTCGGGGCCGCCGGCCTCGTTGGCCGCGGCCATCAGCGCCTGGCACGCCTGCTCGAGGTCGTCGCCCGCAAGGATACGCTCGATTTCCTCGGCCGCGACCACGCCCGACAGCCCGTCGCTGCAGAGCAGCAGCTTGTCGCCCGGCTCGAGCGGCATCTCGATCACGTCAACCTCGGGATCGGCGCCGCCCGAAATCGCGCGCGTCACGACATTGCGCCACGGGTGGCGCCGCGCGTCGGCGTCGCTCATCACGCCCGATCGGATCTGCTCGCCCACCCACGAATGATCGTCGGTCAGCTGGCGCAGGGCGCCGCCGCGATACAGATACACGCGGCTGTCGCCGACATGCCCGATCGCCGCGCGCACCTCACCCGCCGCGGTCTCTTCGACAATCACCGCCGAGGCGGTGGTCGCCATGCCGCGCAGCTCCTGCTGCGACTCCATGCGCTGCGCGACTTGGCGGTTGGCCAGGCGGAACGCGGCCTTCAGCCGGTTGGCGTCAACCGACAGCGACGGCTCGAAGGGAAAGGGCCAGGTGCGGTTCAGATCGCGGGCGCGGGTGTCGTTCGCGAAGGCTTCAATGGTGTCGGCGGTGACTTTCGACGCCACCTCGCCGGCGGCGTGGCCGCCCATGCCGTCGGCGACCAGGAACAGCCCGAGATCGGGCCGCGCCGCGTACGCATCCTCATTGGAATCGCGCCGGAGTCCAGGATGCGTCGCGACCGCCCACGAAAGACGGGGCATGGGATCAGGCGCGCGGCGCGTCGGCGCCTGTCTCGGCGGCGACCTCTGCGAGGATCGTCACCCGATCGGGCAGGACTTCGGCGAAGCCCCCGGCAACCGGCACGTGGGTTTTCTCCTGGCCCTTGCGGTACCAGAGATCGCCCACCTTGAGCGTGGACAGCAGCGGCGTGTGGCCCGGAAGCACGCCGAGATAGCCGTCCTCGCCGGGAACGACCACCTCGTCGACGTCTTCGCGCACGAGCATCCGCTCGGGCGTGACGATCTCGAGACGGATGGATGCCATACGCTAGGCCTTCGCCCGCTTCGCGGCGCGCTCGACGACTTCGTCGATCGTGCCGGCCATATAGAAGTCCTGCTCCGACACGTTGTCGTGCTTGCCGTCGACGATTTCCTTGAAGCCGCGCACGGTTTCGGCAATCGGCACGTACTGGCCCTTGATGCCCGTGAACTGCTCGCCGACGAAGAACGGCTGCGAGAGGAAGCGCTGAATCTTGCGCGCGCGCGACACCGACAGCTTGTCTTCTTCCGACAGCTCGTCGATGCCGAGAATGGCGATGATGTCCTGCAGGTCCTTGTAGCGCTGCAGCACCTGCTTGACGTTGCGCGCCACGTTGTAGTGCTCGTCGCCGATGACGCGCGGATCGAGAATGCGCGAGGTCGACGCCAGCGGATCGACGGCCGGATAGATGCCCAGCTCCGCGATCGATCGCGACAGGTTCGTCGTCGCGTCGAGGTGCGCGAAGGTGGTGGCCGGCGCCGGGTCGGTGTAGTCGTCGGCGGGCACGTAGATGGCCTGCACCGAGGTGATCGAGCCCTTGCGGGTCGACGTGATGCGCTCCTGCAGCTCGCCCATCTCCGACAGCAGCGTCGGCTGGTAGCCGACGGCCGACGGCATGCGGCCGAGCAGCGCCGACACTTCCGAGCCCGCCTGCGTGAAGCGGAAGATGTTGTCGATGAACAGCAGCACGTCCTTGCCTTCCGCGTCGCGGAAGTACTCGGCGACCGTGAGCGCCGACAGCGCCACGCGCAGGCGCGCGCCCGGCGGTTCCGTCATCTGGCCGTAGACGAGCGCGGCGCGCGACTTCGTCTGGTCCTCCATGTTGATGACGCCGCTCTCCTGGAACTCGAGCCAGAGGTCGTTGCCCTCGCGCGTGCGTTCGCCGACGCCGCCGAACACCGACACACCGCCGTGCTTCATGGCGATGTTGTGGATCAGCTCCATGATGATGACGGTCTTGCCGACGCCGGCGCCGCCGAACAGCCCGATCTTGCCGCCCGTCACGTACGGCTCGAGCAGGTCGATGACCTTGATGCCCGTCTCGAACATCTTCAGCTCGGTCGACTGCTCCTCGAGCGACGGCGCCTTGCGGTGAATCGGCCAGCGCTCTTTCGACTGCACCGGCTGATCGGGAAAGTCGACCGGCTCGCCCAGCACGTTCAGCACGCGCCCGAGCGTGGCGGGACCGACCGGCATCGTGATGCCCTCGCCGGTGTCGATGGCGCGCATGCCGCGCTGCAGGCCGTCGGTCGGCTTCATCGCGACCGCGCGCACGCGGTTCTCGCCGAGGTGCTGCTCGACCTCGCAGACGATGTCGACGGGCTGGGCCGCGCCCTCGTCCGAGACCACGCGCACGGCGTTGTAGATCTCGGGAAGCCCGCTCTCGTACTCGATGTCGACGACCGGCCCGATGACCTGCACGACCTTGCCGATTTTCTGCTTCGCCTGCGTTTCAGTAGCTACAGCCATTACGTTCCTCTAAAGAGCTTCGGCGCCCGACACCACTTCGATGATTTCGCGCGTGATTGCCGCCTGGCGGACTTTGTTCATGTACAGCGTGAGGCTGTCGAGAATTTCCGACGAGTTGCGCGTGGCCGCGTCCATCGCGGTCATGCGCGCCGCATGCTCGGCCGCGGCCGACTCGAGCAGCGCGCGCCAGACCTGCGTTTCGACGTGGCGCGGCAGCAGCGAGCCCAGAATCTGATCCGGCCCGGGCTCGAACAGGTAATCGGCCTGCTGCTTGTCGCCCGCGTCGATCTCGAGCTTCGGAATGGGCAGCAGCCGCTCGATCACCACCCGCTGCGAGATGATCGACTTGAACTCGTTGTACACGAGATACACACTGCTGACTTTTCCAGACGGCGGGGACCCCTGCGCCCCGCTCCGTTCGCTCGCGCCGTTCGTGAACTCGTCCATCGCGGCCGCGGCAATCTTGCGCGCGTCCTCGTACTGCACCTTCTGGAAGATGTTCACCGCCTCGTAGCGGACGTCGAAGCCGCGGCGCACGAAATATTCGCGCCCCTTGCGGCCGACCAGGCCCACCGCCACTTCGCCGCCGGCATCCTTCGCGATGAACGCGCTGGCCGCCTTGACGACGTTCGCGTTGAAGCTGCCCGCCAGGCCGCGATCCGCCGTGATCACAATCACCATCGTCGGCCCGCTCGAGGCCGGACGGTCTTCGAGCAGCGGGTGCGCGTCGGGCTCGACGCGCGCCGCGAGGCCGTTGAGCACGCGCAGCATCTCGGTGGCGAACGGGCGCGCGGCGAGCAGGCGCTCCTGCGCGCGGCGCAGCTTCGAGGCGGCGACCATCTTCATCGCCTTGGTGATCTGCTGCGTCGACTTGACCGCGCGGATCCGGCGACGAAGGTCGAGAAGGGAAGGCATGGGTTAGACCGCCGCGGGCGCCGCCGCGAACTCCTTGTTGAACTCCGTCAGCGCGTCCTCGAGCTCCTTCTTCGCCTGATCGTCCATCACCTTTTTCTCGGCGATGCCCGACAGCACGCCCGGATGGCGCGTTTCGAGGAAGCGATAGAGATCCTCTTCGTACGTGCGCACCTGGTCGACCGGCACCTCGTCGAGATAGCCGTTGGTGGCCGCGAAGATGATGGCCACCTGCTTCTCGACGGCGAGCGGCTGATACTGCGGCTGCTTCAGCACTTCGACGAGCCGGCGGCCGCGATTGAGCTGCGCCTGCGTGGCCTTGTCGAGGTCCGAGCCGAACTGCGCGAACGCCGCCAGCTCGCGATACTGCGCGAGCTCGAGACGCAGGCGTCCGGCGACCGCGCGCATGGCCTTGATCTGCGCCGATCCGCCGACGCGCGACACCGAGTTGCCGACGTTGATGGCCGGGCGCACGCCCTGGTGGAACAGATCGCTCTCGAGGAAGATCTGGCCGTCGGTAATCGAGATGACGTTGGTCGGAATGTAAGCCGACAGGTCGCCGGCCTGGGTTTCGATGATCGGCAGCGCCGTCAGCGATCCGCCGCCCTGCTCGTTATTGAGCTTGGCCGCCCGCTCCAGCAGGCGCGAGTGCAGATAGAAGACGTCGCCGGGATACGCCTCGCGGCCCGGCGGACGGCGGAGCAGGAGCGAAATTTCGCGGTACGACTGCGCGTGCTTCGACAGGTCGTCGTAAATCACCAGCGCGTGCCGGCCCGAGTCGCGGAAGTACTCGCCAATCGTGCAGGCCGAGTACGGCGCGATGTAGAGCAGCGGCGCCGGATCAGACGCGCCGGCCGCCACCACGATGGTGTATTCCATCGCGCCCGCTTCCTCGAGCGTGCGCACCACCTGCGCGATCGTCGACTGCTTCTGGCCGATCGCGTTGTAGATGCAGATGACGTCCTTGCCCTTTTGATTGATGATCGCGTCGACGGCGACGGCGGTCTTGCCCGTCTGGCGGTCGCCGATGATCAACTCGCGCTGGCCCCGGCCGATCGGCACCATGCCGTCGATGGCCTTCAGGCCCGTCTGCATCGGCTCCTTGACCGGCTGGCGATCGACGACGCCGGGCGCGAGGCGCTCAATCGGCAGCGTCTGCTTCGCGACAATCGGGCCCTTGCCGTCAATCGGCTGGCCGAGCGCGTTGACGACGCGGCCGAGCATCTCTTCGCCGACCGGCACCGAGATGATCCGGCCGGTCCGCTTGACCATGTCGCCTTCCTTGATTTCGTGGAAGTCGCCCAGCAGCACCGCGCCCACGCTTTCCTCTTCGAGGTTCAGCGCGATGCCCATGACGCCGTGCGGGAACTCGAGCATCTCGCCGGCCATGGCGCGCTCGACACCGTGCACGCGCGCGATGCCGTCGCCAATCGACACGACGGTGCCCACCTCGGCGACATCGACGTCGACGGCGTAGTTGCCGATCTGGTCGCGGATGATCTTGGAAATCTCTTCAGCCTTGATATTCATGTGCTCTTCCTGCCGCTAGTCCTGCTACTGGCCGCTCTCGACGAGCGACTCCTTCATCTTCTCGAGCTGGCGCACGACGCTGCCGTCGAATCTCTTCGGCGGGGACCCCTGCACCCCGCCTGGCTCCGCTTCACTCCGCCGGCGCTTCGTCGCCGGCTCCGTTCCGCTTCGCACTACTGGCCGCTTTCGACGAGCGACTCCTTCATCTTCTCGAGCTGGCGCACCACGCTGCCGTCATAGACAACGGAGCCGACGCGGGCGACGACGCCGCCGAGAATCGAGGGGTCGACTTTCTGATCGACGAGCACCTGGCGGCCGGTCGCGGTGCCGAGCGCCGACGCAATCGCGGAGGCGTGATCCGCCTCGAGCGGCACGGCCGTCGTCACTTCGGCGCGCACGATCTGCCGGTGATCCATCACGCGCTCGCCATAGGCGCGCGCAATCTGCGCGACCAGCCCGAGGCGGTCGCGGTCGGCCAGCAGGCCGAGCGTGCGGGCGACCGGGTCGCTGACCTGGCCGGCCTGCGCGAGCAGCGCGTCGACGAGCGCGCGCTTCTTCGCGGCGGGCACCGCCGGATTGGTAATGACGGCGCTGAGCGGCGCGCTGCCGGCCACGAGGGCGGCAAACGCGTCGAGCTCGCTGCCCACGCGATCGAGATCGCCTTTCTGCTGCAGGACGACGTCGAAGAGCGCGCGCGCGTAGCGGCGGGCGGCAGTGGCTGGCGTCATGCGCGCACCTGCGTGAGATAGCGGTCGATGAGCCGCGCCTGATCGGCGGGCGTGATGTCGCGCTCGATGCGGGCGCGCGCGACGGCAGAGGCCTGCTCGGCGGTTTCCTGCACGAGCGCGCGCTGCGCCAGGCGGTACTGCTGATCGATCTCGCGGCGCGTCTGCGCGAGCACGCGCTCGCGTTCGGCCGCGGCCGTCGCCTTGATGCGGGCCTGCTCCGCTTTCACCTCGTCGGCGCCGCGCGCCTTGAGCGCTTCGAGCTCCGCCGGCAGCGCGGCCAGGCGGCTTTCGACCCGCGCGAGATCGCCAGATGCCTGCTCGCGCGTGGCCGCGGCCTCGACGAGCGCGTGGCGAATCTGCTGGCTGCGATCGACGAGGTAGTTGGCAATCGGCCGGCGCAGGAAGTAGACCAGGATGCCGACGAGCAGCGCGAAGTTGAACAGCTTCGGCACCAGCTCGAACCAGCCGGCTTCGTGAGCCCCGGCCTCGGCGGTTTCGGCGGCGTGATCGTCAGCGGCGGGCGCGGCATGCCCGCCGGCGGGCGTGGCCGGGGTCTGCGCGTGCGGCTGGGCGGCGGCCGGCGTGCCGGCGGGCGGAGCCGCGCCATGCTCCTGCGCGGCCGCGCCCATCGGGGCGGCGCACAGCATGAGAACGACGAGAAGCGCCTTGAGAGATTTCATGAAGTCGTTACCGGACGTGCGATCGAGCGGGTCAGGACGTCTGCCGTCCGAGAATGCGCGCGGCCGCTTCGTTGCCTAGTTTCTCGGCGTCGCCGCGCAGTTCGGCGCGCGCCCGTTCGGTGTCGGCCTGCAGTTTCGCCGTGGCCTCGGCCAGCGCCGCGGCCGCTTCGGCGCGCGTCGCCTCGAGCAGGCGCGCGCGCTCGTCGTTGGCCACGCGGCGCATGTCGTCCATCTGCCGGTAGACATCGCCGCGCGCGTCCGCCATCCGGCGCTCGAACTCCGACGTGGCGGTGCGCGCTTCGGCGGCGGCGCGCTCGGCCAGCGCGCGCGCCGAATCAATCGCCTGCTGGCGCGCGTTCATCGTGTTGGTCAGCGGCTTGATCAACAGCCGGTTCACGACGAAGGTCAGCACCAGGACAAACGCAATGACCCAGAGCAGGGAAAGATTCAGTTCCAAAACCTAAAATTTATATCACACGTGAGGGGCCCTTGTGCCTGCCTTCACAAGGGTTTGAGGCCGGTTTCGCGGCGCGGAACTGATCAGTTCAGGCGCACGTGCACACCCGGCTCGGCCGTCTCGACGCGGCCGACGATGTCGGCGCCGGCGCCGGCCGCGCGGAGGGCGGACCTAAGTGCTTCAAGATGCGAGGGTTGTACCGAGATCAGCAGCCCGCCCGAGGTTTGCGGATCGAACGCGAGGGTGCGCCGCTCGGCCGACACCGCAGGCGCCACGCGGACGGCGCCGCCAAAATGCGCGTCGTTGCTGCGGCCGCCCCCGGGCAGATTCGCGAGCGCCAGCGCCTCGGCGCCGGTCAGGATGGGCATCGCCGCCGCCTCGATCACAAGCGTCACGCCGCTGCCCGCGGCCATCTCGGATGCGTGGCCGGCGAGGCCGAAACCGGTGATGTCCGTGCACGCGTGCACGGCGCCGGCCGGCAGCGTCGCCATCGCCTCGGCCGCGCCGCGATTGAGCGCCGACATGCTCGCGATGGCGGCGGCCGCGGCATCGTCGGGCGCGCGATCGAACTTCATCGCCGTCGCAATGATGCCGGTGCCGAGCGCCTTGGTCAGCACGAGGACGTCGCCCGGCTGCGCGCCGGTGTTGGTGAGCACGCGCGCCGGATCGATCGCGCCGGTGACTGCATACCCGAACTTGATTTCCTGATCGGACACCGTGTGGCCGCCCAGCAGCGCCACGCCGGCCTCGCGCAGCGCGTCGTGGCCGCCGAGAAAAATCGCGCGAATGACATCGCCGCCAGGGCCGTCTTTCGCCGGCATCGCCGCAATCGCGAGCGCCGTCAGCGGCCGGCCGCCCATGGCGTAGACGTCGCTCATCGCGTTAGCCGCGGCAATGCGTCCGTACGTGTACGGGTCGTCGACCACCGGCGTGAAGAAGTCCACCGTCTGCACGAGCGCGGGGCCGCCCTCCCACCTGTACACACCCGCATCGTCCGCGGTCCTGAAGTCGACAAGGACACGGTCATCGGTCGTGTGCGGAATGGCGCCCAGCACCTGGGCGAGCTCGCCTGCGGCGAGTTTGCTCGCTCAACCAGCGCAGGCAGAGTACGATGTCAGGCGTTTCATAGAAATTCAGAGTCGGCGCGTTGAGAGTTAAGAGTTGCCGTCAACCAGCCGTTCGAACAGGCGGTCCAGCTCTCCTTCGTTCGTGAACGTTATCTCGATCCGTCCTCCTTTGCCTTTGCGCACGATGGCGACCGGCGTGCCGAGCGCGAAGCGCAGCTTCTCTTCCGCCGCCCGCGTGTTCGGATCCTGCTTCGGCTCCGGCTTCGGCGCCGCGGCCGGCTCGCCCTGGCGCTTCACGAGCGCCTCGGTTTCGCGCACCGACAGCCCCTTCGCCACGATTTCGCGCGCGAGTTGACGCTGCGCGGCGGGCGCCTCGAGCGCGAGCAGCGCGCGCGCATGTCCCATCGAGAGCGATCCGTCCGACACGAGATTGCGCACCTCGTCGGGCAGCCGCAGCAGGCGCAGCGTGTTGGCCACCGACGAGCGATCCTTGCCGACGGCGGCGGCGATCGCATCCTGCGTCAGCTTCAACTCGTCGGCCAGGCGGCGGTACGCGACGGCTTCTTCAATGGGATTGAGATCGTCGCGCTGAATGTTTTCGATCAGCGCCACTTCGAGCAGCCGGTCGTCGGGCACGTCGCGGACGATCACGGGCGCTTTGAGGAGGCCGGCGCGCTGCGCCGCGCGCCAGCGGCGCTCGCCGGCGATGATCTCGAAGCGGTCGAGATTGTCCGCACCCCCCGGAGTGCGTGCTCGCCGCGCGAGGATCGGCTGAATCACGCCGTTGCGGCGAATCGACTGCGCGAGCTCCTCGAGGCTGGCCTCGTCGAAGACACTGCGGGGCTGCTGCGGATTCGGCGTGAGCCGATCGAGATCGATCTCGAACGGCTTGTCGCGCGGCGCCGCGTCGGCGGCCGCGTCGGGAATCAGCGCGCTCAGCCCGCGGCCAAGCGCGGGACGTTTGTCAGCCATAGCAAAACTCCGAACTTCAAACTCTGAACGTCAAACTTAAAATTCTGCGCTTCGCCGCCGCGCGAGAAACTCGCGCGCGAGCGCGACGTAGGACTCCGCGCCGCGGCTTTTCACGTCGTACAGGATCGCCGGCAGCCCGTGGCTCGGCGCCTCGCCGAGCCGGATGTTGCGCGGGATGACGGTGGAGTACACCTTGTCGCCGAAGTACTCGCGAATGTTGGTGCCCACCGCCTGCCCCAGGTTCGTCCGCTCGTCGTACATCGTCAACAGCACGCCTTCGATCTCGAGCCGCGGATTGAGCGCGCCGCGCACGCGCTTGATGGTCGAGACGAGCTCGGCGATGCCCTCGAGCGCGAAGTATTCGCAGTTGAGCGGAATGAGCACGCTGTCGGCGGCCACGAGCGCGTTGAGCGTGAGCAGCCCGAGCGACGGCGGCGAATCAATGAGGATGTAGTCGAAGGCAGGCCGCATCGGCTCGAGCACGCGCGCGAGGCGGCGCTCGCGCTCATCGAGATTCACGAGCTCGATTTCGGCGCCGGTGAGGTTGCGATCCGCCGGCATGACGAACAGCCGCTCGATCATGGAGCGGATGACGCGATCGCCATGGCGCGAGTCGTCGGTCGTAATGGCGTCGTAGACGGTGCCGCCAGGGCCGGCCTGGCCTTTGAGGCCGAGACCGCTGGTGAGATTGGCCTGGGGGTCCATGTCGACGAGGAGCACCTGCTGATCGGCCAGCGCAAGGGAGGCGGCCAGGTTGATGGCCGTGGTCGTCTTGGCGACGCCGCCTTTCTGGTTGGCGACGGCGATAATCCTTGCGCTTTTGGTCATACAACAGAAAACTAGAATTACGTGCTAGCGGCTGAAGAAGTGTAGGTCTGGGCGGGCGGAATCGTCAATTTGTTCCACGTGAAACATTCCGCCGCCCGACCGTTCGCTTCTCCAAAATGACCAGCTGGCTCCGCAGGCTCTCGACAAGAGGCATTGCCTCCGCCAACGCCAACGTGGGCGGCACATCAATATCCGCAACCGGTCCGACCGGACGGAAGAGAAAGAATCGACCCTTGGGCTTCACGAACGCTTGAATTCCGGTCAATGTGCGGGCGTCGACACGCACAGCCCTCAGGCTCAGCACGTCGGCGAATTCGTGCATGGCGGGGTCGGACAACAGGGCCTCGTAGCGGGACGTCAGCACCTGGGCGTTCAGGCCGATGGTCCTGATGGCTTCTCTCAGAAACGCAGACTTCCGGACCTTCACCTCGACCATCGTGAGGGCGAGCCGCGGACTCGCGATCGCCAGCGGAATCGCGGGCGATCCGCCGCCGGATCCGATGTCGATGAGCACGCTGTCGGACGGGTGAATCGACCTGGCGGCCATCAGCGGTTCGATCAGCAGCCGGTCGATCGCCTCATCTCCCGAGGAGAGATTGAGGGCGGTGAGGTTGATTTTCGCGTTCCAGCGGGCGAGCAGCTCGTAATACGTCTCGAGCCGCTGCGCGGTGTCGGGGGCCAGCGTGACGCCGGCTTTCAGCGCCCGGCGCTTCAGTCGCGTCTGAAAGTCCCTCGCCACAGGGGGAGCATAGTGGATTTGGTGATTTGGTGATTTGGTGATTTGGTGATTTGGCTAGCGGCCGAGGCGGGCGGAGACGATGGCGATGGCCGCGGGGGTGACGCCGGGGATGCGGGAGGCCTGGCCGAGGGTGGCGGGGCGGATGGAGGAGAGGCGTTCGACCATTTCGCGCGAGAGGCCGGCGATGCCGGCGTACTGGAAGGTGTCGGGGATGGCGCAGGCCTCGTTGCGGGCCGCGCGGGCGATCTGGGCGTGCTGGCGGCGAAGGTAGCCCTCGTACTTGAATTCCGTCTCGAGGCTGGCGAGGTCGAGGGCGGTGGTGCCGTCGGCGAGCGAAAGCGACGGGAGGAGCGACGCGAGCGGGACGTCCGTGCGGCGCAGGGCGCGTTCGGCCGGCAGCTTCTGATCGCCGATGAAGACGTGCGCGCGGGCGAGCCGCGCCTGGTTGTCGGCGTGGCGGGCGCGGCGATGCTGAAACTGCGACCAGCGCGCGTCATCCACGAGACCGGCTTCGCGCCCGGTCGGCGTCAGGCGGAAGTCGGCGTTGTCCATGCGGAGCAGCAGGCGATGTTCGGCGCGCGAGGTGAACATCCGGTAAGGCTCGAGGCAGCCTTTCGTGGTCAGGTCGTCGATGAGGATCCCGATATAGGCCTCGTCGCGGCGGAGCGAGATGGCGGATTCTGCGCGCACCGAGCGGGCGGCGTTGATGCCGGCCATCAGGCCCTGGGCGGCCGCTTCTTCGTAGCCTGACGTGCCGTTGACCTGGCCGGCGAGGAAAAGGCCGGGCAGGCGCTTGGCCTCGAGGGTCGGGCGCAGCTCCGTCGGCTGGATGAAGTCGTATTCGACGGCGTATCCGGGACGCAGCATCACGGCCGACTCGAGGCCCGGCAGGGCGTGAATGATGCGCAGCTGCGCGTCGCGCGGCAGGCTCATCGAGCAGCCGTTGACATAAATCTCGTCGACGTCGACGCCTTCGGGCTCCAGATAGATCTGGTGGCGCTCCTTGTCGGGGAAGCGCATGACCTTGTCTTCGAACGACGGGCAGTAGCGCGGGCCGATGCCGGAAATCTGGCCGTTGTAGAGCGGCGACCGTCCGATGTTGTCGCGGACGATGGCGTGCGCTTCGGCGGTGGTGTGCAGAATGTGACACGGCACCTGCGCGCGATCGATGGGCGCTGACTGGAAGGAAAAGGCCACCGGCGGGTCGTCGCCTGGATCGGGCTGGAAGCGCGAAAAATCGAGGCTCTTCCGGTCGAGGCGCGGCGGCGTGCCGGTCTTCAGGCGTCCCCAGGCAAAACCAAACGACTTGAGCGATTCGGCGAGAGCGCGGGACGGCGGTTCGCCGGCGCGGCCCGCGGGAATCTGTTCGTCGCCGATGTGGACGAGGCCGTTGAGGAAGGTGCCCGCCGTGATGACCAGCGCGGGCGCGAGCAGCTGCCGGCCATCCTCGAGGGCGAGACCCGCGATGCGTCCGCCGCTCGTGAGGATGGCGCCGGCCGGTCCGATCACCCAGTCGATGCCCGGCGTGGCGTCGAGCGCGTCGCGCACCCACGCGCCGTAGCGGCGCTTGTCGGCCTGTGCGCGGGGCGACCAGACCGCGGGCCCGCGGCTGCGATTGAGCAGCTTGAACTGGATGCCCGTGGCGTCGATCGCCAGGCCCATCAGGCCGCCAAGCGCGTCGATCTCGCGCACGAGATGGCCCTTCGCCGTGCCGCCGATCGCCGGATTGCACGGCATCAGCGCCACGGTCTCGCGCGAGAGCGTGCACAGCGCGACGTGGCAGCCGAGCCTCGCGGCGGCATGCGCGGCTTCGACGCCCGCGTGCCCCGCGCCGACGACGATGACGTCGTAGTTCACGAATTCAGGATACAGTCTTTGCTATCCAAAGCTGACGGCTTACTTGCCGATGCAGAAGCTCTGGAAGATGTGGCGGAGCAGATCGTCGGTGGTGCGCGTGCCGACGATTTCTTCGAGCGCGCCGCGCGCGTCCTGCAGATCCGCGAGCGCGAGCTCCTCGGGCGCGCCGTGCGCCAGCGCCTCGGCGCCGCGCGTGAGCGCCTCGTGCGCCTGCGCGAGCAGCGCGAGATGCCGCTGGTTGGTGACGGCAGGCACGTCGCGCGCCTCGCGCGTGCCGATCAGGCACGCCGCAATCGCATCGCGCAACGCCGTCATGCCCGCATAGCTGCGGGCCGATACCTGCACGACGTCCGCGTTGTACGCGTCGTGTCCGTCCGCGATCGGCAAATCCGTCTTGTTGATCGCGATCACACGCGCGCGCGTGGCCGTGGACGCGACGAGCGCGAGATCGTCGGCCGTCGGCGGAATCGATCCGTCGATCACGATCACGACGCAATCGGCGACGCCCGCCGCCTGTTCCGCTCGTCCAACGCCTTCCACTTCAACGATGTCCGTCGTCGATCGCAGGCCTGCCGTGTCGACCAGCGTCACGGCCAGGCCGTTGATGTCGACGACGTCGGTCACGAGATCGCGCGTCGTACCCGGTACCGCCGTGACGATCGCGCGATCGGTGCCCGCAAGCGCGTTGAACAGGCTCGACTTGCCGGTGTTCGGCCGGCCCGCCAGCACCACCTGGGCGCCCTCGCGAATCAGGCGCCCTTCGCGTCCGCGCGCGACGAGCGCGCCCAGTGCGTCCGCAATCCTCCTGGCCTCCGCCGCCGCATCTCCAGGGCTGACGAAGTGATAGCCCTCGTCCGGAAAATCAACGCTCGCCTCGAGCTTCGCGATCAGGTGAAACAGCGGCGCGTCGATCTCCGCGATCGCTCGGGTGAGCGTGCCTTCGAGCTGATCGAACGCGGCGCGCGCCTGCGTGGGCGTCACCGCGTCCACGAGATCCGCGACGGCCTCCGCCTGCGCCAGATCGATCTTGCCGTGCAGGAACGCACGCAGCGTGAATTCGCCGGGCGCGGCCATCCGCGCGCCGGCCGCGATCGCCGCGCCGACGATGCGATCGAGCAGCGCCGGATTGCCGTGGCCGCTCAGTTCGATGACGTGCTGTCCGGTGTACGAATGCGGGGCGGGGAAGCTGGTGGCGACCACCTCGTCGAGCGGAGCGCCGTGCTGGTCGATCGCTCTGGCGAGGGTGGCGTGCCGCGGCTCGAGCGGCGGTGAGTGCGGCAGCAGCGCGGCGGCGACCGCCGCCGCCTGGGGCCCGCTGATCCGCACGACGCCGATGCCGCCGCGTCCCCGCGGTGTCGCGATGGCGACGATCGTGTCGTCCGGATCGAACGAGGTCACGTCTTCGAGATGTAGACCGACTTCATGAACGCGTCGCCGGCGCTCTCGGACGTGAAGCCGGGCGTTTCGGCCACCGTCATGTGCACGATGCGGCGGTGATACGGGTTGAGCGGCCCCATCTCCTGCGGCACGCCCGACGAGGCGGCCTTCTCCATCATGAACTTCGCCATCTGGCGCAGCTCGGCTTCCTTCCCCTTGCGGAAACCAAGCGCATCGACGACGTAATGACGGACGTCGCCCGCCTGCGCATCCGCTCCGGCGCGGTGATCCCGCGAGTCGCGCCGGAACGCCGTGTTCACGATGTGCTGCAGCGCGTCGAGCGTCTCGCCCTTCTTGCGCACCAGGATCTCGGCGCCCTGGCCTTCCATATTGAGCCGCACGTTGTCGTCTGATTCCTCGACGACGACGTCGATCGATGCGCCCATCGCCGCGGCCACATCCTTCAGAAACTGGATGGCTTTCGCGTCAGGTGATTCGGTCATGTCTGCTGCCTCTCCGCTGTCGTCGTGCTCGCGCTAGTCGCGCTTCGCGGGCTTCTTCGCGCGCCGCACGGCCGGCGGCTGCGCCGGCGTCGCGAGCACGGGGTCCGCGAAACGGTTGGTGAGAATCTGCTGCCCGATCGCCCACAGGTTGCTGAACAGCCAGTACAGGACGAGGCCGCTCGGCGCCCACAGGAACATCACCATGAAGACGGCCGGCATGAGCAGCATCATCTTCTGCTGCACCGGATCGGCCGTCGACGGCGTGATGTACTGCTGCCAGAACATGGTGCCGCCCATCAGCAGCGGCGTGATGTAGAGCGGATCGTACGACGCCAGGTCGGTGATCCATCCGAACCACGGCGCGCCGCGCAGCTCGATCGCCACCGACAGCAGCGCATAGAACGCAAACAGCACCGGCATCGTCAGCAGCATCGGAACACAGCCGCTGGCGGGATTGACGCCCCGCTCGCGATAGAGATTCATCATCTCCGTGTTCATCTTCTGCCGCTCCGGGTCGGTCATCTTGTACTTCTCGTACCGCTTCTGCAGCGCCTTGATCTCGGGCTGCATCTTCTGCAGCTTGCGCATCGAGACCAGGCTCTTGTGGCGCAGCGGCGCCATCGCCGCGTTGATCAGCAGCGTGAGGACGATGATCGACCAGCCGAAGTTGCCGATGTAGCCGTTGACCCACTTGAGCGCGGTCAGCAGCGGCACGACCAGCCACGCGAACATGCCGAAATCGATGGCGCGCACGAGGCTGCCGTCGACGGCTTTCAGCAGGTCGAAGTCCTTGGGGCCGTAGTAGACGGCGACCGTGGCGTCGGGGGCGACGTCTGCGGTCCACGACACGAACGTGCGCACGGCGTCGGCCTCGCCGCCCGGCACGGGCGTCGTCACGGGCGCGAAGTTCACGGCCAGCGGCTGTCCCTGGCCCATGATGGCCGAGAGGAAATAGTGGTCCGATACGCCCGCCCAGCGGAACGCGCCCTGATACCGCGCCTGCGCCGTAATGTCATCGTCGTCCAGCCGCTCGGCGCTGGAGCCGTCGGAGTAGATGGCGGCCGGCGGGTAGTAGTAGCTCGAGCCGGTGGCGTTGTATCCGAGGCCGAGCGACGGTCCGAACGCGAGCTGAATCGGCGGCTTCTGGCCGTTGCGCTCGACTCCGGCCGCCACGTGCATCACGTACGGATGGCCGCCGGCGTTGATCGTGAATCGCTTGCGCGCCACAAGGCCGGACGCATCGCGATATTCGAACGCGATGGTCTGCGCGTTGCCGTCAACCGTGACAGGAGACGGAAGGAACAGCGCGTTTGCCAGCGTCTGGTCGGTGGCGGCGTCGCCGGTCTTCACATCGAACGGGCGCGCTGTGCCCGCGGGCAGATTCGACGGGACCAGATCGAGCGGCTGGTTGTTGACGCCTGGATAGCGCTTCAGCGTCCAGCTCGTGACCACGGCGCCGCGGGTGCTGAAGACGGCGCGCACGGCGTCGGTTTCGACGATGATGTCGCGCGCTTCGGTGTCGGCGACGATTGGCGCGGCTATGTTCGGCGCGGCCGCGTTTGGCGCGGGGGCGGCACCGGCGGCGGCGGGCTGCTGCGCGGCGGCGCCGGCCACGGCAGCCGGCGGCGCGGCGTTCTGCGCAAGCGGCGGCTCCACCGGTTCAGGCGCGAAGAACGCCTGATACGTGAAGAGCACGGCGAACGACAGCAGGATGGCGAGAAAAACTCTACGTTCCATTTATGTGTTTCTGCGCGGGACGGCGTCGACACCCGATCCGCCGTACGGGTGACAACGTGAAAGGCGCTTCACGGCGAGCCAGGCGCCTTTCAGGGCGCCGTGTTCCTGGATGGCGATCGCGGCGTACTCCGAGCACGACGGGATGTACCGGCATGCGCCCGGATAGAGCGGCGACAGCAGAAGCTTGTACACACGCAGCAGACCGAGCAGCGCCGCGCGCGGAAGATCACGCATGGCGGCCGGCGCGCTTGAGTGTGGAAAGGAAGTCGGCCTCGACATCAGCAAAGGGGGCGGCAATCAGTTCGCGCCGCGGGATGGCGACGATGTCGAGCGCGGCGCCGGGGCCGAGCACGCCGCGATGCCGGCGAAACAGATCGCGGAGCCGGCGTTTGGCGCGGTTGCGCGCCACGGCCGGCCCGAGCTTGCGTGACGCGATGAGACCAAGGCGCGGCGCTGTGCAATCATTCGCAAGGATCAACAGGGTGACGAAGCGGCCCGAGACGCGGCGTCCCTGCTGCTGCACGCGTACGAACTCGGCGCGCCTGCGCACCCGATCGCCCGCCTGGAACGAATTGGACATCGCGTCGCCAGCTCGCGCACGCCGCGCGCGGGCGGGGCCGTTTACTTGTTCGAGGTCGACACGGTCAGGCGCTTGCGCCCCTTGGCGCGGCGGCGCTTGAGCACGAGGCGGCCGTTCTTGGTTTCCATGCGGACGAGGAACCCGTGCGTCTTGCGGCGGCGGCGGCGATTGGGCTGGTAAGTGCGCTTCATGAGATCGAAAACCTTTGAAAAGGAAACTTTGATCGTAGACGTGCCCCGCCAGACTGTCAATCGGGGGAGAATAGGCGTCTTTCCCGGAAGGGCGGCTTTGGCGACTCCAGCGGCGGTGAAATGGGTCTCCAACCCGAAGATTTCCACACCTGTGGAAATTATTGTGGAAATCGCAGGTTTCGCCTTTTGAGGCGAAAATTCATCAATTTCAGGCGCGAACAGGCATGACCCCTCTCTGGAACGACATCCTTGGGCGCATCGAGACCAAGGTCAACCGTTACAGCTTCTACACATGGTTCAAGCCCACGGTGTGCGTGGCCGATGACGGGCGCACGCTGACCGTCAAGGTGCCGAATCCGCTGTTTCGCGACTGGCTGACCAAGCATTACTCAGCCGTTCTGGACGAGGCGCTGACCGAAGTCGGGCGCCCGGAGGCGGAAATCTCGTTCGTGGCTGACGACACGGTGCCCATGCCGGCGGCCGCCGCGCCGATGCTGCCCGAGTTCGACCCGGCCGAGATACCGGCCGCCGACGAAGACGAAAATCCTTCGGCATCGCCTGCCGGCCTCAGCCCCCGCTACTCCTTCGACACCTTCATCGTCGGCCCCTCGAACCAGTTCGCGCATGCGGCGTGCCGGGCGGTGGCGGAAGCGCCGTCGCGCTCGTACAACCCGCTGTACATCTACGGCGGGGTGGGCCTGGGGAAGACGCATCTGATGCATGCCATCGGGCATTACATGCTGATGCACGCGCCGTCGGCGAAGCTCACCTACATCTCGTCGGAGCGCTTCATGAACGAGATGATCAACGCGGTGCGCTACGACCGCATCCTTGATTTCCGCGATCGCTATCGCAGTGTGGATATCCTGCTGGTCGATGACGTGCAGTTCATGGCGGGCAAGGAAGGCACGCAGACGGAGTTCTTTCACACGTTCAACGCGCTGTACGACGCGCAGAAGCAGATCGTCATCAGCAGCGACTGCTCGCCGCGCGAGATTCCGGCGCTCGAGGAACGTCTGCGATCGCGGTTCGAGTGGGGGCTGATTGCCGACATCCAGCCGCCGGATCTCGAGACAAAAATCGCCATCCTCAAACGCAAGGCCGAGAGTGAAGGCGTCGCGCTGCCCGACAACGTGGCGATCTATATCGCGAGCAAGATCAAGTCGAACATCCGCGAGCTCGAGGGATCGCTCATCCGCCTGCTGGCGTATGCGTCGCTCACGGGCAAGGACATCTCGCTGCCGCTCGCGCAGGACGTGCTGCGCAACATCCTGGTGCAGGACGAGAAGGCGGTGTCGATTGAAGGCATCCAGAAGTTCGTGGCCGACTACTACCAGCTGAAGGTGGCGGACCTGAAGTCGCGCAACAACGCGAAGTCGATTTCGATGCCGCGGCAGATCGGCATGTATCTGTGCAAGGTGCTGACGAATGCGTCGCTGCCGGAAATCGGCAAGAGCTTCGGCGGCAAGCACCACTCCACAGTCATTCACTCCATCAAGAAGATTGAAGAGCTGCGCCGCACCGACGGTGATTTCAACACCCTTATCAACAGCTTCCTCGAGTCGTTCCGCTGAGCGGTACGGCCGGGGTCGAGGCCGGCGATCCACAGCCGTCCACAGGGGGTGCTGTGAGTATTCCGACAGGTACGGGCGGGCCTGAGATCTCCACAAACGACCCGCCGGGTACCCGCCGATCACGCGGCTTTCGCATGCACAGGGTAAGTTGTTGATTACCAACCACTAACGGGCCTATTTTCAGGTTTCAACAGGACCTTCTTCTTGCTATAATTTCTTGTTCTTTCTTTCCTGATCGATTCATAAGGGAAACACACTTGACAGGCCGTGGTATCCAAGCGCCGGCACCCTACCACGGTCTGTCAAGTGTGTTTCCTGGGAGGAGATCAGGAGCACCACACGGCTCCTCAACGAGGTCAGCACGCCAATGGAACTAGTCGTCCGCAAGAGCGATCTGCTTCGCGAGCTCCAGCTCTTCCAGGGCATTGTCGAGCGCAAAAACACCATCCCTATTCTGGCGAACGTGCTGCTCGAAGCCGACGGCAAGGAAGTGCGGATGCTGGCGACCGACCTCGAAGTCGGCCTCAGAAGCCGCTGCGAGGCCGTGGTGGGCAAGTCCGGATCGCTCACGCTGCCGGCCAAGAAGCTGTTCGAGATTGTGAAGGCGCTGCCGGAAAGCGACATCCGCATCGAGCAGGACAAGAGCGGCGTGAAGGTGGCGGCCGAGCGCTTCGACTCGCGCATGCAGACCCTGCCGCGCGAAGACTTTCCGACGCTGCCGGATGCCACGGGCAGCTGGAGCGCCACGCTGCCGCGTGAAGCGCTGCGCACGATGATTCCGAAAACGCAGTTCGCCATCACCGGCGAGGACACGCGTTACTTCCTCAACGGCGCGCTGTTCGTGCTCGCGGCCGATGCCATGAGCCTGGTGGCCACCGACGGCCATCGCCTCGCCCTGGTGCAGGTGCCCCGCGACGCGGAAGGCAAGAAGGGCAAGGGCGCGGCGGCCGGAGAGGACATGCGGGTAATCCTGCCGCGCAAGACGCTCAATGAACTGCAGCGGCTGCTCAGCGAGGGTGAAGACGATGTCCGGTTCGAGAAGGGCGAGAACCACCTGTTTTTCGAGGTGGGCGGCCGCGTGCTGATTTCGCGGGTGATCGACGGGCAGTTCCCGGCCTTCGAGCGCGTCATCCCGAAGAACACGGACAAGAAAATCGATTTTGATCGCGATCGGCTGACGAGCGCCGTGCGCCGCGTCGAGCTGCTGTCGAACGAGCGCTCGCGCGCGGTGAAGTTCCAGATCGATCGCGGCAAGGTGGAGATCACCTCGAGTTCGCCCGAGCTGGGCGAAGCGCACGAAGTGATCATGGTCGAGTATGACGGCGCGCCGATGCAGATCTGTTTCAACGCGCGCTACGTGCTGGAGTTCCTGAGCGCGGTGGAAACCGACGTCGTGTCGCTCGCGTTCAAGGACGAGATGAGCCAGGCCGTGATGACGCCCGTGGGTGCCGAAGGCTACGAATACACCTACGTCATCATGCCGATGAGGATCTGACGCGCTGAATGAATGAACTAGCTTCCGAAGACGCCCGCGCCGGCAACGGCACGGGATCGGGCGATTACGGCGCCGACAAAATCAAAGTTCTCGAAGGGCTCGAGGCGGTCCGCAAGCGCCCGGCCATGTACATCGGGTCGACGGGGCCGCTCGGCCTCCATCACCTCGTGTACGAGATCGTCGACAACTCCGTCGACGAGGCGCTTGCCGGCTTCTGCAACCAGATCGAAGTGTCGATTCACATCGACGGATCGATCACGGTCATCGACAACGGCCGCGGCATTCCCACCGGCCAGCACGAAAGCGGCCGCTCGGCCGCCGAAGTCGTGCTCACGGTGCTGCACGCGGGCGGCAAATTCGAAAACGACAGCTACAAGGTGTCGGGCGGCCTGCACGGCGTCGGCGTCTCCGTCGTCAACGCGCTGTCGGAATTCCTCGAGCTCGAGATCTGGCGCAACGGCGAGGTGTTCAACCAGCGCTACGAGCGCGGCAAGCCGATCGGCGATCTCGAGACGACCGGCACCACGAAGAAGCGCGGCACGAAGATCACCTTCAAGCCGGACGCCGAAATCTTCGAGACGACCGAATACAGCTTCGAGACGCTGTCGCAGCGCCTGCGCGAGCTCGCGTTCCTCAACGGCGGCGTCACGATCACGATCGAGGATCAGCGCGACGGCCGCAGCCACTCGTTCCTCTACGAGGGCGGCATCAACTCGTTCGTCGAGTTCCTCAACAAGAACAAGACGGTCGTCAACGACAAGCCCATCTTCATGAAGGGCGAGAAGGACGGCATCAGCGTCGAGATTGCGCTGCAGTGGAACGACAGCTACGCCGAGACGGTGTATTCGTTCGCCAACAACATCAACACGCATGAAGGCGGCACGCACCTCTCGGGCTTCCGCTCGGCGCTGACCCGCACGTTCAACGCGTACGCGGCCAGCAGCAACCTGGCGAAAGACCTGAAGGAAAGCGTCTCGGGCGACGACATCCGCGAAGGGCTCGCCGCCGTCATCAGCGTCAAGATTCCGCATCCGCAGTTCGAGGGCCAGACCAAGACAAAGCTCGGCAACACCGAAGTGAAGGGCATCGTCGAAGGCATCCTCAACGATCGGCTGGGCGCGTTCCTCGAGGAAAACCCCGGCGTCGCACGAAAGATCGTGGCGAAGGCGGTTGACGCCGCGCGCGCGCGTGAGGCCGCGCGCAAGGCGCGCGATCTCGTGCGACGCAAGGGCGCGCTCGACGGCAGCTCGCTTCCGGGCAAGCTGGCGGACTGCCAGGAGCGCGATCCCGCGCAGTCAGAGCTCTACATCGTCGAAGGCGAGTCGGCCGGCGGCTCGGCCAAGCAGGGGCGCGACCGGAAATTCCAGGCCATCCTGCCCATCAAGGGCAAGATCCTGAACGTCGAGAAGGCGCGCTTCGACAAGATGCTCGGCAGCGACGAAATCAAGACGATGATCGCGGCGCTCGGCACCGGCATCGGCGTCGAGGACTTCGACCCCGAGAAGCTGCGCTATCACCGCATCATCATCATGACCGACGCCGACGTCGACGGCTCGCACATCCGCACGCTGCTGCTGACGTTCTTCTACCGGCAGATGCGCGAGCTGGTCGATCGCGGGCACATCTACATCGCGCAGCCGCCGCTGTTCCGCGCCAAGCGCGGCCGGTCCGAGACGTTCATCAAGGACGAGCGCGAGCTCGAAACGTGGCTGATTCGCCGCGCGGTCGAATCGCGCGTGCTGCGCCTGCCCGACGGCAGCGAAATTTCAGGCGCGGAGCTCGAGAAGAAGCTCGAGCGGATGATCTCGTTCCGCAAGTATCTGCAGGTGGTCGAGCGCCGCATGCCGCTGCGCGACGTGATTCTGGCGCTGCTGGAGCGCACCGCGCGCGACAAGGCATTCTTCGGCAGCGAAACGTCCCTGCAGGAGCTGGCGCAGGCCCTTGGCGGGCCGCAGCGCACCGTGACCGTGCAGCCCGACGAGGAGCACCAGGCGTTCGGCGTCGTCGTCGAAGACCGCACGGCCGGATATCCGCGCACGTTTGCGATCAACCTCGACTTCGTGCAGACCGGCGAGTTCCGCACGCTGCTGCACAGCTATCAGGACGTGCGGGGCCTCATGGGCCCGATGACCGTGTTCACCTCCACCGCGGCGGCGCAGGCCGACGAGGCGGAGCAGGAGCCGGCCGAAGACGGCGCGAGCGCGGATGCGACGGGCATGGGCGGCGTCACCATCGACCAGCTCACAAAGCTGGCGGCCGAGCCGAAGCCCGAGGCCCGCCCAGGCAAACGCGCGGAGCCCGCGGAAGTGCGCGTGGACACGATCGACGAGCTCGTGGAGCTGTTCATCAACGCCGGCAAGAAGGGCGTGGCGGTGAACCGCTACAAGGGCCTCGGCGAGATGAATCCCGACACGCTCTGGCAGACGACGATGGATCCGTCGATCCGCACGCTGCTGCAGGTGCGCGCCGAGGATCACACCGAAGCCGACCTGATGTTCACGACGCTCATGGGCGACCAGGTCGAGCCGCGCCGCAAGTTCATCGAAGACAACGCGCTCGACGTGAAGAATCTCGACGTTTAGTTCATGGATCAGACTTCAACGACGCCCAACCGCATCCCCGTCAACATCGAAGACGAGATGAAGCGCTCGTACATGGATTACGCCATGAGCGTAATCATCGGGCGCGCCCTGCCCGACGTGCGCGACGGGCTGAAGCCGGCGCACCGCCGCGTGCTGTACGGCATGAAGAACATGGGGCTGTCGTCGACGCGCGGCTATCGCAAGTGCGCGAAGATCGTCGGCGAGGTGATGGGCAACTTCCATCCCCACGGCGACGCCTCGATCTACGACACGCTCGTCCGCCTGGCCCAGGACTTCAACATGCGCTACATGTTGACCGACGGCCAGGGCAACTTCGGGTCGGTCGACGGCGACCCGCCGGCGGCCATGCGCTACACCGAGGCGCGGCTGGCGTCGCTCGCCGACGAGATGATGGTCGATCTCGATAAAGAGACGGTCGACTTCGTCCCGAACTACGACGAGACCACCGAAGAGCCCACGGTGCTTCCGACCCCCTTCCCGAATCTCCTGGTCAACGGATCGGCCGGCATCGCCGTCGGCATGGCCACGAACATCCCGCCGCACAACATGGGCGAGGTGATCGACGGCGTGATCGCCGTGATCGAGGGACGCGAAGACACGCGCGAAAACCGCCAGCGCGCGCTGCTGCGCGCCGTGCAGGGCCCCGACTTTCCGACCGGCGGCTTCATCGTCGGCCGCCATGGGATCCAGCAGGCGTACCTGACGGGCCGCGGCTCGATCACGATGCGTGCGAAGTCCGACATCGAGGTGTCGAAGAAGGGCGATCGGTCGTCGATTGTCTTCACGGAGATTCCGTATCAGGTCAACAAGAAGCGCCTGATCGAGCACATCGCCGAGCTGCACCGCGAAAAGGCGATCGAGGGCATTTCAGACCTGCGGGACGAGTCGGACCGCGACGGCATGCGGATCGTCATCGAGCTGAAGCGCGGCGAAGTGCCGGAGGTCGTGCTCAACAATCTCTACAAGCAGACGCAGCTGCAGACCACGTTCGGCATCATCATGCTGGCGATTGTCGGCGGGCGGCCGCGCGTGCTGTCGCTCATCGAGATCATCGAAAGCTTCATCGAGTTCCGCCGCGAAGTGGTGCGCCGGCGCACCGAGTTCGAGCTGCGCAAGGCCGAGGCCCGCGCGCACATCCTCGAGGGCCTCAAGATCGCCCTCGACCATCTCGACGAAGTCATCAAGCTGATTCGCGGATCGAAGAACCCGGCCGAGGCCCGTGAGGGGCTGATGACGCAGTTCGGGCTGTCGCAGCTCCAGTCGCAGGCCATTCTGGACATGCAGCTGCAGCGGCTGACGGGCCTCGAGCGCCAGAAGGTCATCGACGAGCTCGCCGATCTGATGCGCACGATTGAGCGGCTGCGCGCGATCCTCTCCAGCGAAACGCTGCTGCTCGACATCGTCGTGCAGGAGATGCGCGACATCAAGGCGAAGTACGCCGACGAGCGCCGCACGCAGATCATCGAGGCCGAGGGCGACTTCCGCATCGAAGACCTGATTGCCGACGAGGATGTGGCCATCACGGTGTCGAACACCGGCTACATCAAGCGCACCGCGCTCGAGACCTACCGGAGCCAGAAGCGCGGCGGCAAGGGCCGCATCGGCATGCGCACGCGCGAGGAAGACTTCGTCACGCACCTGTTCGTGGCGTCGACGCACTCGTACATCATGATTTTCTCGGACCGCGGCCGTGCCTACTGGCTGCGCGTCCACGAGATTCCCGACGCGGGCGCCGACGGCAAGGGGAAGGCCATTGCCAACCTGGTGTCGATGGCCGAAGGCGAGCGCATCGCGGCGCTGCTGGCGGTTCGCGAGTGGCCGTCGGAAGAAGGCCGGCAGTTCGTCGTCATGGGCACCCGCCGCGGCGTGGTGAAGAAAACCGATCTGACGGCGTACAGCAACCCGCGCGCCGGCGGCATCATCGCCATGGGCGTCGAGGACACCGACGCGGTCATCGCGGTGGCGCAGACCGACGGCCGCGCGCAGGTGTTCATCGCCACGCGCGACGGCATGTCGATTCGCTTCCCGGAAGAAGACGTGCGCCCGATGGGCCGCACGGCCTACGGCGTGCGCGGCATCTCGCTGCGCGATGACGATGAGGTGGTCGCGATGGAAGTGGTGCCGATGGAAGTCGTCGGCGAAACCGGCACCATCCTCAGCGTCACGGAAAACGGCTACGGCAAGCGCACCGCCATCGATGAGTACCGGCTGCAGTCGCGCGGCGGCATCGGCATCATCAACATCCAGACTTCGGATCGCAACGGCAAGGTCGTCGGCACCGCATGGGTGCATGACGGCGACGAAATCATGGTCATCAGCCAGCAGGGCAAGGTCATTCGCATGGCCACGTCCGACATCCGCACGATCGGACGCGCGACGCAGGGTGTGACGCTGTTGAATCTTGCCGACAAGACCGACGAGGGCGAGGCCGCGGAGCAGGATCGGGTCGTCTCCATCGTGCGCCTGGCCGACCGTGATGACGAGAAGGAGGCGCCGGCGCCGTCCGAGCCGCCAGCGTCGGCGGAACCGTCCGAGCCGTCCGAGACCCCCGACGGGTCCGGCGCACCTACCGAATAGCGACGCCTTTCGGCTCCTCTCGCGTCTCGCGGAGGAGCCGGATCGCCATCCACACCAGGCCCGCCGCCGCCAGGCACCATCCGGCCCGAAGCAGCAGCGCGACCCATCCAGGGAACGACTGGAGCGGCATCATCACCGGCAGCATCGGCGCCGCGTCCGAGACGCCGGACATTTCACCCGCGATGTTTCGCAGGCGCTGCCCGATCACGAAATGATCGAAGCGCCCATCCGGCACGTACACGGCGCCGGGCACGACCGTTTTCAGCATGCCCAGCTGGGCCTGCTCCAGCCAGGCCGGAAACACAATCGATGACAGCTGCAGCGCAAGCAGCACTGCGGCTATCGACACGATGATGCGCGCGCGAACGCGCAGCTCGATGAGCAGCGGCACCGCGAGCAGGCACGCCATCCACACCCACGCCGCAAGAAAGCGATCGCCCCAGCTGCTCATGGCCGGCCAGTTGAAGTACCGCGCGTATCCCGCGGCGGTGAGGACGATGCCGGCGGCGGCAAGTGACGCAACCCTGGCGGAGAGGCGGGGAATGCTCCGGCGGCGCATCACGAGGACGGCTGCGAGCACGACGAGCAGTGGATCGAAGAGAAACACCGAGGCCTGCAGGCTGACGAACGGCCCCGTGAGGCCGATCCAGAAGTCGTTCGAGAACGGGAAACCGGGCGGCACGGGAAGATCCAGGCGGCGGGCAAGGTCGCCCGACATCTGCATGTAGTTGGTGGTCCACTCACCGAAACGCGCGTAGTGATACGCGCGATCGGCGGCGATGCCCGCCGCAATGCCTGGCGCCGCATATCGACAATAGTCGCGGATGTAGCCCTTGCGCCGCGGCATCGCCAGCAGCGGCACGAGCGACACCAGCAGCACGTCGATCGCGTTTGGCAGCCGAATCAGCAGGTCGAAGCCGAGCGAGACGCCCATTACCGCCAGCCAGCGCGCGCGGCCGGTCTCGGTCCACCGCAGCGCGGAGGTGAGCCCCACGAGCACGAGCAGGAACTGGAGCGTGTTCTCCTGGTTGTTCTGGAAGTGCCACAAGAGCGTGGAGCAGAAGGCCAGCGAGAGCGCTCCAGCCGAGGCCGCGAACATTCCAAAACCAAGAGTGGCGAGCAGGAGCGCGGCAGCCGCCACGATCAGTCCGTTGACGATCGGAAAGGTCAGGTACTGCGCGGCGATGAAGCGATGGCGGGGTTCGGAGATGCCGGCCGCAGTCGCAAGCGCGTCAGCCGGAAGCAGCACGAGCGATTGCCCCAGTCCGTACCACGGCGTCTTGACGCCATGGCGATCGCGAAGGACGAGCGGGTCGGGTGGGACCAGGCCCTCGAATGGCGCGGTGCCGGTGAGCAGCCAGTGCGCGACGCCGAGCCTGGCGGGTGCATCGGACACCGGCGGTGTGCCGGCCGGAAGCACGAGGAGCGTGAGCAGCGCGCCAATGGCGAAGAGGCGCAGCAGATGACGGCGGGGCACGCCGCGCATTATGTCAGGCTGGTTCGAGGCGGGCGTACTTCGCGAGCAGTTTCTTCAGGCCGGCCGTGTTGAACCGCACGGTGACCTTGAAGTCGTCGCCCTGCTCTTCGATGTCGGTAACCGTGCCGAGGCCGAACTGCTGGTGCCGCACGCGCATGCCCTTGCGCATGCCGCCCATTGAGGACTGATCTTCCGACGCGTAGTCGTAGGTGGGCGTCTCTTCGCGCTCGCGCGTCTTGCCGGCGCCCGATCCGTAGCGGCGGCCGTACGGATTCGGCCGCGTGTCGAAGCTGCGCGGATAGGACATCCGTCCGGCGCCAGAAAAACTGGACGCAGAGGACCACGCCGGCTCCATGCGCTCGATCAGGTTCGCGGGAATTTCGTCGATGAAGCGTGAGGGCTCGGTCGACTGATACTCGCCGAATACGCGCCGGCGCGCGGCGCTCGTGAGAAACAGGCGCTCGCGCGCGCGCGTGATGCCGACGTAACAAAGCCGCCGCTCTTCCTCGAGCTCGTCCTCGTCTTCGGCCGATCGCGAGTGCGGGAACAGCCCTTCTTCGAGGCCTGCGAGCACGACGACGGGAAATTCGAGGCCTTTGGCGGCATGCAGCGTCATGAGCCACACACGGGCGCTCTTGTTGCCGCTTTCCTCGTCCGTTTCGCTGAGCAGCGAGAGCCGATCGACAAAGCCGCCAAGCGCCGCGTCCTGGTCGCGCGTCTCGTACTCGCGCGCGGCCGACACGAGTTCCATCAGGTTCTCGATGCGGGCGTCGGCATCCTCGGTGTGCTCGTCGCGCAGGTCTTTCAAGTAACCGCTGCGGTCGAGCATCTTGCCGATGGCGATGGACACCGAATCGGTGCGCGCCACATCCGACAATTCAACGATCAGGTCGCGGAAGGCCCGCAGCGAGGCGACGGCGCGCGGCGGCAGCAGGCGCCGCTCGACCGCAACCACCAGCTTCGCCCACAGCGACCGCGCCGACTTCACTTCCAGAAGCCCCGCCTGCAGCAGCGGCGACAGGTCGCTGGTGTCGTCGGGCTCGACTTTCTCGAGGGCGTCGATCACGCCTTTCCCGATGCCGCGCGCCGGCACATTGATCACGCGCCGCAGGCTCACATCGTCGTGCGGATTGATGATGAGCTTCAGGTACGCGAGCGCGTCCTTGATTTCCTTGCGCTCGTAGAACCTGACGCCGCCAATCACCTTGTAGGGAATGGCGTCGCGCATCAGCGCGTCTTCAATCGCGCGCGACTGCGCGTTGGTGCGATAGAGCACGGCCGCGAGCGTGCTGACCTCGGTGTTTCGCGCCTCGCGAATGACCTTGGTGATGAAGTCGGCCTCTTCGAGCTCGTCGCCGCCGCGGAAGTAGACGATCGGCCGTCCGCCTTCCTTGTCGGTCCACAGCCGCTTCTCCTTGCGATTGCGGTTGCGGCTGATGACGGCCGACGCGGCGTCGAGAATCACCTGCGTCGAGCGATAGTTCTGCTCGAGGCGCACGGTGGCCGCCTCCGGGAAGTCCTGCTCGAAGTCCATCAGGTTGCGCAGATCGGCGCCGCGCCACTTGTAGATGGACTGATCCGGATCGCCGACGACGCAGAGGTTGCGGTGGATCTCGGAGAGGCGCTTGACCAGCATGTACTGCGGCCGGTTGGTGTCCTGATACTCGTCGACGAGCACGTACTTGAAGCGCTGCGCGTACTTCGTGCGCACGGCTTCCGACGTTTCCATCAGCTCGACGGTCTTCAGCAGCAGGTCGTCGAAGTCGAGCGCGTTGCTCTCGGCAAGCGTGCGCAGGTAGTAGGCGTAGATTTTCGCGACCTGCTGCTCGCGCAGGTTCCAGCTCGACGTCTGAATGTCGTCGGGCCCTTCCATCCGGTTCTTGGCCGCGCTGATGCGGCTGAGCGCCTGGCGCGGCGGCAGCATCTTGTCGTCGATGCCGAGCGACTTCATGCCCTGCTTGACGACCGAGATCTGGTCCGAGGAGTCGTAGATGACGAAGTCGCGCGTGAGGCCGATGGCCGGCGCCTCGCGGCGCAGCAGACGCGCGCAGAGCGAGTGAAAGGTCGACAGCCAGACACGCGCGCCGTCGTCGCCGATGAGCGCCTGCACGCGCTCGCGCATCTCCTCGGCCGCCTTGTTCGTGAACGTGACGGCGAGCACCTCGTCGGGCGCGGCATGCCCGTCGCCAATCAGGTACGCAATGCGGTACGTGATGACGCGCGTCTTGCCGGATCCCGCGCCGGCGAGAATGAGCAGCGGGCCTTTGCTGTGCAGCACGGCTTCCTGCTGTGCGGGATTGAGCGAGCTGAGAAAATCCATGGCGGGATCACTATTATCGCGCGATCGGCAGGCTCAACGGAATGGTGATGATGTCGCCTCCCGCGGCTGTGACCGGATGTCGAAGGTCCTGTGCGATGCCATCGGGTGTGAAACCTGCGGGGATGGCTAAAACTTCGTACGCAAGGCCCACCGCAATCCCGCTGAGGTGAAACATCCCATCGTCTGTCATCGCAGAAACAACAACAGGTGCGGTGGGGGAGTCGAGTGGTGTGGCAATAACAGCGACGTCCGGGACCCACTCCAGGTCTCCTAACTGCACTCGGCCACGGATGAATGCCGATGTGCGCCGGAAATAGGCCGCGGTGCAGCCCGCGGCTGCGGCATCGAGGGGCACCACGCCGCGCGGCGCCGTCGTCGGCGGCGCGAAGCGCGTCAGCGTCCAGAGGTCGGGTGCGTTGGCGGTCACCCGCAGCATCGAGCCCGGAAGCAGTCCTTTGAGCGCGATCATCGTAGAGCGCGACGGCCGGCAGATAACCGTCACGCGTGACGGTGATTGTGTACATGCCTGACAGCAGCGTGCCTGACTGGTACCCGCCGTCGGCGCCGGTGGTCGATCACGCGGCCCGTGAGATACGGGGCGGGCTGATCGAATGCAGCCGCAGCCGCCGCGGCAAGCAGCAGCCACATCATCCACGCCCGCAAGGTCATGAACGGCCATTATCGCCTGATAAGCGAACGTTCTGGCCGCGAGCGGGATGCTACGATCGACGCGTTCGAGCCACCATGACGCTTTTCGAGAAAGTCTGGAACGCCCATCGCGTGCGCGTGCTGCCCTCCGGGCAGACGCAGCTGTTTGTCGGCCTGCATCTGATTCACGAAGTCACGAGCCCGCAGGCGTTTGAAATGCTGCGCCTGCACGGGCTTTCGGTACGGCGGCCCGATCGCACCATCGCCACCGTCGATCACATCGTGCCCACCGGGCGGCAGGCGCGTCCGTTCGGCGACACGCTGGCCGAGGCGATGCTCGCGGCGCTCGAGCGCAACTGCGCGGCGTCGGGCATCGAGCTGCTCGGCCTCGACAGCGGCCGGCAGGGCATCGTCCACGTCATCGGCCCGGAGCTCGGACTCACGCAGCCAGGGATGACCATCGCGTGCGGCGACAGTCACACGTCCACGCACGGCGCGTTCGGCGCGCTGGCATTCGGCATCGGCACGTCGCAGGTGCGCGACGTGCTGGCGTCGCAGACGCTGGCGATCGAGCCGCTGGCCGTGCGCCGCATCGAGGTCACCGGCACGCTGGCGCCAGGCGTCTATGCGAAGGACGTCATCCTCACGATCATCAGGACCCTTGGCGTGAATGGCGGCGTGGGCTACGCCTACGAATACGGCGGCGCGGTCATCGATCGGATGTCGATGGAAGAGCGCATGACCGTGTGCAACATGTCGATCGAAGGCGGCGCCCGGATTGGGTATGTCAATCCCGACGACACGACGATTGCGTGGCTGCGCGGGCGCGAACGCGCGCCGCAGGGTGCCGCGTTCGAGCGCGCGGCGGCATGGTGGCGGTCGCTCGCGTCCGATCCCGGCGCGGTGTACGACGACCGCGTGGTCATCGACGGGTCGGCCATCGAACCGACGGTGACCTGGGGCACGCATCCGGGGCAGTCTGTCGGCGTCGGCGAGCCGGTGCCGTCACCGGATCATGGCCGCGGCGAGCGCGCGCAGGAAATGACGGACGCGCTGTCGTTCATGGGACTCGAGCCCGGACGCCCGATCGCGGGCACGCGCGTGGATGTCGCCTTCATTGGTTCCTGCACGAACGGGCGGCTGTCGGATTTGCGCGAGGCGGCGATGGTCGCGCGCGGACGGCATGTCGCCCCCGGCGTGCGCGCGCTGGTCGTGCCCGGATCGCAGCAGGTGGCCGCGGCCGCCGAGGGCGAAGGCCTGCACGACGTGTTCAGGGAAGCCGGTTTCGAATGGCGCGGGGCCGGCTGCTCGATGTGCCTGGCCATGAACGAAGACCGGTTGAGCGGGCGTGAAGTGTGCGCCTCGTCCTCCAACAGGAATTTCCGCGGCCGGCAGGGCAGCCCGACGGGCCGCACGCTGCTGATGAGTCCCGCGATGGTTGCGGCCGCCGCGGTGGCGGGCGAAGTCACCGACGTGCGCCGGCTGCTGGAGGCGCGCGCATGAGCGCGATCACGACCGTCTCGGGCCGCATGCTGCCGCTGGCGGGGCCCAATATCGACACCGACCGCATCATCCCGGCGCGGTTCCTGCGCACCGTCAGCTTCGAAGGGCTCGAGGCGCACGTCTTCGAGGACGATCGCGCGGCGGCGAAGACCGCCGGCGACGAGCATCCGTTCGATGCGGCGCGGTTCGCAGGAGCGGCCGTGCTGGTGGTCAACGCGAACTTCGGCTGCGGGTCGTCGCGCGAGCACGCGCCGCAGGCGCTCTATCGTTGGGGCATCCGCGCGGTCGTGGGCGAGTCGTTCTCGGAAATCTTCTTCGGCAACGCCGTCATGCTGGGCATGCCCTGCGTCACGGCCGCGCCGGCCGACGTGCGCGCGCTGCAGGACCTTGCGGCCGCGTCACCGCAGGCGGTCGCGACGATCGACCTGACGCGCGGCATCTGTGACGCGCGCGCCGGCTCAGCCCCCTCCTCGTCATTCGCCATCAGCCTGCCCGGCACGGCGCGCGAGGCGTTGACGACCGGCGCCTGGAATGCCACCGCGGCGCTGCTGTCCGACCAGGACGCCATCGATCGCGTCGCCGAAGGCCTGCCGTATCTATCAGGGTTCAGGGCCGGCTGATCGGCGTACGGGCGGAAGCAGCACGGGCGTGTTCGATGAACGCCGCGGCCGCCGCCGACAGCGCCCCGCTTCGGCGATGCACGAGCCGGATGCGCCGCAGCGTTTTCAGCTCGGTCACCCGCACGGCGTGCAGCTGTCCCTGCGCGATTTCACTCAACGCGCAGCGGCGCGGCAGGATGGCGACCCCAAGCCCCTGTTCCACCGCCCGCTTGATCCCGTCGAGGCTTGGCAGCGACAGCGCGATGTTGAGCGGCGCGTGCCGTTCCTCGGAGATGCGGAGCACGCGCTCGCGGGCGGGCGACGGATCGTTGTGCGCGATGATGGGCTGACGTCCGATCTCGTCGAGCGGCACGGACGCGCGCCGCGCGAACGGATGGCGCGGCGGCACGAGCAGCACGAGCTCGTCGGTGGCAAGCGTCAGCGACGTCAGCTCACGGTCGGCCGGCGGGAAGGTCAGCACGCCCATGTCGATGTGGCGCTGCTGCAGCTCCTGCGCCATCGTCCGGGCAGACACGCGCCGGACGTCGATCTGCACGCGCGGATGCGAGGCCAGATACCCGCCGATGAGCGGCAGCAGCACGTGCACGGCGGCCTCGTTGGCCCCGATGATCACGCGCCCGCGCTCGACTTCGCGCAGCTCGGTGACCGCCGCCTGTGCATCCTCGGCCATCCGCAGCAGGCGATCCGCATAGTCGAGCAGCAGCACGCCGGCCTGGGTCAGCGTGCCGTCGCGCTGCGCCCTGTCAATCAGCTGTCCGCCGACGGCGTCTTCGAGCCGCCGAATAGCCTGGCTCACGGCCGGCTGGGTGCGGCCCACCCGCACCGCCGCCTTCGAGAAGCTGCGCTCGCCCGCCACCGCGGCAAAGACCCGCAAGTCGTCGAGATTCATGCCGGCTCAGGATAACCCACGCTTATAAAGAGATAAAAACTATAAGTTTGACCGCCTGCGGCGTCTCCGCGTTTCATAGGGCTGATGGGAAATCACGCTCCGGCCCCCGAACGCGTCCGCATGTTCGACACGACGCTCAGAGACGGCGAGCAGGCTCCGGGCTTCTCGCTGGGCGTCGATGAAAAACTGCTGATGGCCCGGCAGCTCCAGGCCCTCGGCGCGGATGTCATCGAAGCGGGATTTCCCATCGCGTCCGACGCCGACGCCGAGGCCGTGCGGCTCATCGCGGCGGACCTGCTCGGCACGTCGGTCGCCGCCCTCGCCCGGGCGTCCGCCGACGACATCGACCGCGCGGCGTGGGCGCTGCAGCCGGCGTCGCGGCCGCGCATTCACGTATTTCTCGCGACGTCGGATCTCCATCTGTCGAAGAAGCTGCGCATGACCCGCAGCGAGTGTCTCGAGGCGGCCGCCCGCGGCGTCGCCCGCGCTCGCGGCTACGTGGAGGATGTGCAGTTCTCCGCGGAAGACGCGACGCGCAGCGATCCCGACTTTCTGTGCGAGGTCATCTCCGCCGTCGTGAACGCCGGCGCGACCACGATCAATCTTCCTGACACGGTCGGGTATGCCACGCCGAACGAGATCGCGGAGTTCTTCCGCGGCGTCATCGCGCGCTGCGGCCAGCCCTCCGGCGTGACGTACTCCACGCACTGCCACGACGACCTGGGCCTCGCGGTCGCGAACTCACTGGCGGCCGTGTCCGCGGGCGCGCGCCAGGTCGAGTGCACCGTCAACGGCATCGGCGAGCGCGCCGGCAACGCATCACTCGAGGAAATCGTGATGGCCTTGACCGTGCGGCCCGATCGGCTGCCGTACGCGCATGGCATCGAGACGCACCAGCTCTATCCGGCCAGCCGCCTGCTGTCGCAGCTCACCGGCGAGCCGGTGCAGGCCAACAAGGCGATCGTCGGGCGCAACGCATTCGCGCACGAAGCCGGCATTCACCAGGACGGCATGCTCAAGGATCGGCGCACCTACGAAATCATGCGGCCCGAAGATGTCGGCGTGCCGGGCGCGACGCTCGTGCTCGGCAAGCATTCCGGCCGGCATGCGGTGGCGCGCCGCTGCGAGCAGCTCGGGCTCTCGCTGTCGCGCCGCGAGGTCGATCGCGTGTACCGCGCGATGATTGCCCGCGCCGACAAAGTGAAGGTCATCGACGATGCCAGCCTTCGCGCGATCGTCGCCAGCGAGTGCGGCCACAGCGCGGTGACGCCGGCCGACGTCCAGATCCTCGTCGAGAGCGGCTACGGTCACGGCGTCTGATGTCCCGCTCGTTCACCATCGTCCTCCTGCCGGGTGACGGCATTGGCCCCGAAGTCACGTCGGCCGCGGTCAGGGTGCTCGAGGCCGCAGCGGCGCACGCCGGGCATCGCGTCACCTTCAAGACACATCAGATTGGCGGCGACGCGCTGCGCGCAGGGCTGCCGTCGCTTCCGGACGCCACGCGCGCGGCGTGCGTGGCGGCCGACGCGGTGCTGCTCGGGGCCGTTGGCGATCCCGCCTTCGATCATCTGCCGCCGGCCGAGCGGCCTGAGTCGGGCCTGCTCGCGCTGCGGCGCGCGATGGGCGTGTACGCGAACGTCCGTCCCGCGCGCATTCCGCGCGCACTTGCCGGCGCGGGCCCGCTGACGGCGGATCGCGCCGATGGCGTCGACATGGTCATCGTGCGGGAGCTGACCGGCGGTTTGTACTTCGGCGAGCCGAGAGGCGAGACGGCGGTGGAGGCGGTCAACACGCTGCGCTACAGCCGGCAGGAAGTCGTGCGCATCGCGCGCGTGGCCTTCGAGCTCGCGCGCGGCCGCCGCGGCCGCGTGCTCTCGGTCGACAAGGCCAACGTGCTCGAAACGTCGCGCCTCTGGCGGCGCATCACCACCGAGGTCTCGCGCGAGTATCCCGATGTCGCGCTCGCGCACATGTACGTCGATGCGTGCGCCATGGAGCTCGTGCTGCGCCCCGCGGGCATTGACGTGCTGCTCACCGAGAACCTGTTCGGCGACATCCTGTCGGACGAGGCGGGCGCGATCTGCGGTTCGCTCGGTTTGCTGCCGTCGGCAAGTCTGGGCGACGGGCCGGGTCTGTTCGAACCTGTGCACGGTTCGGCGCCGTCGATCGCCCGCCAGGACCGCGCGAATCCGATCGGCGCCATCGCCTCGGCGGCCATGCTGCTGCGCGACGGCTTGTCGCTGCCCGCCGAAGCCGACGCGATCGATCGGGCGATCGATGCCGCGCTTGACGCCGGCTACCGCACCGCTGACATCGCCGGCGACGGCGCCGCGCTTGGCACCGGCGCCATGACGGATCGGATCATCGACGCGATGGCCGCATCGGGCAGGCTGAAGCCTGTCCCTACTCTACAGTGACGCTCTTGGCGAGATTGCGGGGCTGATCCACGTCGCAGCCGCGGCGCACCGCGATGTGATACGCCAGCAGCTGCAGCGGCAGCGTCGCCAGCACGGGGATCAGGTGCGGCTTGGCATCAGGCAGCGCGATGATGCTGTCGACCTGCGCGTCCAGAATCGTTTCCAGATCGCCGGCGCGGCTTTTCGTCGTCACCGCGATCACCGAGCCTCCCCGCGCCTTCGCCTCCTGAATGTTTCCCACCATCTTCTCGAACACCGCATCGTCGGGCACGATGGCGAGCACCGGCATCTTTTCGTCGATGAGCGCGATCGGGCCGTGCTTCATCTCGCCGGCGGGATAGCCCTCCGCGTGGATGTAGGAGATTTCCTTCAGCTTCAGCGCGCCTTCGAGCGCAATCGGATAGTTGATGCCGCGCCCGAGATAGAGGAAATCGGTGCGCTGATAGAGCTTGCGCGCGATGGCCTCCACCTGCGGCTCGACCTTCAACGTCTGCTCGAGCAGGCGCGGCAGCTGCGAGATGGCGTCGATGTGTGAGGTGGCCGTGGCGGCGTCGATCGTGCCGCGCACCGTGGCCAGGTGCAGAGCAAGCAGGTGCAGCGCGACCAGCTGCGTGGTGAAGGCCTTCGTTGACGCGACGCCGATTTCCGGGCCCGCGTGCGTGTAGACCGTGCCTTCTGCTTCGCGCGTCGCCATGCTGCCCACAACGTTGCAGATGGCGATCGTGCGGGCACCCTTCGACTTGGCCTCGCGCAGCGCCGCAAGCGTGTCGGCGGTCTCGCCTGACTGCGTGATGACAACCGCGAGCGTGTCGGGGCTGACAATGGGATCGCGATAGCGATATTCCGAGCCGTAGTCGACTTCGACCGGCAGCCGCGCGAGCTCTTCGATCAGGAACTTCGCGACGAGCGCCGCGTGCCACGACGTGCCGCAGGCCAGCAGCACGACGCGCTCCACCGAGCGCAGCGCGTTGGCATCGAGGCCGAGCTCGTCGAGGTAGATTTCGCCCTTCTCGGACGAGACGCGGCCGACGATGGTCTCTTTCGCGGCCCACGGCTGCTCGTAGATCTCCTTGAGCATGAAGTGCTTGTAGCCGGCCTTCTCGGCCATCACCGGATCCCACGTGATGCGCTGCGTGGGCCGCTTCAGCTCGGCGCCGTCGAAGTCCGTGAACAGCGGGCCCTTTCGCGTGACGACGACCATTTCCTGATCGCCCAGGAAGACGACGTCGCGCGTGTGCGCGAGGATGGCGGGCGTATCAGACGCGACGAAATACTCGCCGTCACCGACGCCCACCACGACCGGCGGGCCCGAGCGCACGGCCACGATCTTTTCCGGATCGTCGGCGCTGATCATGACGAGCGCAAAATGGCCGCGCAGCCGTTTCAGCGCCCGCCGGACGGCATTTTCCAGCCCGTCCTTCCTTGTTTCCCGCTCGACCAGGTGCGCGACGATCTCCGTGTCCGTTTCGGTGACGAACGCGTGCCCTTGGGCCTGCAGCTCTTTCTTCAGCTCGAGATAGTTCTCGATGATGCCGTTGTGCACGACCACGAGCTTGCCGGTGCAGTCGCGGTGCGGGTGCGCGTTCTCTTCGGTGGGCCGGCCATGTGTCGCCCAGCGGGTGTGGCCGATGCCGTAGAGGCCCTCGATGGGGTTCGACGCAATCACGTCCTCGAGGCGCGACAGCTTGCCCGCGCTTCGCCGAATGTCCATCTCGCCGTCGCAGACCAGCGCGACGCCGGCCGAGTCATAGCCGCGGTACTCGAGACGCCGCAGGCCGTCGATCAGGATGGGTAGAACTTTCTTGTCGCCGACGTAGCCGATGATGCCGCACATAACGGTTATTGACGCTTCTGCCGGGCCTTCTTGTCGGCCCAGCCTTCCTTGTTGATCTGCCGCCCGCGCGTAATGGCAAGCGCGCCGGCGGGGACGTCTTCCACGATCGACGAACCGGCGGCCACATAGGCGTCGCGGCCGACCCGCACGGGCGCGACAAGCTGTGTGTCGCTGCCGATGAACGCGCCCTCCTCAACGATGGTCTGGTGCTTCTTCTCGCCGTCGTAGTTGCACGTAATCGTGCCCGCGCCGATATTCGCGCGGCCGCCGATGGTGGCATCGCCGAGATACGCGAGGTGGTTGGCCTTGGCGCCCGGGCCCATCGACGTCTTCTTGAGCTCGACGAAGTTGCCCACGTGCGCGCCGGCGCCCACGGCCGATTCGGGGCGGATGTGCGCGAACGGCCCGATCGTCGCCTTCTCATCCACGCGCGAGTCGACCACCACGCAATGATTTCTAATCAGCACATCGTCTGCCACCACGGCGTTGACGAGGCGCGAGCCCGAGTGTATTTCGCACCTGGCGCCGATGCGCGTGGTGCCCTCGAGCGAGACGTTCGGGTGAATGATCGTGTCGGGGCCGACCTCGACCGTCGAGTCGATGTACGCGGTCGCAGGATCCTCGATGGAGACGCCGGCGGCCATCAGGGCCTCGCAGGTGCGCAGGCGCATGTCGCGCGACAGGGCGGCCAGCTCGGCGCGGCTGTTCACGCCGCGGATTTCACTCGCGTCGGGCAACGTCATGGTTTCCACCGTCAATCCCTGGCTGCGATAGAGCGCGACGAGATCGGGCAGGTAGTACTCGCCCTGCGCGTTGGCGCTGCCAATCTTCCTGAGTGATGCAAACAGCGGCGCCAGATCGAAAACGTACACACCGCTGTTGATTTCGTCGATGGCGCGCTCGGCGCCGGTGGCGTCGCGGTGTTCGACGATGCGCGCAATGGCGCCGTTTTCGCGCACGATGCGGCCGTAGCCGGCCGGATCCGCCATGGACGCGGTGAGCACCGTGGCCGCGGCGCCGGCCTGGCGGTGCGTTTCGACGAGCGCGGCCATGGTTTCGGCGCCGAGCAGCGGCACGTCGCCGGAAAGCAGCAGCACGTCGCCGCTCGCGTCTTTGAGCGCCCCTTCGGCCTGCAGCAGCGCGTGGCCGGTGCCGAGCTGGGGCTCCTGAAGCGCGAAACCGCACCCGGATCCTGCCAGCGCGTCCTTCACGGCCTCCGCCTGGTGGCCGACGATCACCGTCACCGAGGCAGGCTGCAGCGACCGCCCGGCGTCGATCACGTGGTGGATCAGAGGCCGCCCCGCCATCCGATGCAGCACTTTTGAGCGCTCGGAACGCATCCGGGTGCCTTTTCCGGCCGCAAGAATCACGATGTGGAGCGGGCGCATGAGGATCGAGTCTATTTGATCTGGATCCGCCTATTTGTTGTGCCGGGCGTGCAGGGCGTAGATTTCGCTGGCGCCGATGCCGTATTTAGCGGCTAAGGCCTTGGACGCTGCCTTGACGCCTAGCCCTTCAGTTTCTGTCATCTGGCCAATTTCAGCCAGCAACTGCTCGTCGCTTGGCCTGGGCGGCTCATCGCCTGCCGACGGAGCGAGCTTCGGGACGATGAGGACGTGCTCGCCGCGTTCGGCATCTTCCGTTTCATGGAGCAGGACGAGGTCGTCAATGGGGCTTTCGACCAACGACTCGTGTATCTTGGTCAGCTCCCTGGCTACTATTATTGGTCTATTACCCAAAACAGCGGCAGCATCGCGCACGGTTTTCTGCACTCGGTGTGGCGCCTCGAAGAAGACCGCGGGCATCTCTGAGGCTATTTGCCCTAACTCAGTCATCCACGCCTTTCGCTCCTTGCCTGCCGCTGGCGGAAAGCCCAGAAATGCGAAGGGCCCTGAGATGCCGGCCGCGGCGAGGGCGGCCGTCACGGCGCTCGGCCCGGGAACGACCTGGATGGGAACGCCCGCCGCCCTTGCCGCCCGAACCAGCAGGCTGCCGGGATCCGACACGAGCGGCATCCCCGCGTCCGACACCAGCGCCATCGACTCGCCGGCCTGCAGCCGCGCGATCAGATGCGGCGCCTTCCCGTGCTCGTTGTGCTCGTGAAGGCTCGTCGTGGCGGTTACGATCGAGTAATGTTGAAGGAGACGGGCGGTTCGCCGCGTGTCTTCGGCGGCGATGAGATCGACCTCGCGCAGCACGCGAAGCGCGCGCATCGTGACGTCCTCGAGGTTCCCGATGGGCGTCCCAACAATGTATAGCGTGCCGGCCAACTGACCCCCGCGGATTCTATCAGGATGTACTCAGCAGAGCCGCTGCAGCATTTCGTCACCCACTATCTCGCCTGGCTTCACGAGACGCATCCGACGCTCGCCACCTTTGACGGCGTCCACGCGCACGATGACCTGCTCGAGGATCTGTCGCGCGCCGGCATCGATGACGCGACGCGCCGGCTCGGCGACTTCGGCCGGCGCCTGGCCGCCATCAATCCCGACAGCCTCAGCGCCGACGAGACGCTCGATCGGCCCTGGCTCGAGCTCTCGATCAAGGCGCGCACGCACGAGCTCGAAGCCATCCGCACCTGGGAGCGCAATCCGCATCACTACGCGGACCTGATCGCCGCAAGCCTCGCGTCCCAGGCACTGTTCGATCATGCCGCGCCCACCGACCGCGCCCGCCGCGTCGTCTCGCGCCTCAAGCAGGTGCCGCGCCTGCTGCAGGCCGCGCGCGACAACGTGCGCGAGCCGGCCGGCATCTTCGTGAAGACCGCGCTCGAAACGCTGAACGGCACCATCCGTTTCATCGACGTCGATCTGCCCCGCGCGTTCAGGAACGTCGACGACCTCTCGGTGCTGTCGGATCTCGCCGACGCCACCACCGACGCCAGCGACGCGCTGCGCCGCTACGTGCAGCACCTCCAGGAGGAGGTCCTGCCGCAGGCGCGCGGGTCGTTCCGCCTCGGGCGCGACCGCTTCGAGCAGAAGCTGCGGCTCGAAGAGGGCGTCGCGATTCCCTCCGATCGCCTGCTCGCGATTGCCGAGCGCGAGCTCGAGGCGACCGCCGAGGAGTTTCGCCGCGTCGCCTCGCGCCTGAATGGCGGCGATCCGCTTGCCGCCTGGCAGGCCGTGAAACACGATCATCCCGAACCGGGCCGGCTTGCCGCGGAAGTCAGCGGCCAGCTGGCCGACCTGCGGGCGTTTCTCGAGTCGCGCGATCTCGTCACCATCCCCGCCGGCGATCGCCTTGCCGTCGGCGCGACGCCCGACTTCTACCGCTGGACGTTTGCCAGCCTGTGGGCGCCGGGTCCGTTCGAGACGCGCGCGTCGCTCGCGCACTACTACATCACCGACGCCGACCGCAGCTGGCCCGAGGATCGCCAGCGCGAGCACATGCGCGACTACAACCGCGCGCTGCTGTGGGCCATCTCGACGCACGAGGCGTATCCGGGCCACTTCCTGCACTTCCTCCACCTGCGCGGCCTCACGTCGCCGGCGCGCAAGTCGCTGATGTTTGCGAGCACGTCGATGGTGGAAGGCTGGGCGCACTACGCCGAGCAGCTGATGAGCGAGGAAGGCTTCGGCCGCGAGACCCCGTCCATCCGCCTCGGCCAGCTCGCCGAGGCGCTCGTGCGGCTCTGCCGCCTCATCGTGGGCATCCGCCTGCACACCGAGGATCTCTCTGTCGAGCAGGGCGTGCGCATGTTCCGCGAGCGCGCGTTTCTCGAGGAGGCGTCGGCCCGGCGCGAAGCGGAACGCGGCACCTTCGATCCCGGCTACGTCGTCTACGCGCTCGGCAAGCTGATGATTCTCAAGCTGCGCGAGGATGTGAAAGTACAGTCGCGCGGATTCTCACTCAAGGCGTTTCACGATCGGCTGCTCGGCGGCGGCGTGCTGCCGCTCGGCTTTCACCGGCAGGCGATGCTCGGCGCCGGCGCCACCGCCGCGCCGTCGGCCCTTCTCGAATAGCGATTGTTCCTATGCCTCTTTACGAATATCAGTGTGAGTCGTGCGCGCATCGCTTCGAGCGCATCCAGAAATTTTCGGATCCGCCGGTGGACACCTGCCCGCAGTGCGGCAGCCCGGTGAGGAAGCTGCTGTCGTCGCCCGCGATTCAGTTCAAGGGCAGCGGCTGGTACATCACCGATTACGCGAAGAAGAGCGGGGCGCCCGCCTCCGAGACGAAATCCGAGAAACCGGAATCCAAGGGCGAGACGAAGACCGAATCGAAGGCCGAGACGAAACCGGCGGGCTCAACGAAGGCGGAGTGAGTCGAGATAGTCGCGGAACGGCCCGGCAAGGTCGGGCCGCTGCAGGGCGAAATACACCATCGCCTTGAGATAGCCCAGCTTGTTGCCGGTGTCGTGGCGCACGCCATCCACCTGGCAGGCATAGATCGGCCGGCGCTTCAGCAACGCCTTCAGGCCGTTGGTCAGCTGAATCTCGCCGGTGCGGTCGTTGCCGATTTGCTCGAGCTCCCTGAAGATATCCGGCGTGAGGATGTACCGCCCGATGATCGCGAGGTCCGACGGCGCCTCGTCGCGCGGCGGCTTCTCCACGAGATCGGTGATCCGGTACACCCCCGGCGACACCTCGTCGCCGGCGATGATCCCGTAACTCGAGACATCGTCCATCGGCACGCGCTCCACGCACAGCACCGGCGCGTGCTTCTCGCGGAACACGTCGATCATCTGCTTGAGCGCCGGCGGCTGCGCATCAATCACATCGTCCGCCAGCACGACGGCGAAGGGCTCCTGGCCGACCAGCGGCGCGGCCATCAGCACGGCGTGGCCGAGGCCCAGCGGCTCGCCCTGGCGCACGTAGGCGACGCTGAAGAGATTGGTAATCTTGCGGATCTCGTCGAGCTGCTCGCGCTTGCCCTTGGCCTCGAGAAACGTCTCGAGCTCCACTGCGACGTCGAAGTGATCCTCGATGGCGTTCTTGCCGCGGCCGGTCACGAGGATGATGTTCTCGATGCCCGAGGCCACCGCTTCCTCGACGCCGTACTGGATGATGGGCTTGTCGACCAGCGGCAGCATTTCCTTGGGCTGCGCCTTGGTGGCCGGCAGAAAGCGCGTGCCGAGGCCCGCTGCGGGGAAAACAGCCTTGCGGATGGCGGCGGTGGTGACGACTTCTCTGGCGTCCATGGGTCCGACCTTCGATAGTATCTCAGCATGCTCGATCCCGCATTTGTCCGTGACCATCTCGACGCCGTGAAGGCGGGCCTTCGCAGCCGCGGCCTCGATCCGGACGCTGAACTGAAAGCCTTTCTCGAGGCCGACGCCGAGCGGCGCGCGCTGATTCCCGAGGCCGAAGGCCTCAAGCGCGAGCAGAACGCCGCGTCGGAAGACGTGGCCCGCGCCAAGCGCGAGGGGCGCGACGTCTCGGACATCTTCGCCGCCAACAAGGCGCGCGGGCAGCGGATCAAGGAGCTGGAGAAGCGCGTCGCGGACATCGACGAGGCGCGCACGCGCGCGCTCTCCGGCATCCCCAACCTGCCGCATGCGTCGGTGCCCGTGGGCCGGAGCGCCGGCGACAACGTCGAAGTGCGCCGCGCCGGCACGCCGCGCGCGTTCGACTTCGAGCCGAAGCCGCACTGGGAGCTGGGCACCGCGCTCGGCATTCTCGACTTCGAGCGCGCCACGCGCATGTCAGGCGCCCGTTTCGCCGTGCTGATGGGCGCCGGCGCGCGCCTCGCCCGGGCCCTGATCGATTTCATGCTCGATCTGCACACGCGCGAGCACGGCTACACCGAAGTGGAGCCGCCGTTCCTCGTGAACACCGCGGCGCTCACCGGCACCGGCAATCTGCCGAAGTTCGAACAGGATCTGTTCAAGATCAGCGGCGACTGGGATCTCTATCTGATTCCCACGGCCGAAGTGCCGCTGACCAACCTGCACCGCGAGGAGATCCTCGACGGCCGCGCGCTGCCGATCTCCTACACGGCGTACACGCCGTGCTTCCGCAGCGAAGCCGGCTCGTATGGCGCCGACGTGCGCGGCCTGATTCGCCAGCACCAGTTCGACAAGGTGGAGCTCGTGAAGATCACCACCGCGGAGCAGTCGTTCGACGAGCTCGAGAAGCTGACAGGGCACGCCGAGCGCATTCTCGAGCTCCTCGGGCTGCCGTTCCGGACGATGGCGCTGTGTACGGGGGACATGGGCTTCGCGTCGGCGAAAACCTACGACATCGAGGTGTGGCTGCCAAGCCAGAAGACCTATCGCGAGATTTCGTCCTGCTCGAACACGGAGGCCTTCCAGGCCCGCCGCGCCGGCATCCGCTATCGTCCCGACGGGACCGGCAAGACGCAGTTCGCGCACACGCTGAACGGCTCCGGCCTCGCCGTCGGCCGCACCTGGATCGCCATCGTCGAGAACTACCAGCAGGCGGATGGATCGGTCGTCATTCCGGACGCGCTGCAGCCGTACATGAGAGGGATGGAGCGGATAGAATTGTAGATGGTCGATCGATGGTCAATGGTAAATCGACCCCGCTCGCGCGCTTCGCTCGCGAGCGATCGACGGAGGGATGACCGAGTGGTTTATGGTGGCGGTCTTGAAAACCGTTGTGCCCGGAAGGGTACCGGGGGTTCGAATCCCTCTCCCTCCGCCAACACTCAATAGGAACCCATATGCAGCGGACGGCCGAAACGGTCTCCGAATACCTGGCGCAGCTCTCGCCTGACGAGCGCGCCGACATCAGGCAAGTCCGCGACGTCATTCGCCGCAATCTTCCCAAGGGCTACCAGGAGTCCGTGCAGTGGGGAATGATCTGCTACACCATCCCGCTCGCGCGCTTCTCGGACACATATAACGGCCAGGCGCTCTGCTATGCCGCGCTCGCGGCGCACAAGAACTTCAACACGCTCTATCTGATGAACGTGTACGGGGACCCGCGGACCGAAAAGTGGTTCACGCAGCGCTACAAGGCGAGCGGCAAGAGGCTCGACATGGGCAAGTCGTGCGTCCACTTCCGCCACGCCGGCGCTCTTCCGCTTGATCTCATCGGGGAGACGATTGCGCGGACGAGCGTGGACGACTACATCTCGTACTACCAGAAGGCAGCGAAATCCGGCAAAGCGGGGAAGACCGCGAAAAAGAAAGCAGGGAAGAAGAAGCCATGAGCGACGCGCAAGATCCGCGGTATCCCGTCGGCAAATTCAAGCCCGTCTCGAACCCGGGCGCCGATATCCTGCGCGAGAGCGTCGCGCATCTGTCGGCGCTCCCTGCGCGCATGCGCGAAGCCGTGCGCGGCCTATCAGACGCGCAGCTCGATACGCCCTATCGTGATGGAGGTTGGACCGTGCGGCAGGTGGTCCATCACGTCGCCGACAGCCACATGAACGGCCTGGTCCGCGTGAAGCTGGCGCTCACCGAAGACAACCCCACGATCAAGCCGTACAAGGAAGCGCTCTGGGCCGATCTGCCCGACGCGAAGCTGCCGATCGACGTATCGCTCGGCCTCATCCACGGCATTCACGCGCGTCTCGACGCGCTGACGGCAGCGTTCACCGAGGCCGACTACGCCCGCACGTTCATGCACCCCGACAGCGGCGCGACGCCGCTGGCCACATGGGTGCAGCTGTACGCCTGGCACAGCCGCCACCATGTGGCGCATATTACGGAGTTGAGGAAAAAGAAAGGCTGGTGAACGTGAGGCCTAAAGGCCTGCGCCACCCCTGAAGGCCTGCGCCACTCCTAGCGAACGATGGCGCCGGTTGCCTTCAGCTGATACGTGGCCGCGGCCTTCGCCTGGTGCTTCGCGTGCTCCGACGCCGCTTCCTTCGCTTCCGCGTCGGTCGCCGCAATCTTCTCGAACACACCCTGCGCCGACACGGCCTTGCCCTTCGCCGTCACCGGAAACACAATCACGCCGTCCTCGACCTTCAGCCGCACGGTCGGCGCGTCGGCCTTGTCCGACTCCGACACGGCCATCCAGCAGCCCATGTGCTGACACACCGCCGTGGCGGTGCCGTCGATCCGAATCGTCTTGCCGACAAAGGCGTCGGGGTTCTTCACGACGTCGGCAATCGGCGTCGACTCTTTCAGCGTCACGCCGGCGCCAAACTTTTCCTCAACCGCCGTCATGGCCATCGTGGCCACGGCGACGAGCGCCATCATCAGTACTTTCTTCATGAGGCTGATTTTAGCAGGGTCACGCGCGCCAGGCCGACGCCCTTGCCGCGCACTTCCAGCACCTGCACGCGCAGCCTGCCCCACTCCACGGTGTCGCCGACCGCCGGCGTGCGTCCCAGCTGCGCCAGCACCAGGCCGCTGACGCTGTCCACGTCCTCATGTTCGAGGTCGAGGTCCCAGTGCTGGCCCACCTCGTCCAGCCGCACCGTGCCGCGCACCTGAAGCACGTCGTCGCCCTCAGCCACGAGCGGCGGCCGCGACGGCTGGCCCTCGTCGATGTCGCCCACGACTTCCTCGAACAGATCTTCGAGGCTGATGACGCCGGCCGTGCCGCCATGCTCGTCGAGCACCACGGCCATGTGCGAACGCTGCCGCTGCATCGCCGCCAGCACATCGTCGAGCGGCATCGTTTCCGGCACCGACGGCATGGGCCTGACGTCGCGCGCCACGATGGTTTCTTCCGCCACGAGCCGGCGCAGGAGATCCTTCACGTGCAGCATGCCGACGATGTGATCGAGGTCCGCGTCGTAGACGGGGTACCGCGTGTGGCGTGTCTCGCGCATGATGCGGCGGACATCGGCGGGCCCGGCGCCAAGGGGGATGCCCGAGACGCGCACGCGCGGCACCATGGCCTCGCCCGCGGTGAGATCGCCAAACTCGAACAACTCACGCAGCAGGCCGCCGGCGTCCGCGCGAATCGCGCCGCCTTCCTCGCTCTCCTCGACGATCAGCTGCAGCTCCTCCGGCGTCAGCCGCGTTTCCGGCGTTTCCTGGCGCCTGATGCCGACGAAGCGGAGCAGCAGGTTGCCCAGGCCGTTGAGCGCAACGATGAACGGGAAGAGGGCGAGCTGCAACGCCCGCATGGGGCGCAGCACCACCCGCGCCGTGATTTCAGCGTGCTGCAGCGCCAGTGACTTCGGCACCATCTCCCCAAAGACGATGTGGAGGTAGGTGAGGACGGTGACCGCCAGCACGCTGGCAAGCGCGTGCGCGGGCAGCCAGCGCCAGGCTTCGGCCACGATGTCGAGCCGCTGCTCGAACCAGACGGCCAGCACGTGCTCGCCGTACATGCCGAGCCCGAGGCTGGCGAGCGTGATTCCCAGCTGCGCGGTGGCGATGAAACGATCCTGCTGACGCGCCGAGCGAATGATGGCGAGCAGCCGCGTCGCAAGTTTGTCGCCGCGCGCCGACGCCGCTTCGACCGCCGGACGCGGCGCGCCGATGATGGCGAACTCCGCGGCCACGAACAGGCCGTTGAGGATGACGAGCACCGCGATGATGAGAGCAGCGTCCACGGCTATGACTGCTCCGGCCCGCCGGGTGCGTCGGTGAGAAAGGCGCCGAGCACGTCGCGGATGGTGACGAGGCCGAGCAGCCGCCCTTCTTCCATCACGGCGGCCTGGTGCACGCGTTTCTCGCGCAGGAATGCGAGCAGCCGATCGGCCGTCAGCGACGGCTCCACAGACGCAATCGGCCGCATGATGCGGTCGAGCGCCAGCTGCCCCCCTTCCACGAACTGCAGCGCGAGGTCCTTGGTGCGCAGCGTGCCGATCAGGTGGTCCTTCGATCCGCGATACACCGGCAGGCGCGAGAACGGGCTGGCCGCCGCCAGCACCATCGCCTGATCGAGCGGCAGTGACGCATCGATCATCGCCAGGCGATCCTTGGGCACCATCAGGTCGCGCGCCGTGCGCTGGCTGAGGCGCAGCGCGCGGTGCAGCCGCTTCTGCTCGTCGGGCTCGAGCAGGCCGCCGTCGCGGCTCTCGGCAATCAGCATCTCGATCTCTTCAGGCGAGTGCACGTGTCGATGGCCGGAGCTTCTGGCGCCGAACAGCCGCAGCACGATCGATCCGGATCCATTCAACAGCCAGATCAGCGGACTGAAGATCCACGCCGACGCGCGCATCGGCAGCACGGTGGCCAGCGCCGTTTCGGTGGGGAACTGCAGCGCAAGCGACTTGGGCACCAGCTCGCCGATGATCATCGCAAGCGCGGTGAGGATGATGAGGATGGCGGTCGCCGCCGCGTTCTCGGCCTGGTTGGGATCGAGCGTGAAGCGCGCTTCGAAGAGGGGCGCCAGCGACGGCGCGAGCGCGGCCTGTGCATAGGCGCCAAGCACGAGGCTCGACAACGTGATGCCGATTTGCGATACGGCCACGTACTCGTCCAGCTTGTGCGCATCGTCCACGTACGGCAGCAGCCGCGCGGCGAGGGTGTTGCCGTCTTCCGCGAGCCGCCTGACGCGGCTGCGCCGCACGCTGACCGCCGCGAACTCGGCCGCGACGTACAGCGCCGTGCCGAGAATCAGCAGGCTGATGACAGCGGCGACGGCAAGCACACGAGGATCATAGCCGTTACTCGCTTCGGAGGGCGTCCGACGGGTGCACCCGCAGCGCCTTGCGCAGCGGGACCAGGCAGGCGGCAAGCGCGGCCGCGACGAGCACGAGCGCGACGATGCCGATGGTCATCGGATCGCCGGGCGCCGTTTCGAACAGCATGGATTGCATGGCTTGTGCGAGCAGCAGCGCAGCCGGAACGCCCACGGCGATGCCGGCGCCGGCCAGCATGGCGCCGTGCGACACGATCAGCTTGACGACGCTGCCGGGCGTCGCGCCAAGCGCCATCCGGATGCCGATTTCGCGCGTGCGCTGCGACACGCCGTAGGCCACGACGCCGTAAATGCCGATGGCGGCCAGAATCAGCGCGACGCCGGCAAACACGGCAAGCAGCCGCGCGATCAACCGCGGCTGCGCGACCGCCACCGACACGATTTCTTCGAGCGTGCGCACGCCGGCAATCGGCTGCGCGGGATCGAGCGTCAGCACTTCGGCGCGCGCCGCGGCCGCGATCGTGTTCGGGTCGCCCGTCGTGCGCACGACCGGATACATGGTCGTGTACGGCGTCTGCACGTGCGGCCAGTAGATCATCGGCCGGGTCGGCTCGCTGAGATTGGCGTGGCGGATGTCGCCGACCACGCCGATGACTTCGTGATACGAGCGGTCGGTCCAGCTGATGAGGATTCTGCGGCCAATCGGATCGAGGCCAGGAAAGGCCTGCTGTGCCATGGCCTCGCTGATCACGATCACGCGCCGCGCCTCGCGCTGTTCATCGGCGTTGAACAGGCGTCCGGATTTGACGGGAATGCCCATGGCGGCGAAGTAGTCGCCGCTGTAGACGCGCACTTCGGTGACCGGCATCGCACCCGGTTCGAGCTGCGGCTGTCCCTCGGCGTGATACGACGTGGCCGACGCGGGGCCCGTCATGGGCAGGAAGCTGATGGCGCCCGCGGCGGTGACCGTTGGCAGCGCGCGCAGCCGCTCGTTGAGCTGCTCGAAGAACTGGCGCGACTTGTCCGCGTACTGCGCGGCCGGCAGCGCCACGGAAAAGGTCATGACGCGGGTCATGTCGAAGCCCGGTTCGACGGCCATCAGCTTCGCGAAGCTGCGCAGCATCAGGCCCGCACCGGTGAGGAGGACGATCGCCAGCGCGATTTCCGCGACGACCAGCGCGCCGCGCGCGCGCGCCGCTTTCGCGCTCGTGCCTCCGCGGCCCGCATCCTTCAAGGAGCCGGTGACATTCGCGCGGCGCGACCAGAGGGCGGGCGCGAGGCCGAAGAGCAGGCCGGTGACGAGGCAGAGCAGGGCTGTGAAGGCCAGCACGCGCGCGTCGAGGCCGATCTCGTGCGCGCGCGGCAGCGTGAGGCCGCGTTCGGCGGCGGCCAGCAGCAGCCGCAGCAGCCAGTGGGCCAGCAGAAGTCCGGCGGCGCCGCCAAGCACCGCCAGCGTCAGGCTTTCAGCCAGGGCCTGTCGCGCGAGCCGGCTCCAGCTGGCACCAAGGGCCGTGCGCACGGCAATGTCGCGCTGGCGCGCGGCGGCTCTCGCCAGCAGCAGGCCCGCCACGTTCGCGCACGCCACGAGCACCACGAAGCCCACCGCCGCGAGCAGCACGAGCAGCGTCGGCCGCAGATCCCCGGCGACATGCTCGGTCAGCGGCTGGACGTTCGCCGTCCATCCGTTGTTGGTCGTTGGAAATTCCGACGCGAGCTGACCGTGGATGGCGCGCATCTCGTCGAGCGCGCGCTGCAGGCCCACGCCGTCTTTCAGGCGCGCGACCACGCGGATAGAGCGGCCGCGCGGCGTGCGCGCTTCGGCGGGCAGGGCCACCGGCATCCACACGTCGACGTCGCGGTCCAGAAACTGGAACCCCGGCGGCATCACGCCGATGACTTCCACCGGCTGCCCGCTGACCAGCACCTTGCGGCCGAGAATCCCCGGGTCGCCGCCGAAGCGGCGCTGCCACAGGCCGTGGCTGATCAGCATCTTCGACCGCGGCGGCGCGTCTTCATCAGGACGGAACGTACGGCCCATCAGCGGGGCCACGCCGAGAATGCGGAAGAGGGGCTCGCCCACGATTTGCGTCCGCACTTCTTCGGGTGCGCCGCCCTCGGACAGGTTGACGCTCGTGCGGAAGATCGCCGCCATGTCGGTGAACGACGTCTGGCGTTCGCGCCAGTGAATGTAATTGCCGGGTGACACGACATTGGTGCGCCGATCGCGCGCGAGGTTGTGCTCCCAGACCATGACCAGGTTGTCAGGCTCCGCAAATGGCATGGGCTTGAGAAGAATGCCGTCGACGACCGAGAACACCGCGGCGTTCGCGCCGATGCCGAGCGCCAGCGTGAGGATGGCGACGAGCGCGAAACCCGGCGCGTGGACGAGCGAGCGGATGGCGAGGCGGATGTCCTGCATCGTTATCTCTCTTTCAAGGCCGCGATGGGATCGACGGCAAGGGCGCGCCGCGCGGGTTGGATACAGGCGGCAGCCGCCGTTGCCGCAAGCACCAGGGTGACCACGGCGATCGTGCCGGCGTCGCGCGCGTCGATGCCGTACAACCAGGAGTCGAGCAGGTGCGCGCCGGCCAGCGACCCGGCAACGCCCATGACCGCGCCGGTGCCGACCAGCCGCAGCGCGTCGCGCCCAACGAGCCTGACCACCGCGGCGCGTCCCGCGCCGAGCGCAATACGCACACCGAATTCATGGCGGCGCTGGTTGACGGCGTACAACACCACGCCGTAGAGGCCAATCATCGCCAGCAACAGCGCCGTTCCGGCGAAGCACGCCACCAGGGCGAGCACGAAGCGGCGTTCCCCAATCGACTTCGCGACGACCTCGTCCATCGTCTGCACGCGCATCAGCGGCAGCGTGGGATCGACGGCGGCCATCTCGCGCGCGACGATGTCGCGCAGCGCCTGCGGATTGCCGCGCGCGATGACGGCGACGTCGAGGAAGGTGCGCCAGGGCATCGGATCCTGGCGATACAGCATGTGCACGGCGGGCACTTCCGTGGCGTCGAGGGAAAGCCCGCGCACGTCGGCGGCCACGCCGGCAATCGTGATCCACGTGCGCGTGTCGTCGCTCGCCCAGCGCACGCGGCGGCCGACGGGATCGCGCCCGGCAAAGTACGCGCGCGCGAAGGCCTCGTTGACGATGGCGACCGGCGCGCCGTGCTCGTCGGCGGCGGTGAAGGTGCGGCCGCGCAGCAGGGGAATGCCGAGCGCCGTGAAGTAATCGCGGCTGACGCCGCGGAAGTACACCTCGGGCTCGGTGCCCGGCGCCATGGGCATGTCTTCGAACGCGAGGTTGTGAAAGATGAATCCTTCCGCAATCGGCAGGTCGGTGGACGCGGCCACGCCGGCCACGTCCGGATGCGCGCGCAGGCGATCGAGCACCTGGTCGTACAGGGCTGACCGTTCTTCCACCGAGCTGTATCGGCCCGCCGGAAGCAGCAGATGGAATGTGAGCACGCCGTCCGTGCGGAAGCCGGGATTCACGGACTGAAGGCGCCAGACGCTGTTGATGAGCAGACCCGCACCAACGAGCAACATTAATGAGAGCGCGACTTCGGCGACGACCAGGGTGCCGCGCATCCGCGCCGCCATGCCGCCGCCGCGCCCGGCCGGGGCCGACGCCGCCAGCAGGCCGCGCCGCGAATTGGCCATTGCCGGTATGAGGCCGCACAGCAGGCCAATCGCGCTTGCGGCCGCGAGCGCAAAGAGCAGCGGGCGGCCGCCGATGCCGGCCTGCTGCACCGCGGCAAGCGAATCAGGCGCCGACGCGGCAATCGCGCGCGAGATCGTCCAGGCCACGGCCACGCTGGCGGCCGCGCTCACAGCCGCCAGCACGAGGCTTTCGCTCACGACTGCGCGCATCAGCTGCCAGCGGCCGGCGCCGAACGCCGCGCGCACGGCCAGTTCGCCGCGCCGCTGCATCGCGCGCACCAGCAGCAGATTGGCGAAGTTCGCGCACGCGATCAGCAGCACGCAGCCGACGGCGCCAAGCAGCACGAGCATCATCGGGCGCGCCGCGGACGTGAGCGAGGCCGGCAGCGGCCGCAGGACGAACCGCATGTCCTGATTCTCTCCGGGATATTCGCGCTCGAGCGCCAGGGCGATCGACAGCATCTCGGCCTGCGCCTGCTCGAGCGACACGCCGTCCTTCAGCCGCCCGAAGGCCCGCAGCGTGTGCGCGCCGCGAAACAGCGGCTCGCGCGGGCTTTCAACGGCAAGAGGCGCGTACACGTCGGCGGTGACGCCGGGCGGCTGGAAGCCGGGCGCCAGCACGCCCGCCACTTCGTAGCTGATGACCCCGAACGTGACCACGCGACCAATGACGGCCGGGTCGGTCGCGAACAGGCGGCGCCACGCGCCGTCGCTGAGCACAATCCGGCGTACCCCGCCTGTCACGTCATCGCCGGGCCCGAGCAGCCGGCCCGCCTGCGCGCGCGCGCCAAGCACGCGGAAGAAGTCGCCGGTCACGAGCGCGCCGTCGAGCCGCGCCGGCGCGCCGCCGGTGATCAGATCGAAGTACTGCGGCCGGAAGCCGCCGAAGCCGTCGAACCGCGTGGCGCGCGCCACCCAGTCGCGCATGTCCGGATACGAACTTCCGCGCTCGATGCGCACCAGCCGATCGGCATCGGCATAGGGCAGCGGCTTGAACAGGACGGCGTCGATGGCGGCAAAGATGGCGGTGGTCGCGCCGATGCCGATGGCGAGGGCGGCAATCGCCGTCAGCGCGAACGACGGCGTTCTGCGCAGGCCCCGTAAAGCGTAAAGAAGATCGCGCAGCACGCAGGGTTTGACGTTGGCGCGGGCTGGTTCGTTTGTGAAAATGGCGGTGAGGCAGGGATTCGAACCCTGGATAGGGATTTAAAGTCCCTATAACGGTTTAGCAAACCGCCGCCTTCAGCCTCTCGGCCACCTCACCGCGCGCGGGGAACATCAATTATATGCGCGGCACGACCTTTCCCGAAGGCGCGGCTTGAAGACGGAATCCGGGAGTCTGATCTCAGTTTTGTATCGCCGCCGCCAGGCTGACACGGCTGCTGCTGGCCGCAACTCATAGAATCCACACCGCTTAGGCGTTTCCAGGTCTTCGGCACGGCCCTTGAGACCTCGACCCGGCGTGCGCATGCCCCGCGCCTTCGGGCGTTCATCCGGTTTCACGCTGCTCGAGATGCTGCTCGTGGTCTCGCTCGGCGTCGTCATAGCCGGCATTGCGCTGCCGAACTTCGTCGCCATGAGCAGCAGCTACCGGCTGTCCACGGCGTCGGCGCTCGTGTCGAGCAAAGTCCATCAGGCGCGCGCCAACGCCCTCAAGCGCAATCAGCCGGCATGGGTGCGGGTCGACGGCACCGCGCGCACGGTGCAGGTGCAAACCACCGGCGCGGGCGGCGCGGCGGTCGACATCGGCGCGCCGGAGTTTCTGCCGCAGGGCATTGGGTTCGGCACCGGCGCCGCCGTGGTGCAACTGACGTTCGACTCCATGGGACGCCCGCTCAATCCCCCGCAGACGCTTCAACTGCTTTTTCCCGGCTCGGGGATGACGCGCACCATCACGGTGACGTCGACCGGCCGCGTGAGCGTGAATTGAGACGCGTCATGCGACACGAATCAGGATTCAGTCTCGCCGAAACGCTCGTGGCCACCGCCATCGCCGCATTCGGCCTCTCTGGCGTTGCCGCCATGATCGGTCTTGGCGTGCAGCTGCAGAGCAACGCGCGCTCGAGCACGCTCGGTGTCAACCTGGCGGTGGCCGAGCTCGAACGGCTGCGCGCCCTGCCGAGCACGTCGCCCGAGCGCGCCGACGGCGGCAGCCTGACGGGCAATGTCACCGCGCATTTCGCGGTGCGCGGACAGACGACCGTGCGATGGGTGATCGCCAACGGTCCGGCGTGCGGCCCCGCAGCCTGGGCCGGGCCGACGGCGCCCACCGAGTGCGCGAAAACCATCACGGTCGCGGCGCGGCCGAACACCGCCCTTGCCGCGCCGACCACGATCGCGGGGATGCTGTGGCGATGAACGAGCGCGGCTTCTCGCTGATCGAGATGCTGATCGTGACCGTGATCACGGTGGTCGCGATCGGCGTGGTCACCAGCATGTTCGTGCAGGGCAATCAGCTCTATGCCTCGCAGCGCGCGTTCGACGAGGCGCGCAGCAACGCCTCGGCCGCGCTCGACATGACGGTGCGCGTGCTGCGCGGCGCGCAGACGATCCAGCCCGATCCCGACGGCAACCTCGTCGCCGACAGCATCCGCGCGGTCAGCGACTGGAATCCGCGCGACGGCGACACGGCCGACGCCTACGAGGATGTGACGTTCAGCGTCGCCGGCGGCACGCTGTTCAAGCGGGAGCCCGCAGACGCCGCGCCGGTGGCATTTGCCGATCGCGTGGAGTCCATGGCGTTCGTGTATCGCAATCCCGCCGGAGCGCTCGTGGCCACGCCATGGACGGCGGTTGCCAGCCAGCTGGCCTACGTCCAGGTAACGGTGCGCAGCACGCCGATCAACGGCACGCGCGTGACGGTCACGTCGTCGGCCTCGGTCCGGAGGCGCGAATGAACATCCGCAGCGAACGTGGCGTCGCGCTTGTACTCGTGCTCATCATGCTCAGCGTGATGACCGTCATCGGGCTCGGCATCACCGGCATCGGCATGGTCGCCACGGCCGTGACGGTCAACGCCGGCGAAACCGCGGGCGCCGTGGCCGTGGCCGACGCGGGCATCTCGCACGCCCGTCGCCTGCTGATGTGGCAGGAATGGCCGTCGCTCAACCCGTTCCTGCAGAATGCCGGCGGCACCGCGTGCGACGGCGACGAGCTGTCGGCGGTGCCGGCCCTGCCGCTGCCGCCCGGCTATCCCGCGCTTCCCGCCGACTACATTCCCGCGGCCGGCGTCGCGTTCGGCGGCGGCACGTACCGCGTGTTCGTGTGCGACGACCATCTCACCGACATCGACCCCGCCACCGGCGCGCTCGACGTTGATCCGAATGCCGATGCCAATCGTCGGATTCTCGTGCGCTCGGTGGGCGTCGGCGCGAACGGCGCCACGGCGACGGTGGAGCAGGTCTTCGCCTCAGTCGACGTGCCTGCCGTCATCGTCAACGGCAACGTGCTGGCGACTGGCAACCCGCAGTTCATGGGCGCGGCCGGCGCCATTCACGCGAATGGCTCCCTCGAAATCGCAGGCAACCCCTGCGCGCAGCAGTATTTCAGCGCCGTGGGAACCGTGCCGGTCAGCGGCGGATCGGCGGGCGGCGGCGTCGGCTGCACATCCACCAGTCTCGACACGCGCCCTGATTCGCCGCCGGTCAACACACCGCTCGTCACGGCGGACATGTACAAGGCGCAGGCCGACTACTGGCTCGAGGGCAACGGCGCGGCGTATAACGGCCTGACGGGCGCGGCGATTGCGGTGCCCGCGGGCTGGACGTTCAACGCCGGCTCCCAGACCTGGTCGAGTAACAGCTCGATCCCCGCTGGCACATACTGGATCAACGGCAACGTCGTCATGGGCGGCAGCCCTGGCTCGCCGGCGGTGCCATTGCCGCTCACGATTCTTGCGCGCGGCTACGTTGATGTGGGCGGCAGCCCGCGCACGACACCCGATCTCATCGTCAACAATCTCGGCGCCAACCCCGTCGGCCTGTCAGCGGTGGCCGGCACCGACCTTCGGCTCGCGGGGAGCTCGACGCAGACCTTCACCGGCATCTATCACGCGTCGCATCAGATGGACGTGTCGGGATCGCCCACGGTGAACGGGCAGATGATTGCGCTCAATCAGGCCGACACGCCCTATCCCGCCGCGGGACCCTCGAGCAACAACCTCGTGCAGCTGAATGCCGCCGGCCAGATGGTGTTTTCCGGAAGCCCGGTGGTGAACTTCGCCGGCGGTGGCGTCCAGAGCCTTCGCGCGCTGCAGTGGCGCGAGTGCCGTACGCTCATCAACCCCGCCGATCCCTGCGGACCGCTCTTCGGCGGCTAGCCGCAGGTCCCCGGCACACAGCAGGCCGCGCGCTTGACGTCGAGGCCGGCCACCTGCGCCAGCTTCTTTCTGTCGTTGTCCACGGTGCGCACGTGCCCGACCGCATGCAGCGCGGCGTCGACGATGGCGCCGGCCAGGCGCTCGGCGGGCGGGGTGAGCCGATAGTGCATCCAGACGCCGTCGCGGCGGGTGTCGACCAGGCCGCTGCGGCGCAGGTAGGCCAGATGGCGCGAGACGGTGGGCTGCGGCAGGTCGAGTGACTCGTGCAGGTTGCAGACGCACACCTCGCCGGCGGCCAGCAGGGCGAGAATCCGCAGCCGGGTGCGGTCGCCCAGCGCCTTGAAGAGGTCCTCGAGGTGGAGCAGTTGATCGGTCGCCATGGGCCTATTATATTCGCCTTGACGAATAGATGCCGGCGGCTATATATTCGCCTTACCGAATATCAAGGAGAGGCCGATGACTGCATTGAAAGACACGGTGAAGGCGAAGTACGGCGAGGCCGCGCAGGCGGTGATCGACGGGGCGGACAGCACCAGCTGCTGCACCACGAGCTGCTGCGGCGGCAGCGGCGGCACCGAGACCGGCGACCCCATCACGCGCGACCTGTACGACGACTCGCAGAAGGCGGCGCTGCCCGGAAAGGCGGTCGCGGCCTCGCTCGGCTGCGGCAACCCCACGGCGCTCGCGGAGTTGAAGCAGGGCGAAACGGTGCTCGATCTTGGCTCGGGTGGCGGCATCGACGTGCTGTTGTCGGCTCGCCGCGTCGGGCCGTCGGGCAAGGCCTATGGGCTGGACATGACCGACGAGATGCTCGCGCTCGCGCGCGAGAACCAGCAGAAGGCCGGCGTCTCGAACGTCGAGTTCCTCAAGGGCGAGATCGAGAACATTCCGCTGCCTGACGGCGCGGTCGACGTGATCATCTCGAACTGCGTCATCAACCTGTCGGGCGACAAGGATCGCGTGCTGCGCGAAGCGTTCCGCGTGCTGAAACCCGGCGGCCGGTTCGCCGTCAGCGACGTCGTGTCGCAGCGTGACGTGCCCGCGTCGATTCGCGCGAGCATGGAGCACTGGATCGGCTGCATTGCCGGCGCGCTCGACATCAACGACTACCGCGCCCGGCTCGAGGCCGCCGGCTTCACCGACGTCTCATTCGAGATCACGCGCGAGTACCGATCCGACGAGGCGGGAAGCTTCCTGGCGGTGTCTGGCGTGCCGGCCGAAGACGCGCGCGCGGCCGATCGCGCGTTCGCCAGCGCGTTCATCCGCGCCACCCGCCCGGCCCGGTAAGATGCGCTGAGAGGTGTCCGCATGACGCGTCCGCCAGGGGTGTTGTTTCTCTGCGTCGCCAACGCGGCGCGCAGTCAGATGGCCGAAGCGCTGGCCCGATCGCTGTTCGGCGATCGGGTCAGCGTGCAGAGCGCCGGCAGCCGTGCCACGCGCGTCCACGAGGACGCCGTGGCCGTGCTGGCCGAGCGCGGCCTCGACATCAGCGCGGCGCGCTCGAAGTCGGTGGACGCGATCGACCCCGCGGGCGTGGACGTCGTGATCACCCTGTGCGCCGAGGAAGTGTGCCCCGTCTGGCCCGGACGCATCGAGCGCCTCCACTGGCCGCTGCCGGATCCGGCTGCCGCGCCGCCCGCCGAGCGCCTGGCCCGCTTCCGCGACACCCGCGACGAGATCGCGCGCCGGCTCACCGAGCTGGGGCAGGCCCGCGGCTGGCTCGGTTAATGCACAGCTGGAGGGCGTTGTGCTGAAGCGCCTCCGCCACCGCAAGATCTGGTTCACCCTCATCGCCCTCCTGATGGTCGTGGCCATCGGGCTGCTCCTCGCCCAGGACCAGGAAGTCATCTACGTCGAAAGCGCCTACGGCGCCGAGGATCCGCAGTTCCCCGGCTACGTCGCCGCCATTGCCGGCAGCCCGCTCACGCGCGGCGGCACCTTCGAGGTGCTCACCAACGGCGTGCAGATCATGCCGGCCATGCTGGCCGCCATCGAGCAGGCGCGCGAGCGCATTGTGTTCGAGACCTACGTCTTCAACGACGGCGAGTATGCCCGCCGGTTTTCCGCGGCGCTCGCGGCCGCCGCGCGGCGAGGCGTGCGCGTGTACCTGCTGCTCGACGCGATGGGCGCGAAGGGCATCGGCGACGCCAACGAGCGCACCATGCGCGACGCCGGCGTCAACCTCGCGTGGTTCAACCCGCTCACGTTCCGTCAGGTCGAGGAGATCAACGGCCGCACCCACCGCAAGATTCTCGTCGTCGACGGCCGCGTCGGCTTCACCGGCGGTGTCGGCATTGCCGACTACTGGGCCGGCAACGCGGACGCGAAGGATCACTGGCGCGACACGCAGATCAGAGTCGAGGGCCCGCCGCTCAGGTATCTCGAGGCGTGCTTTTACGAAAACTGGATCGAGAGCGCCGGCATCGTGAAGCCGGAGCTGCCGCTGCTCGAGGACCTGCGCGACGATGTGGCGGAGCAGCAGATGCTGTCGGTGCCGGTGTGGAGCTCGCCGGTGGGCGGGCACAACGGCGTCAAGAAGCTGTATCTGATCACCATGGGCGCGGCCCGGCGCGCCATCGACATCCAGACGCCGTACTTCGTCATGGACGGGTCCACGAAGTGGGCGCTGCTCGAGGCCAGGCGGCGCGGCGTGCGCGTGCGGCTGCTGCTCGAGGGCGACTCGACCGACGCGAAGCCCGTGAAGTACGCCAGCCGGTCCGGCTACGAGGATCTGCTCGCGGCCGGCGTCGAGATTTACGAATATCAGCCCACGATGATGCACGCCAAGGCACTGGTGGCCGACGGCATCTGGTCGATCATCGGATCGTCGAATCTCGACAACCGCTCGCTCGAGCTCAATGACGAGAACAACATCGCCATCGCCGACCGCGCCTTCGCGGCGCGACTGCTGCAGGACTTCGAGCACGACCTGACGTTGTCCAGGCGCATCACCCTGGAGGCGTGGAACGGGCGTCCCGTCCTGCACAGGGTGCGCGAGCGGTTCTGGGGCGCGTTCGGGGAACTGTTTTAAGATGTCCTGATGCCCACACGCGTCCGCTTCGCGCCGTCTCCCACCGGCTATCTGCATGTTGGCGGCGCGCGCACGGCGCTGTTCAACTGGCTGCACGCCCGGCAGGTCGACGGCACCTTCATCCTGCGCATCGAAGACACCGACGCCGAGCGCTCCTCGGACGAGATGGTGCAGGGCATTCTCGACGGCCTGCGCTGGCTCGGCCTCGACTGGGACGAGGGCCCGGGCGTCGGCGGCCCGCACGCACCCTACTTTCAGTCGCAGCGGCTCGATCGCTATCGCGCGCTGGCGCACGAGCTGCTCGCCGCGGGCCGCGCCTATCGCTGCTTCTGCACGCCCGACGACATCAAGGAGAGGCGCGAGCGCGCCGAAGCCGCGAGCGGCGGCTGGAAGTACGACCGCGTCTGCGCCGCGCTGCCGGAGGCCGGCGTGCGCGCGCGCGTCGACGCGGGACACGCGCACGCGATTCGCTTCCTCGTGCCGGACGGCGAAACGGCATTCGAGGACACGGTGCACGGGCGCATCGCGTTCGCGAACGCCGACATCGAAGACTTCGTCGTGCTTCGCTCGGACGGCTACCCGACCTATCACCTGTCGGTGGTGGCCGACGATGTGGATATGGAGGTGTCGCATGTGGTGCGCGGCGACGACCACATCTCGAACACGCCGAAGCACGTGCTGATCTTCGAAGCGCTCGGCCGGCCGGTGCCCGCATTCGCGCACGTGCCGCTGATTCTCGGCACCGACAAGAAGCGCCTGAGCAAGCGCCACGGCGCGACGAGCGTGATGGAATACGCGCGGCAGGGCATCCTGCCGGAAGCCCTCTTCAACTTTCTCGCGCTGCTCGGATGGTCGCCCGGCAATGATCGCGAAATCTTCGACAAGGGCGACTTGATCGAGGCCTTCTCGCTGGGCGGCATCAGCGGCGGCAACGCCGTGTTCAATCCCGAGAAGCTCGAGTGGTTCAACCAGCAGCACATGCAGCGGCTGCCGGGTGAGGAGCTCGCGCGCCGCCTCGAGCCGCTGCTGCGCGAGCGAGGCATCTGGCGCGACAGCTTCGCGCACGAAGAGCGCGCGTGGCTCCTGTCGCTGATCGACCTGCTCAAGCCGCGCGCGAAGCGCCTGCACGACTTTGCGGATGAAACGCCCTATCTCTTCAGCACCGCCGTCACGTTCGATCCGGAAGCTGTCGCGAAACATCTGCAGGGTGACGCGCCGGCGATGCTCAATGACCTTGCGGATCGGCTGAGCTCGATCGACCCGTTCGAGCGAAGCGCGCTCGACGCGGCCTCCCGCGCGTTTGCGGCAGAGCGCGGCGTGAAGCTCGGCGCGCTCGTGCATCCCGCGCGCGTGGCGCTCACGGGCCGCAGCGTGAGTCCGGGCCTCTTCGAAATGATGGAACTGCTGGGCCGGGAACGCACGCTGGAGCGGCTGCGATCATCCAACACGGCCATATAGCCCAACAGTTATCACTCTCAGCGGCATATACGTTGCACCACAACCGTGCAGCGGAGGGTGAACAAAGTGGCCAAAGAAGATCGCGGATTTGCGTCGATGGATCGCAGCAAGCAGCGGGAGATCGCGAGCAAAGGCGGCAAGGCTGCGCATCAGAAGGGCACCGCGCACGAATGGACGAGCGAAGAAGCGCGGAACGCCGGCCGTAAGGGCGGGCTTGCCAGCCATGCGCGCCGCCGGGAGCGGCTCGCCCAACAGGGCAGTGTGGGAAGTGCCGTGGGCACATCCGGCAGCGTGCCCGCCGAATCGCGGCCCGGAGAGCCGGCGTCGCAGGATTCAGGTCGCGGTGGTGGCGAGCGCGAAGAGTTTTAGCGTGGACTGGCTCAATCCAGACTTCGCCAGAGATACCAGCACGCGATAGATCGATACGGACGCCAGGGACGCGCAAGCTCGGTCATCCTCGCGGGTGATGGATGCTTGCGCAGTCCATAGACCGCGCGCATCGCGCGCTGCACGCCCACGTCGCCAACTGGCAGAATATCGGGCCGCCTCAACCGGAAAATCAGGAACATCTCGGCCGACCAGCGGCCAATGCCGCGCACCGTGGTCATCGCCTCGATCACCGACGCGTCGTCCATCGCGTCGAGCGCATCGAGCGCCAGCGATCCATCTATAACCTTCGTTGCCAGATCCCGCACGCTCGCGACTTTCGCGCGGCTGAGTCCGCACGCGCGCAGGCGATCGTCGCCAATCGCCAGCAGGGCTTCGGGCGTGGCATGCTCGGCCTCCAGCGCGGCCAGCACCCGGCCGTGAATCGTCATCGCGGCTTTCGACGACAACTGTTGGGAGACGATCGAACGCACCAGCAGTCCGAAGCGATCCATCTCATGCGAACGCTCCAGGCCGCACGGTCCAAACCGCTTCACGAGGCTGCCCAGCCGCGGGTCATGGCGCATCAGATGCCGCCTGGCCTTCGCGTAGTCCACCTGCATGACGTGGATTATCGCCGACCGCAGATTAGAATGAGCGCCCTATGAAGGACGCGTTCAAGCCCTCGCTCTCGCTGCTCTTCGCGCTTCTGGCCGCGGCCGGCCTCGCGGCGCAGGGAAGCTCGCAGACCAAATGGAATGTCACCGAGCCGTTCGGCCCGGCCACGCCCGTATCGTTCGACACGAACGAGGGCACGTGGATGAACGTCGACGTCAGTCCCGACGGCCGCACGCTCGTGTTCGACCTGATGGGCGACATCTACGTGATGCCCGTCGAGGGGTCGGGCGCATCGCCCGCCAGGCGCCTGCTCGGCGGCGCCGCGTTCGAGATGCAGCCGCGATTCAGCCCCGACGGCACGCGCATCGCGTTTGCCAGCGACCGCGGCGGCCTCTGGAACATCTGGACGATGGACCCGAACGGCGGAGATTTGAAGCAAGTCTCGCGCGAGCAGAAGTGGTTCATCAACAGTCCGACGTGGTCGCCCGACGGCCGGTTCCTGTTTGCGCGCCGGCATTTCGTGTCGACGCGCTCGCTCGGCGCCGGCGAAATCTGGATGTATCACGCCTCCGGATCCGACGGCCTGCAGGTGACCGAGAAGGTCAGCTTCCAGAAGGATCAGGGCGAGCCCGCCGTGTCGCCCGACGGCCGGTATCTCTATTACAGCAAGGACGTCACGCCCGGCCTGAACTTCGAATACAACAAGGATCCGCACGGCGTGATCTACGCCATCATCCGGCGCGATCTGGAAAGCGGCCAGGAGCGCACGTTCGTGTCGCGCCCCGGCGGCTCCATCACGCCGCGGCCGTCGCCCGATGGCAGGCATCTGGCGTTCATCCGCCGGGTTGATCTCAAGAGCCACCTGTTTCTGAAGGACTTGAGCAGCGGCGACGAATGGTCGATCTTCGATCGGCTCGACAAAGACCTGCAGGAAGCCTGGGCGGTGCTCGGGGTGTATGCGCAGTACGCGTGGTCCCCAGACAATCGCTTCATCTACATCTGGGGCGAGGGCAAGATCTGGAAAGTCGACGTCGCAAAGAAAGCCGGCGTGCAGGTGCCGTTCACGGCGCGCGTCGAGCAATCGCTCAACACACCCGTCCGCTTTCCGGTTGTGGTGCACCCGGATCGCTTCCAGGTGAAGATGCTGCGCGACGTCGTGGTGTCGCCCGATGGCGCCACGGTGTTCTACAGCGCCCTCGGCCGCCTCTACACGCAGCGCATCGGCGCGGAGGCCGCGACGATGATCGCCGGCGGCAGCTCCAGCCCCGTTACGTCGACCGTCTCGGCGCCTGCGCTGGCGCCTGACGGAAAGACGATTGCGTTTGCGGCATGGCACGACACGACCGGCGGCCGCATCATCCTTACCGGCATCGACGGGACGAACCCGCGCGAGATTACCAGAGAGCGGGGCCATTACACCGAGCCCGCGTTCTCGCCTGACGGCCGCTGGATCGCCTACCGCAAGACCGGCGGGGACATGACGCGCGGCACGTCGTACGCGATGAACCCCGGCCTGTATGTCGCGCGCGCCGACGGCACCGGAGAGCCGCGCCTGGTCCGCGACGGCGGCTCGAACCCGAAGTTCACGAAGGACGGCGCGCGGCTGTTCTACAACGACTTCCGCAACAACAACTTCGTGCTCGCGAGCGTCGATCTCGACGGCAGCGATGACCGCATCCACCTGCAGTCGCCCAACGCGACGACGATGGTGCCGTCGCCTGATGAGCGCTGGGTCGCCTTCATCGAGCGCTTCCACACGTACGTCGCGGCGTTCCCGAAAACGGGCCGGCCGATCGACATCGGGCCACGCACGGGCACGTTCCCGGTCGCGCGCGTGTCACGCGAGTCAGGTTTCTATCTGCAGTGGTCGCCTGACAGCACCAGGGTGTACTGGACGCAGGGGCCTGAGCTGTTCACGCGCGAGCTGTCGCGCACATTCACGTTCCTTGGACAGGGCCTCGACAAGCCCGACGAGCCCGAATCGACGGGCCGCGCCATCGGCTTCACCGCGCAGGCCGACAAACCCACCGGCGCCATCGCGCTGACCGGCGCACGCATCGTCACCATGCGGGATGGCGGCCGCAGTCCGCAGAGTGTCATCGAGAACGGCACCGTCGTGATCGAGGCGAACCGGATCACGGCCGTCGGGCCATCGGCATCGGTCACGATTCCGCCCGGTGCGAAGCGGATTGACGCGCGCGGCAAGACCATCATTCCCGGCCTGATCGACGCGCACGCCCACGTCGGCGGCGAGAGTGAAGGCCTGTTGACGCGCCAGAGCTGGCCGTTGATGGCCAATCTCGCCTTTGGCGTGACGACGATGCACGATCCGTCGAACGATTCGGAGACGATCTTCACAAACGCGGAGATGGTGAGGGCGGGGCTGAAGATCGGGCCGCGGCTGTTTTCGACCGGCACGATTCTGTACGGCGCCGAGACGCCCTTCAAGGCGGTGATCGACACGTATGAGGACGCGCTGTTTCACATCCGCCGCATGAAGGCGGTGGGCGCGATCTCGGTGAAGAGCTACAACCAGCAGCGGCGGGACGTGCGGCAGATGATCATCAAGGCCGCGCGTGAAGAGCAGATGATGGTCGTGCCGGAAGGCGGCTCGCTGTTCTATCAGAACGCCACGCATGTGCTTGACGGTCACACCACGGTGGAGCACAACATTCCTGTACCGGTCCTCTATAAGGACGTGCTCACGGTGTACGGGAAGAGCGGCGTGGCCTACACGCCGACGCTGATCGTGGGCTATGGCGGGCTGAGCGGCGAGTTCTACTGGTATCAGCAGTCGAACGTCTGGGAGAACGAGCGGCTGTTGCAGTTCACGCCGCGCGACGTGATCGTGCCGCGTGCGCGCCGCCGGCTGATGGCCGCCGAGGACGATTACAACCATTTCACCATCGCGCGTGGAGCCAGGCAGCTGATGGAGGCCGGCGCGCTCGTGAACATGGGCGCGCATGGGCAGATTCACGGCATCGGCGCGCACTGGGAAATCTGGATGATGCAGCAGGGCGGCATGAGCAACATGGAAGCGCTGCGCACCGCGACGCTCAATCCTGCGCTGTCGCTCGGCATGGACAAGGATCTCGGATCGATTGAAGTGGGCAAGCTGGCCGATCTCGTGGTGCTCGATCGGAATCCGCTCGACAACATCCGTCACACCGAAACGGTGCGGATGGTCATGGTCAACGGCCGGCTCTACGATCACGACTTGAACGAGATCGGAACGCGGGAAAGGAAACGCGAGCCGTTTTGGTGGTCAAGGTAGTTCTTCCCGGGCTGATCGCGCTGTTGGCAGCGGTCCTGCTGCAGGCGATGCCCGATCGCGTCTATCCGATCCGGCCCGTCGAGCACGGCGACGTGGTGCTGACCGATGGCTTCTGGCGGGATCGGCTCGAGGTCAACCGGACATCGAGCATTCCGCACATCATGCGGCAGAACGAGCTGACCGGCCGCGTGGCGAATTTTGAAAAAGCCGCCGGTCTGAAGGACGGGGCGTACGACGGCCGCCGGTTCAACGACACGGACATCTACAAGGCGATTGAGGCCGCGTCGTACTCGCTGAAGCGGACGCCGGATGCGGACCTGTCGGCCGCGCTCGATCGCCTGATCGACCTGATCGCCAAATCGCAGGAGCCCGACGGCTATCTGATGCCGGCGCGGACGATCGATCCGTCGAACCCGGCGCCCGGGATGGGGCCCGAACGCTGGGTGCACCTCAATGGCAGCCACGAGCTTTACAACGCCGGCCATCTCTACGAAGCTGCCATTGCGCACTTCGAGGCCACGGGGAAACGCACGCTGCTCGACGTCGCGTTGAAGAACGCCAACCTCGTGGCCGCGACATTCAGCCCCGACAAGCTGCGCGCTGTCCCCGGGCACGAGGAGATCGAGCTGGCGCTCATCCGGTTGTTCCGGCTCACGGGCGTGCCGCGCTACTACGACGCGGCGCGATTCTTCCTCGATCAGCGCGGCAGCCGGCACGAGACGACGCCCTATCCCGACGGCCCGTTCGCGATGTACAACGACCGGCCGTACAAGCAGGATCACCTGCCGGTGGTGCAGCAGGATCGCGCGGTCGGCCATGCTGTGCGCGCGGTGTACCTGTATGCGGCGATGGCCGACGTGGCCGCGCTCCAGGGCGACAAGGCCTATCTCGCGGCGTCCGAGCGGATCTGGCAGGACATGGTGTCGAAGCGGATGTACGTCACCGGCGGCATCGGGTCGCGCGGCACCGTGGAGGCATTCGGCGACGATTACGAGCTGCCGAACCGCACCGCCTACACGGAAACGTGCGCCTCGGCGGGCAACGTGTTCTGGAACGCGCGCATGTTCCTGGCGACGGGCAACACGGCCTATCTCGATGTGCTCGAGCGCACGTTGTACAACGGCCTGCTGTCGGGCGTGTCGCTGTCGGGCGACCGGTTCTTCTATCAGAACCCGCTCGAATCCACGGGCCGCGCCGCGCGCAGCGAGTATTTCGACGTCGCGTGCTGCCCCGCGAATCTCGCGCGCACGATCGCGCAGATGCCCGGCTACATTTACGCCTACGACGGCGAAACGATTCTGGTGAATCTGTATGCGGGCAGCCGCGCGCGGGTGCCGCTGGGCCGCGGCGCCGTCACGGTGACGCAGACCACGAACTATCCGTGGGACGGCGAGGTGCGCCTTCGCGTGGAGCCTGAGGCGCCGAGGATGTTCACCGTGGCATTTCGCAATCCGTCGTGGACCGGCGAGCGGCCGCTCGAAAGCGATCTGTACCGGTATGCCGACGGCGGGCGGCTGCCGCCGCCCGTCATCGAGGTGAATGGCGAGCCGTTCATCGACGTGCGCGGCCGCAGCGGCTTCATCACCATCATGCGCGAGTGGAAGCGCGGCGACGAGATTCGCGTCCGCTTCGCGATGCCGGTTCGCCGGCTTGTCTCACACCCGAGCGTGACGGCCAACACCGGGAAAGTTGCCTTCGAGCGCGGACCGCTCGTGTATGCGCTCGAAGCGGCCGACAACGGCGGCGCCGTCCTCGATCTCGAAGTGCCCGCCGCCGCGCGGCTCGACTCGTTATTCCGCCGCAATCTGCTCGGCGGCGTGCAGGTGATCACCGGCCAGGCGCTGCGCGCCGGCCGCCGCGTCACCTTCACGGCCGTCCCCTACTTCGTCTGGGCCAATCGCGGCGCGGGTGAAATGGCTGTTTGGATCAGAGCGCAGTAGCACGCGCTCTGACGACGCACGTTACGATTTACAATCCAGCCACCTCAATGCGCCTCCTCCGTCCGCTTTCTGCGCGGTTCACGCGCATCGTGTCGGTGCTGACCCTCGCAGCCTGGGTGGGCGTGACGGGGCTGCTCGTGCACCGCTCCTACATCAAGGCGTCGGCCGCCAATCTCGCCACGGACCTCGCGCGCTACGGGGCCGAAGCGCAGTGGCGCGGCATCTACTATCGCGGCGAGAAGATCGGCTTCTCCGTGGGGCAGGTCGTGCCTACGGAGTCCGGTTTCGAAATGCAGGAAGACGGGCGCATGCAGATTGCGCTGCTCGGCGCCGACACCGTGGCGACGCTGAAGACCGTCGCGCGCGTGGACTCGCGCTTCGTCCTGCAGTCGTTCGAGTTCTCGCTCGACCCTGGCACGGGCGCCACGCGCATCGCGGGAACCGTCGACGGCCTCCAGTTGACGCTGACGGTGACGACGCCGACGAGCACGAGGACGGAGACGCGCACGCTGGCCGAGCCGCCCGCACTCGCGTTGAACCTGGGACGGCGGCTCGCGGCCGAAGGCCTCCGCACCGGCGCGCGATATCAGGTGCAGGTGTTCGATCCCGCGACGCTCAGCAACGCGCCCATGACCATCGTCGTCGGCGAGCGCGAGCTGCTGCGGCTGGCGGGACTGCCGCTGCCCGTCTTCCGCCTCGAGATGCAGTTCGCCGGCCTGACCGCGACGTCGTGGATCACCGACACCGGGGAAGTCGTGCGCGAGGAAAGCGCGCTCGGCATGATCGTGGTCAAGGAGGAGCCTGACGTCGCCCCGCGGATGGCGGTGTCGCAGCGCGCGCGCGTCGACATGATTCAGGCGGCCGCCATCGTGCCGCAGGCGCGGCACCGCATCGACGATCCGCGCAGCGTCGAGCGGCTGCTGCTGAAGCTGACGGGCGCGGAGCTGCCGGCCGGCGATCTGAATGGGGCGGGGCAGACGGCGCTGCCGTCAGTCGACGGCGCGCAGGTGATCGAGCTTCGCGACCCGCGCACGCTCGGCCCGCAGCCGCCCGATCCCGACGTGAGCCGGTATCTGGCGCCCGAGCCGCTGCTCGAAAGCGACGCGCCCGAAATCATCGCCGAGGCGCAGACGGCCATTCGCGGCGCCACCGATCCGCGCGTGCAGGCCGAGCGCCTCGTGCGTCACGTCAACGCGCTGCTCGAGAAGAAGCCGACCGTGAGCATCCCGTCGGCAAAGGAAGTCCTGCGCACGAAGATCGGCGACTGCAACGAGCACACGGCGCTGTTTGTCGCGATGGCGCGCGCGCTCGGCATTCCTGCGCGGATTGCCGTCGGGCTCGTCTACCTGAACGGCGCGTTCTTCTATCACGCGTGGCCCGAAGTGTACGTGGCGGGCCCGGGCCGCGGCGCTCACTGGCTGCCGGTCGATCCCACGCTCAATCAGTTTCCTGCGGACGCCACGCACCTGCGTGTCGCGCGCGGCGGCCTCGAGAAACAGACCCTGGTGCTGCCGCTCATCGGCCGGCTGAAGATCGAAATCGCCGAGATGCAGCTCGCGGAAGGCGCGATCCCCACGCTGATTGGCGCGGCGCGGTCTTCCACCGTGAATCCCGTTCCGCTCGTAACCCGGCCGGCATCCGGCGGCCACAGCTGCGGCTGCTGGAGAGATCGATGATCGAGATCCAGAACCTCGTCAAGCGTTACGGGTCCTTCACCGCCGTCGACGGCGTGAGTCTCGATGTGCAGCCGGGCGAGATCCACGGCTTCCTCGGACCCAACGGCGCCGGCAAGACGACGACGATCAGGATGATTGCGGGGCTGTTGAAGCCGACGGCAGGACGGATTCTGGTCAACGGGCACGACACGGCGCGGGCGCCGGAGGCGGCGAAGGCGTCGCTGGGCTTCATTCCCGACCGGCCGTTCGTGTACGAAAAGCTGACCGCCGGCGAGTTTCTGCGCTTTCACGCGGGGCTGTACGGTCTCGACGGCGCGTTGATCGCCGGCCGTTCGAAGGAGATGCTCGACATCTTCGAGCTGTCGCGCTGGGAGAACGAGCTCGTCGAAAGCTTCTCGCACGGCATGAAGCAGCGCCTGGTGATGGCGGCGGCCTTCATGCACAAGCCGAAGGCGGTGCTCGTCGACGAGCCGATGGTGGGCCTCGACCCGCGCGGCGCGCGGCTGATCAAGGACGTCTTCCGGCGCATGGCCGGCAGCGGCGTCGCGATTCTGATGAGCACGCACACGCTGGAGGTCGCCGAGGAGATGTGCGACCGCATCAGCATCATCCTCAAGGGCCAGATCATCGCGCACGGCACGGTGGACGATCTGCGCGCGATGGCGGGATCGCCCGACGCCGAGCTGACACCGGTGTTTCTCAAGCTCACCGGCGGCAGCGCGCTGCAGGAAATCGACGAGATCGTGTGACGGACGTGACCCCTGGGCGCGAGGCGCCATTTCCCTTTCTGCTCGCGCCCGCGCTCTGGGCGTCGCGCAATCGCGCGCGCCGGCGGCAGCGCGGCGACGGCACGCGCGCGCTGCTGTTTGGCGGCATCGCGCTCGGCGTCTGCGGCGTGCTGTTCTCAGGCGCCTACTGGCTCACGTGCCAGCTCGCGGGCTTCGCCGAGCTGGGCGACTATCTGCTGCGCCTCGGCCTCTCGTGGCTGTTCCTCACGTTCCTGTCGTTTCTCGCGTTCAGCGGCGTGGTGACGTCGCTCTCCACATTCTTTCTGTCCGAGGATCTGCGTCTGCTCATGGCCGCGCCCGTGGCGGCGCGGCGGCTGTTTCACGCGCGCATGACGCGCACGGTGCTGCAGGCGTCGTGGATGGTGGTGATCTTCATCGTACCGGTGCTGGGCGGCGTCGGCGCGGCGAAGTGCGCGGGGCCCGGTTACTACGCCACGGGCCTGCTCACGATCGTGCCGTTCGCGATCATCCCGGTGGCCATCGGCGCCGGCATCACGCTGCTGCTGGTGAATGTGTTTCCGGCCAAGCGCGCGCGCGACGTGCTGATGCTGATGGGGCTCGTGTTTGCCGGCGCGCTGGTGCTGCTGCTCCGGTTCGTGCAGCCCGAGCGCCTGCTGAAAGTGGACTCGCTGCCGGATCTGAGCGCGTTCTTCGCGACGCTGCAGTCGCCGGTCACGCCGATGCTGCCGTCGTTCTGGGCCGGCGAGGCGCTGTTTGCCGGGTTGATGGGCGGCCGCGATCTGCTGCACCTGGCCGCGCTGTGGACGACGGCGCTCGGGCTCGTGATTGCGATGCGCATGGCGTACGGGCGCTGGTACTTCTCCGGATTCAGCAAGGCGCAGGAGGCGCGGAAGGCGCGATTCACGAAGCTGCGCGTGCTCGAGGCCGTCGTGCGCGCGATGCCGATGGCCACGCCCCGAAAGCACCTGCTGCTCAAGGACCTGAAGGTGTTCCTGCGCGATGTGAGCCAGTGGTCACAGCTTCTGCTGCTGCTGGCGCTCGTCGTGGTGTATCTCTACAACTTCCGCGTGCTGGATCTCGACCGCGTGCCGTACATGAGCGGGTTCGTGAAGAACGTGTACGGCTTCCTCAACCTTGCGATGGCCGGCTTTGTCATGGCCACCGTCGCGGTGCGCTTCGTGTTTCCAGCGGTGTCGTCCGAGGGCGCCGCGTTCTGGATTATCCGGACGTCGCCGGTGCGCCTTCGGGATTTCCTCTGGTCCAAGTTCTGGACCGGCCTGCTGCCGCTGCTGCTGCTCGCCGAAGTGCTGACGATCGCCGGCAACAGGTTTCTCGGCGTCGACGGCTTCCTGCAGATCGTCACGGCCGTTGCCGTCGTCTTCATCAGCTTCGCGCTGGTCGGCCTGGCGACGGCCCTCGGCGCGCGCTACCCGCGCTTCGCGGCTGAAAACATCAATCAAGTGGCCGGCTCGTACGGCGGCGTGTCCTTCATGATCAGCGCGGTCCTCTACATCGCCGGCATGATCGCGCTCGTCGGCTACGGCGCTTCGCAGTACCTGTGGGCGCTCTCGCGCCACCGCGCCATGCGCGACGGGGAGCTGACGTCCCTCGTCGTCACGTTCACGATTGCGGCCATTTTGAGCGTCGCGATCTTCCTTCTCTCGATGCGCAGCGGCGTCCGGGCCCTCGAAGAGATGGACCAGACGCCGGTGTAGTAGCATCCGCATCCATGACGCATCTCACGCGCAGGGAATGGAATGCCCTCGTGGCCGGGGGCCTGGTGACCGCGCCGCTGGCGTGTCTGCGGGCCGAGTCTCAACCACCCCAGCGGTCAATCGTTGCCGGCGTGCGCCTCGGCGCCCAGAGCTACAGCTTTCGCGACCGGCCGCTCGACCAGGTGCCGGCCGCCTTCAAGGCCGTCGGCCTGAGCTTCTGTGAGCTCTGGTCGGGCCACGTCGAAGCAGCCGCCGTGCCGCGCGACACGCCGCGTGATCAGCGCCGCGACCTTCAGCGCAGATGGCGGCTCGAAACGCCGATGTCGCACTTCGAAGGCATCCGCGAGGCGTTTGCCGGCGCGGGCGTGACGATTACGTCCTACGACGTTCCGTACCAGGACGCCTGGACAGACGAGGAAATTGCGCGCTCGTTCGAGATGGCAAAAGCCCTCGGCGTCAACGTCATCACCTCGTCGGCCGTCGTGTCGGTCGTTCCGCGCATCGCGCCGCACGCGGAAAAGGCCGGCATCAAGGTGTCGTTCCACAACCACTCGAACATCCGGCCCAACGAGTTCGCGACCCCCGATGATTTCGCCGCGGCCATGAGGGTGTCGCCCATGATGGGCGCCACGCTCGACATCGGTCACTTCACGGCCGCCAACTTCGACGCCGTCGATTACCTGACGACGCATCATGACCGCATCAACGCGCTGCACATCAAGGATCGCAAGAAGGATCAGGGCCTGAACATGCCCTTCGGCGAAGGCGACACGCCCATCGTCGCCGTGCTTCGGCTGCTGCGCGATCGCAGGTGGGACATCCCGGCGCACATCGAATATGAGTACCGCGGCGCCGACGCGGTTGCCGAAGTCACGAAGTGCTACGAGTACTGTCGCAAGGCCCTGGAGCCCGCATGACACCAAAAGTGAAGCTGTCCGTAATGATGTTCCTCCAGTACTTCATCTGGGGGGCGTGGTTCGTGACGATGGGCACGTACCTCACGCAGACGCTGGGGTTCTCGGCCGTGCAGGTCGGCCTGGCCTACGGCGCCACGGCCATCGCCGCGCTGCTGTCGCCCTTCATCATGGGCACGGTCGCAGACCGCTTCTTCGCATCGGAAAAACTGCTCGGCATCCTGCACCTGGGCGGCGCCGGCCTGATGTACTTCGTGTCGATCCAGACCGACTGGGCGCGCTTCTATCCGCTGCTGATCGCCTACGCCCTCTTCTACATGCCGACGCTTTCGCTGACCAACGCGGTGGCGTTCCATCACGTGCAGAATCCCGCCAAGGACTTCCCGGTCATTCGCGTGCTGGGCACCATCGGCTGGATCGCGGCCGGCATCATCGTCGGCAAGGTCATGCGCGCCGACGCGTTGAACACGCCGATGCAGCTGGCGGCCGGCGCGTCGCTGCTCATGGGCATCTATTCCTTCATGCTGCCGCACACGCCGCCCAGGGCGGCGGGCGAGCCGTTCTCGTGGAAGGACGCCGTGGGCTGGGACGCGCTGGTGCTGTTCCGCCGGCCGGGATTCTTCGTGTTCGTCCTCGGGTCGTTCCTGCTCTGCATCCCGCTGCAGTTCTATTACGCCTTCACGAACCCGTTCCTGAACGAAATCGGCGCGCCCGAGCCGGCGTTCATTCAGACGTTCGGCCAGATGAGCGAGATCGTCTTCATGCTCATCCTCCCGGCGCTGCTGCTCAAGTTCGGCATCAAGCGCATCATGCTGATCGGCATGGCCGCGTGGGCCATGCGGTATGTCGCCTTCGCGAACGGCGATTCGGCCGACGGCATGTGGCTGATCTATCTCGGCATCATCCTGCATGGCGTCTGCTACGACTTCTTCTTCGTGGCGGGCCAGATCTACACGGACGAACAGGCCGGCCCGAAAGTGCGCGCCGCCGCGCAGGGCATGCTGAATTTCGTGACCAACGGCGTCGGCTACTTCATCGGCGCCTTTGTCTCGGGCCGCGTCGTCGATGCCAACCTCATTGGCGACGGGCGTCATGAGTGGTTCGACATCTGGATGGTGCCGGCCGTCGCGGCATTCATCATCCTGGTGATCTTCGCGATTGCGTTTACGCCGGCCAAGCCCGTGCCGGATCCGGCGGCGCGGGGAGCGCGGTGAAGCAGAAGTCGCGCATCTCGAAGAAGGACTACGAGGGCCGGCTCAAGGCGCTGCAGATCGAGCTCAATGAGCTTACGCGCTGGTTCCGGCACACCGGACGGCGCATGGTCGTGCTGTTCGAGGGCCGCGATACGGCCGGCAAGGGCGGCACGATCAACGCGATCGCCAGCAAGCTCAATCCGCGCCAGGTGCACGTGGTCGCCCTCGCCAAGCCGAGCGACTGCGAGCAGCAGCAGTGGTACTTCCAGCGCTATGCGGCGCACCTGCCCGCCGCCGGGCAAATCGTATTGTTCGACCGCAGCTGGTACAACCGCGCGGGCGTCGAGAAGGTCATGGGTTTCTGCACTCCGGCCGAGTACCGCGAATTCCTCAAGCAGGCGCCGCTCTTCGAGAAGATGCTGGTGGACGATGGGATTCTGCTGGTGAAGTACTGGCTGGCGGTTGACCAGGAGCGGCAAGAGGAGCGGTTCGCGGAGCGCGCGGCCGATCCCGTGAAGCGCTGGAAGCTGTCGCCCATCGACGTGAAGGCGCGGGAGAAATACGTGGAGTACGGGCGGGCGCGCGAGGCGATGTTCCGCGCCACGCACAAGCGCCACGCGCCCTGGACGGCCGTCAACTTCAACGACCAGCGCGAGGGACGGCTCACGCTCATCCGGCACCTGCTCGATCGCGTGCCGGATCGGCGCGTGCGTGAAGCGCCAACGAAGCTGCCGCCGCTGAAGACGCGGCCGGCGAAGGAACGGTTTACCGGGCGCGTGAAGCCGCTGCCGCCCCGCTACTGAGGATTCCATGCGATATACAGTGCTCGCCCTCGTCTTTGCCGCCGGTCTTGCCTGGCCTGACGTGTCGCCTGCTCAAACCGCGAAGCGCGTGTACATCTCCGTCGACATGGAAGGCATCAGCGGCATTTCGGGGCCGGATCAGACCTCGGCCGGCCAGCCGGAATATGGGCGCTCGCGCAAGTTGATGGTCGAAGACGCGAACGCGGCCATCCGCGGCGCGTTTGCGGGCGGCGCAACCGACGTGCTCGTCAACGACTCGCACGGCGGCCAGCGCAACCTGCTGCCCGAGGACCTCGATCCCCGCGCGCGCCTCATCAGCCACAGCTTCAAGCGGCACGGCATGATGGAGGGCCTCGACGACACGTTTCACGCAGTGATCTTCGTTGGCTATCACGCCAAGGCGCAGGCGCCGCGCGGTCTCTTCGCGCACACCGGCTCTGGTGTCGTCCGCGATCTGCGCGTCAACGGCCAGTCGGTGGGCGAGGGCGGCATGAACGCGCTGCTGGCGGACTGGTACGGCGTACCCGTGGTGCTCGTCACCGGCGACGACACGGCGGTGGATGAAGTGCGGGCGCTCGTGCCCCAGGTGCGCGGCGTGGCGGTCAAGCGCGCGATAAACGTCCGTGCGGTGGAACTGAAGCCGCTCGCGCAGGCCCGGAAGGAAATCGCGCAGGAAGCCCAGGCGGCGGTCGCGGCCGTGAAGGGCGGAGCCGCCGGCACGCCGAAGCGCGCCGCGCAGTACCGCGTCGAGATGCAGTACAACAACTTCACGTTCCCGGAAGTCGCGACGGCATTCCGCGAAATCGAGCTCGTCTCACCTGACACCGTCGCGTTCACGCGGCCAACGATGCCGGAAGCCTACCGGTTGATTCGCGTGCTCTACCGCTTCATCAACCCGGACTGAGTTTCTCAGGCCCAGTAGGCCGGGCCGGCCGGCTTTTCGATCAGCAACGGCTCGAGGAAGGCGACCGCCTTCTTCAGGCCTTCGTCGCCGGACATGAGGCTGTCCTCGTGTTCGATGCTGACGACGTGGTCGTAGCCGGCCATGCGAAGGTTGCTGATCATGTCCTTCCAGAACAGCGCGTCGCTGCCGTAGCCGACCGTGCGGAAGATCCACGAACGCTGCATTTCCTTCGTGTAGCTCTTGCCGTCGAGCACGCCGTTGGCCATGGTGTTGGCGGTGTCGACGCGGCAGTCCTTCGCGTGCACGTGAAAGATCGACCCCGCCAGCGCGCGAATCGCCGACGGCACGTCGACCTGCTGCCAGATCATGTGGCTGGGATCGAAGTTGCAGCCGATCACTTTCGGCGCGATCTCGCGCAGGCGCAGCATCGACTCGGGGTTGTAGGCGACGAAGTTCGGGTGCATCTCGATGGCCACGCGCACGCCCGCCGCGCGCGCCAGCTTCGAGGCCTGCTTCCAGTAGGGCGTGACGCGCTCGCGCCACTGCCACGCCAGCATCTTCGAGAACTCCGGCGGCCACGGCGACACGATCCAGTTCGGCTGCTCGGCTTTCGGATCGCCGCCCGGGCATCCGCTGAACGTGATGACGGTGCCCACGTCGAGCTTCTTCGCCAGCTGCAGCGTGTTCAGGAAGGTCTGATGGTCGGCCAGCGCGCGCGCGGACTGCGGATGCAGCGGATTGCCGTGGCAGCTGAGCGCGCTGATCTCGAGCCCGCGCCGCTTGATGGCCTGCCGGAACGCCTTGAGCTTCTTCTCGCTCGCCAGCAGCTCCGCAGGCTTGCAGTATGCGTCGCCCGGATACGCCCCCGTGCCAATCTCGACCGCCTCGATCCCGAGCTCCGAGACGTAGTCGAGCATCTCCTCGAACGGCTTCTCGCCGAACAGAACGGTGAAGACACCCAGCTTCATGATGCCGAAAGTCTACATCTGCAGCCCTCGCGATTGCCTACGGACGCATCTCCGTTGCGCGGTCGCGATGCTCGGGTGCGTTACTGCTGCGCTAGTAAGTGCCACGACCGCGCAACGGAGACGCGTCCATAGGCTCAACGCTCGGGATGACAGGCCCGGACGACGCCCTGCGCGGCAGCGCGTGTCCGATGTTGTGCGGCGGGGCCGTAAAAAGATCGCAGGCGCGACCGCTCTGTGGCGCGCCCGCACCTCGGCACCGCTGCGCAACATCGGACATGCGCCCAGAAGCGAGGCGAGCTAGACGGCGACCCAGCGGCGCGTGGTCGAGGCTTTTTCGATCGCGGCCATGACCTTCTGGTTGCGCAGGCCGTCTTCGAAGCTGGGCTGCGGCACGCGGTCGTCGGCCATGGCTTCGAGCAGGTCGTAGAACGTGTGGATGAACGTGTGCTCGTAGCCGATGATGTGCCCGGGCGGCCACCAGGCCTTCATGAACGGATGCTCCGCCTCGGTGACGAGAATGCGCCTGAAGCCGCGCAGGCTGGCGGGGTCGGACTCGAAGTACACCTCGAGCTCGTTCATGCGCTCGAGATCGAACGCGATGCTGCCTTTGCTGCCATTGATCTCGAACTTGTTCTGGTTCTTGCGGCCGCGCGCAAACCGCGTGGCTTCGAGCGTGCCGATGGCGCCCTCGTCGAAGCGCATCAGCGCCAGTGCCGCATCGTCGACGGTCACGCGTCCGCGCTTCTTGCGATTGCCGGGCAGCGGCCGGTCTTTGACGAACGTCTCGAGGTGGCCCGACACTTCGGTGATCTCGCCGACGAGATACCGCGCGAGATCGATCGAGTGCGCGCCGATGTCGCCGAGCGCGCCGGACCCGGCTTTGTCCTTCTCGAGCCGCCACACGAGGGGAAATGCGGGATCGGCAATCCAGTCCTGCAGGTACGTGCCGCGAAAGTGGCGGATTTCGCCGATGCGTCCCTCGTCGATGAGGCGCCTGGCCAGCATCACCGCGGGCGCGCGGCGGTAGTTGTGGCAAATCATGTGCACGACGCCGGCCTTCTCGACGGCGTTGAGCATGCGCTGCGCTTCGGCCACGGTGTTGGCGAGCGGCTTTTCGCAGATCACGGCCTTGCCCGCGCGCGCCGCCTCGATGGCGATCTCGGCGTGCGAATCGCCGGGCGTGCTGACGTCGACCAGATCGATGTCCTTGCGCCGCACGACCTGGCGCCAGTCGGTGGCCGATTCCTCCCAGCCGTAGGTGCGCGCCGCCTGCTCCACGTTCGCGGCATTACGGCCGCAGATCACCTTGAGCCGGGGCGTGAGGCGGGGCGAGAAGTAGGGCGCGACCTGGCGATAGGCGTTGCTGTGGGCTTTGCCCATGAAGGCGTAGCCCACCAGCGCCACGTTCACCGTCCTGATCATGCGCGCCCGGCTCCTTTTCCAGTTTCCAATGAAACGGCTACCTTTTTTCCGGCTTCAACGTCTTGTCGAGCGAGCGCACGTAACGCGCGAGGTCGCGAATCTGCTGCTCCGTCAGCCGGCCTTCGAACGGCAGCATGGCCGTGCCGGGCACTCCGTCGGTAATGACCTTGATCATGTCGGCTGTCTTCGTGCCGTGCTTCCACTTGCGGCCGACAAAGCCCATGTCCTTGATGGGCGACTTGCCGTCGGGTCCGTGGCACGCCTGGCACATGCTGCCATAAAGCTCTTTGACCGTCGGCGCCTTCGTCTGTGCCGTCACGACACCAGGTGCTGCAAAGGCCAGGGCAAGAACGATAGCGATCTTCATGACTCTCATGATGCCGTGCCCCGGCCGCCCGATGCCAGCTGAGGCGCAGCGGATGTCCGCGCCAGCACCGCGCCCACGTAACAGAGCGCAATCACCAGCAGCAGCGCGTTGAAGCCCGTCACGAGCGACAGATACTCACCGACGCCGCCCGCCATCGCGCCCAGCAGGTTGGTGCCGTAGTCGCGCCCGATTGAATCGGAGTGCTTGATCGCCGAACCAAACAGCAGGCCCGCGCACACAATGGGGCTGAAGACCATCAGCGCATAAAACATGGATTCGAGCGCGCGGCTCTCGAACGCGACGCGCCCGATCGGCACGACATAGTTGACGGCCAGCAGCGCCACGAGCACCCCGGCCACCAGCCACGGCCGCCGCACTTCCATTCTCGAGACGATGAAATTCGCGACCAGCGCCATCGTCAACACCGAGGCAATGGCCAGCGAAGCCACCACCCATGTCGATCCCCACAGCAGCGCGAGCTGGATGATCGACTTGGTCTCGAGCATCATGAAGCCGGCGCCGAGCAGGAAGAACTGCCACGACCACGATCCCGCCTCGCCCTTCGTCAGCAGCAGCACCGCGCCCACCGAAATCACCAGAATCATCGCAATCACCACAAGGTAGTGCTGCGGGATGTGACGGTTTTTCAGGTACAGAAATGGCCAGTCGTCTCTGGCCGGCTCGATCGAGGCGTCGCGCTGATGCATGCGCGCGGGGCTTGGCGCGTGCGACTGGCCGAACGCCGTCACGCGATCCGGAATCGCGGGCGGCGCCGTCATCGTGGCCAGCCGCGGGCCCGCCATCATGACGCCCAGATACGCGCGCTCCTGGTGCACGTGCACCCACGGCTCGTGGCCGAACGCCTCGGCCGCCGTGTTGGCCAGCCGATCCACCAGCCACGGCTCGCGGAAGTAGTTGTAGATGACGAGCAGGCCATCGTCATCGAGATGATCGCGGACGGCGCGGAACGACTCGACCGTGAACATGTAGCTTTCCAGGCGCACCCCCGAAAAGCTCGACTGCATCGTCAGCGAATCGATCAGCGCAAACACCACCAGGTCGTACTTCTTCGTCGTCGTCCGCAGAAAGTGCCGCGCATCGTCGTTGTGCACCGTGACGCGCGGGTCGGAGTACGGGCGGTCGGGATGGTTCTCGCGCCCGAGCCTGATGATCGTGGGATCGATTTCGACGGCGTCCACGTGCTTGGCGCCGTGCCGCAGCGCCGCGGCCACGTCGGTGCCGGAGCCGGCGCCAAGGATCAGGACTTCATCGAAGCTGTCGCCGAAGGCCATGTACGGCCACTGATAGAAGTATTCCTTCTGTTCGACCGGCGCCATCGACTGATGAAAGATGTTGTTGACCTCCACGACGGTGTCGGGTCCTTCGGTGCGGACTTCAACCTTGTAGTACGGCGACCAGATGGTGTCGCGCGCCATGATGTTGACGATGACGACCGATACGACGAGGCAGGCGACCGAGAGCGCGATGACGAGGCGGCCGGGGCGGGCTTCGCCGGGCGCGGCGCGCAGAATCAGCGGCATCGACGCGCCAAGCGCGGCGGCGAACCAGATCACAGGCGGCAGCTGCAGCCACGAGGCGACGCCGAACGCCACCACGCCGGCGAGACTGCCGGCGATGTTGAGCGAATAGGCGCGAAGCGGCGCGATCGCGCTCATCTCGCGCGCCATCCGCTGCGCCAGCGCGACAAAAAGCGCGGCGACGGCAAGAAACAGCAGTGGCAGGATCAGCGTGCTTTCGACGAGGCGCACCTGCTCGGTCGTGCCGCTCGAGAAATAGATGGACGTCGAGCTCGGCACCGAGATCTCGAGCTTGCCGGCGAAGACCGCCGCAATCACCATCAGCTGCAGCACCGGGAACAGGTAGAACAGTCTGCGGCGGCTGCGCGCGGCCAGCAGACAGCCCACGCCGATGCCGAGAAAGCTGGCGAGCAGGATGAAATTCGAGAAGAACGACAGCAGCCGGATGTAAGCCGGCATCCATCGGATGAGCGCGATTTCGAGAAACAGGACCAGGAACGACGAAAGAAAAATCATTCGACCGGCAGCCCGAGTTTCCGAAGCGCTTCGGGCGGACAGCCGTTCCATTCAGGCACGAACACGTTGCCCATGAATTTCAGATCCTCCATGCCCATCTTGCTCGTCCAGAATCCGGTGGCCGTGAGGTCGCGGAAGCTGCGGAAGAAGGCCAGGCCGTGTGATTGATCGGGCCGGGCCGGCTCGAGCCCCGAAATCTCATCGAGCACCTGCGCCCGCTCGGCCTCGGTGGCCGCGGTGAAGGTCTTGTTGAAGCGGCCGTTGCATTCCTGATCGAGCCAGGCGAGCCCGCCGCGCATCGGCACCTGGCGCGCGGGCTGGTCCACCATCATGAAGTCGATGAACTCGGGCACGCCCGCCTCGGTGGCCCCGCCCGAGCGCTCGTCCTTCGGGATGATGGTTTCAGCCAGCAGCACGACGGCGGCGTATTCCTGCGCGGTGAAGAACTGCGGCGTGAAGGCGGGCGCGGACGGCCGACGCGCCTGCTGCGTGCGGCGCTGCGCCTCGAGTGCTTCGGCCTCCGTCCAGACGAAGCCCGCCGCCAGCGGCGCGGATCCCAGCAGCTGCAGCACGGCGCGCCGGTTCATCCCGGTCATCAGATGTTCCCCTTGCTGCGCTCGGCGAGGATGTAGTCGCTCGTGCGCCACGCCAGCGCCAGAATCGTCCACGTCGGGTTCTTGTCGGGCTGCGACACGAACGGGCCGGCGTCGGCCACGAACACGTTCTTCACGTCGTGCGCCTGGCAGTTGGCGTTGACGACGGATGTCGAGGCGTCGTTGCCCATGCGCGTGACACCGAGCTCGTGAATGATGCGCCCGCCGGCATAGAGGCCGTAGCCGCTGTCAGCCGTGGGCATCGGCGACATCGGCGTGCCGCCCATCTCCTCGATGATCGCGCGGAACGTTTCATTCATGTGCTTCGCCTGCTTGATCTCGTGGTCGCTCCACTTGAAGTGGAAGCGAAGCACCGGAATGCCGAACTTGTCGACCACCGTGGGATCGATCTCGCAGAAGCTCTGCTCGTTGGGAATCATTTCGCCGCGGCCCGCGAAGCCGACCGTCGCGCCGTAGAACCGGCGGTAGTCGTCCTTGAGCTTCTTGCCGTAGCCGATGCCGGCCGGCGGCGTCCCCGAGCCGTTCATGCCGGCATAGAGGTGAATGCCGCCCATGAAGCCGAAGCCGGGCATGCGCCGTCCGCCGCCCACCTCGATGTGATAGCCGCGCGGAAAATCGAGCTTGCGGTTGTCCATCCACCACGGCATGTAGAGATGCATGCCGCCGACGCCGTCCTCGTTGTGCGGCGGCATGTCCATCATGGCCGGGATGAATCCGGTGAGGCCCACGCCCGTGCTGTCGGTGAGGTACTTGCCGACGTTGCCGCTGGAGTTGCCGAGCCCCTGCGGAAACTGCGAGGACTTCGAGTTGAGCAGGATGCGCGCCGACTCACATGCGCTGGCGGCCAGCACCACCACCTTCGCGCGCACGTGGCTTTCACGGCCCGTGTTCTTGTCGATGTAGGTGACGCCCGTGGCGAGGCCGCTGGCATCGACGGTGATCTCGCGCGCCATCGCATCGGTTTGAATCGTCAGCCGTTTGGTCGCGACGGCCGGCGGCAGCAGCACGGAGGGTGACGAGAAGTTCGAGTGCGTGGCGCAGCCGCGATTGCACTGGCCGCAGTAGTGGCAGGCGATGCGGCCGTTGAGCGGCTTCGTGATGATGGACATGCGGCTCGGCACGCACGTCACGTTCAGCTTGTCGGCCGCGTTCTTGACCAGCAGCTCGTAGCAGCGCGGCTTGGGCGGCGGCATGAAGATGCCGTCAGGCTCGTTCGGCAGGTTGTGGCTCTCGGCGATGTTCGTGCCGAAGATGCCAATCAGCTGATCGATCTTGTCGTAATACGGCTTGATGTCGTCGTACGTGATCGGCCAGTCGTCGCCAAGGCCGTCCACCGACTTGCGGCGGAAGTCGTCGGGCCCGTAGCGCAGCGAGATGCGGCCCCAGTGGTTCGTCCGCCCGCCAAGCATCCGCCCGCGGAACCAGTCGAACGTCGTGCCGGCCGCGCGCGTATACGGCTCGCCCTCGAGCGAAAAACCGCCGAAGCACGCGTCGAACTCGCCGAACTCCTGTTTCGGCGTCGCGGCGCCGCGGCGGGGCGAGTCGTACGACCACTTGAACATGTAGGCGTCCTTGACGGGATCCCACATGGGGCCGGCCTCGAGCATCACGACGTCGGCGCCGCCTTCGGCCAGCACCTTGGCTGCCATGCCGCCCCCGGCGCCGGATCCGACGATGCAGACGTCGTACGTCCTGCGGTTTTCGATGATCTGCACAGCGGGTGGATTGTATCGTGTGGAAGAACGTAATAGCATCCGCGCGGGGGAACTGCCCGATGGCCATTTCACGCCGCAAGTTCGTCACGACCGCCTCAACCGCAGGCGCAGGCCTGCTCATCCTTCCGCGCCACGTGCTCGGGCGCGGCTATCAGGCCCCCAGCGACCTGGTGAATTTCGCCACGTGCGGCATCGGCGGCATGGGCCGCGTGAACACGCGCAACGCCGCCAGCCACAACTGGGTGGCCGTGTGCGACGTCGATTCCGCGCTCATGGATCGCTCGCTCGCCAACTACGACACCGACGTCGAGCGCGAGCGGAAGAGCCTCGAAGACGCGAAGGCCAAGGGCGACACCGCCCGCGTCGAGCGCCTGACGCAGGTGGTCGCCAACGCCGAGCGCATCAAGACGGTGCACAAGCCGCGGCTGCAGAAATACGCCGACTACCGCGTGATGCTCGAGAAGCAGAAGGACATCGATGCCGTCATCGTCGCCACGCCCGACCACATGCACGCGCCGATTGCGCTGGCCGCCATGGCCGCCGGCAAGCACGTGTACGTGCAGAAGCCGTTGTGCTGGTGCGTGAGCGAGGCGCGTGCCCTTGCCAAGGCCTCGAAGGACAATCCGAAGCTCATCACCCAGATGGGCAACCAGGGCCACTCGAGCGACGATGCGCGGCTTGGGTATGAATACATGCGGGCGGGCGCCATTGGCGACGTGAGCGAAGTGCACGTCTGGACCAACCGCCCGCTGGCGTACTGGCCGCAGGGCATTCCGCGGCCGACCGGCCCGCTGCCCGAGAACCCGGAGCGGCCGCTCGGCTGGAATGCGCGCGGCGTGGATCGCCGCCTGGCCGCGGCGCTCGGTCTCGCAAGCGTGCCTGCCGGCCTCGACTGGAATCTGTTCCTCGGCGTCTCGCAGGAAATTCCGTATCACCCGATCTATCACCCGTTCAACTGGCGCGGCTGGGTGGACTGGGGCCAGGGCGCCCTCGGCGACATGGGTGCGCACCTGATCGATCATCCCTTCTGGTCGCTCGAGCTCGGCATGCCCACCTCGATTGAAACGGTGTCGACGCCGTTCAACAAGGCGTCGTATCCGCTGGCGACAACGACCTACTATCAGTTCCCCGCGCGCGGCTCGAAGCCGGCGGTGAAGCTGACGTGGTACGACGGCGACATGACGCCTCCCACGCCCGACGAAATGGCGGGCGAGGAGCTCAATGGCGAGGGCGGCATCCTCTACATCGGCACGAAGGGCAAGATGACGCAGCTCACCTACGGCCTGCAGCCGCGGCTGCTGCCGAAGTCGCTGCACGACAGCACGCCGGCGCCGAAACAGCTGCTGCCGCGCGTTCCGGGCGGCATGAACGGCGGGCACGAGCTGAACTGGCTCGAGTCCATCCAGGGCAAACAGAAGCCGTCGAGCCCGTTCGAGTTTGCTGCGCCGCTCACCGAAGTGATGCTGCTCGGCATCGCGTCGCTCCGCGCCGGCACGAAGATTCACTACGACGCGGCCAACATGCGGATCACGAACACGCCGCCCGCGGACGGGCCGAACTACAACGATTTCCTCACTCGCGAGTACCGTACTGGCTGGTAAATCATGCGCACACTGCTTGCTTTCACGCTTCTCGCTCTTTCGTTCGCTCCGCAGGGACAGCACGCGCCGTTTCTCGGCGCCTGGAACATGACCGGCACCGGCACGAACACCGGCGTCGTCTACTGGCTGAATGTCACCGAGGAGGGCGGCGTCGTGAAGGGCCGGTTCCTCAATCGCGCCAGCAGCCCGTACGACCTGTCGATCATCAGGATCGAGGACGGCGAGCTGGTGTTCCATGTACGCGACGAGAACACGCCGCAGCTGCGCGCGAAACTGGTCGACGGCAAGCTCGTTGGGACGACCACCACAAAGCGCAACGACGGCACGACGCGCGTGATCGAATGGGTCGGCGTGCGGCCGCCGAAGTGGCCCGCCACCTTGAACGCCAACGGCAGGCACACCTACGGCGCGCCGGTGTCGCTCTTCGACGGCAAGACGATGGACGCGTGGGGCGTGCAGCACACGCGGAACCCCATGAACTGGTCGGTCGTCATGGACGGCGCCCAGGGAGTGATGACCAGCGCCGAAAAGGGCGGCAACAATCTCGTCTCGAAGCAGACGTTCCAGGACTTCAAGCTCGAGGCCGAGTTCAATGTCGCGCCGAAGAGCAACGGCGGCATCTACCTGCGCGGCCGCTACGAGATGCAGGTGCTCGACGATGCGGGGCAGCCCCTCACGCCGCAGAGCCAGATGTCGATCTACGGGCGCACGCCGCCGATGGTGAACGCCAGCAAACCGGCGGGCGAGTGGAACACCGTCGAAATCATCGTGGTGGGCAATCGCGTGACGGCGACGCTCAACGGCCAGAAGGTGCAGGACAACGCGGTGATCGAGGGCATCACCGGCGGCGCGCTCGACGCGAACGAGACCGAGCCGGGCCCCCTCATGCTGCAGGGCGACCACGGCAAGGTCGCGTTCCGTAAGGTGATCGTAACGCCGATCACGCGCGCGGGATCCTAATACTCCATCGGATCGCAGTCAGGCAGGCACGCGCCGTTGCAGTTCACATAGCCGGGGGGGCATCCGTCCTCCTCGGCCATCGCGTGCGTCATGGACTTGCGCACGCGCCCCAGCTCGCGGAAGGCGTTCTTCAGGATGGCTTCCGCGTCCGGATACATCGACTTCCTCGTGATGTAGATATCGCTGGCCAGCTTCTCGATGGAGGTGGCGTACCAGCGGATCGCCGCCAGCGTCAGTGCCGCCTGATCTTCCGAGGGAGTCCATTTGCTCATTGTCCGCTCCTGGGAGTTGACGTTCTGCTCAGCCAGATGTCCTGGCGCCGATCGTCCTGGGCGTAGATCACGGAGCCGTCGGGGAGCGGCTCGATGCCTGAAAAGGTGACGCTGCGCAGCAGGTTGGTGGTCAGCTGGCGCACGGAGCCCCGGGCGAGCGAGAGCGCATAGATGTTGTGCGCGTGGCGCTCGGTGGCGCTGTACAGCAGCGTGTCGCCGGCACTCGAGAGGCGCGCCGAGAAGCTGAAGGCGCGCGGCACGCGCGCGATGGCCTGCGTGCGGCCGTCACGCGCGGCGAGCACCTCCATCACCGGCCAGTCCGTGCCGGGCACGTCGGTGAAGCGCTGGACCAGGATCAGCGTGTCGCGATCGCTCCAGCCTTTCAGCGCGAGGTCGCTCGGGCGGGCCCGCACGGTCGCCACGACGCGATCCTCCGCTGTGGCCAGCCGTCGCCGGCGGACCTGAAACGCGCCATCGTGGTGGAGCAGGTACGCGACCTCCGAGCCGTCCGACGACGGATAGAGATCGATGAGGCGCGTGCGAAGCACGCCGGTCACGTTGGCGGTGGTGCCGTCACGGGGATCGAACCGGCGGATGAGCGAGCCCGCGTCGCCCTGCTCGACGAAGAAGAGCGTGCCGTCATTCGACCACGCGAGATTCTGCTGCATCCACTCGACCGGGACCATCGCAAAGCCCTGCAGCGGACACTGGTTCGAAATGGTGCGTACGTGGCCGGTGTTCAAATCCTTGACGAAGAGCGACGCGTAGAGCGACCCGGACGACTGGCGTCCGAAGTAGGCCACCTGGCCGCCGCCCGGCGACACGCGCGGGAAGAAGCCGGCCGTCACGGTGGGCGACACCGTGTCGACGCCGCCGGCGTTCGTGCGGGCGATGAACAGGTGCGAGTCGAGCAGCGTGACGCCGAGCGACGGACTCGTGGCATGCCGCTGGAAGATCATGGTGCGGCCGTCGCGCGAGGTCGAGGGGGCGAAATCGCTCAGCGCGTCGGTGGTCAGTGGAATGGCGCGGCCGCCGGGCTCGAGCTTCCAGAGCCGCGCGTTCGCGTGCTGCTGATGGAAGGTCACGAGACTGCCGTCGTGCGCCGCGCTGTCGGGGCGCTCCTCGGTTTCGCTCGAGCTGACCAGGCGCGTGCGCCCCGAATCCGGATCGATCTGCCAGAGATCGATCTGGCCGCCGCGGTTCGACTGGAACGTGATGATGTCGCCGGTCCACACCGGATAGCGGTCGAAGTCCGGATCGGCGGTGATCTTCTTCGCGCGCGCGCCGCCGGCGTCGGCAATCCAGAGATCCTCCTGCTGATCCTTCACGCCGGCAATGGCCAGCATGCCCGTGATCGGATGCACGTCGACCCACTGGACCTGCAGCTGCGGATCGATGCCGCGCGGCGTCACGTTTTCGGCCACGCCATCGCTCAGGCGAATGCGCGTGAGCAGGCGCCCCTCGCGGCCGCGCGAGCTGTCGGCGATCAGGTACACATCGTCGCCAATCCAGCGGACGAGGCGCGCCGTGTCGTCTGGTGATCCGTTCAGCGGCAGGCTCTTGTCAACCGAGCCGCCGAAGAATGCGGGCACGAGCTGCAGGAAGACGCCGGCGCTGGTGGCCACATAACAGGCCACGCGCCGGCCGTCGGGCGACCACACGTGCGCGAGCACGTCGCCGTCGACCGCGATTTCGCGCGCCTCGCCGCCCTCGATCGGCTGCACGTACAACCGGTCGGCGCCGCTGCGGTCCGAGAGGAACGACACCCATTTGCCGTCGGGCGACACCTTGCTGTCTTCCTCGTTGCTCGACCACGTCACGAGCGGCACCGACTCACGCGGCGCCTCGAGCGCGTCGTTGGAGGACCACAGCCGATCGCGCAGCGCGAAGCCCACGGCCAGCAGCGCGATGGCGGCAAGCGCGGCCGCCGTGCCCAGACGATACCGCCGCGCCGACCACGTGGCCATCGAGGTTGCCGCCGCGCCGCGCGCGCCCTGTTCGAGCAGCAGCCGCAGCTCGCGGCTCACGGCGTCCGCCGATTCGGGCCGCCAGCCGGGATCTCTTTCGAGGCATCGTTCGACCAGCTGCACGAGCGCGAACGGCGCGTCGGGCGCGAGCGGCGCCAGCGGATGCGGTTTGCCGGACAGGAGGTTGCCGACGTACTCGTAGCCGGTGCGCCCGTCGAAGGGCAGGCGTCCCGACAAACATTCGTACAGCACCACACCGAGCGAGAAGAGATCCGAGGCGGGCAGAATCTCGAGGCCGCGCGCCTGCTCGGGCGACATGTACGCCGGCGATCCCGTCCGCGACTGCGATCCGGTCTGCGTCGTCTTCCGCGCCTCATCGAGCGCCACCGAGTGGGCGAGGCCGAAGTCGAGAATCTTGACGTGGCCGTGCGGCGTGATCATCACGTTCGACGGCTTGATGTCGCGGTGCACCACGTTGCGCGCGTGCGCGGCCGCGAGGCCTTCGGTGACCTCGCTGCCCATCAGCAGCGTGGCGTCGAGCGGCGGCACCCCGCGCTCGAGCTTGGCGGCCAGCGTTTCCCCCTCGACGAACTCCATGACGATCAGCGTTTCGGTGGCCGTCTCGATCAGCTCGTAGACCTTGCAGATGTACGGATGATCGAGCGACGCCGCGGCCATCGCCTCGGCGCGCAGCCGGCGCGCCGACTGGTCGTCGAGCAGCTGCGGACGGATTGCCTTGATCGCCACCGGCCGGTTGAGGCTGGTGTCGATCGCCTTGTAGACGATGCCCATGCCGCCTGAGCCGACGGTCGCGACAACGCGGTAGCGATCGGAAAGACCGGAAATCATGGGGAACCCGGGGGAGTCAGGCGGATTCTACTCCCCGGAAGGCCCGGTTTGTGCACTGACCTCAGCAATGACCTGCGTCGTGCTGCTGAACCGGCGGTCGGGATCTTCTCCGGATGAGCCGGCTTTGCGGGCCGCCCTGGACCAGGCCGGCGTGACCGCCGACGTTGTGACGGTGCCCTCGGTGATGGGTCGCGGCAGCATCGATCACCTGGCTGCCGGCTACGACGTGCTGGTGGCGGCCGGCGGCGACGGCACCGTCTCGACCGTGGCCTCGGCGGCGGCGCGCATGGGCCGGACGTTCGGCGTGCTGCCGTGCGGCACGCTCAACCATTTCGCGCGCGACGCGGGCATCCCGCTGAATCTGGAGGCCGCGGCGGCGCTGCTGGCGGCCGGCACGACGCGCGTGCTCGATGCCGGCGACGTCAACGGGCAGATCTTCATCAACAATGCCAGCATGGGCGCGTATCCGCGCATGGTGTGGACGCGCAACAAGGCGCGCGAGCGCGGCTGGCCGCGCCTGGTCGCGATGCCGCTCGCCGTGGCGCGCACCTGGGTCGAGCTGCGGAGCGACACCGTGCGGCTGACGGTCGACGGCCGTGAGCTGGTGCGACGCACGCCGTTTCTGTTTGTGGGCAACGGCGAGTACGACGTCACGGGCACCGACATCGGCACGCGCCCCGTGCTCACTGACGGGAAGCTGTCGCTCTACATGGCGCCGAAGTTCGGCCGCCGCGATGCGGTGCTGCTGCCGCTGCGCATCATGCTGCACACGCTCGAGCGGCACGAGCGGTTCGAGGCGCTGCAGGCCGAGGCGATCACCGTGGACACGTCACGCACACGCGTGACGCTCGCGCTCGACGGCGAGCTGCACATGTTCGAGTCGCCGCTGACGTTCACCGTGCGGCGAGGCGTGCTGCGCACGATTCTTCCCGCGCCGGCGGCGGTGCCAGAGGCCGAGCGCGAGGCCGTGTGAGATGCGCACACTCGTCCATCTGTCCGATCTGCATTTCGGCCGCATCGATCCGGCGGTCGTCGCGCCGCTCGCCGAAGCCGTGCGCGCGGCACGCCCTGATCTGATCGCCATCTCGGGCGACTTCACCCAGCGCGCGAAGCCATCGGAGTTCGAGGCCGCCCGCGCGTTTCTCGATTCGCTCGAGCCGCCCAAGCTGCTCGTGCCGGGCAATCATGACGTGCCGCTCTGGAACGTGGCCGCGCGCTTCCTCACGCCGCTCACGCGCTATCGCCGCTACATCACGCCGGAGCTCGAGCCCGAGCACGAGGACGAGGAGATGATCGTGCTCGGCGTCAACACCGCCCGCTCGCTCGCGTGGGGGGAAGGGCGCATCAACGCGCGCCAGGTCGCGCGCATCGTCGACCGTCTGCGCGGTGCGCCCCCGTCGCTGATTCGCGTGGTCGTGACCCACCATCCGTTCGACCTGCCGCCGGGCGTGGACGAGAGCCGCCTGCTCGGCCGCGCGCGCATGGCCATGACGGCGCTGGCGGCCGCGAATGCGGATCTGTTCCTGTCGGGCCATCTGCACCTGAGCCACGCGTCGCACTCGGCTGAGCGGTATCGCATCGCGGGCCATTCCGCGCTCATCGTCCAGGCCGGTACGGTGTCGCTGCGGGGCCGCGGCGAGCAGCCGTCCTTCAATGTGCTCCGCATGCACCGGCCCGAGATTGCGCTGACACGGATGGTGTGGGACCCGGCCGGTGGCGGCTTCGTCGAAGTGGCCGGGGGCCGCTACCGCCACGGCGAAACGGGATGGGTTGGGCTATAATTGGTGATTCAGAAGCGCCCGTCCGGGCCGTGCTGGGACGTCGTTCAACGGTAGGACACCTGCCTCTGGAGCAGGTTATTGGGGTTCGAATCCCTGCGTCCCAGCCACTTCTCATCCGCCAGTTCGCTCTTAAGTCTTCATTGCTGCGCCTGATTATTATCGTATGAGATAATTTACGGCGAGTCGTCGACTGTGGATGTCCGAGAGTACCTGACCGCTGCCGGCAAGAATCCGTACCGCGAGTGGCTGGACACTTTGGACGTCGCGCTGCGCGCACGCGTTCAGGCGCGAGTGCTCCGTTTCTCGACCGGGAATCTCGGAGATCACAAGAGCGTGGGCGGCGGTGTCTGGGAGGCGTATCAGGAGGGTAAACGGAGTGGCAAGACGAAGTGAAGACTGGAACATCGGACTCGCAAAGGACCTTCGCGATCCCGCCTTCGCCCGCGAGTTCCTGCTGGCGTCGATCGATGAAGGCGTGGACCTGCAGCTCGCGCTAGGGAAGGTGATCCGGGCGATGGGTGTCAAGGAGTTCGCGGCCAGAGTGCGCATGGCCAGCCCGAACGTGCTGCGCGCGATCAACCCCCGTCATAATCCAACGCAGGACACCCTGAATCGCCTCCTCAAGCCGTTCCGGCTGCGCCTGAGTCTGGCGCCGCTTGCGGGCAAGCCCCGACGAAGCGCCGCGTGACCCTGTGAACCGGGAAACCCGCCGACGGTTGATTCTGCCGGCGATCGCCATCGCGCTCACATGTGCGCTCGGAACAGCCGCGTGGTTCGTGGTGCCCGCGCTGGCCGTCGGCGTGGGCCACAAAGCCAAAGTGCTCTGCTCCGGGGTTTTTGTGTCCAAGCGCCTGCCGGATGCGGTGCTGGCAGATCTTCAAGTGGACGATCTCTCGATCCTGAAGTACGTCGGTGCCTCGATCGACCCTGTCGGGCACACTGTCACTGCCCGCGCGCTGGGCGTCGAACGTCGTGCCGTCTATCGTGACGGCCTTGGGTGCGCGCTCGCTCTCGACAACCTCACGCCGCCCGGGCTGCCGGGAAGCAAGCGCGATCCCGGGGCCCTGACCGAATCCAGCGAAAACGGCGGCCTCACGCCGATGGGGCCGACGATGGCCGGCCATCCCAGGGCCCAGTTGGACGCGGCGGTTGCGCGAGCATTCGACGAACCGGACCCGCGGTACCTGCGTCGAACGCGCGCTGTCGTCGTGATGCAGGACGGAAGGATCATTGCCGAACGTTATGCGGCCGGCATCGGGGCAGACACGGCACTCCCGGGTTGGTCGATGTCCAAGAGCGTGATGAATGCGCTCGTCGGTGTTCTCGTCCAGGACGGCAGACTGAATCTCGACGCCCCTGCCCCGATTCCGGAATGGCACCGATCTGGAGATCCGAGGGCCAGGATCACGCTTGACCAGCTCCTCCGCATGAGCAGCGGGCTCCGCTTCGAGGAGAACCAAGAGAGCCCACGCTCGGATGTCATGCGGATGCTCTTCGGGGCAGGCGACATTGCAGCGTTCGTGACGAGCCGAGAGAACGCGTTCGCGCCTGGAAGCCACTGGGCCTACTCGAGCGCCAGCAGCAACATTATCTCCGCGGCCATTCGCAACGTACTCGGCGACCGGTCGACGTACCTGGCCTTCCCCAGGCGTAATCTGTTCGACCCACTGGGGATGTCGAGCGCTGTGTTGGAGACCGACGCCGCAGGCATGTTCATCGGCTCTTCGTACATGCATGCGACGGCGCGCGACTGGGCCAGGTTCGGGGTGTTGTACCTCCGGGACGGCGTCTCGAACGGTACCCGTATCCTGCCGCCGGGATGGGTCGACTACACGCGCACACCTGCACCCGCCGATTCGGCGAGACACTACGGCGCGCACTTCTGGCTCGCGATTCCGCTCGAGTACGCAGGGTCAGACCCCCGGCTTCCCGTGCCGGCTCTGCACGCTGCGGGCCACGAGGGGCAGTTTGTGACGATCGTGCCCTCGCACGACCTCGTGATCGTACGCCTGGGCCGGACCCGCTACCCGCACGCCTGGGATCAGGCGGCGTTCGTGCGTGACGTGCTGGCCGGTGTGGCCCGAGCGGCGCAGTGAGTTGCACCGCGTCTCATCCGCCTTCGCCGTCGTAATCAATCCATCTATAATCGCGGCCGACATGCCGCGCGCCCACGACCGTCGCGATCATGACTGAACGACTGGGTCCCTACGAGATCCGATCCCGGCTGGGCGCCGGAGGCATGGGCACGGTCTATCTCGGGCACGATGCGCGGCTGAACCGTGACGTCGCCATCAAAGTCCTGCCCGAGGCCACCGCTGCCGATCCCGATCGGCTCGCGCGGTTCACGCGCGAGGCGCAGGCGCTCGCGGCGCTCAATCACCCGAACATCGCGCACGTGTACGGTCTCGAAGACCTGAACGGCACGGCGGCGCTCGTCATGGAATACGTCCCCGGCCGCACGCTCGAGGCGATGCTCACCGGCGGACCCCTGCCGGCGGCCGACGTCGTCGCCATTGCGCGACAGATCGCGCAGGGCTTCGAAGCGGCCCACGAGCGCGGCATCGTGCATCGCGATCTCAAGCCGGCCAACGTCATCGTCGAGCCGGACGGTCAGGTGAAGGTCCTCGACTTCGGCCTGGCGAAGGATCTCGCGGCGGCATCGAATGCCGACCTGATGAACTCGCCGACGATGCTCTCGCCGGTGATGACGGTGCAGGGCGTGATTCTCGGGACTGCCGCCTACATGAGTCCGGAGCAGGCGCGTGGCCGGATCGTCGACAAGCGATCGGACGTCTGGTCCTTCGGCGTGATCCTCTGGGAAATGCTCACCGGGCGCCGTCCGTTTGGCGGCGAGACGGTGACCGACACGCTTGCCGCGATCATCGGCGCCGACCCGCCGTGGATGGAGCTGCCCGCCGACATGCCCGAGGCGCTGCGGCATCTGCTTCGCCGGTGTCTCGAAAAGGATCCGCACCAGCGTCTGCGCGACATTGGCGAAGCGCGCATCGCGCTCGACGAGGCGGCGCCATCGAAGACGGGAGCGCTCGATCCGGCTGCCGGCAGGGACGCCGGCCGCCGCTCGCCGAGCACGCGGACGACGGCGGTGTGGCGCTGGCTGCCGTGGGGAGTGGCGGCGCTCGCGCTGCTTCTCGCGGGGGTTTCCACGCTGCTCACCTCTGCCGGCGCGACCGATGCGCCGCTGATGGCGTTTGATATGACGACGCCGGCGGGCACCGCGCTTCGGCTCACGGAGAGGCCCGCCATCGAGATCACCGCGGACGGACGGACGGTCGCGTTCACGGCGATCAGCAACGATACGCTCGGCCTGTACATCCGGCGGAGGCAGGAGCCCGATGCGCGCGCACTGCCGGTTCGCATCGGCAATATCAGACAGGGCGGCGACATCGCCTTCTCGCCCGACGGCCGCAATCTCGCGTTCACCGATGGCACCTCGCTGATGAAGGTGCCGCTCGACGGCGGGCCGCCCGTCCGGCTGGCTTCCGTGCTGTCGGGCACGCGAGGAGTCGCGTGGGCCGACGATCGGACCATCGTGTTCTCGCCCTCGCCGCGAGCCGGACTGATGGTGGTCGATGCCGCCGGCGGCGGCGCGCCGCGCCAGCTCACCGACGTCTCCGCGGCGCTCAACGAGCGCACCCATCGGTGGCCCGCGCCTCTTCCGGGAGGCAAGGCGATCCTCTTCACGGTGGGCGAGCTCGATAGTCCCGACAGTTACGACGATGCCGGCATCGACGCGCTCGTGCTCGCGACCGGCGAACGCAAGCGCCTCGTCACGGGCGCAAGCTTCGCGCGGTACGCGCCGGGCGGCAAGCTGATCATCGCGCGCGGCCCATCGCTGTATGCCGTCGACTTCGATCCGGAGGGGTTGACCATCAGCGGCGCTCCCGTGCTGGTGGTGCCGCGCGTGGCGACGGACCCGAACACGGGCGCGGCACAGTTCTCGGTGGCGCAGGATGGGACCTTGATTTACGTCAACGGCGCACCGTCGGCCGGCTTGCGCCGGCTGGTGTGGGTCGATCAGGCCGGCGCCGTGCAGCCGATCGATCTCACCCCGGCCGTGTTCAACGATCCGTCGATCGCGCCGGATGGCAGCCGCGCGGCCGTCCTGGTGGGCCCCCTCGGGCAGGGGGATATCTGGATCTATGATTTCCGGCAGACAACGTTCACGCGGCTCACCACCGACGGCCTGAGCGCGACGCCGGTGTGGTCGGCAGACGGGCGGTCTGTGTACTACGCGTCGATCGACACGTCGACGCGCGAGTCGGCCGTCGTTCGTCGAAACGCGGACGGCAGCGGAGCGCCCGAACGTCTCGCGACCTTGCCTCTGCGCACGTACATCGGATCGATCGCCGGCGGTGGCACGGCCGCCCTTGGCGCCGCGAACAACTGGATCGGGTCGTTCAACGTCTTCCGGATTCCACTCGGGTCCGGTGGAGAGGCCGTCCGGCTGACCGAGCCTGACGTGCAGACCTATGCGGCGACGATCTCGCCAAACGGCCAGTGGATGGCCTTCGCGTCCGAGCAAACCGGACGCCGCGAGGTGTACGTGCAGTCGCTGGCCGGTCACGGACGCCGGCTCGTGTCGACCGGCGGCGGTGAAGAGCCGCACTGGTCGCCTGACGGCCGTGCGCTCTATTACCGCGTGGATGATCGATTGATGATGGTGCCGATCGAGCTCGGCCCGTCGCTCAGCGTGGGCAAACCGGCGCTGCTCCTTCGCGGGCTGTACGACCTGCAGTCAGAAACGGGACAGAGCTATGCCGTCGACCCCAGGTCCGGCAGGTTTCTGATGATCAGACTCGTCGCGGAGGCGAACACGCAGACGTCTGACAGTTTCCGCGTTTCGCTCAACTGGGCGCGGCAGTTGAACGCCGCGCGATAGTTCCGCGCGGGCCTTCCACCCTCGCCCATGCCCGTTGGTGTAAGGTTCGGCTCTGTGGCGATCCACAACCTTCATCCGCTCCGGTGGTCCGTGCTCGCGGCCGCCATTCTCATCGTGTCCGTTACGCCGCCCGCGGCCCTCAGTGCGCAGGATCCGGCGATCCCCACCGGCCGGCTGATGTTCCGCGCCTCGTCGCTCGAGTTCCGCCCCGACGGGACCTTCACGCTTCAGAGTGTTCTCGACGGCTTCGGCGAGGTGCATGCGGCAGGAACATGGAAGCAGGCGTCCGGCCGCGTCGATCTCGTCGGCTTCAAGGTCGTCTCGGGTCTCGAGCTGCTGCAAGCCGTGTCCGTCCCGCTCGACGGCTGCGACGCCGCGGGTCAGTATCGATTCGAGGTGAGCGGCAGGCAACTCCGGCTTTCGTTGATCGCCGACGCCTGCGGGCCGCGCGGGATGTTCCTCGACAAAACCCGTTGGGCGCCTCCCGGAGAGCCGAATCCCGGTCCGCCGCGCGCCGTCGCGCGGACCATGTTCAACGCGGCTGCGCGTCTGCCGGCGGCCGGTGACGGATCCGCCAGCTGGCCGTCATTCCGCGGACCGCAGGCGGCCGGCAGCGCAGACGGGCAGCAGCTGCCCGATCGCTGGAACGTCGAGAACGGAGAGCACGTGTTGTGGCGGACGGCCATTCCGGGCCTCGCGCACTCGAGTCCCATCGTCTGGGGCAATCGGCTCTTCGTGACGAGCGCGATCAGCAGCCGTGGATCCGCGACGTTCAGGATCGGCGACTACGATGGAGGCGATCCGTCCGACGACACATCGCCGCACCAGTGGGTGCTCTATGCCCTCGACAAGACGAGCGGACGGATCCTCTGGCAGCAGATCGCGTTCGAAGGAGCGCCGCGCGACAAGCGTCATGTGAAATCCACGTACGCCAGCGCGACACCCGCGACGGACGGACGCGTGGTCGTGGCCTCGTTCGGATCACAGGGCCTTTACGCGTACACCGTGAACGGAACGCCGTTGTGGAAGGTCGATCTCGGCCGCATGAGCGTCGGGGCGGCTGGCGCCGCGTCGATCGAATGGGGTCCGGCGAGCTCGCCTGTAATCTGGGACGGCCTGGTGATCGTCCAGGTGGACACGCACGACGATTCGTGGCCACACCGGCCCTGTCGGGAGGCGCCATGTTCGTCCGTACACCTGGCGCCGTGTTCGCGATTGGCGGGAAACGGTAGTCTTCCTCGCAAGGCGCGGTGTCAGTATCGATCGGCGCGGAACGGCTCGGGGTCGAAGCGCGGCGTTTCGCCGGACATCAACTGGGCGAGCAGCAGGCCGGTGCCCGGCGCGGCCTTCGTGCCGGCCATCTGGTGGCCCGTGGCCAGCCACACATCGCCGCGGCCGCGCGCCTGGCCGATGAGCGGCATGCCGTCGGGCGTGCACGGCCGCAGCCCGCGCCAGATCTCGCGCGGCTCGGTTGTGTCGCCGATATTCAACATCGCCTTTGCGCCGCGGATGATCGTGTCGACGCGGCGCGCGTTGATCGAGAAATCGTGGCGCACGAGCTCGAGGGTGCCGGCGATGCGCAGCGCGTCACGATGCGGATTGACCGCGATCTTGCGCTCGATGAGATAGATCGATCGCGTGGGATGCGGCGTCGCCGGCGGCAGCAGCACCGAGTAGCCCTTCGCGCCAATCACCGGCAGGCGGAAGCCGAGCATGTCGCCGAGCGGCTCGGACCAGGGCCCGGTCGCCACCACGATCCGCTCCGCTGAAATGTCGCCGCGCGTGGTGGTCAGCACGCGGCGGCCGCCGCTGCCGCCGGAGATGCGATAGACCTCGGCGCCTTCGATGAACGTCACGCCAAGCGCGCGCGCCTCGGCCTCGAGTGCCTTCACCGCCCGGTACGGCTCGCAATGCGCATCGTCCGGATAGAAATAGCCGCCGACCTGCGGCCCGATCACGGCCGGTTCGTTCGCGCGCACCTCGTCGGCCGTCCACCGTTCGGCGCGTACGCCAGATTTGCGCGCGAGGTCGACGGAGGCTTTCGCGCTTTCGAGCGAGGCGGCGTTTTCGAAGACCGACAGCAGGCCGTGCCGCTCGAAGCCGAACGGCTCGGTGGTGCGCTTCGCAATCTCCTCCCACATGTCGATGCTCACGCGGCAGAGCTCGACGAGCGACGCGACGCCCCGCTCGTACTTCGCGGTGCGTGAGGCAAGCAGGAATTCCACCAGCCAGCGGACGAAGTGCGGGTCGAGCCGCGGCTGAATATAGAGGGGGCTGTCAGGGTCGAGCATCCACTTGAACGACTTGAGCAGCATGTGGGGGTTGGCGAGCGGAGCCGCCTGCGACGCCGCCAGCCACCCGGCATTCCCGAACGAGCAGCCGTGCCCGACGCGATCCCGCTCGAGCACCGTGACCTGCGCGCCCCGCCGCGCCAGCTCCACGGCGCTCGCCACGCCGATTACGCCCCCGCCGATGATGACGACATCCTGCATAACCCATCTATCTTAACAACCGCGCCGCGAATTTGCCGTGTATGCTTGCCGCGCATGACGCGCCGCCGCCTCGCGGTTGCCGCCGGTGCCGCCCTTCTGGTGACGGCGGCCGGCCTCGTCGCGCGCAATCAACTCAAGGTGCATCGCAACAGACAGGCGCGGTTTGCCGCGATGCAGGCCGCGCACCCGCTGGTGGCCGTCCCACCCGATGTCACCGCCTATCGCCGGGCGCTCTTCGATCTTCTGCAGCCGGTATCCCTCAGCAACTGCGAGCTGCAACGCTTCGGCGAGCCGAACGACGGCGGCTATCTGATGTGCGCCAACCTGATGGGCGGCGCGAAAGCGGCGTACTCGTACGGCATCAACGGCTACGACCAGTGGGGCTGCGACATCTCGACGCGCTTCAAAGTGCCGGTGCACCAGTACGACTGCTTCAACACGGACGAGCCGTCCTGCCGCGCCGGCACACCGGTGTTTCACGCGGCGTGCGTCGGCCCGCGGACGGAAACGATCGACGGCCGCCCGTTCGACTCCGTCCCGCGTCAGCTCGCGAAAAACGGCGATGCCGCCTCGCACGTCGTGATGAAAATCGATGTGGAAGGCGCCGAGTGGGACACGATTCTGTCGATGCCCGGCGAGACGCTCGAGCGGATCGACCAGCTGTCGGTGGAGTTTCACTGGCAGGAAGGCGGGCCGCACGGCTGGGTGGCCGACGCGCGCTATCCGCGCGCCGTCGCGAAGCTCAAGGAGTTCTTCGAGGTCGGCCACATTCACTACAACAACGCGAGCTGCATCGGCGATCTCGCGCCGTTTCCGTCGTGGGCTTACGAAGTGCTGTTCGTCAGCAAGCGGCTCGCGGCGGTCGATCCCTCAAAGAAGCCGACCCGGCCCCACCCCGAGGAGGCGCGGAACAATCCGTCGCGCCCCGACTGCCAGGCCGGCACGCCGTAGGCGACGCCCTCACCAGGCTACGCGACGTCGACGACCCGCGCGCCGAGCACGTCCAGCCGCGGCCGCACGCCCAGCCCTGGCTCCTCGCTCGCGCGCATGAAGCCGTTCTCGCGCCGCGGCGCGCCCTCGGCCGTACCCACGGTCACGTAGCTGTTGAAGTCCGTCGCGGTGAAGCGGAACGGTTCCGGTGTGCTGTGCGCCAGATGGGCGATCGCCGCCGTGGTGATGTCGCCGCCCCAGCTGTCCTCGAGTGTCATCGCGATGCCGATCGACACGCACAGGTCGCGCGCCTGCTTCGTCTTCGTCAGGCCGCCCAGCTTGCTGATCTTCAGGTTGACGACGTCCATCGCGCGATCCGCGTGGCCGCGCAGCAGCATGTCGAGGCTGTCGATGTTCTCGTCGAGCACGAACGGATGATCGGTATGCTGGCGCACCGACACGCATTCGTCGTACGTGGCACACGGCTGTTCGATGTAAACGTCCTCGTCCCGCACGCCACGAACGACACGCATCGCTTCGTGCAAGGTCCACCCCGTGTTCGCGTCGGCCACGAGACGGTCCGTATCGGTCAGCTGCGCGCGCACCGCGCGGATGCGCGCGATGTCGGTGTCCGGATCGCCGCCTACTTTCAACTGGAAGCGTGTGTACCCCTCGCGCCGGTAGCCGTCTACCTTCGCCGCCATGGCGTCGGGCGATTCCTGCGAGATCGCGCGATACAGCCGCACTGCGTCACCGAACCGTCCCCCCATCAGGGTGCACACCGGAAGGCCGGTGACCCTGCCGAGAATGTCCCAGCACGCGATGTCGATCCCTGATTTCACGTACGGATGGCCCTTGAGCGCCGCGTCCATCCGGTCGTTCAGGACCGCAAGCTCGCGCGGATCCATGCCAATCAGGTGCGGGGCCAGCTCCTTCAGGCCGGCACGCACACCTTCGGCATACGCCGGAAGATAAAACGGGCCGAGTGGGCACACCTCGCCGTATCCCACCACGCCGTCGTCGGTCTCGACCCCGACGATGGTGCTGTCGAACACATCGACGGACTTGCCGCCCGACCAGCTGTACCGGCCCTCGCGAAGCGGCAGCTCCACGCGATGGGCGAAGATTCTGGAAATGCGCATCGCCGGATTGTAGTGTCACGGCCTTGCCGCGGACGCATCAACCGCATAAAGTCGGCGCATGACGTTCCGAGTGTCCGCCGGCATCCTTCTTGTCGTTGCCGCCATGCAGGGGCCGGCCGCGCCGCCTCCGGTGGCCACGACGCAGTCACCGGCCAATCCGCCGGCGATCTTCAGCGACCCCGATCGCCGCGCCAAGCTGGCCACGGCCTTTCCCGAAATCGATCGCCTCGTGGGCGCGTTCATGGAACGCACGCACGTGCCGGGCGCCGCCTGGGGCATCGTGATCGACGGCGAGCTGGCGCACCTCGGCGTGGGGGGCTATCGCGATCTGTCGTCGAAATCACCGGTCACGCGCGACTCGGTGTTCCGCATCGCGTCGATGACCAAGAGCTTCACGGCGATGGCCATCCTCAAGCTGCGCGACGAGGGCAAGCTGTCGCTCGACGACCTCGCGGAGCAGCACGTGCCCGAGCTGAAGGGGCTGCGCTATCCCACATCGGACTCGCCGAACATCCGCGTGCGCGATCTGCTCTCGCACGCCGAAGGCTTTCCCGAAGACAATCCCTGGGGCGATCAGCAGCTCGACGCCACGGAAGAGGACTTCACGCGCATGCTGCGCGGCGGCATTCCGTTCTCGAACGTTCCCGGCGTCGCCTACGAATATTCCAACTACGGCTTCGCGATCCTCGGCCGCATCGTCACCAACGTCTCGGGCACGCCGTACAAGCAATACATCGCCGAGACGATCCTGGAGCCGCTCGGCATGACGTCGACGACGCTGGAGCCTGCGTCGGTGCCGGCCGATCGCCTTGCGCACGGCTATCGCTGGGAAGACGCGCAGTGGAAGGAAGAGCCGCCGCTGCCCGACGGCGCCTTCGGCGCGATGGGCGGCATGCTGACGTCGGTGTCGGATCTCTCGAAGTATGTCGGCGCGTTTCTCGCCGCCTGGCCGCCTCGCGACGGCGCGGAAACCGCTCCTGTGCGGCGCGCGTCGCTGCGCGAGATGCAGCAGATCTGGCGCGGCCGGCCCGCCATCGTGTCGCGGGCGCAGGACGGCTCCGCCTCGCTCAACGCCGGCGGCTACGGCTTCGGCCTGCGGGTCGGCCAGTCGTGCGCCTTCGATCACATCGTGGCGCACACGGGCGGCCTGCCCGGCTTCGGCTCGATCATGCAGTGGCTGCCCGACTACGGCGTCGGCATCGTCGCCTTCGGCAACGTCACGTACACAGGCTGGACGCCGATCGTCAACGAGGCCTTTTCGATGCTCGCGAAGACCGGCGGGCTCGAGCGCCGTAAGCCGCAACCGTCGCCCACGCTCGTCGAGATGCGCGACAGCGTGTCGCGCCTGATCGTGAAGTGGGACGATGCGGAGGCGGACCGGATGGCGGCCATGAATCTGTATCGCGATCGATCGAAGGAACGCCGCCGCAAGGAGATTGAGGCGTTCCGCGAGCAGGTCGGCGTGTGTGCCATGCCCGCGTCGTTCGACTCGGTGGAAAACTGGCTGCGCGGGCAGTGGACGATGAAGTGCGAGCGCGGCGACCTGCGGGTCAACATCACATTGGCGCCGACGATGCCGCCGCGGGTGCAGCATCTGGAGGTGCGCCGCGCGACGCCCGCGGCGCCGGCCGCGACCGGGCCCGCACCCGCCTGCCGGATGTAGAGGGGTGTTTGCGCACGGATCGAAAGGCCGCCTGACGGCGCGCGATCTCGGACGCTTCGAGGGGCGGACGCTGTTCGATCGCGTCGGACGCGCGGTGTGCGCGGCCGGTTGCCTGCCGCGCAAGGAGCTGTACGAGGGTTGGGAAGTGGCACGGCGCGCGCGCCGGCGCTTCCGCGGCGGCCGCGTGATCGATCTCGCCGGCGGTCACGGCCTGCTCGCGCACGTCATGCTGCTGCTCGACGACACATCACCAGAGGCGATCGTCGTCGACACCGCCATCCCGTCGTCACACGCGAAGATTCAGCAGGCGCTTGTCGAAGCATGGCCGCGGCTCGGCGGCCGCGTGGCGTTTCGCGAGCAGGACATCGACGCGTTCAGCGTCCTGCCTGGCGATGTCGTGGTGTCGAGCCATGCCTGCGGCGCGCTCACCGATCGTGTTCTGGCGAAAGCGGTCGCGGCTGGCGCGCGTGTGGCGGTGTTGCCGTGCTGTCACGATCTGGCGAGCCCGGATGCGGCGGCGTTGTCGGGATGGATGGACGGCGCGCTCGCGATCGACGCGGCGCGCGCGATGAGGCTCGAGGCCGCAGGCTATCGCGTCTGGACGCAGACCATTCCCGAAGCGATCACCCCCAGGAACCGGCTGCTGATGGCCGAAATGCGATAGAGCTTCGTCTGGGTGCGAATGAAGAGCGCGCCCTCGGCGGGCACCGGTGTGGCCAGGCTCATCTCGCCCAGGCTGTTCTTCGCGATCTCGGCGTACGTGTCGCCGTCGCGCAGGATGAACGTGTCGCCGTCCTCGCTGTGCAGGTAGATGCGTCCGTCGCTCGCGAGCGGCGAGCTCGAGAAGGTCTGGCCTCCGCCACCGACGCGCGCCTTGAAGATCTCCACGCCGGTTTTCGCATCCGCCACCTGCAGCACGCCGTTGTTGTTCACGACCCAGACGCGCCCGCGGTAGACGAGCGGCGACGGCGTGTAGCCGGAGAAGCGCGGCTGAAACCACGCCACGTATCTGTTCGACGTCTCATCCTTCCCAAGTGAGATGTCGCCCGACGCGCCGGCGCGAATCGCAAACAGCGGGCGTCCCGCCTCACCCTGCGATCCGGTCGCCACGTACAGCATGTCGCCGTCGGCGACCGGCGTGGGCTGCGCCTGCGTGATGCCTTTCATGCGCCACAGCTCGCGTCCCTCGAGGTCGTAGCTGACGACCTGTCCCCGGCCGAGCGTCACGATCTCCGTGCGTGTCGTGTTCTGCCAGACGAACGGCGTGGACCAGCCCGACGCGCGGCCCTCGTTGCCCGTGCGCTTCATGCTCCACAGCAGCTTGCCGGTTTTGGCGTCGAGCGACGCGAGGAACGACTCGCCTTCGTTGTCGTGCAGCACGAGCAGCTGGCCGCGGTGGATGACGGGCGACGAGGCGGTGCCGAAGTCGAGATAGATCGGCTGCGGCGGCCATGTGTGCTTCCAGAGCAGATCGCCGGTCAGCGAGTACGCGAACACCCCGACATTGCCGCCGAACGAAACGTACAGCCGCTCGCCGTCGGTGGCCGGCGTTTCCGACGCATAGGTGTTCTTGCGATGGCGTCCGCCGGCCGGCAGGCCGCGGTGCGCCTCGCGGCTCCACAACGTCTTGCCCGTCGTCGCGTCAATCGCGAAGACCATGTAACTGATCTCGCCCGACTCCTCCGGCCCTTCGAGATCGCGCGCGCGCAGGCGCGCCATGATCTCCTCGCCCGAGAGCCCCTGCTTCTGAAGGTCGGCGATGTAGTCGTTGCCGAAGATGCCGGTCGATGGGGCTTTGAAGGATTTCGCGCTGAGGGCAGACGTCACGAACACCGTGTTGCCCAGCACGATCGGCGACGACCAGCCGCGCCCGGGGATGTCGATCGCCCACGCGACGTTCTCGGTGGCCGACCACTTCTCCGGCAGCGTCACGCCGTCGGCAATGCCGCTCGCATTTGGTCCGCGGAACTGCCGCCAGCTGGCTTGATCCGTTTGGGCAACTGCCGGGCTGACCGCCAGCGAACACACGCCGAGAAGAACCGCGGCCGCAACATATCGCATGCGATTGATTCTACAGGGCGGCTAGCGCTTCTTCTGGCGGCGGCGTTTCGCGGTCGTCGTCGCCACCGGCGGCTTGGGCCGTGCGCGCAGCGAGTCCGACACGTCGTACGCCTCGCGCAGCCAGCCGGTCAGCGGCGGCTCGATCTCGTCGCGGTGCACGACGTGCACCATGTGCGAGAACTTCACGCTGGACGGCGTATCGATGCGGCGAATGAGCGGAGACTTGACGGGACGGCCGAGGAAGAACACGACCTCGAGCCGCTTCGGCCGCGGGCGCACGAAGAAGTAGCACACCTTCCGCGCGAACATGATCGAGTGCAGCGACGCATAGATGCGCTGCTCGCCGAACTCGGCCGCGGTTTCGCGAATGCGCTCCCAGGCGTCGCGCAGGTCCTCGGACAGATCCTTCGTCAGCGCCGCTTCGGTGGTCGTCCAGCAGTCGTGATCACTGCCCGGCGTCATCCAGGTCTTGCAGTGGAAGCACTCGTAGCCCGCGTTGCGCGTCCGCCGGGTCGCCACCGCGCCTCTACTTCTTTGGCACCAGCTTCAGCACGCGGCCCTGCGGCATGTCGGTGACGACGTAGATTGCGCCGTCGGGTCCCTGGCGCACGTCGCGAATGCGATCGGGCTTCGATTCGGGCGTGGCCTGCAGGCCCTTGATCAGCCGCTCTTCGCCCACCACGCGCTCGCCCTTCAGATCGAGACGCACCAGGTTGGTGGTTTCCAGGCCGCCGATGAAGAGGCTCCCTTTCCACGCGGGGAAAAGATCGCCCGTGTAGAACATCATGCCGCTCGGCGCGATCACGGGATCCCAGTAGTAGATCGGCTGCTCGGTGCCAGGCTTCTGCGTGTGGCCCTCGAGAATCGGGCCGCCGCGATATTCGATGCCGTACGCCGCCGTGGGCCAGCCGTAGTCCTTACCCTTGCGCGCGATGTTCAGCTCGTCACCGCCGCGCGTGCCGTGCTCGGCCTCCCACAGCTCGCCCGTGCTCGGATGCAGCGCGGCCGCCTGCACGTTGCGGTGGCCGATGGACCAGATCTCGGGCAGCACGCCGTCCTTGCCGACAAAAGGATTGTCCTTGGGAATCGATCCGTCCTTGTTGATGCGGACGATCTTGCCGATGCCGCTGTCCATGTTCTGCGCCTGCAGGCGGCCAGGCGTCGCGGAGCGATCGCCCTGCGTGACGAACAGCGTGCCGTCGCGCCCGAACACGAGCCGGCCGCCGAAGTGCGCCCGCGACGACAGCGACGGCCGCTGGTGATAGATCACCTGCACGTTCTCCACGCGCGGCGCCGCCGCATCCTCCACCAGCGTGCCTTTGGCGACCGCCGTATTGTTCTCGCCGCCTTCACGCGGCTCCGCATAGCTCCAGTAGATGGTTCGATTCGACGCGAACTGCGGATCGAGCGTGACGCCGAGCAGGCCGCCCTGGCCGCGCGCGTCGACGGCCGGAAGCCCGGACACCGGCGCCGACAGCGTGCCGTCGGCGGCGACGATGCGCAGGCGGCCGGGGCGCTCGGTGACGAGCATCTTGCCCGACGGCAGGAAGGCGAGCGCCCACGGGTGCTCGAGTCCCGTCGCCACGGTGACCACGTCGAAGGCGACATGGGTTTGCCGCAGCGGCGCGTCGGTCTGGCCTTCGAAGGCCGGCTTCTGATCCGGCGCGTTCGCGGGCCGTGGATCGGCGACCTGGCCCGCCGCCTGGGAGGATGGCGGCGGCGTCTGTGTCTGTTGAGCGTCGGTCGCGGAGCCGCCGCAGGCGAGGATGGCGATGGTGGCCGCGATGAACGAAGTCTTCATGAAACGAGAATACCGCGGAACCGGCTCAGTCAGCGGCGAAGCGTTGATACCGGCGCACTTCGCGCGCGGCAAGGGCGGCGCGCCGGCTGTCCAGCGGCGCATGCGGAGTCAACGACACCTCGCCCCCGGCCGCGCGCCACGCGCCGGCGAGCCTGCCGTCGACGAGGAGATGGTTGCCCCACATGTTCACGCCGTCGATGCGTGGCGTGATGTGCGCGCGGTCGCGATAGGCGACGAAATACTCGTCGTAGATCGGGAGGAGGCGCACCGACGCTGCCGCGCGCGGCGCGCGTTCGTCCGGGGCGGCGCTCCACAGTGTCAGGCCGTCCAGCTCGCGCGCGCCGAGGTCTGCGAGCGCGATCCCTTCCCGCGCGTCGGCCGCGCGCAGGCTCGACCACCAGACGAAGTCGCGGATGGTCGCGGGCCCGTGCGCGCGGAAGTAGCGCACCGTGAGCTCCCTCAGGGCCTCGTCGCGCGTCTTCACCGGCGCCTTCGGCGCGCGCTCGTCGACCAGCGCGTACGTAAACAGCTTTCCGCGCCGCGGCCCGCTGCAGATGACGGCCTCGAGCTCGGCGTGCATGACGAGGCAGGCCAGGCGCGTCCCGGTGGCGTTGATGCGCGCGCGCCGAAGCGCCTGGCTCAACTCCGGCCGTGTCAGGTGTGTGCCGCCTTCGAGCGCCCGCGCGATGACGTCCGCGCCGCGGGCGAGCACGCGCGCCGTCAGATCATTCGCGCGGTACCAGGAGGCATTGAACGCCTGTACGCGCGGCGCCGTCAGCGCCTGCATCCAGCGGATGTCGGAGGGCGCGACGAAATGCCATGTCGGCCGCAGCAGGTGCGTGCGAAGAATCTCGCCCGCATCGAACGCGCGATCGAGATCGCCGCTGGTCAGGCCGCGCGCGCGCTGCGCAAGTCCCCATTTCGCCGGGCCGTACTCCTGGCCCTGTACGGCGCCGTACCACGAGACGACGCCGGCGGCGCCGGCAAACCGCGGGCGGCAGAGGCCGTGCGCCGCCATCCGGCGCGCGATCAGGGGCGCGCTCACGTCAGGCGTAATACTTCTTGTACATGCCGCGGCGGAAGATCCATCCGCCGAGCGGGCCGAGCCAGCGCAGCACGAAGTACATGTGGCGCAGGTCGGTAATCTCGATCAGGTTGCCGTCGAAGTCCTTCACGAAGAACAGCCAGTGGCCGCGCGGCGACTGCTCGGGCTTGCTGACGATTTCCACGCCCTTGCTGACCAGATAGTCGTGCCACTTGTGGATGTTGCGCACGTTCACGCAGATGTGCGTCTGGCCGATCCGGTTCCACGGCACGTCGATGGGCGGCTGCTGCGGCTCGAAGTGGAAGATCTCGATCACGGCCCCGCCCGGAAACCGAATCCAGCCGATCTTGCATCGCGCGTTCGGCGCATCCACGCCGAAAAACGTCCGCACGCGCTCGGGCGGCGCGTCGGTGACGCCGACCAGCGGGCAGCCGAAGATCTCCCACCAGAACTTCACCGCGCGGTTGAAGTCCGATACCGTGATGCCGACGTGACTGAACGATCCCGATTTCATGACAGCTCCGCGCCGATATGATCGGCCACGCGCAGGGCCTGCGCGACAATCGTGAGGCCGGGGTTCACCGCGGCCGACGAGGGAAAAAACGAGGCGTCGACGACGAAGAGGTTGTCGACGTCATGCGCGCGGCAGAACGTGTCGAGCACCGACGCTCGCGGGTCGCTGCCAAACACGAGCGTGCCGCACTGATGCGTGGTGTTGCGCGTCGCGTGCGAGTACTTCATGACTTTCCAGAAGCCGAGCCGATGCAGCACGCGCGTCCACGCCTTGACGAGCCGGCGGTGCGCCGTGACGTTGTTCGGGCGGTAGCTGAGCCTGATGCGCCCGCCGGCGTCCACCGTCACGCGGTTGTCGTCGCGCGGCAGATCTTCCGACATCACGAGCCAGTCCACGCCGCGCGCGACCCACGCGTCGTAGGCCCACAGGGGAATCCACGGCACCACCGCCTGCGCCATCACGCCGTGCGTGCGCCCCTGCGACTGGATCTGCCCGAGCGGAAACGGTGCATCCGGCCCGCGCAGGTAGAAATCATTGATCGCCACCGTCTTCTGAAACACGGTGTCGTTCTTCCGGAACGGATGGAAGCCCTGCATCATGGTCGCCAGGTGCGCCATGTAGCGGCGGCCGGCGAGCCCCGAGGAATTGGCCAGGCCGTCCGGATGCTTGCCGTTCGCCGACCGCAGCAACAGCGCCGCCGAATTCACCGCCCCGCACGACACGATGAAGCGAGATGCCGAGACGCGGACAGCCGCGCCGTCGCGCTCGACGTCCACCGCCTCGACCTTCCGGCCGGACGGATCGGTCAGCAGCCGCAGCGCCTTCGCATGCGTCCAGAGCTCCACGTTCGGATGCCGCAGCGCCGGGCGCAGGCCGCAGACTTCCGCGTCGCTCTTCGCCTGAATGCGGCACGGAAAGGAATTGCAGGTGTTGCAGAGCTGACATCCGCCTTCCTCGCCCGGTTTGATGAGGCCGAGCGGCAGCGGCGATGGATGCAGGCCGAGCGCCTCGAGCGCGTCGACGATGGCCGACATGCCGCGCGCGTGCGGGATGGGATCGTACGGATACGGCCCGCGCGGCGGCTCGGTGGGATCGACGCCGTCGAGCCCATGCACGTGGTACAGCTGTTCCGCGCGGTCGTAGTACGGCGCCAGCGTGTCATACGTGATCGGCCACGCCGGCGACACGCCGCCTTCGTGCTGGATCTCGTGGAAGTCCTCGCTGCGCAGGCGGTAGAGCACGCTGCCCCAGAACTTCGTGTTGCCGCCGACGCCGTAGTGTGTGTACGGCAGGAACGCGGCGCCGTTCGCGTCGAGCCACCGCTCGGTCGCGCGATAGCGGAGCTGCTTCCACACCGCCTCCGGGCTCCAGTTCTCCTGTTCCTGCGGCACCGCCCCGCCGCGCTCGATCACCAGGATGCGCGCGCCCGATGGCGCCAGCGCGTGCGCCATGGTGCCGCCGCCCGCGCCGCTGCCGATGATGACGAGGTCGTACGCGGTGGTCACGGCGTGGGTGCGGCGGCGCTGGCGTAGATCTGATCCATCAGGCGCTGATCTTCGATCGCGCGCTCGAGGCTCATCTCGGGCGCGCGCCCGCCGCGAATCGACGCCGCGAAGTCGCGATACATCGCCTGATAGCCGCGGATGTCGCGGAAGCCCGGAAAGATCACGCTGGGGAACCCGCTGCCGCGGGCGATCACGAAGGCGCCGTTCGATTCAAACGTGATGATGCCCTTGCGGCCGAACAGCTTGGACAGACGCAGCCCCTTGAAGAGCGAGGGAATCTCGCGCGAGTAGTACAGCGAGCCCACCGCGCCGTTGTCGTACCGGAAGGCCGCCATCATGCTCTTCACGCGCTTGTCAGGGCCGTCTGCGGATGGCGCGGGCCGATAGCCCTGCACCGACACAATCTTCGGCCCGAGGCTGCCCGCGACGTGCAGCCAGTGGATGCCTTCCTCGAAGAACGCATCGCCGCCCGCCATGGCCTCGTCGTTGCGCCAGTCATCGGCCGTCTTCAGCCGCTTCGCAATCGTCGTGAAGTGCGCGAACACCATGTCGCCAATCACGCCGTCCGCGAGGAGCTTCCGCAGCGTGACCGCCAGCGGCTTGTAATGATCGTTCTCACCGACGAGCACCACGCGTCCCGCGCGATCCCGCGCGGCGCGCACCGTCTCGTAGTCCGCCATCGTCAGGAACGCCGGCTTCTCGACCAGGACGTGCTTGCCGGCGGCCAGCGCCTGCAGCGTCAGCGCGAGGTGAAACCGCGGCGGCACCGCCACCACGACTGCGTCAATGCCGGGGTCGTCGATGGCCGCGGTGTAATCGCCGTACGCGCACGCGCCGCGGAACTCGCGGCAGAACGCATCCGAGCGCGCCTGCTCGCGGCTCGCGTAGCCGCAGATGATGTCGCCGTTGAGCCGCGTGAGGTTGCGGCTGTGCACCCGTGTGATGAAGCCGCAGCCGAGAAACGCGATGCGGAGAGGTGGGGGCAAGGCTCAATTATAGAGCCCTGCCCGGGGGTGTTACTTGATGATGGCGGTCGGCTTGCCGTTTTCGTACTTGAGCGTGATTTCCGACGCTTCGCAGAGGTTGAATTTCTCCCACTCCACTTCGTCCTTGTCCTCGTCGACGATCTTCAGATCCCAGGAGCAGGTGGTTTCGCTGCGCGAGAAGGTGATTTCCACTTCTTCGCCCGGCGCGAGCACGTCCTTGCCAAGCACATCCTCGCCCCACGCATCGTCAGTGGTGGGCGAGACGTAGATTTCCATGATCGTGTACTTGGTGCCGTTCACCAGGGTGAAGTCGAGCACGCGCCGCTGTGGGGACGACGCGGCCAGGGAGGGCGTGAGCGACACGGCAGCCAGGGCGCACGCCAGGATGGCGAACTTGATGCGTTTCATTGTTCAGGGAGTCTCCTGCCTGCGCGGGTGTCCGGCATCGGACATGGCGAGGCAGGAGTCAGTGTAATCGAGACGACACTAGCGGCCAGTATGCGTAGCCTGGCCGATCGCAAAAATTTTCAGGCCGGCCGGCGGCCGCGAGGCCTGAAGCGCCCGCCGCGTGACGAGGGACGCGAGCCGCCCGGGCCAGGCGGGCGATGGCCACCCGGCCGCGATCCCTGCGGGCGCCCCGGCTGTGCCGGCTGCGATGGCATCGGGCGACCGCCGGCGGCCGCGGCCTTGCGGTCCTGCTTGGCGCGCGCGCGGGCGCGTTCCTCGGCCTTGCGCGCGCGAATCTCCGCGATGCGCTGCGCGTGTGGCACTTCCAGGCGCACACCCGCCGACTTGTAGTCGAAGTCGGGCAGCGTGACGCGCGGCAGGCCCTTGCCGATGGCCTTTTCAATCGCGCGCAGATCGCTTTCCTCGTCAGGCGCGACAAACGTGAACGCCTCGCCGGTCATTTCGGCGCGTCCCGTGCGGCCCACGCGATGAATATAGTCGGCCGGCGCCAGCGGCACGTCGAAATTGACGACGTGCGTGAGCGCTTCGACGTCGATGCCGCGCGCGGCGATGTCGGTGGCGACGAGCACGGGGTAGCGGCCGGTCTTGAAGCCCGCGAGCGCGTCGGTGCGCTGGCCCTGCGATCGATTGCCGTGGATGCGCTCGGCCGAAATCCTGTTGGCCACGAGAAACGCGTGCAGCCGGTTGGCGCGATGCTTCGTGCGCGTGAAGACGAGCGCCTGTTTCATGATGCCGCGCTTGAGCAGCTCGAGAAACAGCGTCGCTTTCAGGTGCTGCGGCACCGGATAAATCGCCTGCGTGATGCCCACGGCCGGCGCCGACTGCCGCTGCAGCGCGATCTGCACCGGATCTTTCAGCATGTCGTTGGCCAGCGCCCCAATCGGCCCCGGCATCGTCGCGCTGAAGAAGAGCGTCTGCCGGCGCGTGGGCAGCTGCTTGAGAATCCGCTTGATGTCGGGCAGGAAGCCCATGTCGAGCATGCGATCCGCCTCGTCGAGCACGAGCACTTCGATGCCCTGCAGCTTCGCGTACGGCGCGCGCATGTGATCGAGCAGGCGGCCGGGCGTGGCCACGAGGATGTCGACGCCGCTGCGGAAGGCATGCTCCTGCGGCCCCATGCCGACGCCGCCGAACACGGCCGCGCCGGTGAGCGGCGTGTGCACCGCGAAGGCGTTGAAGTCCTCGAGAATCTGCGCGGCGAGCTCGCGCGTGGGCGTGAGGATCAGCGCGCGCGTCGTGCGGCGCGGCTTGTCCATCAGCCGGTGCATGATCGGCAGCAGGAACGCGGCCGTCTTGCCGCTGCCGGTTTGCGCGCAGGCGAGCAGGTCGCGGCCCTCGAGGGCGGGCGGCACCGCCTCGCTTTGAATGGGCGTCGGCTTCACGAAGCCGAGCTCCTTGACGCCTTTCTGCAGTGAGGGGTGAAGCTTAAGGGTTGCGAAGGGCATGAAGGGCTTTCGTCCAGCGGGCGAGCTCGTCGAGCATCAGCTCCGCCGATTTCGTGTGCTTCTCGTCGGCCTTGAACGTCCCGTTCTCGACGAGTTTGACAATGAACGGGATGGCGACGGCTTCGACCATCGGCATGATCTTGAATGTGGTGAGGATCGTTTTCGTGTGCTGCACCGAGCGGAGACCGCCCGACACGCCGCCGTAGCTGACAAAGCCGGCCGGCTTGTAGTTCCACTCCTGGTAGACGTGGTCGAGCGCGTTGATGAGCGCCGGCGGCGCGCCGAAGTTGTACTCGGGCGTCACGATCGCGAACGCGTCGCAGGCCTCGACCGCGGCGCTCCACTGCTTCGTCTTTTCCTGCGTGTACTTCTTCAGCCGCGGATGGTTCGACTCGCTCAGCATGGGCAGATCCCATGTCTTCAAATCGAGCATCTCGACCTCGAACACGCCGTGGGTGCGCGCCGCCGCCGCGAACCAGTCGGCCACCGGCCCGCCGGCGCGTCCCTCCCGGACACTCGCCACGATCACGCCGAGCTTCATGCGCGGCTCCCTCGTGCGCGGCTCCATTTACAATTTACGTTCACGCGCGCCCCGCGAACTCGCGCGTTTCGGTGGCGACCTTGATCTTCTCGCCCGCCTTGATGAACAGCGGCACGCGAATCTCCATGCCGGTTTCGAGCGTCGCCACTTTCGTGACCGATCCGCTGGCCGTGTCGCCGCGCGCGCCCTGCTCGGTGTCCGTGACGGTCAGCTCGACGTGCGTCGGAAAGTTCAGGCCGATCGGATTGCCGTTGAACTTCTGCACGTCGATGATCACGTTGTCGACCAGCAGATCCTTGCCGTCGCCCACCATCTCGGGCCGCAGCGTCAGCGTGTCGTAGGTCTGCTGGTCCATGAAGTGGAAGCCGTCGGCGTCGGCATAGAGATACGACGCGCTGACCGTTTCGAGGTCGGGCTCGCCGAACTTCTCGCCCGCCTTGAACGTCTTGTCGAACACCGCGCGGGTCAGCAGGTTGCGCATCTTGATGCGCACCAGCGTCTGGCCGCCGCGCGCGGTCGGACGCGAAATCTCAACCTCGAGGGCGTGGTACGGCGCCCCCTCGAGCTCGAAGAACATCTTCCGCTTGATATTGATTGCCTCGATCAGCGCAGCCATAAACCTCAATCGTAACCCTTTGGGCCATCCTGCCGATATAGGCATCGATGTCCGAATTCAGGTTCGAGAAGATTCGGGTGCCGGCGGAGCTCAGCCTGGCGGACGGCAGCACGGTGGCGGGTACGTTTTTCGTGGCCGGGTCGGCCTTCGACCATGACGGGCCCGAGCGGGTGTCCGACGTGCTCAACGGGCGCCACGGCTTCTTCCCGTTTCAGCGCCAGGACGGCACCACGGCCCAGTACAACCGCGGACAGGTGGTCGCGGTGACGCTTGGTGCCGGGGTCGACGAGGCCCAGGCCGATCCGGGGTACCGGGTGGCGAAGCACCGCCGTGTGGCCGTGCGGCTCTCGAGCGGCAACACCCTGACCGGCACCGTCCCGATTTACCGGCCTCCGGGCCACGACCGGCTGAGCGACTACGCGCAGACCGGCGAACAGTTTCGCTACCTCGTCACGCCCCAGCGGACGCTTCTCGTCAACGCCACGCACATCGTGGAACTCACGGAGCTTGCCGACTGATGGCCGACGCCGCAATCGATCGTTTGTTCACCCTGATGACCGCCGCCGGCGCGTCCGACCTGCACTTGTCGGTCGGCATGCCGCCCATGATTCGCAAGGACGGCCAGATCGCGCCGCTCGAACCTGGCGCGCCCCCGCTCGACGCGGCCGCCATGACGGCGCTGCTCGATCCGATCATGCCGCCGGCCAACCGCGAGGAGTTCGCGCGGCGCCACGACACGGACTTCGCGTACGAGATTCAGGGCCTCGCGAGGTTCCGCAGCAACGCCTTCATGGACCGCAAGGGTCCCGGCGCCGTCTTCCGCGTCATCCCCTCGAAGATTCTCACGGCCGAAGACCTGAACCTCTCGCCGTTCATCCTGAAACTCTGTCGGCTGCACAAGGGGCTCGTGCTCGTCACCGGCCCCACCGGCTCGGGCAAGTCGACGACGCTCTGCGCGATGGTGGATTACATCAACCGCACGCGCACCGACCACATCATCACGATCGAAGACCCGATCGAGTTCGTGCACGAGAACAAGGCGTGCCTGATGAACCAGCGCGAAGTGCACACGCACACCGACTCGTTCAAGGACGCCCTGCGCGCCGCGCTCCGCGAAGACCCCGACATCGTCCTCGTCGGCGAGATGCGCGACCTCGAGACGGTGCACATCGCGATCGAGACGGCCGAGACGGGGCACCTGGTGTTCGGCACGCTGCACACGACGACGGCGGCGTCGACGGTGGATCGCGTGATCGATCAGTTTCCAACCGATCGGCAGGCGCAGATCCGGATCATGCTGTCGGAATCGCTGCGCGGCGTGATTGCGCAGACGCTGTGCCGCAAGATCGGCGGCGGCCGCATCGCGGCGCTGGAAGTGCTGATCGTGACGCCGGCCGTGAGCAACCTGATTCGCGAAGGCAAGACGTTCCAGATTCCCTCGATCATGCAGGTGGGCAAGGCCCAGGGCATGGTGAGTCTCAACGACTCGCTGATGGAGCTCGTGACGAAGAAGCTCGTGGCGCCGGAAGAGGCCTACAGCAAGGCCGTGGACAAGCCCGGCTTCGAAGGCCTGTTGAAGCGCGCCGGCATCAACACGGCGTTCACCGCCGCCGCAGCCGCCAACGGGTAGCGCCGGATCACGACCACTTCTCGGGCATGGCGGCCGGCTGGGCGAACCGGCCGAGCCGCCACTCGTCCGGGACGCCGCCCCCGGACATCGCTGCCGCAATCACCTCGCCCATTGCCGGTCCCATCTTGAAGCCGTGGCCCGAGCCGCCGCCGGCAATCCACACGTTGTCTGAGCCGGGATGGCGATCGAGGATGAAGTGCGCGTCCGGCGAGGCTTCGTACTGACACACCTCGCCGCCCAGCAGCGGCGCGCCGGCTAGCGCGGGGAAGCGGCGCGCGAGAAACGCGCGGGCGCGATCGATGCCCTCCGGCGTCAGATCGCGCGAGCCACTGGTGGGATCGAACGGCGCGCCTGACGTGTCGTCGGCCACCTTGAAGCCGCGATGCGCGTGGTCCGGAATGCCGTAGAAAATGCGCTCGCCCATATCGAGCCACACCGGCAGTTCACTGTCAGAGAAACGCGTGTCGCCCGCGGGCGTGCCGAAGTAATAGACCTCCTGCCGCGTGGGCGCGATGCGCGCGCCGATGACATCCGGAAACAGTTCGCCGAGCCAGGGGCCGCACGCGAACAGGAAGGCGTCGGCCTCGAGCGTGCCGCCGCCGGCCAGCGGCAGCGCGCGCAACGGCCCGCCGTTGATCCGCACGGGCGCGCCGACCGCGGCCGTGCGCACCGTGCCGCCTTCGGCCGCCACGCGCGCGGCGACGTGCGCGCACGCGCGCCTCGCGTGCAGATAGCCGGCGCCGGGCTCGAACAGTGCGGACGACACGCCGTCACACGCCAGCTGCGGATAGCGCGCCGACGTCTCGGCCGGCGAGAGCCATTCGAACGGCAGTCCTTCGGCCTCGAGCGCGTCGGCCGACGCCCGGCCGAACACGTCATCACCTTCGAACAGCCACAGCGCGCCGGCAGGCGTGAACAGTTCGCCGTGAAACTGGCGGTCGTGCTCGCGCCAGAGCGCAAGCGCCCGCGTCGCGAGGCGTGTGTAGATCGCGCGCGTGCCGTACGTGGCGCGCATGACGCGCGTGTCGCCACCGGAGCTCGCGCGGGCGTTGCCCGGGCCCCACGCGTCGATCAGCGTCACGCGCGCGCCAGCCCTCGCGAGCGTGAGGGCCGCCCATCCGCCGAACGCCCCGGCGCCCACCACGGCCACCCGGACGTCGCGCATCGGCCGGATACTGCCGAGGTCGGGCTTCATAAACCCACGTCAAAAAAAGAGTTAGCTAAGCTCAGCATTGTTCGATACCGTACAGGAATGGCCAAGTGCCGCTGTGATAGCTTTCGGGCCATCGCGTCGTGACCAACTTCGTTCCGTCTGAAGGCAGCGCAGGACAGATGACCGGCAACCGGCTGCTGACGCTTCTGCCGCCGCACGATCTCGCCCGCCTGATGCCGCGCATGACGCGGGTGCCGATGACGCGCAAGCGCGTCCTGCACAAGGGCGGCGAGCCTATCCGTGAAGTGTATTTCCCCAACGACGGCGTCTGCTCGATGACCACGGTCATGCGCGACGGCCGCATGGTGGAAGTCGCCACGATTGGCAGTGAGGGCATGGTCGGCCTCAACGCCATCTTCGGCCGCGAAACGATCAACAGCGAATCGCTCGTGCAGGTGCCCGGCACGGACGCCTGGGCGCTCGATGTCGACGACTTTCGCGCGGAGCTCGAGCAAAGCACCGCGCTCGCGATGATCGTGAACCGCTATCTGCAGGGCTTTCTCGTGATGGTGCTGCAGTCGACCGCCTGCAACAGCCTGCACTCGGCCGAAGAGCGATGCGCGCGCTGGCTGCTGATGACGCGCGATCGCGTCGGGGCGCCGGAATTCCCGATGACGCAGGAGCTGCTCGCCGTCATGCTGGGCGTGCGCCGGCCAACCGTCACCCTCATCGTGCAGAAACTCAGTCAGCGCGGTTTCGTCCGCTATTCGCGCGGGCGCCTCGCGATTGCCGACGCCCCCGGGCTCGAACGCGTGTCGTGCGAGTGCTACGCGACCGTGCGCGCGGAATTCGATCGGCTGCTCGCGCCGCTCGCCATCTAGGCTCCTCCCTTCCGCCCGGGAACCCCCGGGGTCCAATCGGCGTATCCTGTGAGAGCCGCCACCCTGCCTGCTCGAGGTCCATTTCATGATTGGCCTGTTCCTGCTGCTTCTGCTGCCTCCGGCCGCGCTTCCTCCTGTTGATCCCGCGCCGCAGGCCCAGGTCCGGGAGACGGACCTCGATGCCCTGATGGCCCGCGCGCTGAAGCATCGCGCCGACGCGTGGAAGACGATGGAGCAGTACATCCTGAATGAGCGGGAGCAGTTCGAGCTGCGCGGCCCGCTCGGCGTGCCGCTGTTCGGCGAGCGGCGCGACTTCACGTGGTTCGTCCGCGACGGCTACTTCGTGCGCAGCCCGCTCGCGTTCAACGGCGTGACGATTGGCGCCGAGACGCGGCGCGAGTACGAAGAGCGCTGGCTGAAGCGCGAGCAGGAGCGCGAAAAGGCCAAGGCCGAGAAGGCCGCGAAAGCGGCGCCCGGTGCGCCCGCCGCGCCGGAGCCGCCGGCCGACGTCGACGCCTTCGTCAAGCAGACGTCCGAGCCGCGCTTCATTTCGGCCGCGTACTTCCTCGACTTCAAGTTCGAGCCGGGCAACTACTACGTGGCCGGCCGCGACACCTACGAAGGCCGGCCGGTCGTGAAGGTGGAGTACTTTCCGCGCCGGCTCTTCGCCGACAGCGAGGCGGAGGCCGCGCGCAAACGCGAGCGCGGGGCGCGGCGGCGGCGCGAGGGACGCGAGGACAGGGACGTCAGCTTCGACGCGCAGATGAACAAAGTGGCGCGCATCACGCTCTGGGTGGACGAGGAGCGCGCCATGATCCTGAAGTACGTCTTCGAGAACGTCGACTTTGATTTCCTCCCCGCGCAGTGGCTGGTGCGCATCGAGGACGTGCGCGCCGAGATGGAGATGGCGCAGCCGTTTCCCGGCGTCTGGATGCCGAAGGACATGGGCATGCGCGTCGCGGTCACGCTGGCCAACGGCACCTACGACCTGCGCTACGCCCTGTCGTTCTACGACTTCCGCATGGGCGACGTGAAGAGCCGCATCCGCTTCGACGGGAGGCGGCCGTGACTGCGCCGCTGCTGATCGCGGCGGCCCTCGTCCTGCAGGCGCAGCCTGCGAGGACGATCAACGAAATCCGCGTACACGGCAATCATTCGACGCCGGACGCGCGCGTGCTGGAGCTGGCCGGCGCAAAGCCGGGTGACGCGTTCACCGGCGCGACGGTCAAGGCGATTGAGGATCGGCTGCGCGCGTCAGGGCAGTTCGATCGTGTCGACGTGGTGACGCGCTCGCGGTCGCTCGACGGCAGCGACCTCTCGCTCGTCATCCTGGTCGAAGAAAAATTCATCGTCCCGCTCGACAGGCCCGGCGCCGGCATCGTCAATCCCGTGCGGCGGATCGTGAACACGCCGCTCTTCCTGCCGATTCTGGATTTCAGCGACTACGGCTTCTCGTACGGCCTGCGCGCCAGCATGGTCAACCTGACGGGGCGGGGCAGCCGGCTGTCGTTTCCTTTCACCTGGGGCGCGCAGAAGCGCGTGGCGGCGGAGTACGAATATCGCTTCGGTCCCGACCGGCGCGCGCGCGTCGACGGCGCCGCCTCGTGGGCGCGCCGCGAGAATCCGTTCTATGCGATCGACGACACGCGCCGCGAGGCGGCGGCCGGCGTGTCGTATCAGGTGGCCAGGCCCCTGCGCGCCGGCGTGCGCGGCGGCCTCACCGATGTGTCGTTTGCGGAAACCGGCGAGCGCTTTCCGTGGGTGTCGGCCGACGTCACGCTCGACACGCGCATCGATCCCGAGCTGCCGCGCGAGGCCGTGTACGCCTCGGTGCGCGTCGAGCACCTGGCCTTCGAGCGGTCGCCGGCCGCCAACCGCGTCCGCACCGACCTGCGCGGCTATCTGGGCCTGATCGGCCAGTCGGTGCTCGCGGTGCGCGGCCTGCACGTGATGAGCGACACGCCGCTGCCGGCCTTCGAGCGCGCGCTGCTCGGCGGCGCGTCGACGCTGCGCGGCTCCGCGTTCGGCTTCGCGGCCGGCGACAACATGGCCGTGGGATCGATCGAGCTGCGCGTGCCGATCTCCTCACCCTTGAGTCTCGGGCGCCTTGGCGTGAATGTCTTTGCGGATGTGGGCGCGGCCTACGATCGCGGCACGGCGCTCGCCGACGCGAACTATCAGTGGGGCTACGGCGCGGGCGCGTTCTTCAGTGCCACCGTATTCAAGCTCAATCTCGACGTGGCCACCGATGGCCACGGACACACCCGCGCGCATCTCGCCAGCGGGTTTCGGTTTTAAGAGACCAGGAAAGGTAAATGGTAAATCGTAGATAGCATCGGCCATGGTCTACTGCCAGAGGCTGCGAGTCAGCTGCTGGCCATAGGCGATCGCCGATGCTATTTACGATTTACCATTTACCTTTCTGGAATGCTCCAGGAGGAGGATCGCGCCGGATGCCGCGCTGATCGCGTTGGCGCGCGACTGGTCGGTGCCGTCGGCGATGGCGCGGGCCCGCGCGCGCGCGGCGGCCGCGACCGCGTCAATCGCGGCGACGAGCGCCTGGTCTGCCGCCGATCCGCTGACGGCCATGGCGCGCGCCCCGGTGGCGAGCTCCTCCGACTCGGCGATCAGCGCCGCCAGCTCGCCGTCGGCCGGGCCATTCCACGTGCGGATGGCGTCCACCGCGGGCGCCATCGCGAACAGCTTCGCGCGAATCTGCGCGCGGCGATCCACGGCCGGCGTGACCGGGCCGGGCGGCACGTAGATCACCTTGCCCGGCGCCTCGGCGCCGTCGATCGGTGCGTCCGCGGCGCGCATGGCCTCGCGGCCGATGACCACGCGCACATCGCCGCCCGCGCGCTCCATGCGCCACGGCGCCTTTTCTGACAGATCGATGACGACTCTCGTCACGGCCGGATCCGGCTGATTGAGCGCCAGCCTGACGCGCGAAACCGGCCCCCCGCCGACTTCCAGAAGCCTGCGGCCGCCTGGCCTCACCCCCGTGATGTCGAAGTAAATCCGCCAGGGCTGCTCGAGCAGCCTGGGCTCGGACACCCGCGCGCCGGGCATCAGCCCGATCGTGACGCTGGTGACGCCGCCCGCGCGCGCGGCGGCGACGGCCGTCACCTGCGGCGCCGGCTGAGCCGTAAGGGGCGCCGCACTGAGCGCCACAATGAGCGCAAGGCTGTGAACCATGGCGGCCGTTGTATCGGCCGTCCGGACTCTCGCCTGCAGGCCAGCTCGTCTGTACTTCCTGTTGTGGTCGATCTCTTGCAGATACGGTGCGGCTGAGGAGACGTTCATGGAAATTCTGAGTTGGATCCTGTTTGGTCTGGTGGTGGGCGCGCTTGCGAAGCTGGTGATGCCAGGCAAGGACCCCGGCGGCATCATCGTGACGATTCTGCTGGGCATCGCCGGCGCGCTGCTCGGCGGCTTCCTGGGCCGCGCCCTGGGGCTGTACGAGGCGGGCGAAAGCGCTGGCTGGATTGCCGCGTTCGTCGGCGCGCTGCTTCTGCTGGTGATTTATCGGATGGTGGCCGGCCGCAGCACGCGCGTCTGATCGCCCGAGGCGGCCACCTCGGGCGAGCGGCGGGATAGGGGAGGGGCGGCCCTCCCCTTACCTGCTAAGATCGCAGACCTATGAAGAAGCTCCTGTGGTCGCTCGCGGTCATCACCGCGTTTCTCGTCGCGGCGCATCCGGCTGCCGCGCAAACCGTTGACGAAATCGTCGCCAAGAACTTCACGGCCAAGGGCGGCGACAAGTGGAAGTCGATCCAGTCGATGCGCATGACCGCGCGCATCACCATCCAGGGCATGGAGCTGCCGATGACCATCGTGTCGAAGCGGCCCAATCTGATGCGTCAGGACATGTCGTTTCAGGGCGTGTCGATCGTGCAGGCCTACGACGGCACGACGGCGTGGACCATCAATCCGATGATGGGGAGCGATGCCGCGACGGAGCTGCCGGACGCTGCCGCCGCCTCCATGAAGGAGCAGGCCGATTTCGACGGCCCGCTCGTCGACTACAAGGCCAAGGGCCACGCCGTGGAGCTGGTGGCGCACGAAGATCTCGCCGGCAAGAAGGCGCATCACCTGAAGCTCACCCGCAAGGACGGCAAGGTCACGCACTACTACATCGACGCGGCCACGGGCGTGGAGCTGAAAGTGGTGGCGGAAGCGGACCTGGGCACGGGCCCGATGACGATCGAAACCGAGCTGTCGAACTATCAGCCGGTCGAAGGCATCCTGGTGCCGATGTCGATCAAGCAGAACTCGCCGCAGGGCGCGGTCACGATCACCGTCGACAAGGTCGAATTCAACCCGGCGCTCGACGACAAAATGTTCCGGATGCCGGGCAAATAGATCTGAGATCTCAGATCGCGAGATCTCACATTTAGAGGGGCCGTCCGAGCCGTTCCTGCAGCTTTTCGCGGTATCCGCGGCTCAGGGTGAGCTTGGTGCCGTTGCGCAGGATCACGACGTACTCGCCGTTGAACCACGGCTGCAGCTCCTTGATCCGCTCCATGTTGACGATGCGGGAGCGGTGGATGCGGAAGAACTTATCGGGATCGAGTTTCACCTCGATCCCGTTCATCGTCTCGCGCAGCAGGTGCTCGTCGGCGCCGACGTGCAGCTTCACGTAGTTGCCGGCGGCCTCCACCCAGTCGATTTCATCCGTCCTCAGAAAGAACAGCCGGCCGGCCGACTTGATGACGAGCCGCTCGCTGCGCCCGCCGCCCGGCTTCAGCTCGCGCACCAGTTCCAGCAGCCGCCGCCCGATTTCGTCGGTGCCCGAGCGTTCGATGGCCTGGCGCACGCGGCCGATCGACTCGGCGAAGCGCTCGCGATCGAAGGGTTTGAGCAGATAGTCCAGCGCGCGCACGTCGAAGGCCTTCAGGGCGTGCTGGTCGTACGCCGTCACGAACACCACCAGCGGCATGTTGTCGGCGCCCACGGTGCGGATCACCTCGAAGCCGTCCATCTTCGGCATCTGGATGTCGAGGAAGACCAGGTCGGGCTCGTGCGCGAGGATGGCCTGCACGGCCTCTTCGCCGTCGCGCGCCTCGCCGATCACGTCGAGGTCGGGCTGTTCGGTGAGCAGCGCGCGAATGCGTTCGCGCGCGAGCGGTTCATCGTCGACTATGAGCGTGCGGATTTTCTTCATCGTGTCAGGCCACGCGCGACTGGGACGGCTGCTGCTCGGCGGGCGCCGCCCGCCACGGCAGCACGATGACCACGGCGAACGCGCCGACGCGCTTGTGGAACTCGAAGCGGTAGTTCGCGCCGTAATGGTGCGACAGCCGCGCGCGCGTGTTGGTCAGGCCGATGCCCTGCTGCAGTGACTCGAGTCCGGTCTGCGACGGCCCGCAGCCATCGTCTTCGACTTCCATCCACAGCATGTCGCCCTGCCGCCGGGCCCGCACCGTGAGCGCGCCGCCTTCCGACTTGAGCGCGATGCCGTGCTTGATGGCGTTTTCGACGAGCGGCTGCAGCACGAGGTTGGGCACCATGCCGTCGAGCGTCTCGCCGTCGATCTGCCAGTGCAGCCTGAGGCGGTCGCCGAGGCGCGCCTGCTCGATTTGCAGGTACTTGCCGAGAAAGTCGATTTCCTCCTTGAGCGAGGTCTGCTGGCGCCCGACCGTGTCGAGTGTCATGCGCAGCAAATCGCCGAGCCGCGACAGCATGCGATCGGCGGTGTCGACGTCGCGGTGCATGAGCGCGGAAATGGCGTGCAGCGTGTTGAAGAGGAAGTGCGGCTGCAGCTGCCGCTGCAGCGTCTGCAGCTGCGCTTCGACCAGGTGTTTTTCGAGCTGCGCGGCGCGCAGCTCGCGGCGATGCGACTCGTGCGAGAAGAACACGGCGTGGCTCAGGCCCGCGATGGCGGCGTAGGCCAGCAGCTCCCAGTCGAGGAACTGATAGAAGGAGCGCCGGTACTCGTCCGGCCACGAGACGGCCGCGAAGGGCTTGCCCTGCCCGGCGCGCTCCGCCTGCGCGCGATGCGAGATGTTCACGCGCGCTGAATTGGTGAGCGCGATGTGCACCGCGCAGAAGGCGAGCATGGCGGCCAGGTGGATGCCCACCGCCGTCTTCCAGGTTCTGCGATCCACGCGCACGCGCTTCGACAGCGCGATGATGGGCAGCGACAGCAGCGCCCATCCCATCCAGAACGCCGCGTTGAGGATCAGCAGGTCGGCCACCACCGGCTCGCGCCCGTTCGCGCGCGTGAGCAGCATCGCCATGTACGTGGCGAAACAGGTGAGTCCCGCTCCGCCGGCGAGAATGCCGGCCACGACTTTGTAGCGCGTCCCCATGCGGCTGGATCTTAGACGGAAAATGCTCCCCGTGAGTCTGCATGCTCCGGGGCAGTCCTGCGCCCGGACCGTCTCTCGTGTAACGTCGTGGGCACTCCCCCTGTCATAGCTAGTGGATGTCATGACGATGCGCCGGCGCGGATCTCTTTTTCTGCTCGTCGTGCTCGCAACCGGCGCGAGCCTGTCCACCTCTGTGTCGACCCGGGTGCCCTCGCTGCAGCAGGGACCCGCGCGCATCGACGTGGCGCCGTCCGGACGCGCCTGGCAGATCGGCAACGGCGGCGTGGCCCTGTCGCTGTCGGTCGAGCAGGCCGACGGCCTGCTCCGCCTCACGAGCCTTCGCAACCTGGAAACAGACTTCAACTGGATCGCCGCGCCCGCGCTCGAGGCGCCGTTGCACGTGGGCGGCGAGTCGGCCCTGCTTGGCTCCGCCACGCTGCGCTTCGATCGCTATCACACGGGCGAGCATCGCGGCGGCGTGCGGCTCGATCTGCACTTCGCCGACACGCAGCGCCGTTTCAAGGCCGTGCGCACGTACGTCGTGCATCCCTCCTCCGCCGTCGTGGAAATGTGGACGCACATCACGCCCGACACGCGTGCGGTGACCGTCGACAAGGTGATCGCGTTCGACGTGCCCCTCGTGCCCGGCACCCTCCGCTGGATCACAGGGCACCTGAATCCGCCGGAAGCGGGCGGGACGTTCAGCAGCGGCTGGGTGGAGCACGAGCCCGGCCAGCGCTACGACCTTGGATCGTCCGGCCGCGCGTCGGAGACCACCGTGCCGTGGTTCGCCGTCGATCGCGGCAGCGACAGCATCTTCGGGGCGTACCTCTGGTCGGGCGCGTGGCGTCTCGACACCGTCCGGTCGGGCGACGTCCTCGGCGCCGCGCTCGCGTCGGCTGCCATCCACACGCCCGTCGCGCGCGGCGCCGCATTCGAGTCGCCGCACGCCATTCTCGGCGTGGCGTCGGGGTCGACCGGCGCGGTGGCGCAGGTGTCGCGGGAGTGGGTGGTGTCGTCGCTTCGCCAGGGCCGGCCCTTCGATCCGCTCGTCACCTACAACACCTGGTTTACCTACGGCACGCACATCGACGAGGCCAGCATGCTTGCCGAAATCGAGCAGGCCGCCGCGCTCGGCGCCGAGCAGTTCGTGCTCGACGCCGGCTGGTACGTGGGCATCAACACCGATCCAGCCGACTACACCGCGGGGCTCGGGAGCTGGGACGTCGACGTCGAGCGGTTTCCGTCGGGCCTCGGCCGCCTGCGCGATCGCGCGCACGAGCTCGGCATGAAATTCGGGCTCTGGGTGGAGCCCGAGCGCGTGTCGGTACACACCATCAATCGGGGCCGCGGCGCAGCGGAGCGTTACCTCGCCACCGCGCAGGGGCGCTACAACCCGTCGCTCGCGAACGCGGATGCCGCGCAGGTCTGCCTGGCCGACGCGCAGGCCCGCCAGTGGGTGCTCACGCGCCTGTTTCAGTTGCTCGATGACGTGCGCCCTGACCTGCTGAAGTGGGACAACAACTTCTGGCTCGCCTGCACGCGCACGACGCACGGGCACACCGCCACCGATGGCGCGTTCTGGCACGTGCGCGGCTTCACGTCGGTGCTGCAGGCGCTGCGGCAGCGCTATCCCGAGATGCGGATTGAGAACTGTTCCGGCGGCGGCAATCGCCTGAGCCTCGACCTGCTGGAGTGGACGGATCTCGGATGGATGGACGACCGGTCCGCGCCCTCGAGCCGCGTGCGGCACAACCTCGAGGGCTTGAGCGCCGCGTTTCCGCCCGCCTATCTCTATTCGTTCGTCATGCAGCACGACGCCGAGCCCATGGCCGACACGCCGGATCTCTCGTGGCTCTTCCGCAGCCGCATGCCGGGGGCGCTCGGCCTCAGCTGGCGCGGCGGCGAAATGCTGGACCCGTCACGCGAGCTGGCCCAGCGCGAGATTGCGATCTACAAGATGACCCGCGACATCACGCGCGACGCCTTCGCGGTGGTGCTCACCGGCCAGGTGGAGCAGGACGACGACTCGTCGTGGGATGTCGTGCAGCACGTGTCGTCCGCGTCGGGCGCGTCGGCGGTGTTCGCCTTCGAGGGCCGGGCCGCGCCCGAGCGCGCCGTGGTCCGGCTGCGCAGGCTCGATCCGGATCGCGACTATGCCGTCGAGTCGATCGATTACGGCTCGCTCGGCACCGCCTCGGGCCGCGACCTGATGGCCTCGGGCATCGAGCTGCGCTCCGGCTTCCGATCGCGCGCGCAGATTCTCGTGCTCCGTCCGATCCAGTAGGCGGAAAAGCCGCTATGATGTCGACGTGAGTACGACGAGCCGCGTGCAGCGCGCCTGGCGCGCCGGTGAGCCGTGGTCGACGACGGAAGCGAGCGAGCTTTACGAAGTCGGCCGTTGGGGCAAAGGCTACTTCTCGGTCGGGCCGGCGGGGCACCTGCTCGTGCACCCGACGAAGGAACCCGGCCGCTCGATCGACCTGAAGCAACTCGTCGATCACCTGCAGCTGCGCGGCATCGGCCTGCCGATTCTGATCCGCTTTCGCGACATCCTGCGCCACCGGCTCGGTGAAATTCACGGCGCCTTCCAGGCCGCCATCCAGCAGCACAACTACGACGGCAAGTACAGCTGCGTCTATCCGATCAAGGTCAATCAGCAGCGCCAGGTCGTCGAGGAAGTGCTGCAGTTCGGCAAGCCGTACGAGTTCGGGCTCGAGGCCGGCTCCAAGCCCGAGCTGCTCGCCGTCATCGCGCTCGCGTCCAACGACACGCCGATCATCTGCAACGGCTTCAAGGACGCCGAGTTCATCGAGATGGCGATGCTGGCCCACAAGATCGGCCGCTTCATCATTCCGGTCGTCGAGAAATACTCGGAGCTCGAGCTGATTCTCGAGTACGCCGAAAAGCTGGGCGTGCGGCCCCGCATCGGCATGCGCGTGAAGCTGGCGGCGCGCGGCGGCGGACGGTGGCAGTCGTCGGGCGGCTACCGCTCGAAGTTCGGCCTCACCGTGGCCGAAGTGCGGCAGGGCCTCGCCGAGCTGAAATCGCGCGGCATGGAAGACTGCTTCGAGCTGCTGCACTTTCATCTCGGCAGCCAGATCCCCAACATCCGCATCGTCAAGGGCGCGCTGAACGAAGCCGCGCGCGTGTATGTGGAGCTGGTGCGCAACGGCGCCGGCCTGAAGTACCTCGATGTCGGCGGCGGCCTCGGCGTCGACTACGACGGATCGCAGACCAACTTCGAGTCGAGCGTGAACTACACGCTCGAGGAATACGCCAACGACGTCATTTATCACGTGCAGAGCGTGTGCGACGAGGCGGGCGTCAAGCACCCGAACATCGTGTCGGAAAGCGGCCGCGCCATCGTCGCGTACCACAGCGTGCTCGTGTTCAACGTGCTGGGCGTGTCGGGCTTCAGCGAAGAGGTCGCGCCCAACGGCGATCAGAGCGACGATGTCGAGCAGCCGCTCATCGACCTGCGCGAGACGTACCAGAACCTGGCCGCGCGCAACGCGCTCGAGAGCTATCACGACGCGCAGCAGGCGCTCGACATGGCCCTCAACCTGTTCAACGGCGGCTATCTGCCGCTCGAGCAGCGGTCGCAGGCCGAGACGCTCTACTGGGCCATCTGCGCGAAGATTCGGCGGCTCATGCAGTCGGCCGACGATGTGCCCGAGGATCTGCAGGGGCTCGACGACACGCTGGCCGACACGTACTTCTGCAACTTCTCGCTGTTCCAGTCGATTCCCGACAGCTGGGCCATCAAGCAGCTCTTTCCGGTGATGCCCATTCACCGGCTCGAGGAGCCGCCGCTGCGCCATGCGGTGCTGGGCGACATCACGTGCGACTCGGACGGCAAGCTCGACACCTTCATCGATCGCCGCGACGTCAAGCGCACCCTGCCGCTGCACACGTTCACCGGCGCGCCTTACTATCTGGGCGTGTTCCTGGTCGGCGCCTATCAGGAAATTCTCGGCGACCTGCACAACCTGCTCGGCGATACCCACGCCGTGCACGTGAGCCTGGATCAGGGCAACAACGTCATGCTCGAGGCGCTGATCAAGGGCGACACGGTCAAGGAAGTGCTCGATTACGTGGAGTTCGACGCCGACCGGCTCGTGCAGAACATGCGCGACTCGGTGGAGCAGGCCGTGCGCGACGGCCGGATGGACTACGAAGAGTCAGGCCGCCTGCTGCGCTTCTACGAAGACGGCCTGCAAGGCTATACGTATCTGGAAGGTACTTAAGCCAGCGGCAGTTCGGGCGCGAGGGTCAGCTCCAGGCAGAAGCGTCCCTGCTCGCGGCGCGCGTCGACATGCTGAAACACGCTGTGCATGATCGGCACGCCGTAGCCGGACTCCGGCACCGCCGTGATGTCGGCCGTCGCCGGATCGATCGGCGGCGCCTTGCGCGCGGCCGGCGAGAAGCCTTCGCCCTCGTCGTAAATGCGGATGCGCAGGCCGCCGTCGTCGATGCGCTCCACTTCGCATGTCACCACCGCGTCGTTGCGCCCGCGCGATCCATGCTTCACGGCATTGGCGAGCGCCTCGACGATTGCCACTTCGAACAGCGGGGATGACGCGGCCGGCACCGAGAAGTGCCGCGCCGTCTGGACCACGAACTGCGACGCGGCGCGTACGAATTCGGCGGTCGCCGGCACGGTGACGGTGGCGGGTTTCATTTCGCGTCCAGTTGCTGCGATCGCAGGAACTCCATCAGCACTTCCTGATCCTCGTTCCACTCGCGTCTCTCCCGCGCATCGTCGACCACGAACGCCATGCCGCGGCTGGCGAGCTCGACGTTGCGCCCCTGCCGGTCCACGCAGAAGCGCCCGCTGATGATTTTCTCCTGAAGGTCGGCCAGACCGGAAATGCGGGTGTAGTCGCCCACGACGCAGGCATTGATGCGGGCCCCGGTCTCGATCACGCTGTTGCGCCCGATGACGGTCGGGCCGTGAATGGTCACGCCGGGATCGATGCGCGTGCTCGAGCCGATGTACATGGGCCCGGTCAGCGCGGAGCCCGACCAGTCGACCGAGACGTTGATGCCGGCCCAGATGCCGGGCGCGATCTGGGTGCCGGGCATCTCGAGATCGCGAAGGCCGCCCGTGAGGATGGTCTGCGTCGCCTGCCAGTAGTCGGGCGTCGTGCCGATATCGATCCAGGTGAACGGCATCGTGACGCCGTAGAAGGGCAGCCCGCGGCTGGCCAGCAGCGGGAACAGTTCGCCGCCGATGTCGAAGGGGCGGTCCGGCGGCACGAGGTCGAGCACTTCGGGCTCGAAGATGTAAATGCCCGTGTTCGCCAGCCGGCTGATCGCGTCAGCCGGCTCCGGCTTCTCCTGAAACCGCACGATGCGTCCCTCGTCCGTGATCTCGACGATGCCGTAGCGGCTGACCTCTTCGAGCGGCACTTCCTTGAGCACGATGGTGGCGATGGCGCCCGTGCGGTGGTGTTCGGCGACCACTTTCGTCAGGTCGAGATCGATCAGGGCATCGCCGCAGAGCACCGCGAACGTGCCGTCGAAGAACGCCGAAAAGTCCTGGATGCGGCGCAGCCCGCCGGCCGAGCCCGCGCCTTCGGGGATGACCTCGCCGTCGCAGTGATAGCCCTCGAAGCTGTAGGCGATGCGCACGCCGAACCGCGAGCCCTCGCGGAAGTAGCTCTCGATCTCGTGCGACAGGTACGACGTCGAGACGATGATGTCCTTGAAGTCGTGCCTGCGCAGCAGATCGACGAGAAACTCCATGACCGGCCGGTTGATGATGGGGATCATCGGCTTCGGCACGGTGTCGGTAATCGGGCGCACACGCGTGCCCTTCCCGGCGGCGAGAATCATGGCCTTCACGCGGCGGCGCCTCTCAGGACTGATAGCTCTGCACGGCATTCTCGACCGACGCATAGGTCGAGAACACGCGGTTGAGACGGATGATCTCGAGCAGCGCGACGACCGGCTCCTGCACGTGCGCGAGCCGCACGTCGCCGTTGCCGCCGTTGGCCTTGAGGGTCTTGAGCGCCGACACCAGCGCGCCGAGCCCGGAGCTGTCGATGAACGACACGCCCTTGAGGTCGACCACCAGATTGCGCCGGCCGTGCTCGATCAGTTCGAGCAGCGCGTTCCGGAAGTCGGAGGCCACCGCGATGTCGAGCCGCTCGCCGTCGGGCCTGACCACCGTGACCGCGTCGTGATCGGTGCGATCGATACTCATATCCGTACTCCACATTTGCTGCATGACGAACACCCTTTCCTGATGCGAAGCGGCATGGCCGCTCCTACTGTCTCTCGCTGAGCAGCGGCCGTCCGAGCCGCTCGAACAGCGCCGCTTCGAGCACGACCGCCGCCGTATTGATGTTGGGCACGTTGGTGGATCCGCCGCGCTCGTACACGCCCGACGCCCAGCCGCCGGGGCCGGCCGCGGGCCGCACGGCCTGCACCGCGCGGCGCGTGTAGGCGCTCGGCGCGAGCGCGTGCCACCCGAACGCCGCTTTCGTGCTGATCCACCGCGGGCCGTCGACGAACGTGTTCGGCGCCTGCACGTCGATGCCGAACGCGCGGTTGTTGGCGAACACGCCGTAATAGAAGAAATAGTGCGGCGCGTCGGCGAGCGCGTCCTCGCCCGCCATGGTCACGATGCCGGTGCGCTTGAAGCGCTCTTCCTGCGCGGCCAGGACGGCGCGCGCGAGCGCCGCCTCGCGCGGTTCCCATCCGAGCTCGATGCCGCTCAGCACGAACGGGTCGCTCGTGAGCCGATCGCGCTGGCGCAGGTCGGCCACCACCGGCTGGCCCATGACCGTGATCGGGATCGCGTTGGTCTCGTAGTCCAGCGCCTTCTCGGCCGGATGGCCCCACAGCTCGAAGCCGCGCGCGGCGTACTGCTCGTAGCCCAGCTGGCCTTCCTGGTAGCGCCGGCCCGCCCCGCCGGCGTCCACGTCCTCGCCCCAGAGATAGCCGCCCTCGACGAGGCGATCGAAGTTCAGCCGGCCCGCCACCGCCTGCGCCGGCTGCGCCAGCGGCTCGCGCGACGAGCCGATGATGCGCAGCCAGATCAGCAGCCGCCCGATGTCGGTGGTGGACCAGCCATACCCGCGCTGCGATCGGCGCTCCGAGCGATCGACCATCGAGCCGGACGTCACCGAGTACACCTTGTTGTAGGCCGTGCCCTCATACAGCTCGTACCGGCCGAGCGTCTCGAGCGCGCGGAGCATGCGCGCGTCGGCCTCGCGCCGATCGATGAGATTCAGTTCGCCGGCGCAGTAGATGGCGGCGAGGCTGCTGGCGAGATCCCAGACCGTGGCGTAATCGTAGTTGGGCACCGCGGCGACGAGGCCCGTCGACGGCACGTAGTTCGCCACGACGTAGCGCCACGCAATGGCGGCCGCCTCGTCGAGCTGCCGGGTGGTGCCGGCAAACTGCAGGAAGCGCCGTTCGGCCGCGGCCAGATCAGCCGTGGCCGCGTGACGGTAAGCCTCGAGCCGCTCCACCGGCAGCGGCGGCGCCTCGGCCGTCGCCTGGCGGCCTTCGACGGATGCCGCGGCGGCGGCAAGCAGGAGCAGGGCGACGCGGGGAGCGTGCGCGCGCATCGGCCTACCCCGTACTTCCCGGCTGGCCGAGGGCAGTGAGCACCTCGGCATGCCCGTTGGCGCTGGCGTACGACGCGGCCGTCTGGCCGTTCGTGTTGGCGATCGTCGCGTTCGCGCCGGCGCCGAGCAGGGTGCGCACCGACGCCGCGTTGCCGTTGGCGGCCGCATACATCAGCGCCGTGTGGCCGCCGGCGTCGCGGGCGTTGACCTGCGCGCCTTTGGCCAGCAGCAGCGTGACGATCTCGTCATGGCCGCGGCTGGCCGCGTACATCAGCGCGGTGCGTCCCAGCTCGTTGGTGACCTCGACGCGCGCGCCGCGCTCGATCAGTTTCTCGACCGTGCGCTGCTGGCCGAGAAACGACGCGAGCATCAGCGCCGACCACTTGTCGTCCTGCACGTACGCGTGCGCGCCCTTGTCGAGCAGCGCCACGACGAGATCCTCCTTGCGCGCGAGAATCGCGTTGATGAGCGGCGTATGCCGCGCGGCGTCCACCGCATTCGGATCGGCGCCGTGCTCGAGCAGCATCAGCCCGGCATCGGTGTGGCCGCCGGTGGCCGCATCGTGCAGCGCCGTGGATCCGTCGGGCCGGCTGGCGTTGGGATCGGCCCCCTTGTCGAGCAGCACCTCGACGACGTCCGCGTGGCCGCCCGCCGCCGCCTGCATCAGCGGCGTGGGGCCCTTGGCCGGATCCGTGTTCGGATTCATGCCCGCGTCGAGCATCAGCCGCACCGCGCGGAGATCGCCCTCACCCGCGCGGCGCGACAGCGCCTCCTGCGAATAGTCGACGCCCAGCCGCCCGAGATCGCGCCGCGCGCGCGCCTGCGCGTCGCAGCCCGTCCCCGCCAATGCAGCCGCGAGCACAATCGCGGCGGACACACGTCTTCGCATTACCCGCGCGTTTTCCGCGCCGCCGTCTTGCCCTTGGGCGGCGTCTTCGCCTTGGCGGCGGCAGCCTTGTCCTCGTCATCCGCCGCGCCCGAGGTGGCCGCGGGCGTCGTGGTGCGAAGGGCCTCGATCACATCCTGGTGGCCGCCGCGCTCGGCATACGCCAGCGCGGTCTTGTTCTCGGCGCTCTTCAAATCCGTTTTCGCGCCTCGTTCGATCAGCAGCGACGCCATCTTCTCGTGGCCCTTGTCGGCCGCGCTCATCAGCGCCGTCCAGCCGTCCTTCGTGCGCGCGTTCGGATCCGCGCCGCCGTCAATCAGCGCCTTGACGACCTGCTCGTCACCTTTTTCGGCCGAGGCCATCAGCGCGGTCCATCCGGCCTTGTTCGCCATGTCCGGCCTGGCGCCCTTCTCGATGAGGGTCTCGACGACTTCAGGCTCGCCGGCCTGCGCCGCGGCCATCAGCACGGTCCACCCGTCGCCGTTGGCCTGATTCGGGTTCGCGCCCTTGTCGAGCAGCATCCGGACGATTTCCTCGTCGCCCGGCTCGATGGCGGCCATCAGCGCCGTCCAGCCGTCGCGATTGCGCGCGTCGACGACGGCGCCTTTCTCGAGCAGCAGCGCCACCACGTCTTCCGCGCCGCGCTGCGCCGCGGCCATCAGGGCGGTAAAGCCTTCCTTCGTGGCCGCATTCGCATCGGCCCCCTTCTCGAGCAGCAGCCGCGTGACGTCCACGTTGCCGCTTTGCGCCGCCGCGATCACCGCCATCCAGCCGTCGGGCTTGATCGCGTGGATGTCGGCCCCCTTGTCGATGAGCAGCTGGACGGTATCGCGGTGGCCGTGTTCGGCCGCCGCCATCAGCGGCGTCGTGCCGTCGGTCTTCTGCGCATTCACCGCCACGCCGTCGGCGATGAGTTCCTCGACCGCCTCGTCATCGCCCTGTGAGGCCGCGGCGACGATGGCCATCTCGGGCGTGGTGCCCTCTGTCAGATACTTTTCTTTCGCGTTGGCGCTGCAGCCGGCCGCGGCAGCCAGCAGCGTCGTGAGCGCCAGTGCCGCCGTGATGCGCGCCGTGGATGTGATGTGTGAGCTCACTGCATTCCTCCTCGAGACCGCATCAGCTGATAGCAAGTGGCGTACCCCGTTCGGGCCATGGCCGGGCTTACGGCTGGGCATGCCCTTTGCGGAAGCACCGCCGCGTAATAACGATGAGCCGCCGCCGCTTCCGCATGTCGCGATCCCGCCTCTATCGGCTGATGGGGGCGATGACGATTACCTCGTTCATCCTGATGGCCGCCTACGTGGCCGTACGGCTCACAACGGTTTCGCTGGATCCGACCTTCGGCCCCGGCGACCGCATCGCCGCGTTCTGCCTCTTATGGGCAGAGTTGTTCCTCTGTATGCACGGCGTGGGGTACTTCACGAGCGTCCTGAAGGCGGCGCGGCGCGAGCGGCGCGGCATTCCGTGGCTGTTTGCGCGGAGGGCGGATGCGCCGGTCGCGGTGCTGATTGCGTCGTACAACGAGTCCGAGGACGTGCTGGCCGAGACGATTGCGTCGGCGCTGGCCATGGACTATCCGCGCTTCGGCGTGTATCTGCTCGACGACTCGACGAAGCCCGAGAGCCGGGCCGGCGCCGCGCGGCTGGCGCAGGCGTTCGGTATCACGCTGGTGACCCGCACCAACCGCGCGGGGTTCAAGGCGGGCGCGATCAACGACGTCCTGCCCACGCTCCGCGAGCCGTACGTGGCGATTCTCGACGCCGATCAGCGGCCGCTCGCGACGTGGCTGCGCGACATCGTGCCGCTGCTCGAGGAGAATCCATCGCTCGCCTTCGTCCAGGTGCCGCAGGTGTACGTCAACACGAAGGGCCTGCCGGTGGCCCGCGCCGCGGCCTATCAGCAGGCGGTCTTCTTCGAATACATCTGCGAGGGCAAATCGGACTCGAACGCGATGTTCTGCTGCGGCTCGAACGTGGTGATGCGGCGCGACGCGCTGCTGTCGGTGGAAACGCTGGTCGACGGGCGGAAGCACTACTTCGACGAAACCTCGGTCACCGAGGACTTCGCCACGACGGTGCGGCTGCATGCGGCGAAGTGGCGCACCGCCTATGTCAACCGGCACTACGTCGTGGGGATGGGGCCTGAAACGCTGCCGGCCTACTTCACGCAGCAGATGCGGTGGGCCATGGGTACGCTCGGTGTCGGCCTGCGCGTGCTGGGGCAGTTCGTCCGCAATCCGCGGCAGCTGACAGCCGGCCAGTGGTGGGAATACATCCTGTCGGGGACCTACTACTTCGTCGGGTTCGCCACGTTCGTGTTCCTGGTGGCGCCGGTGCTGTTCGTGGGCTTCGACATCAGGCCGCTGCGCTCGGAAGGCTGGCTCTATCTCATCTTCTTCGTGCCCTACATCGTCTTCACGATGAACCTGTTCTTCTTCGGCATGGCGCTGCGCAACTACTCTCTGAAGGGCGTGTGGCTGGCGAGCGCGCTCAGTTTCGCCACGTTCCGCACCTATATGAAGGCGGGCATCGTGGCGGTGTTCGGGCTGAAGCGCGCCTTCGGCGTCACGCCGAAGGGTGTGGGCGGCGCCATTCCGCTCGTCAAGTTATGGCCCGAGCTGGTGCTGCTGGCGGCCAACATGATCACGGCCGGATACGGCGTGTTCTGGATGCTGCGGTACGGGCCGGAGCTGGCGTACGCCATCAACACGTTCTGGGCGGCGTATCATTCGATTCTGCTGTCGACGCTGTTCGTGCACTTCAACCGGCCGGTGACGATTGCCGCCCACCGGCAGTTGTTCGAGCCGGTCAGGGCCGCCGACGCCGCGTGACAACGTGACCCTGCTCGAGCCGTTCCTGCCCTCGCCCGCGTTGATCGCGTGGCTGCTGCCGCTGTCGGTGCTGTACGCGGGCGCCGCCGCCGCGCTGGCGGGATACCTGCGCTCGCGGCGCGGCGTGCGCACGCCCTACACGCGCAAGATCTTTCACTTCATCATCTTCACCGCCGCGGGCTTGCTGCAGATCGTTCACGGGCTGCCCGCCGTCGTGATTTTCGGCAGCGTCACCAGCCTGTTCGTGTTGTACGCCGTCTGGCGCGGCGACGGCCTTCCCTTCTATGAGGCGATGGCGCGGCCGTCCGACGCGCCGCGGCGCACGCTCTTCATCCTGATTCCGCTCGTCACGACCGCGCTTGGCGGCGTGACGGCGAACCTGCTGTTTCCGGCCTGGGCGTTCGTCGGATATCTGGTGTGCGGCTGGGGCGACGCCGTCGGCGAGCCGGTGGGCACGCGCTGGGGCGCGCATCGCTACAGCGTGCCGTCGATGCTCGGCGTGCGATCGACACGCAGTGTCGAAGGCAGCCTTGCGGTGTTCGTGGCGGGAACGCTCGCCACTGCCGCGGCTCTGGCGCTGCAGCAGATGGCGCTGCCGCAGATTGCGCTCATCGCGATTGGCGCGGGCCTGGCCGGCGCCCTCGTCGAAGCGGTGAGCACCCACGGCCTCGACAACTTCACCGTCCAGGTTGCCGCATCCGCCGCGGCGGCGCTGGTCGGCTGAGTGGCCCGGCCCTTGCTCTCCTCTTCAGCCGCCATGGCTGGATTCACGCGCGCGCGGCTGCTGCGCTTCGGCGTCTTCTGTTACATCTGGCTGGTCCTCGGGTTCTTCACGGGCACGCTGCTGCTCGTTGGGCCGGTGCGCTGGATCACGGCGTACTTCCGTACGGGCGGCTTCGGCCAGAGCACGGAAGACTGGGCGATGATCGGCGTCATCGTGCTGTTCGTGGCGATCTCGGCGCTGCTCGCCTGGCTTGTGGTGCGGCAGATGGGACGCTGCGAGACGCGCCGCACGCGCCTGGCGTTTCCCGTGCTGCTGACGGCTGCCGCCGCCGTCTGCCTGTACGCGTGGACCAATCCCGCCATGATGGCGCGCACCGCGGGCGGCGTGAGCGGCAGCGTCACGGTCGGCCGCGGCGCGGAGTTCGTCTTCGGGCCGTATCCGGATCGCGCGAGGCTCGAGCAGCTGAAGGCGCAAGGCTATACCGCGGTCGTGTCGCTGCAGCATCCCGCGGTGCTGCCATTCGAGCCGCCGGGCATCGCCGAAGAAACGCGCGTGGCGCAGGAGATCGGGCTCACGTTCATTCATGCCCCGATGCTGCCGTGGATCAGCGACAACGACGCGTCGCTCGACAAGATTCGCGAGCTCGCGCGTGAAGGCGAGGGGCGCTATTACGTGCACTGCGGCCTGGGGCGCGACCGCGCCAACGTCGTCAAGCGCATGCTCGAGCGCGAAGGCGCCGCGGTGCAGGCGGGCCAGGGCTTCGTCGCGGCCGGCACCTTTGCGGATCGCATTGCGGCCGGCAACGAGCCGATGGAGCGCGGGCAGGCGCGCGCGCTTGCCGCCGACGTCTTTCTCGTCCCATATCCGAACAAGCACGAAATGTTCGGCAACATGCTGTCGGGGCAGGTCGCGCACGTCCTGGTGCTGCTCGATGAGTCGGATCCACAGCAGCAGCCGTGGGTGGCCGAGCTGCGCGCGCGCTTCGACGAGTACGACGTCCCCTACACCATCGAGCCCCTGCGCCCGCACGACGCGGCGCGCGCGCGCGCACTTGTGAGCAAGGTCCCCTCGCTGGCCAGGCCCCTCGTGATCGTGGCGCCGTTCACCGCCCCGCAGCCAAACACGGCCGTGGCCGACACGCTGCTCGCGGCGTGGGCCGCACGCTCGGCCATGTGACTTTGGTACCAAAAGTGCTATTCCGCAGGATGGCGCGCTACCGCGCGAAGGAGAGAACTGTGTTGCTGATGAGATTTACGACCACGACCCGCATTGTCACGCTGCTGTCGGCAGCGGCAGTCGCCCTGGCTGTCACGCCTGGCGACGCGGCGGCGCAGCGCGCGCCGCAGGTGACGTTCACCCCGGTGGCCGCGCCCTCGACCGGCGCCGCGCCGGTGACGCAGGCGGCCGATCCCGATTCCTACTGGGAAGTGATCGGAGGCCTGGAGTTCGATACCGACGGCATGATGTACGGCTTCTTCGGACCGCAATGGAACCGCCGTCTCAATGACGACATGGGCCTGTTCGCGCGCGCGTACGGCAACTGGCTGCAGTACGAGTTCGACGAGCCGGGCGGCACGACCAAGGTGAGCGGTCCCGGCATCAGCACGCAGGTGGGCCTGAAATTCGGTGATCGCAATACGTTCAAGGTCGGCGCCGGCCCGAGCTTCAAGTGGCGGAGCGCGACCTTCACGACCACCGACGGCACCGAGTTCGACGTCGACGATCTCGATGACGACGGCGAAGTCGACGACGATATGGAAATCGGGTTCTCGCTCGGCGCAGACGCCAATCTGAATCCGACCGACCGCGACAACGTGCACGCGATTGTGAACTACGAAACCGTCGATGAATATCTGTGGAGCCGGCTGGCCTACAAGCGGCAGATCACCAATCTCGACTGGCAGGACGCGTGGGCGCACTCCCTGGGCGCCGAAGGCATCCTGCAGGGCAACGACGACATCCGGACGCTGATGTTCGGCGGGCTCGTCGAGTTCACGCACGCGCCGTCGCGCACGTCAGTGATGCTGCGGGCTGGCTACAAGCGCTCGTCGTTCGACGAGGCGGACGACCGCACGGGGCCGTACTTCGGGATCAACTTCTACAAGCGGATTGGTCAGTAGCGTGGAGGCGCTGGCGCGCTTAACGGCGGGCCAGCGCCACGGCCGACGCCGCCCGGATGCCGTCGGCAAACGGGCGGAACGCCGGCTTCTCCGTGCCGTCCGCCCGCACCACGCCCCAGTGCCGCTCCGCGATGCCATGGTAGTTGCTCAGATCCATCGCCGGATCGTCGACGATGGCGCGCCAGACGATGCCTTCGACCCCGAAGCCTTTCAGCTCACCCATTCGCTGGAACAGCTCGGTCACGACCGCCTGCTGGTGCGCTTCGTATTCCGCGCTCGGGTAGGACGACACGGCGAGATCGATGACGAAGCTCGGCTTCCTGAACGTGTTGTGCAGGTGCGCGACGCCCGACACGAGCGTGTCGACCGCCTGATGGTAGGTGGCGGCGTCGCGAATCGACGAGCGCAGCAGCTGCGTGCCGACCATGTCGGCGGCCGACGCGGCGCGATCGAAGCGCGCCCAGTTGCCGAGGCCCCAGTTGCCGAAGCCGAGAATCACCTTGAGGCCGGGCACGCGGTGCAGTTCCACGATCTGATCGAGCAGGTAGCCGTCGAACGGCTCGTAGCCCTCGATGCCGCCCTTGTTGAATTCACTTTCGAGGATGACGATCGCCTCGCGGCCGCCCATCGTGCGCTCGATGACGCCGGCCAGCTCGCGCGTCATGCGATACCACTTCGCGCGATCCTTCCAGACGCCCTGGCGGTTGTCCTGGCACCCGCGCTCGACGCAGTCGGGCGAGATGTCGTCGCCCCAGTACCACCAGTGGACGATCGGCGTGATGTTTTTCGCGCGCGCGGCCGCGAGATGCTGCTCGGCGTAGCCCCATCCGTACTTCTCGGTCCACGAGCCCATCCAGAGCACGCCGAAGTCCATCGGCAGGCCGTGGCTGTCGGCTTTGGCGAGCGAATCGACGTGCACGCCGAAGCGCATCGCGACGCTCGGCACGGGCGCTGGAGCCGGCGTGGGCTCGGGTGCGGGCGGCGGCGGCGTTGGTGCCGGTGCCGGAGCCGGCGTTGGTGCCGGAGCGGGCGTTGGTGCCGGTGTCGGAGCGGGAGCGGGCGGCTGCCCGCCCGGCGCCTCGGTGGACGAGCCGGGCACACGCGGCTGCGCCTTGCGTCCCGTTGGGGCGCTCGTGTCGCGCTTCGGCCGCGACTGCGCAGTGAGGCCCGGGTCGGGAATCGAGAGCGCGCCGGCGACGGCCGCGGCCGCCAGGCTCGCGCGCACCAGATCCGACGCGCGCCGGCCGCCACGAAACACACGTCGTCGATCCTGGCCGCTGCGGCGTTCGAGAAATCCGTTCGGAGACACCTCTGGCTTCACGCGCAAGACTCCTGGGGGAGCGCAATTCGTCGGGGAGCTTCCAGTGTGGGGGATGCGGCGCGGCGGCGCAACGTCAGCCGTTGGCGCGATCTCGTCTGTTTCGAGAGTGCATGCCGATGAGCGATACGCACGAGCTCGCGCGCATGCCTTCCGGAATCGACGCACTCGACGGCGCCATCGAAGGCGGGCTTCCGCGCTATCGGCTGACGCTCATCACCGGCGACGTTGGTGCGGGCAAGACGACGCTGGCGATGCAGTTTCTGGCGGAAGGTGCGCGGCTTGGCCAGCCGGGCATCTTCATCGCCATCGATCAAAAGCCGCTGCACGTCGTGGAGTCGGCGGCGCGCTTCAAATGGCCCATCGGCACCGATCCGGCGTCACCGGTGCTGGTGCTCGACGGCTCGCCCGCGCTGTCGCTGATGCGTCAGCGCCAGCACGCCATCGATGCGCGCGCGGTGATGGCCGATCTGATTCCGCATCTTCGCGCGCACAAGGCCGAGCGCCTCGTCATCGACGCGCTGCCCGCGCTCGTGCCGCCGGAGCTCACCGAATCCGAGGAAGAGGAGTTCTTTCGCGACCTCGTATTCGCCCTCGAAGACAACCTCGCCTGCACGACGCTGGTGGTGACGGCCGATGGCGACGCGCGGGCGGCGCGCATCAGCGGTGTCGCCGCGAGGCTGGCGACGGGCGTGGTCGATCTGCGGGTGCGCGAAGAGGACGGACGGCTGCGCCGCTATCTGATGGTGCGCAAGATGCGCGCGACGGCGGCCGATACCGCCGAACGTGAAATCGCGGTCGGCCCCACCGGCATCGTGCCGCGTCAGCCCTGATCGCCGGCGCCGGGCGGGGCGGGCGGATTGACGCGCACGCGATCGAGATAGGCGTCGAGCTTCGACGCGGCCGATCGCGCCGCGCCGGCGTCTTCAGTGCTGCCCGCCTGCTCGAGCGCCTTGCCGATCTCGGTGATGCGCGCGAAGCCGTAGCCGCGGCCGGTGCCCTTCAGCCGGTGCCCCAGCATGCGCAGCTCTTCCCAGCTGCCGCTGTCGATGAATCCCTGGATCCGGGCGACGTCGGCCCGCCTGTTGGCGAGAAACTCCGGCACCAGCGGCGCGATCTCGGGATCGGGCGTGACGACGTCCGGATCTTCATCCGGCATGTCCAGGACGCGCTCGTTGGCGCCGAGATCGTGGCCGCTCGCGATCACGATCGGCACGGGCTCGCGGCCATCCTTGCGCTCCTGCTCGCGAATGGCGCGCGCCGCGTCGACGCCGTTCATCACCGGCATCTCGAGATCCAGGATGATGGCGCTGAACCCGTCCGTGCGCGCGCGATCCACGGCGGCCGCGCCGTCACGCACCATTTCGAGCGTGCAGCCCGAGCTCGCGAGCAGTGATTCGAGCAGCCATCCGATCTCGGGCACGTCGTCGGCCGCGAGCAGCCGGATGTTGCGATGCGTGCGGGCCACCATCTGCACGGTGCGCAGCAGGTCGCTGCGCTCGAACGGCTTGCCGAGGAAGGTCACGCCGCCGAGCGCGCGCAGCTCCGCGGCCGCGCGTTCGACGAACGCGGGCGTGCCGTCACCGCCGAGGCTGTCCAGAATCCCCGTGATGCGATCGACCGCCGCCCGGCACGCGTCGATCTGCTTCTGCTGCGCAGGCGTCACGCCGCCCATCTCGATGAGCCGCAGCGATCCCACCAGCACGTTGAGGGGATTTCTGATTTCGTGACGGAGCCAGTCAGGGCGCAGGGGCTGCGCCGGGCCGGCGTTCTGTTCTGCCATGAGCCTCAATCGGCGGGGAGCCGGGGCGGACGCCGCAGCGCCACGATCGTGAGGTCGTCGGGAAGCGGCCCTTCGGCCGCTGTCGCGCGGTCGGCCAGCATCTGCGCGATTTCGCTCGCGGTATCGCCGCTCTTCAAAAGCGCGGCAAGCGCGGCTTTGTCGCGCAGCTCAGGCCGCGCGTCCGTGAGGCCGTCACTGTAGACGACCAGCACGTCACCCGGGCCGAACTCAACGGTGCCCTCGGCATATTGTTCGTCCGAAAGCACCCCGAGGGGAAGCCCCCATGGTTTGAGGTCCTGCATGGTGCCGTCGGCCCTCAGGAACACCACATGGCCGTGGCCGGCATCGACATAACGGAACGTGGCGGAGGCCAGGTCGAGCTGGCCATGGAAGAGCGTGACGAAGGCGTTCGACCGGGCCAGATCGCGATCGAGGGCGCGGGCCGCAAACTGCACGGCCGAGGCGGGGCTGTGCTGCGAGCCCACGGCGCGCAGGACCGCGCGCACGGTGGCCATGAGCAGGGCCGCCGGCATGCCTTTCCCCATGACGTCGCCCACCGTGAGACTGAGCGTGCCGGGCAGCTGCTGCCAGTCGTAGAAGTCGCCACCCACTTCGCGCGCGGGCAGACAGCGCGCGGCGATCTCGAAGCCAGGCAGCTTGGGCGTTTCTCGCGGCAACAGCTCCGATTGCACTTCGGCCGCGCGCGCCAGCTCCGCCGCAAGCTGCCGCCCTTTCTCGTCGAGCTGCCGCTGCAGCAGCGCATTCTGCCGGCTCAGCTCGAGCCGCCGCAGCGTGCGATCGAGCACGGCCTGAAATTCGGTGCGGTCGAACGGCTTCCGCAGATAGTCGTCGGCGCCGCGGCGCAGGGCTTCGACCGCCACCTGCTCCGATCCGAACGCCGTGGTGAGGATGATGGCGATGTCGAGGCCGCGCGCGCGAAGGATGTCGAGCACGTCGAGGCCGGTGAGGCCGGACATCGCGAGGTCGAGAAAGATCAGATCCGGATTGATTTCCGAAAGGCGCATCAGCGCCTGCTCGCCGCTGTCGACCGACTCCACCGTGTGCCCGCGCGCCTCGAGACGGCTCCGCAGCAGCCGGTGCATGTCCTCATCGTCATCGACAACAAGCACGCGATGACTGCGATCGAGAGGGCCGAGGACCTGCAGGGGCGCGGTTGGGGAGTCGGTGAGTGGCATGACCAGAACTTCACAGGCAGCAAGGGGGGTGCCATGGGTCATGGCCGAGCTTTGCTAGGATTGAGCGATGACGCGCCTCGCATCCTGCTTCCTGGCCGTGATGACCATCGCCGCGGCGGCCTCCGCGCAGAGCCGCTATCCGCAACCCGCGGATCTGCAGACGTATTACATCTACTTCTTGAACAAGGGACCGAACCACGGGGCCGGCACGGCGGACGAGCGGAAAGCCATTCAGGCCGGGCACATGGCGCATCTCGAATCGCTTGGGCCTGCCGGCAAGATTGCGGGGCCGTTCGGCACGGAGGGGCCGCGCCGCGGCCTCGTCATCCTGAAGGCGGACTCACTGGCAGCGGCACGCGCGATCGCTGAAGCCGATCCGGCCGTGAAGGCCGGTACCTTCACCATCGACATCTACACCATGCTGGTGCCGCGCAACTGGTTCGACTTTGGTCCGGTGCCGGAGCCGTACAAGATGCGCCGCTTCGTGTTCTTCTTCCTCGACGACGCGCCGAACCGTTCGGCGGTGCCGGCGTCGGACATGGCGGCGCTGCAGGACGGCCATCTCGCGAATCTGCATCGGCTCGCCACGGAAGGAAAGCTGCAGCTCGCGGGCCCGCTCACCGACGGCGGCTCGCATCGCGGCATCGGCGTGATGGCGACCGAGGATGTCGAGCAGGCGCGGCAGTGGATGGCCAGCGATCCGCTGATCAAGGCGGGCCACCTGGTCATGGTGCCGCTGCAGTGGTTCGCCGCCGACGGCATCCTGCTCAGAAAATAAAAACGTGCGGCGCCGCCTTCTTGCTCTCGCGTGGTGTCTCGTCGCCGCGGCCGCGATGGCCGCAGGCTGCAAAGAGACGGCAACCCCGCGCGTGCTGCTCATTTCCCTGGACGGCTTCCGCTGGGATTATCGCGCGCGGTTCGAGACGCCCACGCTCGATGCGATTGCCGCGTCCGGCGTATCGGCCGCGAAGCTGCAGCCCGGCTTTCCCAGCAAGACCTTCCCGAACCATTTCACGCTGGTCACCGGGCTCGTACCCGATCATCACGGCATCATTTCCAACACGATGCGCGATCCGCGCATTCCGGGCGTCGAGTTCACCATGGCGAATCGCGACGCCGTGGTCGACCCGCGGTGGTGGGAAGCCGAGCCGATCTGGACGCAGCTCGAAAAAGCCGGACGCAGGACGGCGCCGTTGTTGTGGCCGGGTGCGGAGGCGCCGATCGGCGGCGTCAGGCCGGATCACTGGACGAAGTACGAGCAGAATTTAACCGACGACCAGCGCATCGAGATGATCGCGGACCTGTTCGAGAAGCCGGAAGCCGAATGGCCCGAGTTCGCCACGATGTACTGGCACCATGTCGACACCGCGGGGCATTCGGCGGGTCCGGAGAGCGACGAGGTGCGCGTGGTGGCGGAGCGCGTCGACGCGGCGGTCGGCCGCCTGCTCGGGCGCCTGCGCGCGCTTGGCGTGGATGGCCTCAACGTCATCGTGGTTTCCGATCACGGCATGTCGCAGCTGGCGCCGGATCGCGTCATCTATCTCGAGGACTACATCGATCTCACAGCCGTCGACACGATCGACTCGTCGCCGAACATTGCCATCTTCCCGACAGCGCTGCCGGTCGACGAGGTCTACGCGCGCCTGTCGGGCAAGCATCCGCACCTGAAGGTCTACCGCCCGGGCGACTACCCGGCGCGTCTGCAGTTCGGCACGCACCGGCGTGTGCCGCCGATTTACGCGATGGCTGACGATGGCTGGACGATTTATCCGCGGCGGCGCGCAGGGCGGGGCGGACCCACCGGCGGCGCGCACGGCTATGACAACGCCGTCGATTCGATGCAGGGTCTGTTCGTGGCGGCAGGGCCTGCGGTCAAGCGCGGGCTGCAGGTGCCGCGCATGCGCTCGATCGACATCTACGAACTGATGTGCGCGATTCTCGGCCTCACGCCGAAGCCGAATGACGGCGATCGGGCCGCCGCCCGCGGCCTGCTGCGGGCAGGCCGATAGCCCGCCCGGCCGTCAAAGTGATATCGCCGCACGACGCCTGCCACACAGTTCGCAAGCTGTCAGATTTTCACCGACGCTGCCGGGGACGAGCATGTGACGAATGGCTACGTACATCTCTCGGGTAAGTTCTACCCGAACGGACGGTCATTCCGGGCCGCTTGTCTCGCATGACTATGTCTGCCTTGCCGTTTTCGGGAACGGGTATGACGTTGACGCAGCGCTGGCTCGGGTAACAAGTTCCCATAACATCGCGTGACCGTCGGCTTGTCGGCGTGATCCTCTTGAGGCAGTCCAGAACCATCCCTGACTCCGCAGTGCGCTCAGGTGATACTCGCCCTCACACTCCCCAGCGTGTCATTAGCTCCTGGTAGAAGGAGATAGGGCATGCGAGATCCTAGCTTCGGCTTCTTCGGACTTCGCCGTTCACGATTGATCTTCGCGCCTTCTTAACAAGCTTCTTACGTGCCTGCGAGCGGGCGGCGATCGATCAGCTTTACCGGCGGCCAAGTGCCGCGTCGCCTGCACTGCCGAAACCAGGATGAGAGGATGGGGGGCTAGCGATGCGCACACGCTGGGTACCAATCGTCGGGATGCTTGCGTTGTCTTTCCTTGTGTCGGGAGGATTTGTCGTAGGGCTGAGGCCTGACCCCATCGCCCAAGCGGCGCAACGGGTCGATAGCGCGCTGCCTGCCGGCACCCTTCAGCTGCACCGACTCTCGTCAGAGTTCGTGTCTGGGACGTTTACGCTCGCCAAGCAGGCGTCGATGTCCTTCGAAGCGACGCGAAGTACCACGGGTGCGTCATTCTGGATTCGTCAAGGCGACGTGATAGTCCTGGACTACCGGGAAGACGAGAACACGGTGTCGCTGACCACGATGGACGGGAAAGCCGGCTGGACCGCCATCAAGCCCTTGATGGCGAAAGCCGCGGAGGCAGCACGAACCGGTAGTGTAGACCCTGCCGAGCAAGGTCGGATCATCACTAGGGCTGTCAGGCAACACGGAGATCTGACCCTTTTCGATCAACTGACCGCCTCTGATACTGGGCTCGCGGTTGTCTCCTTATCCGCCGCTCTAGGTAAGGATGGCCTCAATGGCAAGGCGTTCCCTCCGCTCTTTTTTCTCCACATGACGGCGATGCGCATTGGGACAGCACGTGGGATTCCTCCTCCAAAACTTGAGGACCACGAAGCCTATCGGTTCATGCTCATGGAGTCATGTCAATCACTTGAGGGCGACCCCAACAACGACGGATGTCTTGGCATGTGCGGACCCGGCTGCACGTGTTGGGCTCTCACGTGTGGAACCTGTTGCTGTCACGACGGTTGCAAGTCCCACGACAAGACATGTCGTAGCTGCTCATGGTCCAAGCCTTGGAACTGCTTGCTGTGCTGGAGCTTTACCAGCCAGCTGTGGGGTGGATGTGACACCGGCTGTCAATTTACGCCAGCCGTTGAGCCCAATCCGTATGCGAACTATGCGCAGTGCGGCGTCGAGAACTTGACTCCGACCTATTTCTATGACGAGTGGGGCTACTGCGGTGGAATGCATGACGGATCCACCGAGGCCTCTGGAGCACCTGTCCAATGGTCGTGCGAGCGGGCTGAGTATGTTGAAGATCCAGACCCGCAAGTCGGCACCTGGAACGTGCTGCGATGTTTCCCACAATGAATCGAAACGAGGTAGACGCAGCGGCGACCCGGAGACGCCGACCGTCTTTGTCAATGGGCGCCGACTAGCACCATCCGCGACGCTCGATGCGATGCGCTCGGTCGTGCAAGACGAACTTAACAAGCTAAAGCGTTAAGCGAGTCCGTGGACTCTTTAATTTCCGGTCGAGTTCGCCTGCCGCACGACGACCGGCGATACGTGACAGCTTGATAGCGTGGTTGCAAAGGAGGAGACTATGATGATCAGCAATCGACACAGCGAGCGGGCTTGTCTCGTTTATTTGTACGCCTCGCTGCTAGCAGTTTGTTGGATCGCGGGTATGCCGACGGAGGCAGGAGCCCAGCCGGCCGCGAATGTTCCGACCGAACTGATCAGCAGGAATCAGATCGTACCCGACCGCGACTTCGGGCGGGCGTCCGATTCACTCGTTCAGAGCCTCGGGCCGAGTATGCAGGCCTCCGCGCCAGGCCCGTCGCCTGCCCCCAACTCACCAATGGCGAGGCGTGACTCCATCAAGAACGGCCTGCTCATCGGCGCGGCAGTCGTAGCTACCCTGGGTGTCCTGAGTTGGGGGATCGCCGATTGCCCAGACTCTGCTAAGGATCCCGACGCGGCCAAGGGACGATGTCCGGGAGCGAAGGCGCTCGGTTTGGCGGTCGCCGTTGCGACAGGGGCCGCGATAGGCGCTGGCATCGATCTCTTGTTCGCGGTGGACCCTGGGCCGGGAGGGACGACTCGGGCTGGTGCGCGGCGAGGCATTCTCGTGTCAGGCAGGATCCGGTGGTAGATGAACCGTACCGGCCTGGTCGGAGGGCTCGCCCGCCGGCGTAGCTGTGTCCGAGTCGATCTCGAATGCCAGCTTGTCCCCGGCCAGCGTGATCGTCACGGTGCCGCCTTTCTCGAGCCGGCCGAACAGGATCTCGTCAGTCAGCGGATCACGGACCTCGCGCTGAATGACGCGGCCGAGCGGGCGCGCGCCGAAGACGGGGTCATAGCCCTTCGTGGCCAGCCAGGCGCGCGCATCGGGCGTGAGCTGAAACGCGACGCGACGCTCGGCCAGCTGCGACTCGAGCTGCAGGATGAACTTCTCGACAATCGTTTCCATCACGGCCGGCGTCAGGCGATGGAAGGTCACGATGGCGTCGAGCCGGTTCCGGAACTCCGGGCTGAAGGCCTTCTCGATGGCCGCCTTCGACCGCGCGAGCGCCGTGCGCTCGAGCGACGCAGCGCCGTGTTCGCTGCGCGAGTCGTCGGCATAGCCGATCGCCCCCGCGCTCATCTCGCGCGATCCGGCGTTCGACGTCATGATCAGAATCACCTGACGGAAGTCCGCCTTGCGCCCCGTGTTGTCGGTGAGCGTGGCGTGATCCATCACCTGCAGCAGCACGTTGAAAATGTCGGGATGCGCCTTCTCGATCTCGTCGAGCAGCACGACACTGTACGGATGCTGGCGCACGGCGTCGACCAGCAGGCCGCCCTGCTCGAAGCCGACGTATCCGGGCGGGGCGCCAATCAGCCGCGCCACGGCGTGCTTCTCCATGTACTCGCTCATGTCGAAGCGCACGAACTCGTTTCCCAGGTGCAGCGCCAGCTGCTTCGCCAGCTCCGTCTTGCCGACGCCGGTGGGCCCGGTAAACAGGAACGACCCTGCCGGCCGATCCGGAAGGCCGAGCCCCGCGCGCGCGCGCTTGATGGCCGACGCCACCGCCTGCACGGCTTCGTGCTGGCCGAACACGACGCGCTCGAGCGCGTCGCCAAGCGACCGCAGGCGCTCCTTGTCCGAGAGTGACGCCTGCCGCGCGGGAATGCGCGCCGCGCGCGCCACGACCTCCTCGATGTCGTGCGCGTCGACCATCGTCTTCTGCTTGAGCCTCGCCACCGAGCCGGCCTCGTCAATCACGTCGATCGCGCTGTCGGGCAGGCGATAGTCGCGCAGATGGCGCCCGGCGAGCTTCGCGGCCGCCTCAATCGCGTCGCCCGTGTACTCGACGCGGTGATGCTCGGCGTAACGCGCGGCGAGGCCCGACAGAATGCGAACCGTCTCTTCGTGTGAGGGCTCCTCGATGGCCACTTTCTGCAGCCGCCGCGCGAGCGCGCGATCCTTTTCGATCTGTTTGTATTCCTCGAACGTCGTCGATCCGATGATGCGCAGGTCGCCCGCCGTCAGCACCGGCTTGATCATCGTCGCCAGATCCATCGTGCCGCCGGTGGTGGCGCCGGCGCCGACCGTGGAGTGCATCTCGTCGATGAAGAGGATGGCGTTCTTGCGCGCCGCGAGCGCGCCGATGACGGCCTTGAACCGTTCCTCGAAGTCGCCGCGGAAGCGCGTGCCCGCCAGCAGCGCCGCCGTATCGAGCGAATAGATTTCGGCGCCTTCGAGCGCTTCGGGAACCTCGTCGGCGTCGCCGCCGCCGGCCGGCGCGACACCGGCCAGCTTCGCCGCGAGACCCTCGGCCATGGCGGTCTTGCCGACGCCGGGCTCGCCGACGAACACCGGGTTGTTCTTGCGGCGCCGGCAGAGGATCTCGATCGTCCGCTGCAGCTCCGCGGATCGGCCGATGAGCGGGTCGAGCAGGCCCTGTCGCGCGCGCTCCGACAGATTCATGGCGTACGCGCGCAACGGATCGCGCGCCGAGCCGCGGCCCTCGTCGCCCACGCCGGCTTCGGCCGGATCCAGCGGCTCGTCGCCGCGCGGGCCGGCCGGCGGCACCTTCGACACGCCGTGCGAGATGTAGTTGAGGATGTCGAGCCGCGTGACGCCGTGCGCCAGCAGCAGCTCCGCGGCGTGCGTGCGCGGCTGCTGCAGGATGGCCGCGAGAATGTCGCCGGCCTGCACCTCCTGCCGCCCCGCGCTCTGCACGTGCAGCACGGCCGTCTGCAGGACGCGCCGGAAGGCCAGCGTCTGCTCGGGCTCGCGATCCTGATTGCGCTTGAACACGTCGACCGACGAGGTCAGATAGGTGTCGAGCTCGTGCCGCAGCGACGGCAGGTCCACGCCGCACGCTTCCATGATGCGCTCGCCGTCGGCGTCGTGCGCCAGCGAATAGAGCAGGTGCTCCACGGTGAGGTCGGCATGGCGGCGCGACGCGGCTTCACGGTACGCAATCGTGAGCGCGGCTTCGAGCGATGCGCTGAACATCAGACGTCCTCCACGACGGCGCGCAGCGGGAACCCGGCCTCCCGGGCCAGCGTGACCACGGCGTCGGCCTTCGTTTCGGCCACTTCCCACGTATAGACGCCGCACACGCCCCGGCCCTGGGTGTGCACCATCAGCATGATTCTGTACGCCTCGGCCGGCGACTTGTGGAACACCGTCTCCAGGACCTCCATCACGAAATCCATCGTCGTGTAGTCGTCATTGAGGAGGACGACCTGATGGAGATCGGGCTCTTTGGTCTTCCGGGCATCTTTCTCCGCTCGCTCGCGCTCGACGCGCTCGACGACCTGTTCGCCACCCTGCCTGGAAGGACTACCCACATCACCAATATACTTCCGGCACCATGCTCAAGCGCATTGCACTGATCTGCATCGGCGGCCTGGTGAAGGGACGATGAGCTTCGCCGACGGCTTCGAGACGCTCGATCTCGAGTTTCTCGGCCAGCGCGAGGTCATCGCCACCGCGCTGCTGCACGGCGCCGGCGGCGTGGCCGTCGTCGATCCCGGCCCCACGACGTCGTGGCCCGTGCTCACGTCATTGCTGCGCGCACGCGGCATCGCGGATGGCGACGTGCGCGCGGTGCTGGTCACGCACATCCATCTCGACCACGCGGGCGTATGCGGCGTCGCCGCCGACGCGTGGCCGAACGCGACATTCCATGTGCACGCGCGAGGCGCGGCGCACATGGCCGATCCCTCGAAGCTGCTGGTGAGCGCGGGACGGCTGTACGGCGCCGATATGGACAGGCTGTGGGGAGAGGTGCGCCCGCTGCCCGCGGCCCGCATGCGCGTGCTCGAGGGCGGCGAGACCATCGACGTCGCCGGCCGCAGACTGGCCGTGGCGTGGACGCCCGGTCACGCGTCACATCACGTCAGCTACTTCGACACGCGGCATGGCGTCGCCTATGTCGGCGACACGGCCGGCATCCGCCGCGGGCTCAATCCCTACGTGATGCCGCCGACCCCACCGCCAGACATCGATTTGGACGCCTGGCGCGAGAGCACGCGCACGATCCTCGACTGGCATCCCGGGCGGCTGTTCCTCACACATTTCGGCGCGTTCGGCGATCCGGCGGACCATTTCGACAAGCTGTGGGATCGCATGGAGGACTGGAGCCGCCGCGTGCGCGCGTCGCTTGCCCGCGAGGGCACCGACGAGGAGCGCGCGATGACGTTCACCAATGACATCATCGACGACCTCACGCTGCAGATGAGCCCGACTGAGGCCGCCGGCTACGCGCGGGCGGCGCGGTTTGATTTTTCGTGGACCGGGCTGGCGAGGTACTGGCGCAAGAAGCCGTGATCGCCCGCTAGCGGCAGGCCGCCTTCATGGCTTCGGCCAGGGGCCGCAGCTTCTTGTATTCCTCGCCGTACAACGCGAAGTTGCCGTCGCGGATCGCGCGGTCGGCGCGCTCGATCGCGGTGAGCATCTGCGAATTGAGCTCGGCGCACGTCGAGCCTGGCCGCACGGGCGGTGGCGGCGCTGTGGCCGCGGGCGCCGTGCCGGCAGCCGCCGGCGGTGCTGCGTCAGGCTCGTCACCCGCCGATGGCATGCGATCCGTCGCCTCGCTGCTGAACACGTCGGCCAGCGCATCGGCCAGCGTCTCGCGCATGACGATGCGGTCGCGCTTCTGATCCTTGTAGGCCACGATCACGCGCTTCAGCTCTGGAATGCGGCCGTTGGCCGCACGCAGATAGAGCGGCTGCACATACAGCAGCGACTCCTCGATCGGAATGACGAGCAGCGTGCCCTGGATGACGGTCGATCCGGCCTGGCTCCACAAGGTGACCTGCTGCGAGATCACTTCGTCCTGCGTGATGCGGGCCACAACCTGCCGCGGCCCGTACACGAGATTCTGCTTCGGGAACTGGAACACCATCAGTTTCCCGTAATTCTCGCCGTCGCTGCGCGCCACCATCCACGCCGACAGGTTTTCCTTGAGGCGCGGCGTGAACGGCAGCATCTGGATGAACTCCGGCTGCGGCTCGCCGGGCAGCCGCATCACCGTGTAGTACGGCTCCATCGGCGCCCCGGTGCGCGCGCGCGCGTCGGCCACCGGCGCCGATTCGAGTGACGGCACTTCCCACTGGTCTTCCTTGTTGTAGAAGACGCCCGGATTGGTCATGTGGTACGTCGCGTAGACGTGCGCCTGCAGATCGAAGATGTCCTCGGGATAGCGGATGTGCTCGCGCAGGCCCTGCGGCATCTCGTGAAGCGGCTTGAGCAGCGTCGGAAACACGCGCGCGAGGGTCGCCGCGAGCGGGTCGGCGGCATCGGCGAGATAGAACACCGTCGTGCCGTTGTACGCGTCGGTGACGACTTTCACCGAGTTCCGGATGTAGTTGACATCCTCCACGGCTTCGGCGCGGCGGCCCTGGGCCGGCGTCGAGTACGGATAATTCCGCGTCGTCGTATACGCGTCCTGCATCCAGAAGAGGCGCCCGTCGTTGATGACCAGATACGGATCTCTGTCGTAGGTCAGGAAGGGCGCGATCGTGCGCACGCGATCGTCGATGCGGCGATGGAACAGCACGCGGCTGTCCGGCGTGATCTGCGCCGTCACCAGCAGGTTGGTGGCCTTGAAGCGCGCCGCGAACGCCAGCCGCCGCAGGAAGCCGCCCACCGGCACGCCGCCGGTGCCTTTGTAGACGCTCATCACGTTGTCTTCGCCGCGCGGATAGTGGAACTCGGGCTCGCGGCTGCGCACCAGCACGTAGTCGCTCGACAACTCGCTGTAGTACAGGCTCGGCTCGTCGACACGCAGATCCACGGACGACACCGGCGGCAGGTCCTTGATGAAAAGCACGGGCAGACCTTCACGGGTCGCCTCGTTGACCGGTCCGAGCGTGAGGCCATAGCCGTGCGTGAAGGTGAGGCGCTCGTTGACCCACGTCGCATTGGGCAGCGACTCGGTGTCCATTTCGCGCGCCGACAGCATGACCTGGCGGTAGCGGCCGTCGATCACATACCGATCGTTGTCAACGGAATTGAAGTCGTAGTACGTGCGGATTTCCTGGAGCTGGCCGAACGTCTGCAGCAGCGGCTGATGATCCCAGAGCCGCACGTTTTCAATCGTCTCGCTGTGCGCGCTGATCGCTTCCTTGGTCAGCTCCGCGTCGCCCGACAGCTCACGCTCGACGACATGGTCCACGCCAAACGCGCGGCGCGTGGCCGCAATGTTGTGGATCAGGAACGGCTGCTCCTTGATCATTTCGTCGGGCGTGACGATGAAGCGCTGGACGATGCCGGCGTACAGGCCGCCGGCAATGACCGTGGCGGCATAGACGCCGAGGCCGAGCGGCAGCAGCCAGCGCCGCGCCATCACGGCATGGAGCGCCGCCAGTACCGCGGCGACGATGAGGATCACGAACTTCACGCGCAGGAACGGCAGGCGCGCGTGAATGTCGGCGTAGCCGGCGCCGAACAGCACGTCGCTGTCGGTCATCAGCATGCGCGGGCCCTCGAGCCACGTGCCGAAGGCGAGCAGCAGCAGCAGCAGCGCGACGAGCAGCGCCAGGTGCAGGCGCACGCGCGGCTGGAACTCGACGCGCGGCCACAGCGCGAAGCCCCACCGGCTTTCGAGCAGCACGTTGCCGGAGATCAGGTAGACCGCGAAGCTGGCGATCAGCGCCAGCAGCGTCAGCATGAACAGGCGGGCCTGGAGATCGTCCCAGACCGGAAAGCGGAAGACGTAGAAGCTGATGTCGCGCCCGAAGATGGGATCGGTGTGCCCGAACGGCACCGCGTACGCGAACTGCAGGAATTCGAGCCACGTGCCGGCCATCGACAGCGCCGTCAGCATGGCCACGATCAGCGACCCGTAGAGCGCCAGTCGATCGATGCGCCGGCTTTCGACGATCACGGGGCGGCCGTCGACGGTGGCGCCAAGCACGAGCTGCGGCTGGCGGAACGAGGCGCGCGCGAGCCGCAGGTTGCCGTAGAGGAAGGCGAAGGCGACGGCGAACGAGGCGATGAAGGTCGTCGCCTGGGCGCGCAGGGTCTTCTCGAACACCGGCAGGTAGCCGGTTTCGGCGAACCAGAGCCAGTCGGTCCAGAACACCGCCGCTGACGGCAGGATCAGGAACGCGATGAGCGCCAGGAAAACGAACCCCGGCAGGCTACGCGGACGCACGGCACCTCATCAGCTTCTTATTATGACCTGCCCGGTGGCACATCGTTTGGAGTGTCCCACACCTGGAGGCATACATGCGGTTCAGAGCTCTGCTGATGGCGGCAATAGTGGCCGCGCCCGTGGTGGCGCAGGCGCAGGTCGTGATCCGGCCCGAGCGCGCGCCGGCCCGCGTCGCCGCCGACGAGGCGTGGTACCGCGCGGGCGACCCCGTGACGTTTCGCGGGGAGTTGTTCTACCCGGCGGGCCCGCAGGTCTTCTTCAACGCGACGGTGATGGTGCTCGCGGGCGAGTTTCTCGGCGTGCCGCTGTACGTCGATCCGACCCTCGAAACCGGCAGCCTCGTGTACGTGCCGATCGGCAACGGCCTGATGCAGCCGTACGAGCGGCTGCGCGCGGGCGATCTGGCGGGCACGTCCGGCAGCCGCACGCCCTCGTTCCCGCCCGAAACCGCGTCGGCGCTCGGGCAGGAAAGCGTGGCGGTTGGCACGGCCGGTGTCATCCCGCCGGCGCCGCCGGTGGGTGGATCATCCGCCACGGTAAGCCCGGTGCGTCCGAACCGCGTGATCGAGCCGTCGCGCGTGGTGACCATTGCGCCATCCGCATCGCGCGGCCGGGGCATGTGGCTGCAGTGGAATGGCCAGGCGTGGCGCGCCTCGGGCGCGGCGGTGCGCGTGGGGCCGCAGTTCGTGGCCATCGGCACGCTCAACGGCCGCACGGTGTTTCGCGGCCCTGACGGCGACGGCACGATCTGGGTGGAAACGGCGCAGGGATTGGCAAGCCCCTGGAAAATTCAGCATCGGTGAGTTGAGAGTTCAGCATTCTGAACTCTCAACTCGCTACTTTTTAATTCCAACGCGGACCCGCGTGGAGCGGTCCGCGGCAATGTCCGTCCACGCGTAAATGAGGCTGTTGCCGTCGGCGAGCAGCCGCGGATAGCCGCTGCTGCGGTCGGTCTTCATCGGCGTCAGGATTTCCGGCGCGCTGACGGCGCCCGCCTTCGAGATGCGCCGCACGAGCAGGCGGCCGTTGCTGTCGTTGTGATCCACCCACGCCACGTGTGTTGAGCCGTCGGTCGTGATCGCGGCCGACACGCGGCCGAGCGGCACGCCGGAGCTCAGGGCCACGGGCGCGCTCCACGTCTTTCCCGCATCATTCGAGTGCGCGAGCTTCACGACCGGCTTGTTGCCGGCGCCCGTGAACCACGCCAGCGCGACGCGCCGGCCCTGGGCCGCAAGCGCGGGTCCGTTCACGGGGCATCCGCCAATCTGCCACCCGTCGTTCATCGTGACCGGCTTCGACCACGCGCCGTTGACGAACCGCACGACGGAGATGTCGCGCACTTCTTCCGGCGAGCGATCGCGGTAGGCCACGAGGGCAGCGTCGCCCGCGGAGATCGAGGCGGTCGGGCAGCAGTCGCAGACGCGGCCGTCGAGCAGCGTTTCGGCCGTGGTGCCGGTGGGGCCGGCGGCTGCGGCGCGCAGCGTCATGGCGCCTTTGCCGTGGCCGTCGTGTCCGCCTGCCGTGTCGCGGCCATCGAGCCATGCGACACCGGGCTTGCCCCCGGCCATGGTGAAGAACGTGGCGAAGCCGTGTTCGGTGGGCGAGCGATCGCTGTGCGCAACCGAGGGCGCGCTCCACGTGGCGCCGTGGTCGCGCGACACGCGCATCTTCACGTGATACGCGTATGTGCCCTGTCCGCTCTTCTCGAGCCAGTGCGCGAAGAGCAGGCCGCCCTGCTCGGACACGGACGGCACGTCGGCCCAGTTGGCGAAGAACTGCGCGCCCTCCGCGATGGTGACCGGCGCGCTCCACGCGCCGCCGCGGAGCCGCGCCATGCGGAAGCGGTGCTGCTTCGACGGCAGCGTTTCGAGCCATGACAGCAGCACGCTGCCGTCGGAGGCGCGCGCCAGCTGCGGCGCAAAGCTTCCCACCGGCGCCGGCGAGGCCGGAAATGTGTCCTGCGGCGGCGCGTCCGCCGCGACGGCGGCAACCGCGGCCAGTGTCAGTACGAGACCAAATCGCAGCATGAATTGGACGTTAGCACACCACGTCTCGGGTTAGCATGCGTGCGGAGGATTTGAGACCGATGGCCAACAGCCGGGCCTATCTGGCCGAGTTTCTAGGGACGTTCTTTCTGTGCTTCGCCGGCATTGCCGCCATCCTGAGCGGGACGCCCGCAGTGGGCGCCGGCGGGGGCCTGGTGGCCGTGGCGCTCGCCCACGGTCTTGCGCTCTCGGTGGCTGTCAGCGCCTTTGGCGGCATCTCGGGCGCGCACTTCAATCCGGCCGTGACCATCGGCATGGCGGTCGTGCGCCGCATCGGCCCGGCCGCGGCCGGCGTCTACATCCTCGTTCAGCTCGCGGCCGCGGTTGCCGCCACGCTGGTGTGCCGGGCCATCTTCCCGCCCGAAGCGGCGGTCCAGGGGGTGCTCGGCCTGCCCTATCCCCAGGCGTGGGTGTCGACCAGCAGCCTGCTGCTGGCCGAAATCGTCATGACGTTCCTGCTGATGATTGCCATCTACGGCACCGCCATCGACGAGCGCGGCCGCGCGGTGAAGATCGGCGGCTTCGGCATCGGCCTCACCGTCACGTTCAACATCCTGGCGGCCGGCGCCATCACGGGCGCCTCGATGAACCCGGCGCGCTCATTCGGCCCCGCCCTCATCGCCGGCATCTGGGACCTGCATATCTTTTACTGGATTGGCCCGATCATCGGGGCCGTGCTCGGCGCGGTTCTGTACGACAGAGTGCTGCTGGACCGAAGACCCAATTCTTAACTCTTAGCGCACCAGCTCTGAATTGTAGAAATGGTCGAAGACCGAAGGGCCCAGCCTTCGATCTTCGACTCGACCTATGGCCGCGGGCCGCTGCCGGCCCGGGATAGGGGATGAGAGCGCAGTTTCACGGCTTGCGATGGCAGGTAGCAAGCCAACCGGCTCGGCGGGGTAAGGAGCAACTCAGGCTGCGGAGCCCACCTGGATCGGGCGCGTATTGCGCGTCATCCGGCGCGGCGCGCCGGCATCGACGCGCACGAACACGCCGTCGCCGGTCCGCAGCAGAAACTTTGCATCGACCAGGGCGCCAAGGATGGACTCGCAGAACTCGGACTCGAGTCCCCACAGGCGCTGCGCCTGTGCGCTCGTGAGCCGAAGACCAGGCATTTCGACGAATTCACTCTTGATTCGGCGTAGCGCTTCTTCGACCCGGGCGGTTTGCGTGAACATGTCTCGGTTATCCTCGCGATGTGTGATGCCCTGATAAGAGCAAGGGCCGTACCCGAAATTCCGCCCGCGCTGCCCCGACCGTTGCCCCGCCAACTTCCACTCCTTCAACCACTTAGAACCGCGAAAACGAATCTGTGTCATCCGATCACAAATCCCGGTGTTGGCTGCCGCTACAGACCGCGTGCAAACCCTGCACGGTATGGACGAGGTCGGCCCCGATCGGCGCCTTAAAAAACAAGAACGGCGGCCCCGGAGGAGCCGCCGTCTTTCGTCTTCAGTCTTTAGTCTTTAGTCTTCCGGGCCGCGTCAGCGGCCCGGTACGCCCATCCAGCCCCGGCTCAGATAGTCCGTCATGCCGATCGAGAACATCAGCATCAGCCAGAACAGCGACGCCACAATCACCACCCACGTCAGCCGGCTGGCCCAGCGCACGTGCATGAAGTAGAGGACGACGAGCGTGGCCTTCGTGACGGCGACGCCGAGCGCGACCGCCGTGTTGAAGAAGCCGAGGTCGACGTAGGCGACCGCGACGGTAATGGCGGTGCCGAGCATCAGGGCGCCGAAAATCAGCAGGTACATGCTGACCGGCGCGATGTGCCCGTGCGCGTGGTCCGCCGAATCGACAGAGTGTGCCGCGTGCGCGGCTGCGTGGTCAGCCATGGTTAACCGTGCCGTCCCAGCAGATACAGCAGCGGGAACAGGAAAATCCAGACGATGTCGACGAAGTGCCAGTAGAGGCCCGAAATCTCCACCGGCGTGTAATAGGACGCGTTGAAGCGGCCGCGCCAGGCCATGAACAGGATGACGCTCATGATGCCGAGGCCCACGATCATGTGGATCGCGTGCATGCCGGTGAGCGCGAAGTAGATCGAGTAGAACGCCTGCGCCCCGGTCGGGTCGGCCTCATGCCACACGAAGTGGCGTCCCGGCACGATGTTGTCGCGGAACTTGCCGGCGTACTCGATGGCCTTGATGCCGAGAAACGCCGCGCCGAAGATCATGGTGAGAATCAGGTTGATGATCTGCCCGCGCCGGTTGCCCAGCTGCGCGGCCCGCACCGCGAGCGCCATCGTAAGCGAGCTGACGATGAGGATGACGGTGTTGAGGCCGCCCCAGAACAGGTCGAGGTGATGGCTCGCCGCGGCGAAGCCTTCCGGATACCAGTAGCGGTACAGGATGTAGCACCAGAACATCCCGCCGAAGAACATGATTTCCGTGACCAGGAACACCCACATGCCGAGCGTGGAGGCCTCCTGCTGCTGCGCCATGTCGTTGAAATGGTGCTGCAGGTTCGGATTGTGATGGGCGCCGTGCGCATGGTCGTGCGCCGGCGTCACGTGCGCGCCGCCATGGATTGCGGCCTGATTCGCGTCAGGCAACTTCGACCTCCCGGCCGGGGTTGTAGTTGTAGGCGGGCTCGGTGACGATCGGCGTCACGAGGAAATTTTCCGTGGGCGGCGGCGACGGAATCGTCCACTCCAGCCCCTTCGCGCCCCACGGGTTCGCCGAGGCAACCGGCCCCTTCACCAGCGAGTAGATGAAGTAGCACAGCGGCAGCGCGTAGCCGATGCCGAGCACCGTCGCGCCGGCCGTCGACATGACGTTCAGCACCTGGAACTCGGGCGGATACATCGCATAGCGCCGCGGCATGCCGAGGTAGCCCACCACGAACTGCGGGAAGAACGTCAGGTTGAAGCCGACGAAGATCACGACCGCCGAGACGCGCGCCCAGCCCTCGTTGTACATCTTGCCGGTCATCTTCGGCCACCAGTAGTGGAGGCCGCCGAGATAGCCGAAGATGGCGCCGCCGACCATCACGTAATGGAAGTGCGCCACGACGAAGTAGGTGTCGTGCACGTGGATGTCGAGGCCCATCGACGCGAGGAAGATGCCGGTGAGGCCGCCGATCGTGAACAGGCCGATGAAGCCGATGGCATACAGCATCGGCGCGTCCCACGAAATCGATCCCTTGTAGAGCGTCGCCGTCCAGTTGAACACCTTCACGGCCGACGGAATCGCCACGAGCATGCTCAGCACCGAGAAGACCATGCCCATGTAGGCCGACTGGCTCGAGACGAACAGGTGGTGGCCCCACACGAGGAAGCCGAGCACCGCGATGCCCAGGCTCGAGAACGCCACGAACGAATACCCGAAGACGTTCTTGCGCGAGAAGGCCGCCACCAGCTCGGACACGACGCCCATCGCCGGCAGGATCATGATGTAGACGGCCGGGTGCGAGTAGAACCAGAACAGGTGCTGGAACAGCACCGGGTCGCCGCCGCGCGCCGGATCGAAGATGCCCAGGCCCAGGCCGCGCTCGAGCGCGAGCAGCACGATCGTGATGGCAATCACGGGCGTGCCCAGAATCATGATCAGGCTCGTCGCGTAGTGCGACCACACGAACAGCGGCAGGCGGAACCACGTCAGGCCGGGCGCGCGCATGCGGTGCACGGTGACGATGAAGTTCAGGCCCGTGAGGATCGAGGAGAAGCCGGCCACGAACACGCCGAGGCCCGCCATGACTACGTGCGTGGGCGACACCGTGCTGTACGGCGGATAGAACGTCCACCCGGTGTCGACGCCGCCGCTGATGATGGCGGCGAGCGTCATCAGGCCGCCGATCATGTAGAGATACCAGCTGAGGAGGTTGATCCGCGGGAACGCGAGGTCCTTCGCGCCAATCATCACCGGCAGCAGCCAGTTGCCCAGCACCGCCGGAATCGACGGCACCAGGAAGAAGAACACCATGACCACGCCGTGCAGCGTGAACATCTTGTTGTAGGTCTCGGGCTGCAGCAGGTCGCTCTGCGGCGTCAGCAGCTCGAGCCGCACCAGGCCGGCGAACAGGCCGCCCAATCCGAAGAACAGCGTGATCGAGATCAGGTAGAGGATCGCGATCCGCTTGTGGTCCTTCGTCAGCAGCCAGGACGCAAGGCCGTGCGTGGCATTCAGATAGTTCGTGGTCATCGTCTTACTGTCCTGACCCGCCAGCCGCCGGCGCCGCGGGCGCCGCTGGAAGGGACTTGATGTAGGCAATCAGCTGCAGCAGGCCTTCTTCGTTGACCAGGCCCTGGAAGGTCGGCATCAACGGCTGATAGCCGGCGACGATCTTCGCCTGCGGGTTCATGATCGACTCGCGCAGGTAGTTGTCGTCGGCCACCACCGTGGAGCCGTCAATCAGCTGCACGGGATTGCCGGCCACGCCGTTGAGCACGGGGCCGCGGCCGCCGCTGTCGGTCTTGTGGCAGGTGTTGCAGGCGAGATCGGCGAACAGCTTCTCGCCGCCCGCCACGGGCGTGGCGCCGGCGCCGCCGGCGAGCCACTGCTCGAAATCGTCGGGCGCCATGGCCACAATCCTGCCGATCATGCCGGAGTGCTTGGTGCCGCAGTACTCGGCGCAGAACAGGCGATACTCGCCCGGCTTCGTGGCGTTGAACCACATCGTGGTCAGCTTGCCGGGCACCGCGTCGATCTTCTGGCGGAACGCCGGGATGTAGTAGCTGTGGATGACGTCCTCGGAGCCGATCGTCAGGCGGACGTTGCGGCCCACCGGCACGTGCAGCTCGTTGATCTCGCGCTGGCCGCCCGGATGCTGCGCTTTCCACATCCACTGCTTGCCGACGACGAAGATTTCCATCGAGCCGCGCGGCGGCCGCGCGAGGTCGAGAAACACCCAGGCGCCCCACACGAACATCACCAGCGTGATGATGAGCGGGATGATCGTCCAGAGCAGCTCGAGGGCGAGCGAGCCCGTGATGGGCGCGCCGACTTCATCGGGGCTGCGGCGCCGGAACTTCACGGCGAAGACGATGACCAGCACGGCAATCAGCACCGCGAAGAAGGCGCTGACGGCGAGCAGGAAGAAATAGAGCGCGTCGACGTTCCCTGCGAGCGTCGAGGCGGCCTCTGGAAACAGCGGTAGTGTCTGGCCCATTCGGTTTAGCTTCTCGCCTCCGCGCGCGCCATGCGGCGCTCACGCCTGAGGCTCACCACGATAAAGGTGCCAAAGCCCAGGAGCGTCAGGATGCCGGCCCCGCGGAGGATGTTCATCACCACGAATCCGTACCGGCCCGTTGTCGGATCCCAGTGGTAGCAGTAGAGCAGCGCTTGATCGACCGGCGTGCCGACCTTGCCGTTGGAGGCTTCGACCAGCGCGAGCCGCATGTCGCGCCCGCCGTAGTCGATGCCGTAGAGATACCGCGAGACGCGCGCGTCGGGCGTCAGCACCGTGACGGCCGCGCCGTGCGCGAACTGGCCGATCGTCTCGTCGAACGTGTAGCGGAAGCCGACCGCGTCGGTCACGCGCGCGATCTCCTCCTGCGTGCCGGTCAGGAAGTGCCAGCCGTGCTCGGTGCCCGGGCGGCCGTAGCGGCCCATGTAGGCAATCTTCTTGGCCTTGGCGAGCTTCGAGGTTTCACGCGGGTCGAAGCTGAGCGCGATGACGTCGAAATCGCTGCCGGCGTTGAGCGACATGGTCTCGAGCGCGCCGGTCAGGCCGTTGAGCACCTGCGTGCACAGCATCGGGCACTCGAAGTACACGAGCGCGAGCACGACGGGACGGCCGGTGCCGAAATACTGGCCGAGCGTCACGTCCGTGCCCTCGGCGTCCTTGAAGCGCGCGTCGAGCGGCAGCTGGTTGTTGAGTTTCTGATCGATCGCCACGTCGCGCAGCGCCGCGGGCCGCTCGGTCGCCGGCTCGGGCGACGGCGGAGACGAGTAGAACCCCTGCGCGGACAGACCGGTGCTCATCGCGCCGGCGGCGCACAGGGTCAGAAGCAGCTTGCCGTAATTCTTGATTCTCAACTCACCAGCTCTTAATTCTCGTGCCCGCCCTGCGCCGGCGTCTGCGGCGGCGCCGGCGCCTGCGCGGCTGCCTGGCCGCGAACGGGCAGGCCGCGCTCGAGCAGCAGTTCCTTGGCGCGATCGATTGGCACGTGCACGGTGCCGGCCGCCTGGTCGATGATGCCGTAGTGTCCGATCGTCTGGTCTTCGCGCGCGCGGAACTGCTGCAGGTTCAGCGGCTCGTTGGTCAGCAGGCGCGGCTCGGGCGGCGCCTCACCGGCCGGGCGCGCCAGCGACGACACCGCGGCGTCGCCCTCGGCGAGGCGGCTCATCACGAGCTTGAACATGCCCATCATGGCGAACCACACCACGACGCAGACGATGACGAGGTACGTCCCGTGGTGCAGCAGCGCGGGAATGCTGATGTCGGCCAGCTCGCGGCCGGCCTTCACGCTGTTCGGATCGCCGCCGCTATCAATGTGCGACATGCATGTATTCCTTGTAGTACGGATCCTTGAACGGCACGAGCGCCCGGCTCTTCAGCTGGCGGGCGCACACGAACAGCCACAGGCCGCCGAGCCCGACGATGGCCGCCGCGTCCATCCAGTGGATCGGGAAGCGCACCGCGTCGTGATGGAACATGGGGCCGACGTGCCAGATCAGATCGATCGCGCGCGCGGCGAGCACCAGCAGCGCGACGAGCACGATCTTCGTCCGGCTCTTCTTGATGTCGGCCGAGAGCAGCAGCGTGAACGGCAGCACGAAGTGCAGCAGCGCCAGCGCCAGCGAGAGCCACGCCCATCCGCCGTGGAACCGCTCGAGATAGAACGGAATCTCTTCCGGCAGGTTCGCCGAATAGATGATCAGGAACTGCGAGAAGCTGAAATACGCCCACAGCATCACGAACGCGAGCATCAGCTTGCCCAGGTCGTGCAGGTGCGTCGTGGTGACGATGTGCGACAGCGGGCGCGTGCCCGACAGGGCGACGACCATCAGAATCGAGAACGCGATCGCGCTCAGGCCGGATCCGCCGATGACGATCACGCCGAACATCGTCGAATACCAGTGCGGATCGAGCGACATGATCCAGTCCACCGACATGAACGTGGTGGTGAGCACGAACAGCACCAGGCCCGGGCCTGAGAGCGTCCGGAAGCGGCGGTCGGCCGGCCCCGGCTCGCGCAGCGGCGCCTCGTCCTGCTCGCGCGACCAGCGGTTGAACAGGAAAATCAGGATGCCCCAGATGGCGAAGAAGCCGACCGCGCGGATGAAGAAGAACGTGTCGTTCAGGTACGGCGCCTTCAGCTGCAGGATCGGATCGGCCGCGGCCTCGGGACGCGACCACGAATAGAGCGCGTCGAGGTTCATCGCAATCGGGATGAACATGATCGCCACCAGCGGCAGCGTGCGCGTGGCGGCTTCCCAGATGCGCCGGCTCACCATGCCCCACGCGCCGCCGCTGAGGTGATGCACCATCATCAGGCCCAGGCAGCCGAGCATCAGACAGACGATGAAGAAGTAGCCGACCAGGTACGACTGCAGGAACTGCTGCTTGTCGACGATGAAGCCAAGGGCAAGGACGATGAGGCCGATGACGCCGGCCACGAGCGCCTTCGAGCCGAGGCTGTTGATCTCGGCCTCGGGACGCGCGGCCATGGCTGCGTCGTCCAGCACGACGTGATGCGCGGCCATCAGTGACCTCCCGTGCCCGGCGCCGCCGGGGCTGGTGCGTGCTGCGAGCCTGGTGCGGTGCCGGGGGCGGCCAGCTGGCCGCGCTCGGCTTCGGGAACATCAGCCATGGTTGCGTTCTGCGAAAGCTGCAGCGCCTTGAGGTACGCGACGACCGCCCAGCGGTCCTCGACGGTGAGCTGCGCGCGGTAGTCCGGCATCACGCCGAAGCCGTTGGTGATGACGTCGAACACATAGCCGGGCGGCGCGTCGCGCAGCCGGTCGATGTGGAACGACGGCGGCTGGCGGTAGCCGCGCTGCACGACCATGCCGCGGCCATCGCCCAGACGGCTGTGGCAGGGCGCGCAATACACGTTGAAGCGGTCCTGGCCGCGATCGAGCTCCGTGCGCGTGATCGCGAAGGGGAACTCCGACACGGGCATGCCGTCGACCTTGCCCGTATAGAGGAAATCGTCCGCGTTCAGGTGCCCGCGGGGCACCGTGCCCTCGACCAGCGGCCGCGCGGCGCTCTGGTCGCTGAACACGCGGCTCGCCTCGAGCGGCTCGTGCCGCGGGTTGTCGTGCATGTCCTGCCGGCATCCCGCGAGCGCGAGCGGCAGCAGCGCGACGAGCGCGAGCCTCCGTCCTGCCCCCTGTTTTCCTGTGACCTGGCGCATCCTGTGCCCTTGGCCCTCTGCCCTCTGCCCTGCGTCAGTGCGCAACGTCCACCACCTCGCGAGGCTGAAGAGAATCGAGCATCCTGCGTGTCTCGCCCGCATCGAACTTCGGATCATCCGCTTCGATGACCAGGAAGAAGCTGTCCTGGCTGGCCATCGAGAACTTCGGCGCGTTGAACACCGGGTGATACGGCTGCGGAAGGCCGTTGAGCGCCAGCATGCCCACGAGCGCCGAAATCGACGCGAAGAGAATCGTGGTCTCGAACGCCGGCGGCACGAACATGGGCCACGAGTGATACGGCCGCCCGCCGATGTTGAGCGGATACGCAATCACCGACGTCCAGTACTCGAGGCCGTAGCCGGCCAGCAGGCCGACGATGCCGCCCACGAGCACGATGGGCGCAACCGACTTCTCCTTGAAGCCAATTGCCTCGCCCATGCCGTGAATCGGGAACGGCGAGAACGTGTCGAACTTCGTGTAGCCCGCGTCGCGCACGCGCCGCGCTGCCGTCAGCAGCGCGTCGGCGCTCGGGAACTCCGCCATGAGGCCGTAGAACGGCGACGCCGCCGGTGTCTGATGCGCCATTACCGCACCTCTCCGTTTTCATCCTCGACGATGCCCACTTCGCCCGCCTCGCCGTGCGCCGTGGCCGCCGTCGGCAGCAGCATGCGCATCTCGAAGATGGCAATCATCGGCAGCACGCGGACGAACAGGAAGAACAGCGTCAGGAACAGCCCGATGGTGCCGAAGAAGGTCGAGAAGTCCCACACCGTCGGGTAATACATGTCCCACGAGCTCGGCAGGAAGTCGCGGTGCAGGCTCGTGACGACGATGACGAAGCGCTCGAGCCACATGCCGACGTTGACGAACATCGCCACGATGAACACCGCGAGCAGGTTGTGCCGCATCCGCCGCGACCACATCAGCTGGGGCACGATGAAGTTGCAGAGCAGCAGCATCCAGTACGACCAGCCGTACGGGCCCGTCGTGCGGTTGATCAGCATGAACCGCTCGTACTGGTTCGCGCTGTACCAGCCGTAGAACATCTCGCACGCGTACCCGTAGACGACGATGAGGCCGGTGACGAGCATGACCTTGGCCATGTTGTCGATGTGCCGCATCGTGATGAAGTCCTCGACGCCGTACAGCTTCCGGAGCGGAATGGCGAGCGTGAGCACCATCGCGAAGCCGGCATACACGGCGCCGGCGACGAAGTAGGGCGGGAAGATCGTGGCGTGCCAGCCGGGCAGCACGGCTACCGCGAAGTCGAAGCTCACCACCGTGTGCACCGACAGCACCAGCGGCGTCGAGAGGCCGGCGAGCAGCAGCGTGGCCTTCTCGTAGCGCTCCCAGTGGCGCGCCGAGCCGCGCCAGCCGAGCGCGAGCACGCCGTAGATGCGCTTCGAGATGTTGTGCTTCGCCTTGTCGCGGAACGTCGCCAGGTCGGGAATCAGCCCCGTGTACCAGAAGAGCAGCGACACGATCGCGTACGTGGAGACGGCGAACACGTCCCAGATGAGCGGGCTCTTGAAGTTCGGCCACAGGCTCATCGTGTTGGGATACGGGAACAGCCAGTAGGCCGCGAGCCACGGGCGGCCGGTGTGGATGATCGGGAAGATGGCGGCGCAGGCGACGGCAAACAGCGTCATCGCCTCCGCGAAGCGGTTGATCGACGTGCGCCAGTCCTGCTTGAACAGCAGCAGGATCGCCGAAATCAGCGTGCCGGCGTGGCCGATGCCGATCCACCAGACGAAGTTGATGATCGGAAACGCCCAGCCCACCGGAATGTTCGTGCCCCAGATGCCGACGCCCTTGAGCAGCAGGTAGACCAGCGACACGGTCAGCACGAGCAGCAGGTTGAACCCGATGAAGGTCACGACGAACCACGCCATCGGAGTGTGCGGCGTGAGGACGATCGACCCGATCTTGTCGGTGATCGTCTTGAACGTGTGGCCCGGCCCGATGACCGGCGGCCTCTTGTCGACGTGATAGCTGGTGTCGGCCATGTGCCTCTAATGTCTCGCGGGCTGCGACGTCTGGGTGGCCGCGGGCTCGAGCGCCGGATTCGGGTTGCGCACGGCGGCCAGATAGGTGGTGCGGGGCCGCGTGTTCAGGTCCTCGAGAATGCCGTAGTTGCGCTCCTGCGCCTTGAGCTTCGAGACGCGGCTGTTCGGATCGTTCAGATCGCCGAAGACAATCGCATCCGACGGGCAGGCCTGCTCGCAGGCCGTCTGGATTTCACCGTCGCGGATGCTCCGGCCCTCGGTCTTCGCGTCGCCGCGCACGTGATTGATGCGCTGCACGCAGTACGTGCACTTCTCCATGACGCCGCGGCTGCGCACCGTCACATCCGGATTGCGCATCATGTCGAACGACGGCGTGGAGTAGTCGCTGTAGAGCAGGAAGTTGAACCGCCGCACCTTGTAGGGGCAGTTGTTCGAGCAGTACCGCGTGCCGACGCAGCGGTTGTAGACCATGTCGTTCAGGCCTTCCGCGCTGTGCGTCGTCGCCGCCACCGGGCAGACCTGCTCGCAGGGCGCGTTTTCGCACTGCATGCAGGGCACGGGCTGGTGGTACGTCTCGGGCGTGTCGATGTTGCCGGCGTAGTAGGTGTCGACGCGCAGCCAGTGCATCTCGCGGCCCCGGCCGACGTACTCCTTGCCGACGATGGCGATGTTGTTCTCGGACTGGCAGGCGATGATGCACACGCTGCAGCCGGTGCAGGTGGCGGTGTCGATCGCCATGCCCCACTTGTAGCCGTTGTATTCGAACTTGGGATACAGCGTCATGTCGGGCGCGGGCGTGTGGGCCATCGCGTGCACCGACTCGGGATGCGCGGCGTACTGCTCCCTGGTGACCGCGCGCACGAGATGGCGGCCCTCCATGGAGTGATGCACCTGCGTCGTCGAGATGTCGTAGGTGCCGGTCTTCGAAATTTCGAGGCCGCCGTCGAACCAGGGCGCGTCGGCGTGCCGCAGCGTGAAGGCGTTGAAGCCCACGTTGCTGCCGACACGGCCCGCCTTGGGACGGCCGTAGCCGAAGTGCACGGTCACCGACTCATCGACGTGGCCGGGCTGCACCCACACCGGCATCTGCTGCTGCCGGCCGCGATACGAGAGCGTGACGAGATCGCGCGACTGCAGCCCGAGCCGCTCGGCGGTGTGCGCGCTCATGTACGCGACGGCGTCCCACGTGATCTTCGTGAGCGGCTTCGGCAGCTCCTGCAGCCAGCCGTTGTTCGCGAACCGGCCGTCGAGGATCGTGGGGTCGGGACGGAAGATGATCTCGAGACCCGTCATCGAAGGCGCCTGAGTGGTGCCCGACGTGCCTACGGGGCCGGCGACGGCCGGCGCGGCGGTGGGCGCGGCACCGGCGGGTGCGACGGGTGCGCTTGCGGCGGCATCGAACGCCGACGTGCCCGCGATGAAGCCGTCGTGGAGCGCCTGGCGCCACGTCTTGTCGAAGGTTTCGCCGACCGTGACGTTCCAGCTGTCGGCGGTCTGGCCCGCGACGCCGCGCATCCAGTAGTCGCGCACGAGATCGAGGCCCGACTTGTCGCCCTGGCCGTTGAGCGCCGCAATCACTTCGAGCGCGCTCTTGCCGCCATAGAGCGGCGCAATCAGCGGCTGCTGCAGCGTGACCGTGCCGTCGAAGCTGCGAATGTCGCCCCACGCCTCGAGGAAGTGCGCCTCGTTGATGTGCCAGTGGCACAGGTCCGACGTCTCGTCGACCGTCTGACTGAGGTGCGCGCGCAGCGCGACTTTCTGCAACTGGTGCGCGAAGCCGAGATCGATCGGCGCCGTGAAGACAGGATTGCCGCCGAGGATCAGCAGCACTTCCACGCGGCCGGCGGCCATGTCGCCCACCAGCTCGCGCAGCGACGCCACGCCGTCGGCATTCGTGCGCGCGACCGGCGCGCCGTAGGTGACCGTGGTGCCGGCGTTGCCGAGCGCCTCGTTCATGGCGCGCGCGATGGCGTGCACGGCGGGCGGCTGCTTGTCGCCGGCGATGATCACCGACTTGCCGCGGTGCGCCTGCAGGTCGGTGGCGATCGCCGAAATCCATTTGGCCGCGTCGGCCGGAAGTTCGGCCCCCGGAGCGCCGGCGGACGATCCGGCGCCAACCGCGCCGGCCAGGGCCGCCGCGAAGGCGTGCACGTCGCGCGCTTTCAGGGGCAGCCGGTGATCGGCCTTGCCGCCCGTGACGGTCAGCGTCGGCTCGACCACATACAGGCGGTTCATGTCCGCGCCGGGATGATCCACGCGGCGGCGCTTCGCAAAGTCCTTCTGCGCGCGAACGGCGGCGGGGCCAAATCCCAGGAAATCGGCGTCGAGCGACACGACGATGTCGGCCTGATCGAGGCGATAGGTGGCCTGCTCGGCAGGAACGGCTGAGCCGGAGGTCTGCATGACGCCGAAAACCGGGTCCCACTGGTGCCATTTGGCGCCGGGATAGGCCTGCAGCAGCGTCTGAATCTGGTCGGCCAGGGTCGGAGAGGTGACCTGCTCGGTCAGAATCCGAAGGCCGGCGCCCTGGGTGGCCGCCTGAGCGTTGAGCTGGTTGCGGAACGCCGTGACGAACGTGCTCCAGGTGGAGACATCGCCACGGTCGAGGACCGTGCGCGAGCGGTCCGGATCGTACAGGTCGAGAATGGCTGCCTGGCCGTAAATATCTGTAGCACCGAGACTTGCGGGATGCTCCGGATTGCCCTCAGTTTTGGTCGGCCGCCCCATATGGCTCTCGGCCAGCAGAGGCATACCGTAGCCGCCGAGCGGCATGGCCGTGGCGTAAAACAGCGGCCGGCCGGGCACCAGCTCTTCCGGCTGGCGCACGTACGGGACGATCTTTTCCGCGGGCTGGCGCGTGCAGGCCGTGGCGCCGGCGAGCGCAATCGAGGCGCCCATCAGGCGAAGGAAGTCGCGGCGGCCCTTCGGATCGGTGAATTCCGCGGCCTGCGAGGGGAACTCGCGGTGGAGGAACTCCTGAAACTCGGGGGTGCCGGACAGCTCGTCCAGGCTGCGCCAATAGGTGCGGCCGTCGAGCCCCTCTAAACGCGTGCGAATCTCGGAGAAATCCATAGAGATAACGGAGACGTCCCGCCCGTCTCCTAGCGGTGGCAGGTCGAGCAGCTGGTCAAATGCTCCACGCTCGCGATGCCGTACTGCTGCTTCAGGCGGTTTCCCAGCTCCAGCTGATTTGCCGGGGCTTCGTACGCCATGTTGAACACTTCTTCCTTCGGCCGCAGGAACTTCTCAGGCGCCCGGTGGCACTCGAGACACCACTCCATCTGGAGCGAGGCGTGCTGCAGCATCAGCGGCATCTGATCGACCCGCCCGTGGCACGTGGCGCATCCGACGCCCTTGGCGACGTGCACCTGATGGTTGAAATACACGAAATCGGGCAGGTCGTTCACCCGGGTCCACTCGAGGGGCGTGTTGTCACGGAAACTGGCCCGCACCGGCTCCAGGATCGGCGCCTGATTCCACACCTGCGAATGGCAGTTCATGCAGGTTTTCGTGGGCGGAATGTTGGCAAACGTCGATTTCTCGACGGTGGTGTGGCAGTACCGGCAATCGATGCCCATGCCCCCGGCGTGGTGTGCGTGGCTGAATTGAATGGGCTGATCGATGTAGGCGTTCTGCCCCGTCACGAACTCCGAGCGCATGAGCAGTCCCACAACCCACCCCAGAAGGGCGACGACGGCGATGACGCCGATGAGACTAGCTTTGGCCAGGGCATTCGAGCTTCGCTTGAATATCTGACTCATAAATGGGGCCCGAAGGCGGTCGTTCCGTCCGTTAGCCTAATCGAAAAGGCCACAGAAATTAAGGCAGCCCGGCGATTATAGTGTGAAATCTTTCACAACGGGAAGCTTCATCAGGCTGCAGCCGCCTGCAGAATTCAGTCCCGCCTCGAAACCCGCCGCCTCCCGCTGACGTACACTTCACGACGGACGCTGCCCCGTCCGGCCCCGGAACATCTTATGACTGCCATTACCCTGGACCGCGTCTCCAAGCGCTTCGGCACCCACGTCGCCGTCAACGATCTTTCGCTCGACGTGCCCGAAGGCTCCATCTACGGTTTCATCGGGCCGAACGGATCGGGCAAGACCACGACGATCCGCATGATCATGCACATCCTGCTGCCCGATTCGGGCCGCATCAGCGTGCTCGGCCGCGGCGACACGCGCGCGGCACGCGACGACATCGGCTTTCTGCCCGAGGAGCGCGGCCTCTACAAGAAGATGCAGGTGCGGCAGCTGCTGCGCTACTACGGCGGGCTGAAGGGCCGCGACCGCAAGACGCTCGACCCCGTCATCGACGAGTGGCTCGAGCGGCTGGGCCTCACGTCATGGGCCGACAAGAAGATCGACGCGCTGTCGAAGGGCATGGCCCAGAAGGTCCAGTTCATCTCCGCCATCGTCGTCAAGCCGCGGCTGGTGATTCTCGATGAGCCGTTCTCGGGGCTCGACCCGGTGAACGCGCAGGCGCTGAAGGACGCGGTGCTCGAGCTGCGCCGGCAGGGCGTGACGGTGGTGTTCAGCACGCACGACATGGGCACGGCCGAGCGGCTGTGCGATCGCATCTTCATGATCTACCGGGGCAACAAGGTGCTCGACGGCACGCTCGACGAGGTGCAGTCGCGCTATGGGCACGACACGGTGCGCGTGCGCGTGACCGGCGGCATGGCCACGCTCGGCCGCATGGGCGGGATCGAGTCGATGAACGACCACGGCAACTATCAGGACCTGCGGCTCACGGGCGATCCGCAGGCGTTTCTGCAGGAGCTCGTGCGCGCCGGCGGCGTCGAGCACTTCGAGGTGACGAAGCCGTCGCTGCACGACATCTTCGTGCGCATCGCGAATCCCGCGGCCGAGTCGCTCGATGTTCCGGAGGTGATGGCATGACGCGCATTTTTACCGTCGCGCAGATGGAATTTCTGCAGCTGGTCAGGACGAAGGCGTTCCTGATCGGCATCCTGATGATGCCGGTGATGATGGCGCTCGCGATCGGCTTTCAGGTGTACGCCGCGCGCCACACGGATACGGAAGTCAGGACAGTCGCCGTCATCGATCACACGGGCACGCTGTACGACGCGCTCGCCGCGGCCGCGGCCACGCACAACGCCGAGAACGGATCCGGCGAGACGCAGATCGGCCCGCACTTCGTGCCGTCGCGCGTGGATCTGGCCGGGAAGAGCGTCGACGCGGTGAAGCTCGAGCTGTCCGATGAGGTCCGCGGCAAGGACCTCTTCGCGTTCGTCGAGATTCCGCAGGGCATCCTCGAGTCGTCGGAAGACGCGGCCGCCGTGCGGTACTACACGGAGACGCCCTCGTACGAGCCGCTGCCCGACTGGATTCGCGACGTGCTCAACCGCGAGATCGCGCGCCAGCGCTTCACGAGCTCGGGCATCGATCCCTCGCTCGTCACGAAGCTCAACGCGCGCGTGCCGCTCTCGAGCTACGGCCTCGTGTCGCGCCAGGTCGACGGCACCGTCGCCGAAGCGCGCGAAACCGATCCCATCGCGACGTTCGTCATGCCGTTCGTCTTCGTCGTGCTGATGTTCATGTCGGTGATGACCGGCGCGACGCATCTGCTCAACGCGGTCGTCGAGGAGAAGATGAGCAAGATCAGCGAAGTGCTGGTCGGATCGATCGAGCCGTTCAAGCTGCTGCTCGGCAAGCTGCTCGGCGTGACGGCGGTGTCGGTGCTGCTCGCGTCCATCTACTTCGCCGGCGGCGTCTTCGCCATTTTCCAGAGCGGGCGCTGGGATCTGCTCCGCTGGGATCTCTTCGCCTGGTTCTTCCTGTTCCTCGCGTGCGCGGTGCTGATGTACGGGTCGATCTTCCTGGCGCTCGGGTCCGCCTGTTCGGATCTGAAGGATGCGCAGAGCATGATGCAGCCGGCGATCCTGCTGATCATGCTGCCGTACCTCGCCTCGTTCGCGGTCATCCGGTCGCCCGACTCGCCGCTCGCGGTGGGCATGTCGATGTTCCCGACGGTCACGCCGTTCATCATGATGATGCGCCTCGCGATTCCGCCCGGCCCGCCGCTGTGGCAGGTGCTGACGTCGGTGGCCATCGTGCTGGCGACGACGACGTTCCTGGTGTGGGCGGCGGGGCGCATCTTCCGCGTCGGCATCCTGATGCAGGGCAAGGCGCCGAATCTGCCGGAAGTGCTGCGGTGGATTCGGGCGTGACCGAGCCGCTGTCGTCGTTCCGGTCGCCGCGCTTCGCGCAGCCGCCGACGTTCATGCGGCTGCCGCACACGCGCGATCTGGCCGGCGTCGACGTGGCCATTGCCGGCGCGCCGTACGACGGCGGCACGTCCTATCGTCCCGGCGCGCGCATGGGCCCGCGCGAAATCCGCGCGCAGTCGTCGCTCATCCGCACCTGGAATTATTTCCTCAAGGTCCATCCGTTCGAGCGGCTGCGCGTGGTCGATTACGGCGACTTCGACGTGCCGCCGATCGGCATCGAGCGCGCGTTCGAGGTGATCGAACAGGGCGCGGCCGCGATTCACGCGGCGGGCGCGACGCCGCTGGTGGTGGGCGGCGACCATTCGATTTCGCTGCCGCTGCTGCGCGCGGCGGCAAAGGCGCACGGGCCGGTCGCGCTCGTGCAGTTCGACTCGCACATCGACACGTGGGACGACTATTTCGGCGGGCCCTACTTTCACGGCTCGCCGTTCAGGCGCGCGATCGAGGAAGGGCTGATCCGGAAGGAGCGCTTCGTGCAGGTCGGGATCCGGGGCCCGATGTACGGCGAGGATGAGTTCGACTTTCACCGCGAGCACGGCATCCGCGTGGTCGACATCGACGGCGTGAAGCGCGAAGGCATCGACTGGACGATCGATCAGATGCGAAACGTGCTCGAAGGGCCGGTGTACCTCACGTTCGACATCGACAGCGTCGATCCGGCGTATGCGCCGGGCACCGGCACGCCCGAAGTCGGCGGCCTCACGAGTCACGAAGCGCAGCGGCTGGTGCGCGGCCTGGCCGGCCTCAACATCGTGGGCGCCGATCTCGTGGAAGTGGCGCCGCCCTATGACGGCCCCGGCCAGATCACGTCACTGCTCGCCGCGAATCTGATGTTCGAGATGCTGTGTGTGATGGCCGTGCGAAAAAGGGGACGGGTCTAATTATCGGGAACGCGGGATAATTAGACCCGTCCCCTTTTTCGCCATGGACACCTTCTCGCATGCAGGCTGGGGATATGTCGTCTCGAAGCACAAGCGGATGGGATGGGGGGGCGCGCTTGCGGGCGCGATGCCCGATCTGCTGTTCTTCATTCCCTCGAAAATCGAGCAGATCGTCGAGCGCGGATGGGCCGGGCTGCGCGCGGGAAGCGAGCCGGGCATCTGGCGCGCGGGCGGGCCGCCGCTGCCGCCCGATCTCGTGGAAGCCTACTGGCGCTACTACGTCTGGAGCCACAGCCTGGCCGTGCTCGCGGCCGTCACCACGGTTGTCCTGCTCACGCGCTGGCGCCGGTGGGCGTGGCTGGCGGTGCCGTACGCGCTGCACATCCTGATGGATCTGCCGACGCACGAGCGGTACGAGGGCCGGCCGTTCTATCCGCTGTCGGACTGGCACTTCATCGGCGTCTCGTGGAGCGATCCGCGCATCCTCATTCCGAATTTCGTCGCGCTCGCGATCGCGCTGTGGTTCGTCAACCGGCGCCGCGCTCCGTATGGCGGCTAGCTACGACGCGATTGTCGCCGGCGCGGGGCCGGCCGGCTCGGTCGCGGCGGCGTCGCTCGCGGCGCGCGGCATGCGTGTCGCGATCTGCGACCGCGCCTCGTTTCCGCGCGACAAGACCTGCGGCGACGCGCTGATTGCCGACTCGCTGGGCGTGCTCGGCCGCCTCGGCCTCGCCGCGCGCGTGTCCGCGCGCGCCGTCACCTCGTCGGCGCTCGACGTCGTGACGCCCGGCGGCGTGACCACATCGGTGGATGGGACGCTGCAGGTGCTGCCCCGGCGCGAGCTCGACGCCATGCTGCTGGAACATGCGATCGCGCGCGGCGCTGAGTTCAGGCAGCTGACCATCGACGCGCCGCTGGTGGCGAACGGCCGCGTCGAAGGCGTGATCGCGCGCGATCCGGCGGACCGCGTGCAGGAGCTGCGCGCGCCGTTGACCGTGCTCGCCACCGGCGCGAACGGTGCCGTACTGCGCGCGTTCGATCCGCAGGCGCGCAGCGGCGCGTCGGGCACGGCGCTGCGCGTATACGCGCGCCCGCGGCCCGGCACCGGGGGCGCCGCCTGCGTGATCGCGCTCGATCGCGCGCTGCGCCCCGGCTACGCGTGGGCGTTCCCCGCGCCAGGCGGCATGTACAACGTGGGCGTCGGCCTGTTTCGCGGGTCGGACCTGCGCGCCGCGGGCGTGAATCTGCGCGCGAGCCTCGAGGCGCTGCTCGCCGGCAAGGGGCCGATTGGCAACCGCTTCGGCCCGTTCACGGAGGCCACGCCTATCGCGGGCGCGCCGCTTCGCACGAGCCTCGAGGGCACGAACGCCGCGACACCCGGCCTTGCGGTGATTGGCGAGGCCGCCGGCACGACCTACGCCGCCACGGGCGAAGGCATCGGCAAAGCGATGGAAAGCGCGCTGCTGCTCGACGAGCTTGCGGGCCGCACGAGCGACCCGGCCGGCGTCGGCCCGCTCTACGCCTCCGCGCTGCGCGCGCGGCATGGCGGGCGCTTCCGCGCGTACGCGGTCGCGCAGTCGTGGGTCTCGTTTCCGTGGTTCATCGATTACGTGGCGCGCCGCGCGAACCAGAGCCCGTACATCCGCAGCCGGCTGGCGGAGTTTCTCTCGGAAAGCGACCTGCCCGACCGCGTGTTCTCGCTGCGCGGGCTCTGGCGCTTGACGACAGCGCGGTAATTCACGACATTGAGGACATGACAGTGAAACAGATGGTGAGGCGTTCGTGCGCGGCGGCCGTGGCGCTGCATCTCGGCCTGCTGGCGGCCTCGGCGCAGGCGCCGGTCACGTATCGCGTGTCCGTGCCCGAGCCCGAGCATCACTGGCTGCAGGTCGAAGCCGTGTTTCCCGCGGGCGATCGCGGCCCGCTCGTCATCACCATGAGCCGGTCGTCCCCCGGCCGCTACGCGACGCACGAATTCAGCAAGAACATCTTCGAATTCACGGCATTCGACGGAGCCGGCCGCGAGCTGCCGTTCGCCAGGCCCGCCGTCAATCAGTGGCGCATCGCCCAGCACGACGGCGCCGTGCGCATCGTCTACAAAATCTATGGCGATCGCATCGACGGCACCTATCTCGGCGTGGATCCGACGCACGCGCATATGAACATGCCCGCCACACTCGCGTGGGCCGAGGGCCTCGAGATGCGCCCGGTGCGGCTGACGTTCGTGCCGCCGCCTGGACGGCCGTGGCGCGTGGCCACACAGTTGTTCGCGACGGGCGATCCGCTGACGTTCACCGCGCCGAACCTGTATTACCTGCTCGACAGCCCCACCGAGTTCTCCGAGCACGTGCTGAAGGTGATTCCGGTGAAGGGCCCCGACGGCAGGGAGGCCACGCTGCGCGCCGCCATTCATCACGCCGGCACCGACGCCGAGGCGCAGGCGTATGCCGACAACATCGCGAAGATCGCGCGCGTGCAGGCGATGATCTTCGGCGAGTTTCCGGCGTTCGAGCCGGGCCACTACACGTTTCTGGCCGACTACCTGCCGTGGGCGAACGGCGACGGCATGGAGCACCGCAACAGCACCGTCGTCACCGGCGGGTCGCTGCCGCAGGGCATCGGCACCGCGTCGCACGAGCTGTTTCACGCGTGGAATGTCGAACGCATCCGCCCCGCGGACCTCGAGCCGTTCGACTTCACCGACGCCGACGTGTCGGAGCTGCTGTGGCTCGCCGAAGGCTTCACGCAGTACTACGGCCCGGTTGCGCTCGCGCGCGCCGGCATCGCGAACTTCGCGCAGACCGCGGCGGGCTTCGGCCGCGCGGCCGACGCCATCGTGAATGGCAGCGGCCGGAACGTGCGATCCGCGGTCGAGATGAGCCGCCACGCGCCGTTTGTCGACGCCGCGCAGTCGATTGACCGCACCGACTTTAGCCGCACGTTCATCTCGTACTACACGTACGGCGCCGGCATCGCGTTCGGCCTCGATCTGTCGCTGCGCCAGCGCACCGGCAACAAAGTCACGCTCGACGATTACATGCGCCGGCTCTGGACGAAGTACGGCAAGCCGAGCGGGAAGGCGCCCGGCTACGTCGCGCGGCCGTACACGCTTGCCGACCTGCGCATCACGCTTGGCGAGGTGGCCGACGATCAGACGTTTGCCGACGACTTCTTCGCGCGCTACATCGAAGGCCGCGAAGCCATCGACTACGGCAAGCTTCTCGATCAGGCCGCCCTCGTGCTGCGGCCGGCGCGTCCGGGCGCCGGCTGGATGGGCGACTTCCAGACCGAGGCGGTGAGCGAGGGCCTGCGCGTCACGTCGCTCGTGCCCTTCGACACGCCCGCCTACGCCGCCGGCATCGACCAGGACGATCTCATCGTGGCCGTGAACGGTCAGAAGCCGTCAGGCGCGCTGGTGCCGCTCGTGCGCGGCATGAAGCCCGGCGACACGCTCAAGCTCACCGTGCGCGCACGCGGCGGGAAGGAAACCGTGCGCGACATCACGATCAAGGCGGATCCGCACCTCGAGATCGTGCCTGTCGAAGCCACAGGCGGGACGCCCACCGCGGCGCAGCAGGCGTTTCGCGACAGCTGGCTCGGCGTGAGGTAGCGCGTCCGTGGCCTCAGACGTCGATGTCATCATCGTCGGCGCCGGCCCGGCCGGGTTGAGCGCCGCGCTCGTGCTCGCGCGCGCGTGCCGCACGGTGCTGGTGTTCGATCACGGTCGTCCCCGCAACGGATCCGCCGAGGCGCTGCACGGCTATCTCACGCGCGACGGCATCTCGCCGCACGACTTTCGCGCGACGGCGCGCGCGGAGCTGGCCCGCTACAGCGACGTGCGCATCATCGACCGCGAAGTGACCGACGCGGCGTGCCGCGACTCGCGCTTCCATGTCACGACGATCGAGGGCGAGGAGTTCTCGGCAAAAAAGCTGCTGCTGGCCACCGGCGTGGTCGATCACGTGCCCGATGTGCCCGGGCTTCGCGAGTTGTACGGCCGCAGCGTGTTTCACTGCCCGTACTGTGACGGCTACGAGCTGCGCGGCCAGCCCCTGGCGGTGTATGGATGCGAGGAGCGCGGCTACGGGCTGGCGCTCGAGCTGACGGGATGGTCGAAGGACATCGTGCTCGTGAGCGACGGCCCGTGCGGCATCGACGCGAAGGGCCTCGCGCGGCTCGCGAAACATCACATTGCCGTGCGTGAAGAAAAAGTCGCGCGCGTCGAGGGCACTGACGGCCGGCTCGAGCGCATTGTGTTCGACACGGGCGGCACGCTCGAGCGCCGCGCGCTGTTCTTCACCACCGGCCAGGCGCAGCGCTCGCATCTGGCCGAGGCGCTCGGTTGTCCGTTCAACGACAAGGGCACGGTGCGCACCGGCCCGTATGAGACCACGCACCTGCACGGCTTGTATGTCGCCGGCGACGCCTCGCGCGCCGTGCAATGGGTTATCGTGGCTGCCGCGGAAGGCGCCGAAGCCGCCTATTCGATCAACCAGGACCTCATTAAGGAATCGCTCACAACCTCATGAAGAAGCTCGCGCTCCTCGCCCTCCTTCTGTTCGCCGCGCAGCCTGCTGAAACGGATCCCTTCGCCGCATTGAAATACCGGCTGGTGGGTCCGTACGCCGGAGGGCGCGTGTCGCGCGTGGCCGGCGTGGCCGGCGATCCCTCGACCTACTACGCGACCACCGCGAATGGCGGCGTGTGGAAATCGGTGAACGGCGGTCTGGCCTGGCAGCCGATTTTCGACGAGCAGCCGATCTCGTCGATTGGATCGATCGCGGTAGCGGCAAGCGATCCGAATGTCGTTTACGTGGGCTCCGGCGAAGCGAACATCCGCGGCAACGTCGCGGCCGGCAACGGCATCTACAAGTCCATCGACGCCGGCAAGACGTGGACGCATGTCTGGAAGCAGGAAGGCCAGATCGGTACGATGGCCGTGCACCCGAAAAATCCCGACGTCGCCTTCGCCGCGGTGCTCGGCCACGCGTTCGGCCCGAACGCGGAGCGCGGCGTCTATCGCACGCGCGACGGCGGCAGGACGTGGGCGCAGGTGCTGAAGAAGGACGAGCACACGGGCGCGTCCGACATTGCGATGGACGTCACCAACCCGAACATTCTGTTTGCCGGCTTCTGGCAGGCGCGGCGGACGCCGTGGGACATGACGAGCGGAGGGCCGGGAAGCGGACTGTACGTCTCGCGCGATGGCGGCGACACGTGGAAGCAGTTGACGGGCTCAGGTCTGCCTGACGGCATCTGGGGCAAAGTCGGCGTCGCGGTGGCGCCGTCCGATCCCAGCCGCGTCTATGCGCTCATCGAAGCGGAGCAGGGCGGGCTCTTCCGGTCGGACGATGGCGGCGGCAGCTGGACGCGCATCAACGGGCATCGCGCGCTGACGCAGCGCGCCTGGTATTACTCCACGATCACGGTGAATCCGCAGAACGCGAACGACGTCTGGTTCCCGCAGGTGCCGATGCTGCGCACGATTGACGGCGGCAAGACGGTCAAGGAAGTGCCGGGCGGCCACCACGGCGACCATCACGATGTGTGGATCGATCCGTTGAATCCGAAGCGGATCATCAACGGCAACGACGGCGGCGTCGACATCTCCGTCGACGGCGGCGCCACCTGGTATGCGCCGAAGCTGCCGATTTCGCAGTTCTACCACGTGTCGGTGGACACCCGCGTGCCCTACCGCATTGCCGGCGCCATGCAGGATCTGGGCACCGCACAGATCCCGAGCAATAGCCTTGACATCGCCGGCATCACCAGCGCGCACTGGTACGACGTGGGCGGCGGCGAGGCCGGCCACGTCGTCTCGAAAACCGACGACCCCGACATCGTCTATGCCGGCGAGTACCTCGGCATCATCACGCGCTACGACCATCGCACGAAGGATCGCGCCCGCCACGTCGGCGCGTGGCCCGAGAACATGTCGGGCCACGGCGGCGAAGACATGAAATACCGCTTCCAGTGGACGGCGCCGATTGCCACGTCGCCGCACGATCCAAGCGTCCTCTATCACGCCGCGCAGGTGCTGTTCCGTTCCACCGACGGCGGCCAGTCCTGGTCGGTCATCAGTCCCGATCTGACGACGAACGACAAGGAACGCCAGAAATGGTCGGGCGGGCCGATCACCGGCGACAACACCGGCGTCGAGACGTGGACGACGATTTTCGCGGTGGCCGAGTCGCCGCGGCAGAAGGATCTGATCTGGGCCGGCAGTGACGATGGGCTCGTGCACGTGACGAAGGACGGCGGCAGGACGTGGACGAATGTGACATCGAAGATGACGGGTCTTCCACGCGACGGCACCGTGAGCCTCATCGAGCCGTCACCGCACGATGCGGGCACGGCGTATGTCGTGGTCGACGCGCACCGGCTCGACGACATGAAGCCGTACCTGTTCAAGACGTCCGACTTCGGCCAGACGTGGCGGCGGCTCGATGGCGGGCTCGCGAACGACGTCTACCTGCACGCCGTGCGTGAGGATCCGAAGCGGCGCGGCATGCTCTATCTCGGCACCGAGCGCGGCGTCATGGTGTCGTTCGATGACGGGAAGGCCTGGCGGTCGCTGCGGTTGAACCTGCCGGCGGCCGTTCCGGTGCACGACCTCGTCGTCAAGGACGACAGCCTCGTCGTCGGCACGCACGGGCGATCGATCTGGGTGCTCGACGATCTGCAGCCGGTGCGTGAATTCTCGCCCGCGATCGCGGCGAAGGCGGCGCATCTGTTCGCGCCCGCGGCGGCCACCAGGTGGATGTACGCCAACAGCAATCGCGAGCGGCCGGCGGGGCAGAACCCGCCGAGGGGCGCGATGATCCATTACTGGCTGAAGGACGAGGTCACAACGCCGCTCACCATCGAGATCGTCGATGCCCGCGGCACCGTGATCCGGACGCTGTCGAGTGAAGCCAGGCCGTGGAACGGCGTCGACGACTTCGAGCCGGAGGAGAAGCCGGAAGGCGACTTCTCGAAGGGCGCGGGCGTGCGGCGCGCCGTGTGGGACCTGGCGCATGCGGGCGCGGACGTCATTCCAGGCGCGAAGATCGACTGGGGCGACCCCACGCGCGGACCCTTCGCGGTGCCGGGGACGTACACGGTGCGGCTGCGCGGCGACGGTATCGATCTGTCGCAGCCGCTCGTGGTGAAGCCCGATCCCCGGTCGACGGTGACGCAGGCCGATCTCGAGGCGCAGACCGCGATGGCGCTGCAGGTGCGCGACGCCTTCTCGCGCCTGACGCGCATCGTCACGCATCTGCAGGACGTGCGCACGCAGCTCCAGTCGCGGGCCGCGGCCGCGAAGACACAGCCGGGCACGGGCGAATTGCTGAAGCTGATCGACACGGCCGTCGCGAAGATCGATGCGCTCGAAGCGCGCATGCACAATCCGACGGCCGAGGTGACCTACGACATCCTGGCGATGCGCGGCGGCACCCGGCTGTATTCACGCATGTCGCCGCTCACCGGCTTTGCGTGGCACGGCGACGGCCCGCCCACGCAGGGCGTGCGCGAGGTGTTCGCGGAGCAGAAGAAGGAGCTCGACGCGTTCGACGTGGAAGCGAAGGCGATTGTCGCCACCGACATCGCCGCCATCAACGCGCTGGCGTCGAAGCTGGCGCTGCCGTTCGTGATCGTGCGGTAGGCCGGGGCCTTGGCCCCGGCTTCAGGCGGCTTCAGCTCCGGCGTTTCCCCGCCTCGATCCACGCCACGCGCGTGAGCAGCGAGCCCGCCAGCGTGACCACGGCGGCTACGACGCGGAGCTGCGGCATCGAGATCGCGGCAAGCCGTAGTAGAAGCGCGGCCGGTCCCGACAGCACTTCGGCGCCGCGCATGAGCGGCCCCGATGACGACCCGCGCCGCGCGAGCGCGAAGATGATCAGCAGTTCCACCGCCGCGGCCGCCATGCCGAGCGCGTTCATCGCGTTGGTGCGATGGCCGAGCAGTTCGAGGATCGACACCGCCGCGGCCAGACCCGAGGCGCCGAACAGGATCGGCAGGATGTCCACGTGGCGCGCCCATACGGGAATCGCGGTCGCGCCAATCAGCACGCCTGTGTAAGTGGCGAGGATGGCGCCGCTCACGCCGGCGACGGCCACCGCCACGTCGGCTGCGATGCCGATGGGCAGCAGCGCCGCGAGCGCCGCGTTCGAGAACAGCACCAGCGTCCATACGCCCATCGACATCGGGCTCTGCGGCTTGAATACGCGCAACATGTTGAGGAAGCGCGCCGGCCGGCCGAGATCAGAGATCAACAGCACGGGCGAGATCAACGCGCCGATGGCCGCCATCCACTTCGCATCGCGCGCGAGCAGCGCGAACGGCGCGCCGCCGAAGTGCGCCGCGGCCGCGATCACCGCCGCCGCGCCGGCGGCGCCGCCCACGAAGAAGTAGAGCGGCACCTCCCACGTCCAGACGGGAGGCTTCACCAGCGGCGCGTCGCGATACGTGGCCGTCATGTCAGCCGCCGAAATACCGCAGCGCCGCGATGACCCCGCCAATCATGCCGGCCGACGCGACGGCGGCCGACGTCCAGCCCGCGCGCAGGTGCACGGTTGGCACGACAGGATTGGCCGGCAGGTTGAAGTCCTCCGGATCGCCGCGCAGCACGAACAGCGCGTGAATGCCGCCGACGCTGCTGTTGGCGGCGTCATACAACACTGCATCCGAGACGCCGCGCGCGTGCAGCGTATCCACGCGCGCCGCTGCTTTGGCCTGCATCTCGTCGAGCGTGCCGAACAGAATCGATTCGGTGGGGCACGCCGTCGCGCACGCCGGCTTCAGGCCCGCTTTCTGCCGGTCGTAACAAAACGTGCACTTGAACGCGCGCCCGTCGCCGGGCCGGCGATCGATCACCCCGAACGGGCACGTCACCACGCAGTAGCCGCAGCCGTTGCAAACATCCTCCTGCACGAACACGCCGCCAAACTCGGTGCGCACGATCGCGCCGGTCGGACAGCCTTCGAGGCATCCCGCATGCGCGCAGTGCTTGCAGACGTCGGACGAGAACTGCCAGTCAGGGTTGCTGGTTGTTGGTTGCTGGTTGCTGGTCTGTCCGGAGCACGGCGACTCCACGAACTTCACGTGCCGCCACGTCGCGTGGCCCAGCGCCATCGTATTGTCGTACGAATGGCCGGACCATCCGTAGCCGTCCGCCGGCACGTCGTTCCACTCCTTGCACGCCACCTCACACGCCTTGCAGCCGATGCACAGCGTCGAATCGGTGAGAAACGCCGTCGTCTTCATGCCGGCTCGATTCTGCAGACGAGCGCCTTTGATTCCATGATGCGCACGTTGGGTTCTTCCGACATCGGGATCAGGTCGTTGACGATGTCGCCGGTGACGAGGCCGTGGGTGCCCCAGTGATAGGGTAGGCCGACCTGGTGCACGACGCGGCCGTCGATCACGAGCGGCCGCATGCGCGACGTCACCAGCGCGCGCGCGCGGATGCCGCTGCGCGGCGTGATGACGCGCACGTGATCGCCATTCGCAATGCCGTTGGCGCCGGCGAGCTCCGGCGAGATCTCGCAGAACAGCTCCGGCTGCAGCTCCGCGAGATGCGACAGCGTGCGGCTCATGCCGCCGGCTGTGTGATGCTCCGTGAGACGGTACGTGGTGAGGACGTGGGGGTAGTTGCTGTCGTGGGGCCGGGCATAGGCGTTGTCGGGCCGCTCGTGCATGCGCGCGGCCGGATTGGTTTCCTGCGCGTAGACCACGTTGCCGACGGGAGATTCGAGCGGCTCGTAATGCGCCGGCAGCGGGCCGTCCTTCAGCCCTGACGGCACCCACAGCCATCCCAGCCCATCGTCATGCATGACGAACGGGTGCGCGCCGCCGAGACCGGCGTCGCCTTCGGCATCGCGCGGCGCGACGTAGTCCGGCGGCTTGGTGCGATTGAAGTCGGGCGTGTCGGCGCCGGTCCACTCGCGCGCGGCCGCGTCCCACCAGACGAGCGCCTTGCGATCGCTCCAGGGCCGGCCGTCGGGGCGCGCGGATGCGCGGTTATAGAGGATGCGGCGATCGGCGGGCCAGGCCCATCCCCAGCCGTGGCCGTACGTGCCTGTCGCGGTGCGCTCGCGCGCGCGATTGCGATCGCGCGAGGGGAAGACGCCGGAATAGATCCAGCAGCCGCATCGCGTGGAGCCGTCGGCGGCAAGCTCGGCGAATCCGGTCAGGTGCGATCCATCCAGCGTCGTGCCGTTGATCTCCGCGAGCACTTCTTCGATGACGGGCTCGCCATGCGCGTCTTCCGGGTACTGCCAGTCGAGCGCATTGAGCGCGGCGTTTGCCGCGCTGACGTCGGCGGCGGCTCTGGCCTTGAGGCGCTTTGCGAGCGCGTGCACGAACCACGCCTCGCTGCGCGCATCGCCGGGCGGATCGACCGCCTTCTCGTGCCACTGCAGCAGCCGCTGCGTGTTCGTGAAGCAGCCGCCCTTCTCGGCGTGGCCTGCGGCGGGGAAGAAGAACACCTCGGTGTCGCTCTCGGGCTGTTCTTCCCAGAACGCCGCGGTTTCGGTCAGCACCAGATCGCGCACGACCATCCACGTCAGCGTGCCCATGGCCTTGCGCTCGAGCGCGGCGTTCGGGCCGCCGACGGCGGGGTTCTGTCCCATGACGAACAGGCCTTCGAGACCGCCGTCCGCCATCTCGAGCCAGTAGCCCATGTAGGAATGGTTGCCGGTGAGGCGTGGGATCCACCCGAACCCGAAGTCGTTCGCGGCGGTGGCGCTGTCGCCGTAAAAGGCCTTCAGCAGGCTTACGAGATAGCGATCGACGTACGCCCACCATCCGCACTGCGTGCGATAGCGTGCCACGTATGACGCGAGCGAGTCGTCACCCGGCGATTCACGATTGGAGGATCCACTCGCCTCGCTGAGTACGGGCATCGGCAGATAGCCCGGCAGGATGTCGTAGAGCGTCGGGATGTCGGTGGATCCCTGGATCGAGGCATGGCCGCGCAGCGCGAGGATGCCGCCGCCCGGCCGGCCGATGTTGCCGAGCAGCAGCTGCAGGATCGCGGCCGCGCGGACGATCTGTACGCCGGTCGAGTGCTGCGTAAGACCGACGGCATAGCAGATCGTGCCGGTCCGATCGGGACCGGACGCCGACACGTAGCGCGTCGCCACGTCGACGAAGTCGCCGGCAGGAATGCCGCAGGCGCGCTCCACCATCTGTGGCGTGTAGCGGGCGAAGTGCCGTTTGAGATGCTGAAACACGCAGCGCGGATGCATCAGCGTCGGATCGCGGTGAGGGTGGCCCGGCCCCTCAGGGCCCGGGGTCGCTTTGGCGTCGCCCTGCTCGCGAGCGTGCGCGCCTCGTATGTGGCCCGCTTCGCTCATCCGCGCATCCTGGCCCTCGTACGCCCACGTGGCGGGATCGTAGGACTGCGACGCCGCGTCCCATCCCGAAAACATGCCGCCGAGATCTTCCGGGCCCTGATACCGCTCGTCGATCAACACCGAGGCATTCGTGTAGGCCTCGACGAACTCGCGGAACTCGAGTCCGTTCGAGAGCACGTAGTTGATCAGGCCGCCGAGAAAGACGATGTCGCTGCCGGCGCGGAGAGGGACCCAGACGTCGGCCATCGCGGACGTCCGGGTGAAGCGCGGGTCGACGTGAATGACGGTGGCGCCCTGCTCGCGCGCGCGCACGACCCAGCGGAAGCCCACCGGGTGCGCCTCGGCCATCGACGAGCCGACAATCAGAATCGCGTCAGCGTTGACGAGATCCTGCTGCGCCGTCGTCGCGCCGCCGCGCCCGAACGTGGTGCCCAGACCGGGCACCGTGGAGCTGTGTCATATGCGGGCCTGGTTGCTGACGGCCACCATGCCGAGCCCGCCCGTGAAGAGCTTCTTGATCAGATAGTTCTCTTCGTTGTCGAGCGTGGCGCCGCCGAGGTGCGCGATGGAGCGGCACTGCATCAGCGCGCGGCCGTCGCGCTCGGTCTCGAAGCCGCGCCGGCGGGATTCCCACACGCGCTCGGCGACCATGTCCATCGCCGTCTCGAGATCGAGATCGGTCCACTCGCGCGAGCGCGGCGCGCGGTAGCGGACGCGCGTCTGCCGTCCGGCGTGCGTCAGCAGCTCGTGGCTGGCCGCGCCTTTCGGGCAGAGATGACCCTCGGAGATGGGTGAGGCCGGATCGCCCTCGATGGAAATGATCTCGTTGCCGCGATGGAAGACGAGCTGCCCGCAGCCGACCGCGCAATACGGACAGATCGAGCGCGCGACCTCAGCGCCGGCGTTCTTCGGCGTGAGATTGCGCGTGCGCTCGGTCATCGCGCCCTGTCCAGTGCTGTCGACGATCGGCCACATGCGGGGCATTGTAAGTTGTAAATCGATCCGCCTACGGCAGCAGAACTCCAGGCGCCAGCTTCCAGTCCGGATCCATCGCGCGCTTGATGGCGCGCATGCTCTCGATGCCCTCGTCGCCGTAGAGCTGCCGCAGCAGCGCCTGCTTCACGGGATGGCGGCCGACGCCGTGTTCGGCGAGCGGACAGCCGCCGAGTCGCGCGACCTCGTGGCCGAACTCGAGGATTGCCGCCTTACCGGCTTCCACGTCGGCGTACGAGCGGGGCAGCACGTTGGGGTGCACGTTGCCGTCGGAGATGTGGCCCCAGATGGCGAAATCGAGGCCGCGGTCGCCGAAGCCCGCGCGATAGATGTCCATCATGTCGGCGAACCGCTCGAACGGCACGATCATATCGGCCGCCGTCTTGGAGATGCGCGCGTCCTGCCGCTTCGCGTCGCCCACGCGGCGGTTCACGCCGGTGGGGGCCGCCTCGCGCACGGCCAGAATCTGCTTCGCGCGCCGCTCCTGGCCGGGCATGGCCATCTCGGCGCGCTCGAGCACGCCGTAGCGATCGAGCAGGCGCGTAAACCGGACAAGCTCCGTGTCGCTCGCCTCGTCATCCAGCGCGCCGGCGACCTGGTCGAGCGCGTCGGCGTCGGTCGTCGAGGGCGGCAGCTCCAGCTGGACGATCAGCAGAATGACCGCGTCCGGCGGAATGCTGATGTCGCTCTTCGCGTCCTCGCCATCCTCGCGCACGATCTGGATGCAGCGGCGATCGAGATGCTCGATGGCGGCCACGCTTTTCATGGCGCGCAGCTCGCCGACCAGCCGCAGTGCCTCGGCCTCGTCGTCAAGCGTCAGCAGCGCCAGGGCCTGCCGCGGCTTCACTGGCAGCACGCGAAACGTCACGCTCGTGATCACGGCGAGCGTGCCTTCGGATCCGATGAACAGGTCGATCAGATCCATCCCCGGCTCGGCGAAGTAGCCGGCCGAGACTTTCGGCACGTCCGGCATGCGATAGCGTCCTGGCGTAATCGTGCGCGTGCCATGCGCGCAGGTAATCTCGAAATCCGGCGATGCGTGCGTCGTGCCACGCTCGATGTCGAGCACGCAGCCGCACGTCATCACGCACGTCAGGGCATCGACCCACGCGCGCGTCGTGCCGTAGCGGAACGTGGCCGCGCCCGCGGCGTTGGTGGCCACCACGCCGCCGGCAAACGCGCCCATGAACGTAGGCACGGGCGGGAACCAGGCGCCGTGCGCGTCGAGCGACTCCTGGAGCGTCGTCAATGGCACGCCGGCGCCCACGCGCACGTGATCGGCGCCCACGCGCTCGATACCCGTCAGCTTCTGCGTGCTGAGCACCACGCCGCCGTGCGGCGTCGCGCCGCCGGTGAGCGACGACTGCGCGCCGGCGATCAGAATGGGTGTGTGTGACGTGAGGATGGCCGCGACCCCGGCCTCCGACTCCGGCCGCGTCACACCGTCGGCATGGCCGCCGGGGAAGTGCGCCGCGTCGCGCAGAAAGCCGTCGACGATCGAGGCATCGCGCTCGATGGACGCCGTCGCCGGCCCAGTGGCGTCTCGCCCGTCGATTCTGTGTGGCATCGCCTCGCCCGTCAGCGAGCCACCGCGCCCGGTCCTCTGAGCGCGCGGCCCGGTGTGGCGCCGGTGTGTTCGCCGTCCTTGAGCACGATCTGGCCGTTGACCAGCACGTGCTTCATGCCGACGGCGTACTGATGCGGCTTCTCGAACGTGGCACGGTCCGCAATCGTGGCGGGATCGAAAATCGCAAGGTCGGCGAAATAGCCGGTCTTGATCAGGCCGCGGCGATCGAGGCCGAGGTTTTCGGCCGGAAGGCCCGACAACCGGCGCACGGCATCTTCGAGCGTGATGACCTTGTCCTCGCGCACGTACTTGCCGAGCAGCCGCGCGAAGTTGCCGTACGCGCGCGGGTGCGGGCTCGACTCAAGGAACACGCCTTCCGGCGCGAGCGAGCCGCCATCCGATCCGAGCGACACCCACGGCTTGCGCAGCTGCTTCGCGATGTTCTCTTCCGACATGAGGAAGTAGACGGTGCCGACGCGCGACTGATCTTCCAGAATCAGATCGAGGATCGTGTCTTCGGGTTGCTGCTTGCGTTCGGCCGCGACCGACGCGAGCGTGCGGCCGGTCAGATGTCGCAGCTTCTCGTTCTTGAAGTCGACCAGGATGACACGCTCGGCGGATCCTGCGGCCAGATACAGGTTTTCCCACTCGTCGGTCGGAGTAACGATGGCCTTGCGAATCTTCTCGCGCTCTTCGGGATTGCGGATGCGCGCGTAGAGCGCGTCCCATCCGCCGCTGAGCGCCGATGGCGGCAGCGCCGCATCGAGGCCCGTGGCGCCGGCCGGATACATGTACATGTCGGCCGTGATCTTCAGGCCGCTGGCGCGCGCGGCTTCGATCATCGCCAGCACGCGATCCATCTTCGGCCAGTTGCTCTGGCCGGCCGCCTTGAGGTGATAGATCTCGGCGGGAATCTTCGCCTCGCGCGCGATGCGAATCAGTTCCTCGACGGCCTCCATCAGCCGGTTGCCTTCGCTGCGCATGTGCGAGATGTACTTGCCCTGATACTGGGCGGCGATCGTCGACAGCGCAATCAGCTCTTCGGTGCTCGCGTAGAACCCCGGCGCGTAGATGAGCGACGAGCCGATGCCGAGTGCGCCGGCCGTCATCTCCTCGCGCACGAGCTCCTGCATCAGCTCGAGCTCCCACGCCGTCGGCTTGCGATCTTCGAGGCCGACCACGTACTCGCGGATGGTGGCGGCGCCGATGAACGACGCCACGTTCGGCGACACGCCTTTCTTTTCGAGAAACTGCAGATAGCCCGCAAGCGTGTTCCAGGTGATCGGGAACTTGATTGAGCCCTGCTCGCGCGTCCAGCGCGCGCGCATCTCCTCGCTCACCGGGCCCATCGAGTCGCCCTCGCCGAAAATCTCGGTGGTGACGCCCTGGCGGATGTCGCTCTGCGATCGTCCGTCATGAATGAGCGACACCGTGGCCCACGACAGCATGTTGATGAAGCCGGGCGCGACCGCAAGGCCGCGCGCGTCGATCACCGTGCGGGCCGACGCGCGATCCAGCGACGGCGCGATCGCCGCGATCTGATCGCCTGTAATCGCGACATCCGCCCGCACGGGCGCGCCGCCGGTGCCGTCGTACACCATGCCGCCCGCGATGAGCACGTCATAGCGCGGCTGCGTGCCGGAGCCGCCCGCGGCGCTCTGCATCCCCGTCGCTGCTGCAAGAACCATCACGCCCGCCAGCTTGATCGGATTCACGTGCCCGCCTCTTCTGGTCCCGGAAAGCACTTGACATGGCGTGGTACGCTGCCGAGCCGCGAGGCGACTGAATACCACGTCATGTCAAGTGCCTTTCCGTGAGATGAAAGCCGCAAACGCGGCATCGTCCATGACGTCGACGATGGCGCGCATGCGATAGTGACCGAGCCCGCACAGCTGCGAACAGACCACGTCGAAGCGTCCAGCCACCGTCGGCGTAAACCACACCGGCACGAGCATGCCGGGGTTCGCGTCCATCTTGACGCGGAAGTTGGGCAGCCCGAAGCTGTGAATCACGTCTTTCGACGACAACTGCACCATCACCGGCCGATCCTTGATCATCGGAATCCTGTTGGTCACCACCACATCGTCGGCGCCCGCGCCGGCGCGGTCGAGACCGAGCGGGTTGCCGGGCCCCACCAGGTGCACGCGCGTGTCGCCGAACGCGCCGTCGGCACCAGCGTAATGCGCGTTCCAGGCAAACTGCTCGGCGACGACGCGGATGATGAGGGGAGGCTGGGTGTCGGGCGGACTGCCGGCAAGCGCGACCCAGGCAGGGATGGCGAACACGGCAAGCAGCGCCACTTCAGCCGCCACGACGAGAAGTTCGGCGCGTGCCGGCATGCTGCTGCGCAGGCCCTCGACGCGAGCGTGCGGCTGGCGCGCGCGGCGAAAGCGGATGAGCGTCCAGATCAGGAACACCGACCATCCGACGAAGAGCACCCCCACGAGCACGTGGACGAGCGTCATGATCAGGTCGAGCTCACCGGCATGCGCGGATGCCGGCGTGGGCATGAACCGTGTCATTGCCCGCCCTCGTGCTGCGCGCTCGGGCGTGTCGTCATCTCGGCTCTCGCGATGCGGCGAATCAGCACACCGAATCCGCCAAGCACGGCGGCGGTAATCGACAGCAGGGTGCCCACGCCGGCCATCACGCCGGCCGTCATGGGCGACTCGGGATCACGGAAGCAGATCGGGCAGGCCTCGGCAACGGCTGGCGCGGCCAGCATCAGCAGCACGAACAACGCGCCGGGCACGTGCGGCCTGGCGGTACTAGATGTGAAACGCGACAACGATTCCAATCCAGACAACGTCGACCAGCCACCAGTAATACCGCAGAAGGCGCTGGTTGACGTCGTTGCGCAGCATGGCGCCCACGCCGGCCAGCACGTGCAGCGCGTGCGCGCCCGTGATCGTGAAGAACAGCCCGGCAAACACCGACGAGCGCGGCGTGATACCCGCGCCAAGCGCCGACGACCACTCGAACGCCTCTACCGCAAGGAACAGGACAGCGCAGCCGATTTGCAAAACCCCCGGTCTGTTCCGGGCTCTTACAAATGAGACACCGGCGAGCAGCAGGGTTCCGATGACGGCGCTCTGCCAGCCGAACAGCTCCGCGCCCGAGGGCCACGACACCGAGCCGGCGCGCAGCAGCACGTAGGCCGAGAAGAGGCCGCCGAACAGCATCACTTCCGACGCGATGAACAGCCACATGCCGAGCGCGCCGTTGGTGACGCCCGTGTCGGCGCGCGGCTCGAGACGCCAGCGGCGCGACGACAGCTCCAGCTCGCCGGCCTCCGCGGCCCTCACCGCGCCCTGCGCGTGAAAATCATCCGCGCCGCCGGTCTCGCCGCCGTATTCATACGGCCCGCGATCGACCGAAGGCAGCCCCGCGAAATTGCCGTGCGGCGGCGGCGACACGGTCTGCCACTCGAGGGTCGTGGCGTGCCATGGATTCTCCTCGCCCCTCGGCGCGCGAAGGCTCATCACGAGCGCGACGATGAAAGGAAGCTGAAACACGCCGAGCGCGACCGCACCCCAGAACTGCCACTCGTTCAGCGCGTGCAGGCCGTCCGCAAACGCGTAGTCGTAGCTGCGCCCGCCGTCATACAGCCGCCGGTTGAGTCCCGCCAGGCCCTGGATGAACATCGGGAAGAACACGACATTCATCGCGATGAACGATCCAAAAAAGTGCACGCGCCCGAGCGTTTCGTTGAGCCTGCGCCCGCTGACTTTCGGATACCAGTGATAGATGCCGGCAAACAACGCGAACAGCGTGCCCGGCGCCACGATGTAGTGGAAGTGGCCCACCACGTAGTACGTGTCGTGCAGATGAATGTCGGTGGCCGCCAGGCCGAGCGGCAGCCCCGTGAGGCCGCCAAGCCCGAACATCGGCAGAAATCCAATCGCAAACAGCGCCGGCACCGGAAACCGGATCGATCCGCCGTACAGCGACACCACCAGCGACGTGAGAATCACCACCGAGGGAATCGACACGATGATCGTCGTCGTCTGAAAGAACGCGCTCATCGTCGTGCCCATGCCCGTGAGGAACATGTGATGGGCCCACACGAGAAACGACATGAAGCCCATGAAGAGCGCCGAGAACACCATCGGCCGATAGCCCCAGAGCGGCTTCCGGATGTTGGCGGCAATCACTTCGGCGACGATGCCGAGCGCCGGCAGGATGAGGACGTACACCTCGGGATGCGCGAGAAACCAGAAGAGGTGCTGCCACAGGAGCGGATTGCCGCCGCCCGCCACATCCAGCACCTGGCCCGTGACGACGAGCCCCGACGGCATGAAGAAACTCGTGCCCGCGACACGGTCCATCAGCTGCAGCAGCGCGGCGCTCTGCAGTGGCGGAAACGCGAGCAGCAGCAGGAACGCCGTGACGAGCTGCGCCCACACGAAGAAGGGCAGCCGCATCATCGTCAGCCCCTCGGCGCGAAGGTGCAGGATGGTGACGATGACGTTCATCGAGTTGAGGAGCGATGAGACGCCGAGCAGGATGATGCCGAGCAGCCAGTAGTTCTGGCCGCCCATGGCGATGACCGACAGCGGAGGATAGGACGTCCAGCCTGATTGCGGCGCGCCGCCTTCCGAGGCGAAGCTTGCGAGCATGAGCAGGCCGGCGGCGGCGTAGACCCAGTAACTGAGCGCGTTGAGGCGCGGGAACGCCATGTCGCGCGCGCCAATCTGCAGCGGCACGAGGTAGTTGCCGAACGCGCCGGCGGCGAGCGGCACGACCGCGAGGAAGATCATGATCGTGCCGTGCATTGCCCCGAGCTGCGTGTAGAACTCGGGCAGCATGATGCCGGCGGTGACGTTGCCGTCGCCGAGCGCCTCGCCGATCACGGGGATCGGCTGCGCAGGATAGGCCAGTTGCCAGCGGAGCAGCAGGATGAGCGCGAAGCCCACGAGCAGGAAGAACAAGCTCGTCAGCGCGTACTGCAGTCCGATGGTCTTGTGATCGAGGGAAACCAGCCGCATTGGGGGCAGCAGGGATAATAACTCGTGGCTGATCGAGCGGAGCGGGAGCGGCACTACCGGCGTCAGGCGGCGGACGCGTCGCGCTGCGAGGCGATCGAGGCCGCCCGATCGGCGCGCTATTCGCGCGCGCGCCTGGCGCTGTTCCTGCTCGCCACCGGCCTGCTGCTCGCGGGCACGCTCGGGCGCGCCGACATTTCGCGCCCCATGGTTGCCGGCGCGCTGGCCGGGTATCTGGCGTTTGCCGTCGCCGTGTTCCGGCACGCGCGCGTCGAGGCCGAGCGCAGCCGGTTTGTGGCACGGCGCGAATGCGCCGAGATCTCGCTGGCGCGCATGGCGCGGCGATGGGCGGACGTGCCAGCCGTGGCCGGTCCGCTCGAGGATGGAGCGCCCGGCCTGGCCGCGGCGCGCGCCTCCGATCTCGACGTCGACGGGCCCGCGTCGCTGATGGCGCTGGCGGGATCGCTCACGAGCATTGCCGGCCAGCGGATTCTTCGCGGCTGGCTGGTCGATCCGCCCGCGCCGCTCGCGCGGATTCACGCGCGGCAGGAGGCCGCCCGCGCGCTGGCGCGCAGCGCCGATTTTCGCGAGGCCTTCACCGCCGAGCTGCGCATGTATGCGGCGCATCGCGACGATCCCCACGCGCGCGAGCGGTTTCTCGTGTGGGCGGAGTCCGTGCCCACCGCGTTCGCCAGCCCCGCGCTGCGCTGGCTCGCGCGTGCCTGGGCGCTTGCCACCATCGCGAGCGTCCTGGCCGCGCTCTTCACCGACGCCGGCTGGGCGCGCGCGTGGGCGCCGCTCGCGCTCGCCGCGTTTGTCGCATCGCTTGCCACCGCGAAGTACGTGCACGGGCAGCTCGACGCCGCCTCACTCGGGCCGTCGGCGCTTGCCAGCATCGTGTCGCTGATACGGCTTGCCGAAGCGGTGCCCGCGCACGTGCCCGATCTCGAGGCGATTCGCCAGCGGCTGTCGTCGCCGCGTTCGGCGTCGACGGCGCTCGAGATTCTCGGACGCCGCGTCGGCTGGAGCGAGCTGCGCCGCACGGCGCCGGTGCTGCACCTGCCGCTGCAGGCGCTGTCACTCTGGGATTTTCACGTGCTGTTTGCGCTCGACGACTGGCGCGCCGAGCACGGCCGGCAGGCTCGCTCGTGGCTCGACGCGCTGGCCGAGCTCGACGCGCTGGTCGCGCTGGGGAATCTGGCGCACGACGAGCCCTCGTGGACGTTCCCATTAATAGAAGATGACCGTGCGCCAGGTCTCCAGGGCAAGGCCGTGGGGCATCCGCTGCTCGCGCCGGAACAGCGCGTCACCAATGACGTCGACATCGGGCCGCCGGGAACCGTTCTGCTGGTGACGGGCTCCAACATGGCGGGCAAGAGCACGCTGCTGCGCGCGGTGGGCACGAACGTGATGCTTGCCAACGCGGGCGCTCCGGTGTGCGCACAGCATCTGTCGATCTCGCGTCTCGCGCTCGCAACCAGTCTTCGCACCGGCGATTCACTCGCGCAGGGCGTGTCGGGCTACATGGCCGGCCTCGTGCGGCTGAAGGAAGTCGTCGACGAGGTGGATGCCGCCACACGCGCGCGAGAAGCCGGCGGTGAGCCGGCTGCAGCCGTGCTGTATCTGCTCGATGAAATTCTTGGCGGCACCAACAGCGAGGAGCGGCGCATCGCGGTGCGCGAAATCGCGCGCCATCTGCTCGACGCGCACGCCGTCGGCGCCATGACCACGCACGATCTGGCGCTTGCGGATGAGCCGACGCTGCAGCGCGCCGCCGTGCGCGTGCATTTCAAGGAAACGGTCGAGCCCGGCGACGGCGGCGACGCGCGTATGACGTTCGACTACATTCTTCGGCCCGGCCTCGCCACGAGTACGAACGCGCTTGCCCTCTTGCGCGCGGTTGGCCTTGGCACTTCGATTGCGAAAGACAGCAGCGGAGGTTCTTAACTGATGACTTCGCTGATGAAGAGTTTCATGCTCACGGCCGCCGCGGCCGGTGTCGGCTATCTGTGGCGCAACCGTGCCTCGCTGCCGTCGCTGCGCAGGGCTGGCGCCACCTCGTCCACCGCGGATCGCGGCGTGACGATCTACGACAACCATCCCGTCGCCGAATAGGGCGTCGAGATCGCATCATGCACGCGAGCGCCAGACGCCACGGGTTGCTGCGGATGTCAGCCGCCTTGTGCGCCGTTCTGGTGCTCGCCGCCTGCCGTACCGGCGTGCCCGTCGTGGATCCGAATGAGGGCCCCGCGTCGGTCAGCGGCACGATTACCGGCACCCTGAGCGCTGAAGACGGCACCACGGCCATCGCCGGCCGCCGCATCACGGCCGTGAACATCGCCACCGGCGAGCGCATCACCGCCACGAGCAGCAGCACCGGCGGCTACACCCTGAAAGTTCCGCCGGCCCGCTACCGCATCGAGGTCGAACTCGCCGCCGGCGAAGCCATCGTCAAGGACGAAGGTGCGTTCACCGTCAGCCGCAGCGAGCTGCAGCACGATGTCGACATCCGCATCGGCGTGAAGCGCGCCGGCACCGGCCGCATCTATCAGCCTCCGCTTCCTTCGCGCGCGCCCCTGGCCTAGGTTCCTTCCGGTAGTTTCGTCTTTCGTCTTCCGTCTGCAGTCTTGCTATGCTCTGCCCATGCGGGAGCGGGGACGCCGCGACTATTCCCTGGTCGTCATCGTCGAGGTCATCGTGGTCGCAGGACTGTGGTGGCTCGGCCGGTATTTCGGCTAGTCGATGCACATCATCGACTGGGCCGTCGTTGGCGTGTACCTCGCGTGGGTGGTGTCCGACGGCATCCGCCGCACAAAGAACGCCAAAGAGATAGAAGGCTACTTCCTCGCCAACCGGTCGCTGCCGTGGTGGGCGGTCGGTCTCTCCGTGATGGCCACGCAGCTGAGCGCCATCACCCTCGTCGGAACGACCGGCCAGGGCTACGCCGACGGCCTGCGCTTCGTGCAGTTCTACTTCGGCCTGCCGCTCGCGATGATCGTGCTCTGCGTCACGGTCGTGCCGTTTTTCCATCGCGCGAAGGTCTTCACCGCCTACGAATATCTGGAGCGCCGCTTCGACGCCAAGACGCGCTCGCTCACCAGTCTGTTGTTCCTCGTCTCGCGCTGCCTTGCCTGCGGTGTGGTCATTTCCGCGCCGGCGGTCATCCTCTCGATCGTGCTCGGCTGGAGCCTGACGTTCACGGTGCTGCTGATCGGCGTGCCGACGACGATCTACACAATGCTCGGTGGCGTGCAGGCGGTGACCTGGGCCGACGTGAAGCAGATGGCCGTGATCGTGGGCGGCGTGCTCGCCACGGTCGTTGTGCTCATCATGGGGCTGCCCGACGATGTGTCGGTGCCGTCGGCGCTGCACATGGCCGGCGCGGTGGGCCGCATGCAGGCGGTGGACTTCACGTTCGACGTCACGACGCAATACACCTTCTGGTCCGGTCTCATTGGCGGCATGTTTCTCGCGATGGGCTATTTCGGCGCGGACCAGAGCCAGGTGCAGCGGTATCTGACGGCGAAGTCGGTGAACGAGGGTCGTTCGTCGCTGCTGATGAGCGCGTTCGTGAAGATCCCGCTGCAGGTGCTGATCCTGATGACGGGCGTGCTCGTGTTCTGTTTCTATCTCTACACGCCGCCGCCGATGCTCTTCAATCCGAAGCATCAGGCCGTGCTCGCGGAGGGCCCGCTGGCCGCGGAGTATCAGGCGCTGCAGACGGAGTTCGGCGCGGCGTTCGAGCAGCGCCGGCTGGCGGCACAGGCCGCGGCCGGCAACAGCAGCGATGAAGGCCTGAAGGCCGCGTTCGCGAACGCCGACGGCGCCGTCAAGAGCATCCGCGATCGCGCGCTGCGGCTCGTGCGCGAGCGCACCGGCGACAAGGACTACTCCGACGTCAACTATGTCTTTCCCACGTTTGTGCTCACGCAGCTGCCGGTGGGCCTGGTCGGGCTGATGATCGCGGCGATTCTCGCGGCCGTCATGTCCACCGTGGCGGCCGAGCTCAATTCACTGTCGACCGCCACGATCATCGACTTCTACCGGCGGCACTTCCGGAAGACGGCCAGCGATCAGCACTATCTGCGCGCGTCCTGGGCGGCCACCGCGCTGTGGGGCGGGTTTGCCACCATCGTGGCGATGTATGCGACGAGCCTCGGATCGCTGATTGTGGTGGTGAACCAGATCGGGTCGTTCTTCTACGGCTCGCTCTTCGGCATTTTCGTGCTCGCGATCGGCACGAAGCGTGTCGGCGCGAACGCGGCATTCATCGCGCTGATCACCGGCATGGTCACCGTCGCGCTCGTCGGCTTGTTCACGCCGGTCTCCTGGCTCTGGCAGAACGTCGTCGGTACGGTCGTCGTGACGGCGGTTGGCGTGGGCCTGAGCTTCGTCTTCCGTGAAGAGGTGAAGGCCGCATGAAACTGGTCGCGCTCGTTGCGGTGCTTTTCGCGGCGGCGTTCCAGCAGCCGGCCGCGTTCGATCTGGTGCTGCGCGGTGGCACGGTCATCGATGGCACCGGCGCGCGCGGGCGCCGCGCTGACGTGGGCATTCGCGCCGGCGTGATTACCGCGGTCGGTGATTTGTCGGGCGCATCCGCCGCGGAAACGCTCGACGTGACGGGTCTCACGGTCGCGCCCGGCTTCATCGACGTGCACACGCACGCTGACGATGTGGCGGAGCATCCGGCGGCGGCGAACTTCACGCGCATGGGCGTGACGACGATTGTAGCGGGCAATTGCGGATCGTCGGCGGTGGACCTGGGTAAGGCGTTCGACGAGATTCGCGCCGCGCGGGTCGCCGTGAATTTCGCGTCGCTCATCGGGCACAACTCCGTGCGCGCCGCGGTGATGGGCAGCGCGCAGCGCGACCCCACGCTGCCGGAGCTGGCGCGCATGAAGTCGCTCGTGTATCGCGCGATGGTGGATGGCGCGGTGGGGCTGTCGACGGGTCTGCAGTATGTGCCGGGCACGTACGCCGGCACGCCGGAGATCGTGGAGCTGGCGCGCGTGGCGGCCAATGCCGATGGCCTGTATGCGTCGCACATGCGCAACGAGGGCACCGAGCTCGAGAAGGCGATTCGCGAGGCGTTGTTCGTGGGGCGGCAGAGCGGCGCGCGCGTGCAGATCTCGCACCTCAAGGTGGACGCGAAGAGCCGCTGGGGCGCGAGCGCCGTGGCGCTGGAGCTGATCGACGCGGCGCGGGCGGCCGGGCAGGATGTGCGCGCGGACCAGTACGCCTACACGGCCGGCAGCTCCGGTCTGGGCATCCGGTTTCCGTCGTGGGCGCTCGAAGGCGGCCGCGAGAAGACCGCGGCGCGTCTGCACGACGCGCCGGCGTGGTCGCGCATCAAGCAGGAGATGCTCGGCCTGCTCGAAGAGCGCGGGTTCGAGGACCTCTCGTGGGCGACCATCGCGAGTTATCGCGCCGATCCGTCGCTCAATGGCCTCACGATCGCCGAGGCCGCGGAGAAGCTGAAAGGGTCGCGCAGTGTCGACGCGCAGCTCGAAACCGCGCGGCTGTTGATGCTGGGAGGCCCGCCGTCCATGGTGTATCACTTCATGGACGACGCGGACGTCGAGCGCATCATGCGGCACCCGTCGGTGGGCGTGGCTGCCGACAGCGGCGTGATCGAGCCGAGCGAGACGACGCGGCCGCATCCGCGCGGGTATGGCAACACGGCGCGCGTGCTGGGGCGGTATGTCCGAGAGCGCAAGGTCATTCCACTCGAGGAGGCCGTGCGCAAGATGACGTCGCTCGCGGCCGATCACTTCCGCCTGGCCGGGCGGGGCCGCCTCGTAAAGGGCGCCGCCGCCGACATCGTCATCTTCGATCCCGCCCGCGTGCGCGATACCGCCACGTTCGACGCGCCGCACGCCTATCCCGAGGGCATCCCGCACGTCCTCGTCAACGGCGCCTTCGTCGTGCGCGACGGCAAGCCGACCGAGGCGCGGCCGGGTGCCGTGCTCGCGCGGTCCGTCCTCGCGCTCCCTGACCTTTTTCCGCGCTGAGTCCTCCAGAAAAGCCGCCCGAAGACGGCGTCTTGACAATAGGTGTGAAAACATCTATAGTGTTGACATGGACATCGGGCCGGGACGGATCGTAGAGCTGGCGCGGCGCTTCCCGCCGCTCGAGCTCGCGCGTCTGGTCCGCATTTTGGAATCAAGGACGGATGGGCGCGATACGGCACAGATCGCCGCCCGGGAGACTGAACAGTGACCACGAAAACACTCGACTACGGCCTGCTTCTGATTCGCGTGGCGCTGGGCGTCATCATGGTCGCCCACGGCGCGCAGAAGCTCTTCACCTTCGGCTACGGCGGCCTCGTCGGCGGCTTCACGCAGATGGGGCTGCCCGCGCCGGCCGTCGGCGCGGCGCTCGTCATCGCGGCGGAGCTGGGCGGCGGCATCCTGATGCTCCTCGGCCTGTTCACCCGCTTCGCGGGTGCGGCGTTCGCCTTCGCGATGGCCGTGGCGGCCACGCAGGTGCATCTCGCGGCCGGGTTCTTCCTTCCCAACGGCTACGAGTTCACGCTGATGCTGGCTCTGACGGCGCTCGGCGTCGTCTTCACCGGGCCGGGGCGGATCTCCATCGACGCGCTCATCGCGCGGCGCCGGCGCACGCCCGCGGCCGACGCGTACAGCGACACGACGCCGGCTTCCCAGCGGCGGGTCGCGTGAGGCGGCGGGTGGGATGTGGTGCGTAGGGAGCTGGTGTGTTTTAATCCACCAACTCTGAACCCACCACATCACCAATCTCTTATGCCGACTCCGTATGCGCAGTATCTGAACGGCCGCGATCCCGTCGAGGTGATGGCAGAAACCATCGTCAAGACGCGCGCGGCCGTTTCGCGTTTCACGCCACAGGATTTCGAGCGGTCGCACGAGGCGGGCAAGTGGACGGCGCGCGAAGTGCTGATCCACCTCGCGCACGGCGAGATCGTGTTCGGCTCGCGCGTGCGGTTCGCGCTCACGAGCGATGGCTACACCGTGCAGCCGTTCGATCAGGATGCGTGGATGACGCTCGACCAGCAGGGCCTCGACGGCCAGGCGGCGCTCGCGCTGTTCTCGTTCACGCGCGCCTTCAACCTCGGCCTGTTCAAGCGCCTCACGAAAGAACAGCGCGCGAAGACCTTCACGCACCCGGAGCGCGGGCAGATCGACATCGAAGACATCCTGGTGATGACGGCCGGCCACGAGCTGCACCACCTGGCGCAGCTCGAGCAGGTCGCGCGGGGTGGCGCAGGCCTTTAGGCCTCGCGCTGCGTGAGGCGCGCTACCGCCGCAGTGCGATCACGGGATCGACGCGCGATGCGCGGGACGCGGGAATGACCGCGGCCGCGAGCGACGTGAGCACGATCACGAGGATCGCCGCGGCAAAGGTCAGGACGTCGAATCGTTCGATGCCATAGAGCCGGCTTTCGAGATAGCGCGTCAGCCAGAGCGAAAGACCCACGCCCGCGATGGCCCCCGTGGCCGTCATGCGCAGCGCGTCGCCTGTGATGAGGCGAAGCACGCGGCCGGGCCCCGCGCCGAGCGCCGCGCGGATGCCCATCTCCACGCGCCGTTCCGCCACCGCCTGCGCCAGCACGCCATACAACCCGACGGCCGCAAGCAGCGTGGCGATCAGCGCGAATGCCAGCGTCAGCCGTCCGATGAGGATGTCTTCTGACATCTGCCGCGCGATGGCTTCGCGCGCCGTCATCATGTCGAACACGGGCATCGCGGGATCGGCCTGGCGCACGGCCTCGCGAAGCGCGCCGGCAATCGGCTCGGCCGGGCCGTCGAACTTCACGTGCACCGTCGCCCAGCTGGGCGCGGTGTGGAACGGTTTGTAAATCGCGTCGGGCGCGGGCTCGAACGCGCGCCGCAACCGCGCGTCGCCGGCCACACCGATGACCTGAAGCGGTGGCGATCCCTCGAAACCCTGCTGCACGAGACGACCGATGGCCGCGTCGGCGGATCCAAACAACCTGCGCGCCAGCGAGGCCGACAACATCACGGTCGAGGCCGGCTGATTGGCCTGCGGCCGGTCGCTTTGCTCGAACTCGCGTCCCGCAACGAGTGGCATGCCCATGGTTTCGAGATAGCGCGGGCCCACTGTGAACGTTTCGGCCGGCACCTCGCTGGCAGCGGCTCCGTTCACCGCGCCGACCATGCCGTCGTCTGCCATCAAGCCGAACGGACGGCTCCAGCCCAGCGCCGCGCTGCGGACGCCCGGCACGGCGGTGACGCGCGTCATGACGTCGGCATAGAACGACCGGCGTCGCGCAAGATCATCGGTGTGGTAGCCGGGCTCGACCGAGAACGTCATCAGCGGCGCCAGGTCGAAGCCGGGATTGATTGCCTGCCGTTCGCGCATTGATCTCGCGAGCAGAAATCCGCCGACAAGCAGCGTGAGCGACACTGCCACCTGCGCGATCGTCAGCGCCCGCCGAGCCCGCAGCCCTCCGCTCGTCACGGATCGGCCCGATCCCTTGAGCGTCCCAATCAGATCGATTCGCGTGGCCGTGAGCGCCGGCAGAACGCCCGCCGCGATCGCGGAAGCGGCGGACACCGCGAACGCGAAGGCGAACACGCGCGCATCGACGGCAATCGCGCCAAGCTCCGGCAGAAACGGCAGGACGATGGTGCCGCGCATGAAGGCGTTTACGAGCGCGGCAAGCCCGAGCGCCACCGCGCCGCCTGCAAGGGAGAGCAAGGCGCTTTCGGTGAGCACGCCGGCGACGATCTGGCTGCGGCTTGCGCCGAGTGCCTGCCGCGTCGCCACTTCCGCCCGCCTCGTCGTCCCGCCCGCGAGCATGACGTTGCCGACGTTGGCGCAGGTCAGCAGAAGGAGCAGCGCTCCCATCCCGAGCAGCAGCGAGAATGCCCGGCCGAGACGCTCGCGTTCGTAGGCGGGCGCGGAGAGGCCCTCGTCGATCGCATAGCGGGCCACCTTGTAGCGTTGCGCCCGCGGATGCACGTTCGCCACCGCCGTTTGCGCGGCGGCCAGCCCGTGGCGTGCCTGTTCGATGGAAGCGCCGTTGGCGAGCCGGCCGACCATCGAGATGTAGATGCCGCTGTTCATGTTCGCCAGCGGATCCGTTCGGTATCCGGGAAAAACCACCGTGCGAAGCGTTGACGGCACCCACAGCGAGACGGTCGCACTGCGCGTCGCGCCTGTGAATCCTTTCGGCGCCACGGCCAGCACGGGCACGCGATGGCCGTTGACGAACATGGTCGCGCCCGGGATATTGGCGGCCGCACCGAGCGCGGTCATCCAGTAGTCGTGGCTCACGACAACGCCTGGGTGCGCGGCGGAGAAGAACGCGCCGCGCGCGGGCTGCAGCCCGAGCACGTCGAAATAATTGGCCGAGACGATCTCGCCTTCCACGCGCGCGGCGGCGCCGGTGTCCGTGGCTGCGTGGAGCTCGGCGTCCATGGCGCCGGCCATCGCCGACAACGCCGGCGTGTGGTCGAGCATCGCCTGCATCTCCGGGTGCGACATCGTCATGATGCCGCCGGCCGGGTGGGCGAGTCTGACGGTGACGAGACGGTGAGGCTCGTGGACGGCAGGCACCGGCCTGAACATCAGCCAGTTGGCGAGGCCGAAGACCGCGGCGTTCGCGCCGATGCCCACCGCGAGGGTCGTGATGATGATCAAGGAGTACGCGGGGCGCATGAGGAGTGCGCGGAGGGCCTGGCGAATGTGGACGCTGGTCGCGTGCATGCTGAATCTCCGCCGGGGGCGCGCGCGCCTGATTGAGAGTTCCTCGATCCAGAGCCGGGTGATGACGCGGGCCGCGTGCCATGCGGCACCGGGTCCGCGGTGCCGGTCTTCCTCGAAATCGCCGGCGATGGACTCGCGCCACCGGGCAGGACTGAGCCTGAGGAGCAGCGCGAGGATCAGGCGGGTCATCGCATTACCTCGAACGCGCCGGCGCCGCCGCGGCGCGCATGCGAGCCAGGGCCCGCTCGGCTTCTGCGAGCGCGCGTGTGCCTGAGGCCGTTATGCGGAACAGCCGTTTGGCCTTGCCGCCGCGCTCCGGCGTCGGGTCCCCGAACCGCGACTCGAGATAGCCTTTGCGTTCGAGCCGATCGAGCGTGACGTAGACCGTACCACGGGCCAGCTCGATGCCGGTGCGGTCATCGATGGTGTCGCGAATCGCCGGCGCGTGCGCTTCGCCCTGCCGCTGCATCACGGCCAGCATCACCAGTTGTTCGAGCTCGCCCAGCAAGCCCTTCTCGGAGAAAGACGACATATTTGACAATATAAGACGAGCGCGAGTCGAAAAAGGTTGGTCTGGCCGGCGCAGCGGCAGATTCACCCGAGCGCCCCGTCCCGCGGCCCGGAGCGCCGCTGTAGCAGCGGGCTCACGCCCGCTGCTCCGCACAGCTCCTAGCCCGCGGTCACCTCGTCGTACGCCGGCCCGAGGGGCCGCGGCACGAGCGGGCCGTAATCTTCGAAGCCCTTGATGAGATCGGTGAGCTTGAGCACCTCGTCGCGCGTCCTGCCCGCCTTCACGTGCGCGCGCACGTGCTCGAGCAGCGCCTCGAGATAGTTCGCGTGGTGCAGCAGGTCGGCGCGTCCGCCGGTCACGGGACGGCCGGTCGCCGCGTGGCCGAAGATGTACAGCGTGTCGCCTGGCAGCTCCGATGCCACCGCGCGCAGCACCTTGCTCCAGTTCGCAATCGACGCGCCGTTCGCGCGATCGATCACCGGGTGCATGCGGTTGAACATCAGGTCGCCCATGTGCGCGACATTCGCCTTCTCGAAGCGCACGACGCAGTCGCCGCCGGTGTGCGCGGGGCCGTAGTGTTTGGCGGTCACGCGCTCGTCGCCGTGCTCGACGCTCCAGGTATCGGTGAACGTCCTGTCGGGCACCACGGGCGGCGCCGGAGCCGGCGTGGCGGGCGGCGGTGTCTGCTGCGCCCGCCGATCGAGCGCCTGCCTGTAGCCGCCTTCCATGTATTTCGGCACGTTCGCGTGGCCGATAATCGCCTTCGTCTTCGGCCTGAAGACGACATTGCCGCCGGTGTGATCGCCGTGGTGATGCGTGTTGATCAGCATCGCGATCTCCGTCGTTGCGGCTCGCTGCTGCAAGCCTTCCACGCAGAGCGCAGCCGAGTTCGGGAACTGGCTGTCGACGGCGACGGCGCCCGCGGGATTCACGAGCCAGCCAATCGTCCCGCCCTGCATGGTGAACGTGCCGACGTTGCGGCGCAGTTCGGTGAACACCGGCTGCGGCGCCGGCTGCTGCGGCTGCTGCGCCGACAGTGTGAAGGCGGGCCAGAGCGTGCGCCCGAGCGTGCCCGCGGCAAGGACCGCGGTTGAGGTTGTCAGGAAGTTCCGTCGTGTCAGCGCCATAGGCGCGGAATCATATCCCGGCCCGGGGGCCTTGCGGCTTCAGGCTTCCGGCTTGAGGCTTCGCGCCGCCCCGTTGCCGGCGGCGCGGCCGGTCGACCAGGCCCACATGAAGTTGTGGCCGCCGATCGGGCCGAAGGCGTCGAGCACTTCGCCGCAGAAAAACAGGCCCGGATGTTTGCGGCTTTCGAGGGTCGCGGGATGGACCTCGTCGAGCGCCACGCCGCCGCCCGTCACTTCCGCCTTCTTGTAGCCCTCGTCACCCGTCACAGGCAATCGATAATCCATCAATGCGGTGATTAGGCGGATGCGCTCGTCGCGGCGCAGCTCCGCCATCCGGCGATCGAGCGGGACGTCGGCGGCGTGCAGCACCAGATCGGCCAGCCGCGCCGGCAGCCGCGCCGACAGCCGCGTGGACGCGAGACCGGCTCGATCAGCGAGCACCGCGTCCCACGCCGCGCGCGAGACCCCGCCCCACGCGACGAGGATGTCGCCGCGATCGCGCGTGAAGCCGTGCGACACGTCGAGCACCGACGGCCCGCTGAAGCCGCGATGCGTGAACAGGAATCCCGCGCTCGAGCGCGCGTGCTTGCCGGCCGCCGGCGCGCGCGCGTCTGCCCGCAGACTCAGGCCCGACAGCGCGGTGTGGCGCGCGTCATTGGTCAGCAGTGGCGTGAGCGCCGCATACGTGGGCACGACGTGATGGCCGAATTGCCGCGCGATGGCAAGGCCCGCGCCGTCGCTGCCCGTGGCCGGCACCGAGAGGCCCCCAGCCGCCACGATCACGGCGTCGGCTTCGAGGGGATCGGCATGCGCCATCAACACGCGCCACGGGGCGGCCTCGACGCCCGTCACGGTGGCGTTCCAGCGGAACGTCACGCCCGCCGCGGTGGCAAGGCGCACGAGCGCGTCGCGCACATCGCGCGCGCGGTCGGATCGCGGAAACAGCTTGCCTGATTCTTCCTCGAGCGCCAGCGGCACGCCGGCATCCTCTTCAAAGAATGCGCGCTGTTCGCGCAGCGGAAACGCGCGCAGCAGCCGCTTCACGAGCGGCGCGGGTGCGGCACTGACGAATCGCTCCGGCGCCGCCACCGACGGCAGCACGTTGCAGCGTCCGCCGCCGCTAATCAGGATCTTGCGGCCGCCATCGGGCGTCTTCTCGATCAGCGTCACGCGCGCGCCGGCGCGCGCCGCGTGAATGGCGGCCATGAGGCCCGCGGCTCCCGCCCCGATCACGGCAACGCGGATCATCGCTACGCGCGCGACGACGCGTCCTCGAGGGCGGCCGCCGCGTTGATCAGCGCCACGTGCGTGAAGGCCTGCGGGAAGTTGCCGAGATGGCGCTTCTCGAACGGATCGAACTCCTCGGCGTACAGGCCCACATCATTGGCGTAATCGAGCAGCCGCTCGAACAGCTGCCGCGCGCGATCGACGCGGCCCGATTCCGCATAGACGTCGACGAGCCAGAACGAGCACATCAGGAACACGCCTTCACCCGGCGGCAGGCCGTCATCGACCTTGCTGGTGCGATACCGGCGAATGAGTCCGGGACGGACGTCGCCGCCGCTGCGCGACGCGTCGAGCTCGCGCTCGATGCGCTCGACGGTGGCCTGCATCTGCGGATCGCCAGGCTTGACAACCTTGCGCAGCTGCAGCGCCAGCAGGCTCGCGTCGACCTGATCGCTGCCGTAGGCCTGCCGGAACGATCCGGTCGCGGGATCCACGCCGAGATCGCGAATCTCGCGCATGATGGCGTCCGCCGCAGCCACCCATCCCTCGACGTCTCCGCTCAGGCCGCCATTGCGCGCGAGGCGCGCGGCACGCGTGAGCGCCAGCCAGCAGTGCGCCTTTGACGCCACGAAATGCTTCGGGTCGCTGCGCATCTCCCAGATGCCCTGATCGGGCTGCCGCCAGATCTTCATTACGTGATCCGCCGATCCGCGCAGGAACGGCCAGAGGTCCTTCGAGATCGGCCGGCCCGCTTTCTGCAGCACGAACGCCGTGTCGAGCAGGTCGCCGTACGCATCGAGCTGCAATTGCGAATACGCGGCGTTGCCGATGCGCACCGGCTGCGAGTTCTCGTATCCCGACAGATGCGTGAGCTCGTACTCCGTGAGATCGCGCTCGCCGTCGACGCCGTACATCACCTGCAGCGACTCAGGCCCGTCGGGCACCACGCCCAGCAGCCAGTCGAAGAAACGCTCGCCCTCCTTGAACTGGCCGAGCAGCGAGAACGCGTACACGCAGAACGCGGTGTCGCGCACCCACGCATACCGGTAGTCCCAGTTGCGCACGCCCCCGATGCGCTCCGGCAGCGACGTCGTCGGCGACGCCACGATCGCCCCGGTGGGCGCGTAGGCGAGCAGCTTCAGGACGAGCGCGCTGCGGCACACCACGTCGGCGTACGACGTGAACGTGCAGTGCCCGATCCACCGGCGCCAGTAGTCGCACGTGTCGTTCAGCGCAATCTGCGACGCGCCATCGTCGGCCGGCTGCCATGCGGCGGGTGTGGCGTTGTATTCGAGCACCAGCCAGCGCGTTTCGCCCGCGGCGATGTCGAATGACGTCGAGGCGCCCGACCGGCCGAGCGTCCACGCGAGCGGGGCATAGACAGCGATCGATTCCTGTCCGGCGATGGCGCGCACGCCTTCGGGGCGCGTCTCCCATTCCGGATCCACGCGCGCATAGTCGAAGCGGGGATCGAGCGTGACCGCGAAGCGCACGTGGCCGGCAAGACCGCGAATGCGGCGGATGATGCGGTTCCTGCCGGGGCCATCGGTCGCATGGCTCACGGGCATGAAGTCGATGAGCTCGGCTTCGCCGCCGCTGGTGGTAAAGCGGGTGAGCAGGACGTTGGTGTTGTGGAGATAGCGGCGCGACACCGTGAAGTCGTCAGCCGGCGCGGCCTGGAAGTGGCCGCCCCGGCTGCTGTCGAGAATGCGCGCGAACGCCGACGAGGCGTCGAATCGCGGGAAGCACGCCCAGTCGATGGAGCCGTCGCGCGACACCAGCGCGGCCGTCAGGCCGTCGCCGATGATGGCGTAGTCCTCGATCGGGCGGTACGACACCTACTTCAGGATCTCGTCAATCGGCACGATGCGCACGGTGCCCAGGTTCAATGTCCTCACGCCCGCTTCAATCGTCTTCAGGTCGCCGACCACGACGACGGCGAACGTGTCGGGCGTGACGTATTTCTTCGCGACCCGCTCGACGTCGGCGGCCGTGACGGCCTGAATCTTCTGCACGTATTCGTTGAACACGCCCTCGGGCAGGTTGTAAATCACCTGCTCGCTCAGCTTCGACGCAATGTCCTGCGTGGTTTCGAAGTCCTGCGGAAAGCCGAGCGCGAGATAGTTCTTGGCTTTTTCCAGCTCCTCGGCCGACACCGGCTTGCCGATGTTCGCAAGCTCCGTGAAGAACTCGGTGAGCGACTCCGACGTCTTGTCGGTCTGCACATTGGCCGTCGCGAAGAACGGGCCGGCCGACAGCCGCATGTCGAAGCTCGAGCCGGCGCCGTACGCGTAGCCGTGCGTTTCGCGCAGGTTGGTGTTGAGCCGAGACGTGAACGAGCCGCCGAGGATGGTGTTCAGCACCTGGATGGCGTAATAGTCAGGCGTCGAGCGTGGCACGCCCGTCCAGCCGATGCGAATCACCGACTGCGCGGCGCCCGGCTTGTCGATCAGATACACGGTGCGCGCGCCTGGGGCAGGCGTCGCCTGCGGCGTCGACGCCGGCGCAGGCGCCGTGCTCTTCCACCCGCCGAAGCTCTTCTCGAGCATTGCGACGGCGGCGTCGGGCTGCACGTCGCCGACCACGATCAGGTGCGCGTTGCCCGGCTGATAGTGCGCGGCGTGAAAGGCTTTGAGGTCCGCCGCGGTGAAACCCGCAACGGTCGCCGCCGTGCCGGCCAGGCCCGTGCCGTAGCGGTGCGTGGTGCCATACACCAGGCGCGGGAACGCCGTCGCGCCGATGGCGGGCGGGTTGTCCCGAATCTGCATGAGGCTCGTGAGCCGTTCCTTGCGCAGGCGCTCGAGCTCCTTCTCGGCAAACGCCGGCCGGATGGCGACATCGGCCATCAGCGCGAGCGCCGGATCGAGCCGCTCCACAGGCGCGTACAGCGACACGGTGCTCGCGTCGTACCCGGCGCCCGTGCCAATCGACGCGCCAAGAAAATCGATCGCGTCGGCAAGGCCCAGCGCATCGAGGCTGCCTGCGCCCTCATCGAGCATGGCCGCCGTGAGGCTGGCGAGCCCGAACTTGCCGGCCGGGTCCGCGGTGCCGCCGCTCTTGACGACGAGCGCGACGCTGGCCACCGGCACCTCGTGGTGCTCGACAATCCAGACGGGCAGTCCGTTCGACAGCGTGCGCTTCACGATGGGCGGCAGCGTCAGATCCTTCGGCGCGGCCAGGGCCGGCGGCTTGCTGCGATCGGGCGCCTGCGCCGTCTGCGCCTGGGCGACTCCTGCCGCGCCACACAGCAGCGCGGTAGCAATCACCAGGTCACCAAATCTCGAGATCACCAAATTCATTTGCCACCGCCTTCTGGCACGACCGTCAGCTCCACCCGCTTGTCCGCCGGCAGGTGCTGGCGCACGGCCGCGCGAATGTCGGTGGGCCGGATGGCGCGGTACCGCGACAGGTCTTCGTTGTAATAGTCAGGATTGCCAGTCGCGTAGAAATAGCTGTTGAGCTGATCCGCCTTGCCGCCGAATCCACCCACGCGCTCCATGCGCGCATAGAACGCTGACTCGGTCTGGTTGATCGCGCGCTGCAGCTCGCGCGCGTCAGGCGCCGTCTGCCGCAGCTTCTCGATTTCCTCGTCGACGATTTTCTTGATCTCTTCGGTCACCTGATCGCTGGTCTTGCCTTCCTGGGGCCGCGCCATCACCACGACGTAGAACTCGGAGCTGAGACGGCCTGATGACTGAAACGCCGAGACGCTCTGCGCCACCTGCATGTCGTACACGAGCCGCTTGTAGAGCCGCGAGTTCTTGCCGCCGGCCAGAATCGCTGCCGTGAGATCAAGCTCCGCGTCGCCGGGCGCGAGATGCGACGGCGTAAGCCACGCCAGCGTGAGGCGCGGCAGCTGCACCTTGTCGGTCATCCGCTCCTTCTTCACAGCCGTGAGCTCCGCGGGCGGATATTCGTTCGGCTCAATGGGCGCGCCGGGCTTCACGTCGCTGAACCAGCGCTCCACCTTCGCGCGCACCTCGGCGGTGTTGATGTCGCCGGCGATCACCAGGCTCGCGTTGCCGGGCGCGTAATAGGTGCGGAAGAAGTCGCGCACGTCCTCGTCGCTGGCCGCCGTGAGGTCCTCCATGTAGCCGATCGTCGGCCAGCTGTAGGGATGGCCTTTCGGATACAGCAGCTCGTCGAGTTTCACGTCGGCCATGCCGTACGGCGCGTTCTCGACACCCTGGCGCCGCTCGTTCTTGACGACGTCGCGCTGGCCGTTCACCAGCTGCGGCGTGACGATGTCGAGCAGATAGCCCATGCGATCCGATTCGAGGAACAATCCAAGATCGAGCGCATTGGACGGCATGTCGATGTAATAGTTGGTGCGGTCGCGGCTGGTCGAGCCGTTGTTGTTGGCGCCGGCCGCCTCGAGCCAGTTGTCGAAGGCGCCTTCAGGCACGTGCTTCGAGCCTTCGAACATCAGATGCTCGAACAGGTGGGCAAAACCGGTGCGGCCCGGCTTCTCGCGGCCCGACCCCACGTGGTACCACATGTTGATCGAGACCGTCGGCACGCTGTGATCCTCGTGCAGAATCACGTTGAGGCCGTTGGGCAGCGTGAAGTGGGTGTACGGCACGGCGAGCGTGCCGGACTGGGCAAACGCGGATCCCGGCGCCGTCGCCAGGACGCACGCCGTCAGCAAGGCTTTCAGTCGCATAGACGATGATTATCCCCTCGTTTTCGTCCCGCCTGCCGGGCGCGCTCACGGCAAACCGGCTGGCCGATGCCGTGCGGCGCCGCCGCGCGTCGGGACGGGATCTGATCGATCTCACGGTGTCGAACCCGACGACTGCCGGGTTCTCCTATCCAGACGACGTGCTCGCCGGTCTGGCCGATCCGCGCAACCTGATCTATGAGCCCGAGTCGGCGGGAATTGCGGAAGCGCGCGAGGCCGTCGCCGCCGAACTGACGCGGCGCGGCACCCCCATCCCGCCCACCGCCATCGTCCTCACCGCCAGCACGAGCGAAGCGTACGGCTACCTCTTCAAGCTCCTATGTGATGCGGGCGACGAGGTGCTGGTTCCCCAGCCGAGTTATCCGCTGTTCGAGTGGCTGACGCGTCTGGAAGGCGTCGTCGTGCGCCCATACCGGCTCGAGTATCACGCGCGCTGGAGCGTCGACGCCTCGTCGATGGCGGCCGCAGTGACCGGACGCACGCGCGCGGTGCTCGCGGTGAGTCCGAACAATCCCACCGGGTCGTATTTCACGCGCGACGACTTCGCGCGCCTGGCGTCGGCGGCGCCTGAGCTTCCGCTGATCGGCGACGAGGTGTTCTGGGATTTCCCGCTGCCCGAGGCGCCCGACGATCGCGTGAGCGTGCTCGCGAGCGGCCGTCCGCTGGTGTTTGCGCTCGGCGGCTTGTCGAAGTCGGCCGCGCTGCCGCAGTTGAAGCTCGGGTGGATTGCCATCGGCGGTACGGAGGCGAACGTTGTCGCCGCCCGCGAGAAGCTCGAGCTGATTGCCGACACCTACTTGTCCGTGTCGACGCCCGTGCAGACGTCGGCGGCGGCTCTCATTGCGGCCGGCGCGGTGATGCGCGAGCAGATTCTCGAGCGCGCGCGCCGGAATCTGGCCGTGCTGGCTGACATGACAGGGCGGCATCCGGCCCTGAATTTGCTCCGGGCAGAAGGCGGGTGGTCCGCGGTGGTGCGTGTGCCCGCGGTGGTTCAGGAGGAAGACCTGGCTGTGTCGCTTGTTGAAGACGAGGGGGTGCTCGTGCACCCCGGATATTTTTTTGAGTTCGCGCATGAAGCCTTTGTGGTGGTGAGTCTCATCGCGCGTCCCGACGCGTTCGATGAGGGCGTGGCGCGTCTCGAGCGCCGGCTCGGTTCGCCGGCATGACCGCGCCTGCCCATCGCAGGCTCTCGGGCGTTCTGCTGCCGTTGTTCTCGATGCGCTCCAGCACCAGCTGGGGCATCGGCGAGTTCCGCGATCTGGCTCCGTTCTCCGCATGGCTGCAGGGCGCCGGCATGTCACTGCTGCAGCTGCTGCCGATCAACGAGATGGCGGCGGGGCAGAACTCGCCCTATTCCGCGCTGTCGTCGGCCGCGCTCGATCCGCTGTTCATCGCGCCCGAAGCGATGCCCGGCTTCGCGAAGGCAGGCGGTGTCGAGGCGCTGCCGGCAGACGCCCGCGAGGCGCTCGATGCCGCGCGGCATGCGCCGCAGGTGGACTACGACGCGGTCCGCGCTGCCAAGCGTGCGGCGTTCGCGCTCGCATGGGAGGCCGCACGCGGCGATGCGAGCGCGTCGAGCGACGAAGGCGACGCCTTCGCGGCGTTCCGCGCGCGCGAAGCCTGGTGGCTCGACGACTACGCGCTGTTTCGCGCCGTCGCGGAAGACGCGGGGCCTGACTGGCCGACGTGGCCCCAGCCGCTGCGCGAGCGCTCGTTCGCGGCAGACTCCGAGGGCATGCCCGAGGATGGCAAAGATGCGCGGGCGATGCTGGGCGATCGCATCCTTTTCTATTCGTGGCTGCAGTGGATCGCGGCGTCGCAGTGGGCCGAGGCACGTGCTGCCGCGCGCGGACGGGGCGTGGAGGTGTTCGGCGACCTGCCGTTCATGGTGAACACGGCGAGCGCCGACGTGTGGGCGCGGCAGCAGGACTTCATGCTCGACGCGTCGGTGGGCACGCCGCCCGATCCGTTCAGCGCGACGGGGCAGGACTGGGGCCTGCCCGTGTATCGCTGGCCCGAGATCGCGGCCGGCGATTTCCAGTGGCTGCGCGCGCGCGCGCGGCGGGCCGCCGACCTGTTCGACGGTTTCCGCGTGGATCACCTCGTGGGTTTCTATCGCACGTTCGTGCGTCCGCACGAGGGCGAGCCCTATTTCCTGCCGGGTGACGAGCACGCGCAGATCGCACAGGGCGAGCGCATCATGTCGCTCATGCTCGACACCGGCGCGGCGGTCACCGCGGAAGATCTCGGCACGGTGCCCGACGCCGTGCGCGCGTCGCTGGCGCGGCTGAATCTGCCCGGCTATCGCATCCTGCGATGGGAGCGCCGCTGGCACGACGAGGGGCAGCCGTTCATCCCGCCACGCGACTGGCCTCCCGTAGCCGTGGCCACGTCCGGCACGCACGATACGGCGTCGATGGCCGAGTGGTGGGAGCAGGAAGGCGACGCGGAGCGGCGCATGCTGCTCGGCGAGGGCGCGACCGCGTCGTTCACGCCGGCGGTGCGCGATGCGCTGCTGCGCGCCCTCTCCGAGTCGCCGTCCAACCTGTTGATCCTGCCGTTCCAGGATCTGTTCGGATGGCACGATCGGATCAACACGCCCGCGACCGTCGCCGACGCAAACTGGCGATGGGCGCTGCCGTGGCCGGTCGACCGGCTGGGGGAAATCCCGGTAGCGGTCACTCGCGCCGGCGAGCTGCGGACGCTCGCGGAAGAGACGGGTAGACTAGGTAACCGGTAACCGGTTGCCGGTTGTCAGTGAGAGCGGCGTTGTCCTGTCCGGCTCGCACCGACAACTGGTTACCGGTGACCGACAACCGATCATGTTCACAGCCTCCACCTTCAGCAAGTCTGCGCTCGACGCGCACGTGCGCGAGACCGTCGCCTGGCACTTCGACCCCGCAACCGGCAGCCCGTTCTGGCTGGATTTCGCCAGCCGGCTCGATTGGGATCCGCGCAAGGAAATCCGCACGTACGAGGATCTCGATCGCTTCGGATTTTTTCAGGACGAGTGGCTGCGCGGCGGGCCCGTGCGGCGCTGGGTGCCGAAGGGCCTCGCGCACAAGCCGGTCTATGTGTTCGAGACCGGCGGCAGCACCGGCGTGCCGAAATCGCGCATCAACATCGACGACTTCCGCATCGACTATTCGACGTTCAGCGACACGCTGCCCGACGAGTACTTTCCGAAGGGCAGCGACTGGCTGATGGTCGGGCCGTCAGGCCCGCGCCGGCTGCGCCTGGCGATCGAACATCTCGCGCAACACCGCGGCGGCATCTGCTTCATGGTCGATCTCGATCCGCGCTGGGTCATCAAGTTGATCAAGGCGCGGCAGATGGATCAGGTCGAAGCCTACAAGCGGCACGTTGTCGATCAGGCGCTGATCCTGCTCAAGGCGCATCCCAACATCAGGTGCCTGTTCACGACGCCGAAGCTGCTCGAGGCGATCAGCGAGAAGATTTCCATCAGTAAGGCCGGCATCACGGGCGTCTTCTGCGGCGGCACCGAGATGACGCCGCAGTTTCATCGCTTCGCGCGCGAGGAGCTGATAGGCGACGCGTACTTCGCGCCCACCTACGGCAACACGCTGATGGGACTCGCCGTGCACAAGCCCTTCGATCCGAAGGACAACCACGCCATCATCTATTACCCGCCGCTGCCGCGCGCAGTGATCGAGGTCGTCGATCCCGCGAATCCCACGACGGTGGTTGACTACGGCCAGACAGGCCGCGTGCGGTTGACGACGCTGACGAAGGAATTTTTCATGCCGCGCTTCCTCGAGCGCGACGAAGCCGAGCGCGAGCCGCCGTGCGAGCCGTATCCGTGGGACGGCGTGAGAAACGTCAGGCCGTTTGCCAAGCTCGGCGCGTCCGTAGTGGAAGGGGTGTACTGACGCCCGTGAGCAGCCTCTGGCAATAGACGATGGACGATGCTATTTACGATTTACCATCTACGTTTCTGAGACTCTATGACCGCCAACACCGTACTGACGACTCTGTTGCTGTCAGCAGCGCTGTCGGTGACCACGTCGGCCCAATGGTCCCAGTGGCGCGGTCCCGCCCGCGACGGCGTCGTCCCGGCCGCGCTGGTGCCGAAGGCGTGGCCCGAGGCGTTGACGGAAGGCTGGAGCGTGGCGGTGGGCGAGGGCTATTCGACGCCGGTTGTCGACGGCGGCCGCGTGTATGTGCACGCGCGGCGCGATCCGGATGAAATCGTGACGGCGTTCGATCTCGCCAGTGGCAGGCAGATCTGGACCGACACGCATCGCGCGCCGTTCACCAAGAATCAGTACGCCAGCTCGATGGCGAAAGGCCCGAACGCCACGCCGCTCGCGGCCGGCGGGCGGCTGTATACGTTCGGCGTGTCCGCGGTGCTGACAGCCTATGACGCCGCGACGGGCAGGGTGCTGTGGCGGCACGACTACACGAAGGACATTGACTCGTCGAAGCTGTTCTGCGGCACCGCGATGTCGCCGATCCTCATCGACGGCAGCATCCTCGTGCATGTCGGCGACGACCGCGGCGGTGTGTTCCGCGCATTTGACGCGGCCACCGGCGCGATCAAGTGGGAGCAGACGGCAGCCGGCCCCGGCTATGCGTCGCCGGTGCTGGCGACCATTGCCGGCGCGAAGCAGGTGGTGACGCTCACCGACAAGTCGGTGGTGGGCATCTCCACCGAGAGCGGCGCCACGCTCTGGAGCTTTCCGTTCGCTGACGAGTGGAACGAGAACATCGTGACGCCGATCGTGATGGGCGACATGGTGATCGTCTCGGGCACGCGCCAGGGCACGCGCGCGCTGCGCGTCGCGCGGAACGGGATGACGATGGCGGCGACCGAGTTGTGGCATTCGCCGGAGACCGCGATGTACATGAGCACGCCGGTCCTGCATGGCGGGGTGCTCTACGGCATGTCGAGCCGGCGCAAGGGCCAGTTCTTCGCGCTCGACCCGGCCACGGGCAAGACGCTGTGGATGACCGACGGCCGCGACGCGGGCAACGCGCACCTGGTCGTAGCGGGCGCCCATCTGGTCGCGCAGCTCGACAACGGGGAAATGGTCATCGCGCCGGTATCGAAGACCGGCTTCAAGGCCGAGCGCCGCTACGCCGTCGGCAAGAGCGCCACGTACACGCATCCCGTACTGGCCCCCGGCGGCGTGCTCGTCCGCGATCAAACGCACCTGCGGTTTTGGAGCTACTGATCGTTTCGGATGTCCCTATGCATATTCCGCTGTTGCGGTTTGGTGTTCCTTATAAAAGCATTGATGTCGCAACCACCGCGCATCACCGCACGCGTGAGCCCTTCGTCGAGATCAGCCAGGCGAACGTTGGCCTGATCAGCCGCGATCTCCTGAAGCAGGCGGAGGCGCGCGCCGCGCTGCAGCGCCATTCGGTGGCCGAGTTGATCGCGATGTGCAGGGCCGCGGCGCCGGTGTTTCTCGGAGACACCCTGCCGGTTGGTGACGCGCAGCAGACCCCGCAGGATTATCTCGAGCAGCTGAACGCGACCACGGGCATGCCCTTCGTGATGGGGCGGCGCAACATGGGCCGCGTGGCGGCGGTGCTCGAGAACATGGAGAGCATCCTGCGCGGCCTGTCGCGCGGCGTGGATTTCGCGACGTTCGACCGCGGCCCGTTCTTTCCGCGCGCGCAGGCGCTGGGTGTGGTGCTGCCCAACAACTCACCGGGCGTGCACGGCCTGTGGCTGCCGTCGATTCCGCTGAAGACGCCGCTGGTGCTGCGTCCAGGCAGTGCCGAACCGTGGACGCCGTACCGCCTCATTCAGTCGCTGATCAAGGTCGGCGTGCCGCGCGAGGCGTTCTGCTTCTACCCGAGCGGGCACGCGGGCGCTGGCGAGATCGTGCGGTCGACTGGCCGCAGCATGTTCTTTGGCGACGTGACGGCCGTGGGTACCGTCGCGGGCGATCCGCGCGTGGAGCTGCACGGGCCGGGCTACAGCAAGTTGTATATCGGGCCCGACCAGATCGATCGCTGGAAGGATTACATCGATCTGATTGCCGCGTCGGTCGTCGAGAATGGCGGCCGCTCGTGCGTCAACGCGAGCGGCGTGTGGGTGCCGTCGCACGCTGAGGAAATCGCCGAGGCCCTGGCGCAGCGGCTGGCGACGATCGAGCCGCGCGCGGCCGATGATGATCGCGCGGAGATCGCGCCCTTCGTGGATCCGGCGGTGGCGCAACGCATTTCGCAGCAGATTGACGCGGGCCTGTACGAAGAGGGCGCCGAGGACGTCACGGCGCAGTACCGGGCGGGCTCGCGCGTCGCCGAGAAGGACGGCGCGACATTCCTGCTGCCGACGGTCGTGCGCTGCGATCGGTCCTCGCATCCACTCGCCAACCGCGAGTTCCTGTTTCCGTTCGTGTCGGTAGTGCAGATGGCGCCCGAGGAAGTGGCCGCGGCGCCCGCGTGCTTCGGGCCCACGCTGGTGGTCACCGCGCTCACCGGCGAGCGCGCCGCGATCGACCGCCTGCTCGGCTCCGATCTCGTCGGCCGCCTGAACCTGGGCCCGATCCAGACGAACAAGATCGTCTGGGACCAGCCGCACGAAGGCAACCTGTTCGAGCACCTGTACGGCCGTCGCGCGTTTCAAAATGGGGACGGGTCTAATTTATTCATGGGGCTGCCGCACCGATGAATAAATTAGACCCGTCCCCATTTATTCAGGCCGCCAAACACGCGGCGGACTATCTCGACAGCATCGCCGATCGCTCTGTCGTCGCCATCGCGAGCGCCGCAGAGCTGCGCGGCGCGCTGGGCGGCCCGCTGCCTGACGCCGGCGAGGATCCGGCGGCGATCATCGACCGCCTGGCCGCCGCCGCGGCCACCGGCACCACCGCGTCGCAGGGGCCGCGCTATTTCGGCTTCGTCACCGGCGGCGCCATGCCGGCCGCCGCGGCCGCCGACTGGCTGGTCTCGGCCTGGGATCAGAACGCCGGCATCTACGTGCTGTCGCCGTTCGCGTCGGTGGTGGAGGACGTTGTCTCCGGCTGGATCCGCGATCTGCTCGATCTGCCTGACGCCAGCATCGGATTCGTCACCGGCTGCCAGATGGCCAACTTCACCGCGCTCGCCACGGCGCGCCATTACGTGCTGGAACAGACCGGCTGGGACGTCGAAGCCAACGGCCTCATCGGCGCGCCTCCCATCGACGTCGTCGTCAGCGACGAGTCGCACTACACGATCTTCAACGCGCTGAAGTATCTCGGGCTGGGCGCGGCGCGCGTGCGGCGCGTGCCGGCCGACGCGCAGGGCCGCATGCGCGCCGGCGCGCTGGCAGAGATGCTCGCGCAAACCTCCGGCCCCTGCATCGTCACGGCGCAGGCCGGCAACGTGAACACCGGCGCGTTCGATCCGATCGAGCCGATTGCCGACGCGTGCGCGGCCCGCGGCGCGTGGCTGCACGTCGACGGCGCGTTCGGCCTGTGGGCGAAAGCCAGCCCGTCGCGCGCGCACCTCGTGGCCGGCATCGGCCGTGCCGACTCCATCGCCACCGACGCGCACAAGTGGCTCAACGTGCCGTATGACTGCGGCATCGTGCTCACGCGCCACCGCGACGCGCACCGCGCCGCCATGACGCTGCAGGCCCCCTACATCGAAAGCTCGGATGCGCAGCGCGATCCGCACGAATATGTGCCCGAGGAATCGCGGCGGGGCAGGGCGGTCACGGTTTATGCCGCGCTCGCCGCGCTCGGACGCAACGGCCTCGGCGCGTTGATCGATCGCTGCTGCCATCACGCCAGGCACATGGCGGAGCTGCTGGGCGCGCATCCCCACGTGCGCATCCTCAACGATGTCGTGCTCAATCAGGTGCTGGTGAGGGTCGAGCCGGAAGGACGATCGGGTGAATCACCAGACGGCGCCGATGCCGACAAGGCGACGCGAGCCGTCATCACGGCCGTCCAGAAAGAGGGCACGTGCTGGCTTGGTGGCACCACGTGGCACGGCATGGCGGCGATCCGGGTGTCGGTCAGCAACTGGTCGACCACGGAGGCCGACATCGAACGGTCAGCTCAGGCTATCCTCAAGGCCGTGGACACCGTTCTTTCGTCGTGAGTCTTCAGTCTTGCGTCTTCTATATCTGACAGCGGGCGCGGCCGATATGTATTGCGGCAGCTGTCTGCGCGACAACGCGCTGGCCTCGGCGCTGCTCGCGCGCGGGCACGACGTGGTGCTGGCGCCTGTCTACACGCCGACGCTCACCGACGAGCGAAACGTCAGCGGCGGGAAAGTCTTCTTCGGCGGCATCAGCGTCTATCTCGAGCAGCATTTCCCGATCTTCCGGCACACGCCGTGGCTGCTCGATCGGCTCTGGGACTCGGCGCCCATGCTGAAGCTGGCGTCGAAGCGGCAGATCAAAGTCGACCCCGCGCTGCTCGGCGGCATGACGGTGTCGATGCTGCGCGGCAACGACGGTCATCAGCGCAAGGAGATCGACAAGCTGCTGCACTGGCTGCGGCACGAGCCGCCGTTCGCCGCGATCAGTCTTCCATTCACGCTGCTGATCGGTCTGGCGAAGCCGCTGCGCGACGCGCTCAACGTGCCGATCGTCTGCACGCTGCAGGGCGAAGATCTCTTTCTCGAGAATCTGCACGAGCCCTGGAAGCAGCAGTCGCTGGATCTGATTCGCGGCAAGATCGGCGACGTGAACTTGTTTCTGCCTGTGAGTGACTACTACCAGCGCTTCATGAGCGGATATCTCGGCATCCCCGGCGCGAAGATGAAGGTGGTTCCGCTCGGAATTTCGCTCGCGGGATACGGGACGAGCGCGGTAGGCCGGGACTTTCGTCCCGCCGCGGATGGGCCCGGCGCGCCTGGCCCGGCAACCGTCGGCTTCTTCGGGCGCATCGCGCCCGAGAAAGGCCTGCACGTGCTGGTCGAGGCCTATCACCGCTTGAAGCAGCGATCCGCGATGCCGATGCGGCTGGTCGCCGGCGGATATCTTGGCCCCGAGCACACGGACTATTTCGACGGCGTGCTGAAGCGCGTAACGGAGCTCGGGCTCGATGCCGAGTTCACGTATGCCGGCTCGCCCGATCGTGCTGGCAAGCAGCAGCTGCTGCAGTCGTTCGATGTGATGTCGATGCCCGCCACTTATGACGAGCCCAAGGGGCTCACGCTGCTCGAGGCCATGGCCGCCGGTGTGCCCGTGGTGCAGCCGTCGCGCGGCAGCTTCACGGAGATCGTCGAAAATACAGGCGGCGGGCTGCTCGTGCCGCCCGACGATCCCGACGCGCTCGCGCAAGGCCTGCTGCGGGTACTCACCGACGCCTCGCTTGCCGGCGAGCTGTCACAGCGCGGCGCCATTGGCGTGCGCGCGCGCTACAGCGCCGACGCCATGACCGATGCGGCCGAAGCGGCCTACGCATCATTGAAGGTTGTTCATGCTCGCGGTTGATCACGTCTCGAAGTCGTACGCCACGCCGCGCGGCCCGCTGCCGATTCTCGAAGACGTGTCGCTCGCGCTCGATCGCGGCGAGTCAGCCGCCATCATGGGTCCGTCCGGCAGCGGCAAGAGCACGCTGCTGTACATCATCGGCGCGCTCGAGCCGCCCTCGTCGGGCACCGTCACGCTCGACGGCGACGATCCCTGGAAGATGTCCGAGCCGGATCAGGCCGCCTTCCGCAGCCGGCGCGTGGGATTTGTCTTTCAGGATCACCTGCTGCTGCCGCAGCTCACCGCGCTCGAGAACGTCGTCACGCCCGCGCTCGTGCACCCGGCAGGCGTGACCGAGGGCGTGCGCGACCGCGCGCGCGAGCTGCTGGGCCAGGTCGGGCTCGGCGACCGCGCCGATCATCGCCCCGCCGAACTGTCGGGCGGCGAGCGCCAGCGCGTGGCCATCGCGCGCGCGCTCGTCGGCGCGCCGGGACTGCTGCTGTGCGATGAGCCCACTGGCAATCTCGATCGCACGGCCGCGGCGCATGTGGCGGATCTGCTGCTCGATCTGCACGCGCGGCTCAGCACCATCCTTGTGGTGGTCACGCACAGCCCGGCGCTCGCCGAACGGTTCGGCCGCCGCTTCGAGCTCGACGCGCGGCGTCTGGTGTCATGACGCTCGGCGCCCTCGTCCGTCGCAGCCTGCGGCATCACGCCCGCACGAATGCGGCGGTCGTGGCGGGCGTCGCGTGCGCCGTCGCGGTGCTGGCCGGCGCGCTGCTCGTCGGCGAGTCGGTGCGCGGCAGCCTGCGCGCGCTCGTCGATCAGCGGCTCGGCCGCGCCGACGTCGTGCTCACCTCGCAGACGTTCTTCCGCGAGGCGCTGGCCGCTGACGTCCACGCCGCATCCGCCGGCACCGTCACGGCCTCCGCCCCGGCCATCGCCGCCAACGCCATCGTCACGCACGAATCCAGCGGCCGCCGCGCGTCGAAGGTGGTCGTGTACGGCATCGACGATCGCTTCTTCGCGCTGCACGGCGTCGATCGCGCGGCGCCGTCCGGCCGCGATGTCGTCGTGAGTCCGGGGCTTGCTGCCGAGCTTGGCGTGGCCGATGGCGACGCGCTGGTGGTGCGCGTCGAGCGCCCGTCAGACATTCCGCTCGAGTCGCTGCACGGGCGCCGCGATGAAGGCGGGCGAACGCTGCGCACGCGCGCCACCGGCGTGCTGCCAGCGGATCAGATGGGAGAGTTCGCGCCGTCGCCGTCGCAGGGACCCGTGCGCGCGGTGTTCATGAACTTGACGCGGCTGCAGTCCGATCTCGGGATCGACCTGCGCGTCAATCTCGCGATGTTCAGCCGGGCCGGAGGGGAAGCATCGCTGGAGCCGGCGCTGACCTCGTCGGTGCGTCCCGCCGATCTCGCGCTGCGCTCGAGCGTGCTTGGCGACGTGGCCGTGATTGAGAGCGATGCCGGGCTGCTCACCGACCAGACCGCGGATGCCGTCAATGCCATCGCGCGCGAGGCCGGCGCGCAGGCGATGCCGGTGATGACGTATCTGGCGAACGAATTTCGCGCGGGGGAGCGCGCGACGCCGTATTCGCTGGTCGCGGCCCTCGATCCGCGCACGCTTCCGGAAGGGCCGTTGCGCGAGGGCCTGAGTGCGGGGACAGGCTCGCTGCCGCCGATTGTGCTCAACGAATGGGCCGCGCGCGATTTGAACGTGAAGCCTGGCGACGCGCTGCGCATGACGTTCTATCGCTGGCTGGACGAGGGGCGCCTGGGCACCGAAGGCGCGGACTTCGTGGTGTCGGCTGTCGTGCCGATCGCAGGTCTTGCCGCGGACCGCGACCTGGCGCCGGACTATCCCGGCATCAGCGAATCCACCGATCTGTCGGACTGGGATCCGCCGTTCCCGATCGATCTCGGCCGCGTGCGGCAGATCGACGAGGACTACTGGGACGCCTACCGCACCACGCCGAAGGCCTTCATTCCTCTCGAAACCGGCCAAAGGCTGTGGGGATCGCGGTATGGCAGGCTGACTTCGATACGGATCGCGCCGTCTGGGGGCGCGACGAGCGGCGAAATCCTGCAGGCGATCGACGCCGGCCTGCTGCAGCGGATTCCTCTCGATGCCTCGGGGCTGCAGCTCATGGACGTGCGGCAGCAGGGCGAGGACGCCTCGCAGGGCGCTGCCGATTTCGGTCAGTATTTTCTCGGCTTCAGCTTCTTTCTGCTGATCTCGGCACTGCTGCTCGCCGCGCTGTTCTTCCGTCTCGGCATCGAGCAGCGCCTTCGCGAGATCGGTCTGCTGCAGGCGCTCGGATTTCCACGCCGCACGATTCGGCGGCTGTTTCTCGCGGAAGGCCTCACGCTTGCGATCGTGGGCAGCCTTGCCGGCGCCGCGCTTGCCGTGGCGTATGCGGCGTTCGTCCTGTACGGGCTTCGCACGTGGTGGTCGGGCGCCGTGAACACGAATGCCCTCTCGCTGCACGTCAGCGCAACGCCGCTCGTCACGGGCGTGGCCGCGGGCATTGTCACCGCCGCCATCTGCATCATCCTTTCATTGCGCGGGCTCCGCGGCTTGTCGACGCGCGTTGTGCTCGGCGGCGCCGCCTCCAGCTCGCCTGATGCCGCGCGCCTGGCATCACGTCGCACCGTCGTGCTCGCCATCGTCGCCGCGCTGCTCGCGTTGGGCCTCGTTGCCGCCGGCTTCGCGCGCGTGCTGCCTGCTGCGGCGGCCTTCTTTCCCGCAGGCATGCTGCTGCTCACCGCCGCGCTCGCCGTGTTCCGCCTGTCGCTCAACGCCGGCCGCGGCCCCGCGCTCGCAGGCGCTGGAGGCGGCGCGCTCTCTCGGCTCGGCATCCGCAACGCGTCCTGGCGTCCCGGCCGCAGCGTCCTCTCGGCCGCGCTCGTCGCATCTGCCGTCTTCATGATCGTGTCGGTCGACGCCTTCCGGAAGGGAGGCGACGATGCACTGGAGCCGGACGGCGGCGCGGGTGGCTTCGCCATCATCGGGGAGTCGGTGCTGCCGATGGTGCACGACCTCAATTCGGCCGAGGGCCGCGAAGCCGCGGGCATCTTCAACAACGCCGACGCGCTTGCCGGCATGACGTTCTATCCACTGCGGCTGCGGCCGGGTGACGATGCGAGCTGCCTGAATTTGTATAAGCCTCGCCGGCCGAGAGTGGTGGGCGTGACCGATGCGTTCGTCGAGGCGAATCGTTTTCATTTCGCCGCGTCGGCTGCCGAAAGCGACGAGGATCGCGCGAACCCGTGGCGGATGCTCACGCGCCCGCAACCCGACGGCGCGATTCCCGCTGTCGCGGATGCGACGTCGCTGCAGTACGTCTTGCACGCCGCCGTCGGCGACGAGCTCGTCATCGACGAGGACTCCGCCCGTCCCGTTCGCCTGCGCATCGTCGGCGCCATCGCGCACAGTGTGTTGCAGGGCGAGATCCTGATTGGGGAGCAGGCGTTTCTGCAGCTGTTTCCCGATCAGGACGGTTTCAAGATGCTGCTGGCCGACGTGCCGCGCGGCTCGGCGGATGAGGACCTGACGCCGCGGATCCAGGCCGCGACGGCGGCGCTCGAGGAAGGGCTCGTGGACGCCGGCCTCGACGTGGAATCCACCAACGATCGGCTTGCCGTCTACAACCGCGTCGAAAACACCTATCTGTCGACGTTCCAGACGCTCGGCGCGCTTGGCCTGCTGCTGGGCACGGTTGGCCTGGCCACCGTGCTTGCGCGCAACGTGCTCGAGCGCCGGCGCGAGCTCGCGCTGCTGCGCGCGGTCGGCTACGGGCAGGGCCAGATTTCTCGCCTCGTGCTGTCGGAGCACCTGATGCTGCTCCTCGCCGGCATGACCGCGGGCGTGCTGGCCGCGCTCGTCGCCATTCTGCCGGCCCTGATCGACCGCGGGCTTCCAGGCGGGTGGACGATGCCCGCATGGCTTGTGGCGATCTTCATGGTGGGCGCGCTGGCGACCGTTGTCGCGGGCCGATTCGCGCTGGGCCGCCCGCTCGTCGCCGAGCTCCGCTCCGAGTAGCGCGGAAGCTCATCACGCGATCTGCCGCGGCATGGCGGTAGAATGCTTCGTCTTGGAATATCAGGTCAAAGAGTACCCGCTGCAGCAGGGCGCGCTCGAGATTCAGTACATCGAGGAATATTTCACGGAGTTTCCGCGCAAGAAGAGCGCGACGGAAATCCTCGACCGCCTGCAGGATCGCACCTGCCTGATTCTCATGGCCGAGGCGCCGCTGCCCGAGGATCCCGGCATGGTCGTCCCGGTGTCGTTCAAGGTGCTGCACGAGCTGCGGGAAAACGAATCGGACCCGAAGATGTTCGACCTCGTCGAGCGCATCCGCGACGTCGTCGACTTCTCGAGCAAGAAGGTGCTCTACAACTGGCTCGGCGCCACGCGGCGCGACTGGCGCGGCATGGGCTTCTTCCGCGCGCTGAGCGAGCAGCAGGAAGAATGGGCGCTCGACGAAGGCTTCGACGAGATCGTCGTCAAGACCAAGAACCGCTACTACGACATGCGCGGCACGCTCGATCACCTGCGCTACGACGTCATCAAGTTCGAGCCGAATCCCGAAGACAACCAGGAGTCGAAGGTCTACATGCGCAAACGCCTCGCCGAGCGCGTGCGCGACGACCACCGCTCCACCCGCAAACTCTCGCGCTCGTAACGCCGCCTCACAGGCGAGAGCCGCGCGAACGGGCGCTCGGGTCAGTCTGTCGCTGCGCCGCGTAGCTCGGGCGATCTCAGCTCGCATGCACAACCACGGCGCCGCGACAGACCGACCACGCGCGCTCAGCGCGGCCTGAGTACGCGCAGGACCGCTCTTTGGCCCGACTCGCCTCGGCGGCGCTGAGGAACACCGGACACGGCCCCTGCGCGTGACAACGACGCTGGCGCGTGCCCGGCATTGTGCAGCGGGGCCGTTAAAAGATCGCAGGCGCGACCGCTCTTTGGCGCGCCCGCACCTCGGCACCGCTGCGCAATGTCGGGCATGCGCCAGCGGGCGCAGCCACCCGGCCCCGAGCTTCGATCAACCGCGCTGCGTGAGTTCGTAGAGTGCGATCGAGGCGGCGGCGGTGACGTTGAGGGAGTCGGCGGCGGCGTTGGGCATCGGGATGCGCGCGGTGAGGGTGGCGGCGGCGAGCGCGGCGGGCGAGAGGCCGTGTCCTTCCGAGCCGAGCATCAACGCGAATGGGCCGGTGCCGCCGGCGATGGCGTCGCGCAACGGCGGAGCTGCGGCGTCGGTCGTCAGGGCGACGATGGTGTGGCTGTGATGGCGGAGGGTGGCGAGCGCGGCGGGCCAGTCGGTGAGTGTGGTCCACGGCACGTCGAGCGTCGCGCCCATCGAGGTGCGGATGGCTTTGCGATAGAGCGGGTCGCCGCATCCCGGTCCGAGCAGCACGCCGCGCGCGCCGAATGCGTGTGCGGATCGGAAGATGCCGCCGATGTTGTCCGGGTTGCTGACCGATTCGAGGATCACGACAGGCGCGAGGCTCGCGCCAACAGGCTCCGGGCTCCAGATTCCAGGCTCCAGGCCGGACGCCTCGTCGCGATAGCCGAGCGCGAGGCAGCCGCGATGGAAGTCGTAGCCGGCGATGCGCGTGATCTCGTCAGCCGGTGCGACAAGCACGCGCACGTCTGGATAGGGTGCGAGCACCGCCTCGAGCGACGCGCGCGCGGCTTCCGACAACAGCACGGACTGCACGCGATAGCGCGACGCCAGCAGGCGCGGCAGCACGAGGCGTCCTTCCACCGCGAAGAGGCCCTCGCGCGCGAGCGCGTCCGGATCGCCGAGCGAGCGGTACGCGCCGAGAAGGCTGTCGAGGCTGTCCATTGCCCGCGATGATAGCGCGCGGCCGATCCGGCGAAACGGATTAGACTGGGCGGCGAGGAAGCCGTTTCATGATGCGTCTCATTCTTCTGGCCGCGGCACTCGCGCAGGTGCCGCAGGCGCAAACGCCGCCGGCGCCCCAGGCGCCGCCCGCCACCGAGGTCTACCTCGTGTCGATGGCCGAGCCCGGCAAATGGAGCGCCTCGTCGGTCAGCAACATCTCGGCGAGCCCCGGCTACGACAATCAGCCGGCGTTCATGCGCGACAGCCGATCCGTGCTGTTCACGTCGAACCGCGATGGCAAGCAGAGCGACATCTTCCGCTACTGGATTTCCGATCGGAAGCTCACGCAGCTGACCGAAACGGCCGAGAGCGAGTACTCGGCCACGGTGGTGCCGGCCGGCAATGCCTTCAGCGTGATCCAGGTCGAGGCCGATCAAAGCCAGCGGTTGTGGCAGTTCGATCTCTCCGGAAAATCTCCGCAGGTCGTGCTCGCCGACATCAAGCCCGTCGGCTATCACGCGTGGATCGACGCGTCGACGGTGATGGTGTTCGTGCTTGGCGAGCCCGCCACGCTGCAGCGCGCGACGCCCGGATCGGCGCAGGCCGAAGTCGTCACCGGCAACATCGGACGATCGCTCGTCTCGATTCCACGAAGCCGGGCCGTCAGCTTCACCACGCGCGACGAAAACCGGGTGTGGTGGTTCAAGCGCTACGACGCCGACACGCGCCAGGTGCGCACGCTGGTGCAGGCGCCGGAGGGCGCGACCGGCGAGCCTTATGCGGCGTGGACGCGCGACGGCCGCCTGTACACGGCCGCCGGCACGCGCATCCTCTCGTGGAAGGAAGGCGAAGCAGGCTGGACGCTCGTGGGCGATCTGGCAGCCGCGCCGATCGCGAATATCTCCCGTCTGGCGGTGAGCCCCGACGGCCGCTGGCTCGCCTTCGTCGCCGATCCGGTTTCTGCGCAATGACACGGCGCGCGCCCGTCAGGCGCATGCTCGACGTCCAGACGCCCGTCATCCCGGTCGTCAGCCGCTGGATCGCGGAAACGCCAGGCACGATCAGTCTCGGGCAGGGCATCGTGTCGTGGGGCCCGCCGCCTGCAGCCATCGACGCGTTGCGCGCGTTTCCGCAGGACGCCAACGACCACCGCTACGGCCCCGTCGAAGGCCTGCCGCCGCTCGTGGACGTACTCGCGCAGAAGCTCCACGCCGAGAACGGCATCGCGCCACGCGGCAATCGCATCTTCGTGACCGCGGGCGGCAACCTCGCGTTCATGAATGCGGTGCTCGCGATCACCGATCCCGGCGACGAGGTCATCCTGCCGGTGCCGTACTACTTCAATCACGAGATGGCCATCGTGATGGCGGGCTGCACGCCGATGCCGGTGGCCACGGACGATCGCTATCAGCTGCGCCTCGACGCGCTGGCCGCCGCCATCACGCCGCGCACGCGCGCGATTGTCACCGTCTCGCCCAACAATCCGACAGGCGCGGTCTATCCCGAAGACGCGCTGCGCGCCGTTGGCGCGCTGTGCCGCGATCGCGGGATCTATCACGTCAACGACGAGGTCTACGAGTACTTCACGTACGACGGCACGCCACACTTCTCGCCGGCGTCCGCGCCAGGCGCGGACGAATGGACCATCTCGCTCTACTCGCTGTCGAAGGCCTACGGCATGGCGAGCTGGCGCATGGGCTACATGGTCGTGCCCGAAGCGCTGTGGGAGCCGGTCAACAAAATCCAGGACACGATCCTGATCTGCGCGTCGCACATGGTGCAGGAGGCCGCGCTCGCCGCGGTCAAAGCCGGGCGTGCGTGGACGATGCCGAAGCTCGAGCCGCTGGCGCGGATGCGCGATCGCGCGTGGAAGACGCTGAGCGGCGTCGCCACCGTTCCTCGCGCCGACGGCGCCTTCTACTATCTGATCAAGGCCGACACCTCGCTCGACCCCATGGCCGCCTGCGAGCGGCTCATCCGCGACCATCGCGTCGCCGTCATTCCCGGCTCGGCGTTCGGCGTCACCGAAGGATGCGCGCTGCGCGTCTCGTTCGGCGCGCTCGAAGAAGCGACGGCCGGTGAAGGCCTCGACCGCCTCGCGCACGGCCTCCGCGCGCTTTCCTCCACCACGAAATAGGACGCCGCCGCGCCGCTCGCTTCGGCCCGCGGAGGCATCTTCGCCGTGCGGTCGCGGTCCTCGGGCACGATCCTGCTGCGGGTAGTTAATGCCACGACCGCCCGACGAAGACGCCTCCACGGGCCGCGCTGAACGCGCGGGTCAGTCTGTCGCCGCGCGCGTGCGCATGCCCGACGTTGCGCAACGGTGCCGAGGTGCGGTGTCCGGTGTTTTTCAGCGACGCCGTTAAAGAGACGACGGAGGGACCGCTCTTTGGCCCGACTCGCCTCGGCGGCGCTGAAGAATACCGGACACCGCGCCGAGCATTCGCGGCGCGATCTGCACTCGGGCACCGATGTGCGCGAGCATCGCGACCTGAGATAATTGCGGGGTGAAGATCACGACCTGGAACGTCAACGGCATTCGCGCGCGCGAGGCGCAGGTGCGCGAGTGGGTCGAGCGCGAGCAGCCCGACATCCTGTGCCTGCAGGAGATCAAGGCCTCGATGGACCAGGTGCCGGCGTCGCTGTGCGAGCTCGAGGGGTACGCGTGCTACTGGCACGGCGGCAAGGGCTACTCGGGTGTCGGCCTGCACGTCCGCCGCGATCGGTTTCCCGACAAGCCGGTGTTTTCGCATCCGCCCTTCGACATGGAGCATCGCATCGTCGTCGCCCAGCTGCCGGAGATGACGGTGGCGTCGGTGTATGTGCCGAACGGCGGGAAGGACTACGAGGCGAAGCTGAAGTTCTTCGATGCGCTCGCGCATTTTGCGGAGTCGTTTCAGGCGGCGGGTGTGCCGCTGGTGCTGTGCGGCGATCTGAACATCGCGCGCGAGGACCGCGACATTCACCCGAAAGAGCGGAAGCCGAATCAGATTGGCGCCCGGCGCGAAGAGCGGGATTTGTTTGCGCGCATGCTTGGCGCGGGGCTGGTGGATGTAGGGCGCGCGCTGGATCCGGAGAACGACAACCTGTTCACGTGGTGGGCGCCGTGGCGCAACATGCGGCAGCGCAACATCGGGTGGCGCATCGACTATGTGCTGGCGAGCGAGGCGCTCGCCTCACGCGCGACGGCG